>DATJJE010000010.1:0-65651 GCA_035492455.1 Vicinamibacterales bacterium | reverse complement strand
GCGGAGGTCGCGGCGGTGTCAGCGAGCGAACGTCGCGTCGCATTGACGCGCGACGTCGGACTGCTGAAGCGCGGCATCATTCAATACGGGCGGTGGATTCGAAACACGGATCCGGAGCAGCAGTTCGTTGAAGTGCTGGACCGATTCGGTCTTGTCGACGAAATGCATCCATTCACGCGCTGCATGGAGTGCAACACACCGGTCATCGCTGAATCGGCGGCGACAGTTGCCGAGCGACTGCCGCCGGGTACGCGCGAGGCGTTCACCGAGTTTCGCCGCTGCCCCGGATGCGAGCGCATCTACTGGCAAGGCTCGCATTACGCGCGTCTGCTGGAGCTGCTCGAACGCGCGCGCCATCAGATCGCGCGGCGTTGACCCCGTGGACCACGTCGATCCGGTATTGACATCCTTGTGGGGAGTATCTAACGTGGCGGCATGACGTTCTCCGCGGTATCGCGCCGACGATTTCTCGGCGCGGCGCTGCGGGCCGGAGCCGGCAGCGCGCTGGTCGGCGTGGATGCGCTCGCCGCGCTTGCCCAGCAGGTTGTCTCCCAGGGTCCGCTGATCGTCCACTCCGCACGCCCGCAGGATCTGGAAACTCCTTCGCATCTCCTCACGTCCTGGATCACTCCGAACGAACTGTTTTACGTGCGCTCGCATTTCTTTACGCCGGCGGTTCGCGAGGAGATGTGGACGCTGCAGGTCGACGGTGAAGTCGATGCACCGTTGACTCTGACGATCGACGGATTGACACGCATGCCGTCGACGACGACGCCCGTCACGCTCGAATGCGCGGGCAACGGCCGCGGCTACCACAACCCGCCGGTCGCGGGGGTGCAGTGGCGTAAGGGCGCCGTCGGCACTGCGCGGTGGACGGGTGTCCCGCTCGTCGAAGTGCTGAAGAAGGCCGGAATCAAGTCGACCGCGCAGTTTGTGTGGATGGACGGAGCCGACACAGGTCTCGGCCGTGCGCCTGATTTCGTCCGCAGTCTGCCGATCGACAAGGCGATCAACGGCGACGCGCTGCTTGCCTATGCGATGAACGGGGTGCGGCTCGCGCCGGAGCACGGTTTTCCATTGCGCGTGATCGTCCCCGGCTGGGAAGGCGCCTACAGCGTGAAGTGGCTGACGCGCCTTACGGCGAGCGATCGCGACCATCCAGGGCCCTTCGTCGCGACGTCGTATCGCATCCCGCGCTATCCCGTTCAACCCGGCTCAATTGTCAGGACAGCCGATACAGTGCCGATTCGGAGTCTTGCGGTGAAATCGATCATTACGTCGCCACGGGATGGCACCATCGTGGCGCATGCGCGTGAAGTGACGATCTCCGGCTTTGCCTGGAGCGGCGAAAATGAGATCGAGCGTGTGGACGTCTCCACCGATCGCGGTCGCACCTGGTTTCCCGCGCAACTTGGCGCCGACCGCGCGCGATATGCGTGGCGGCAGTTCACCTTCTCGTGGATCCCGATGGACGCGGGGCCGCAGCATCTGCTCTCGCGCGCCATCGATGCCAGTGGCCGGACGCAGCCGCTCACCGGCGAGTGGAACCCCGGCGGCTACCTCTGGAACGGTCTTGACCAGGTGAGCGTTATGGTCGATTCACCGCTGGACACGACCCGCGCCGGCGAAGTGCTGAAGACGCGCTGCACCGTCTGCCACTCGAGGGATCTGATCGAGGCACAGCGCCTCGACGCGGAAGGGTGGCGCGGCGAGCTCGCGAAGATGACGGGCTGGGGCGCGCAGCTCACGCCGGACGAAATCGAGCTGCTCATCGCGCACCTCGCCCGCTAGCGCTGCGGCATCGGGATGCGGTCCCAGACGTTATGACCGCTGTTCCCGGGGCCGCCGTTGAAGCTCGTCCAGGTAAGCGTGTTGCCGTCCGGCGACACCCGATACAGCACCCACTCGTCGACGACGCCCTTCGTCGCTCGCTCACGATATAGGGTGTTGCGATCGACCAGCCACATAGCGACGGTCTGCCCGAGTCCGTTTGGCCCCTGCGGGTTCGGGTAGATGTTCTTCCCATCCAGCTTGAAGAAGAACTCGCGCGCATCGTCCGTGAAGCTGTGCTTGTAGTCGGCCTTCGTCGGCGGCCAGTAGAGGAAGACCTCCTGCTTGATGCCGCCGTTCTCCGCCGTATAGATCACGGTGCCGGTGTCCTTGAAGCGGTTCTGCGCTTTAAGGGCCGGATCCGATTTGGCGAAATTGATTCGCCACGCGCCGATGATCGGCAGCTTCGACGGATCCATCTTGTCGGCGGCGACCCGGTAGCTGCCGAAGAATCCGATCGGCGGTGCTTCGGGCCCGTTCTGCGCGGCGACAACCGTGGCGGTGAGCAGGGCCACGCTAACGAGTGCTGTGCGCATCGTCATCTCCTGATGTCAGTGTCGGTGCCGTACTTCGGCTTCGCATCTTTCCCGTGCGCCTGGTAATAGGTGTTCTTCAGGTGCACCAGATCGACGTTCCCTTCATGGCAGGTGTCCTCGACGTCGAAATCGGGAACCGGCTTGATGCGCGTCATCGGCGCCGGGGATGTCATCGTCCACGGACGCGCGAATACCTTGGGGTTATCGATCGTCATCGTCCACCGCACGGTGTTCGCGTCGACCATCTGGAATCGCTCGACGATGTGAGCGTCGGCGCCGTGGAAGTCACCACCGAGCGACATGCGCGTCCGGTCGTTGAAGTTCGTGCTGTCCACGACGAGCACGTCGCCTTCCCAGTGACCGACCGGATCACCGAGCCAGAGTCGAATGCCGGCCGGCAGGTGCGGACGTCCGTCCATCGGCACGATGCGCGTGATGTGCTGCGTGGCGTTGATGATGAACGTATTGCCCGAGAACATGTATTCCTGCGTGAATTGGTGAATGCGGCCGATGTCGTAGAACTCGCAGTGGCCGACCTGATCCTCGTAGCCGTTGGCATCGTCTCGCCGCCGATCGCGTTCCGCGAGCGCCCACGGCAGGTAGGGGATGACCCCATCCTTCGGATCGATGATGAGGCTCTGGCCGCCGAGCACACCGAAGCCCGGGGGGTGTTCCTCGAGGATGACGGTGTGGGTGACGCCACCGGGCGAGCCGTTCCATGTGCCGGTCAGATCCGGATGGCCATCGGGCCGGCGCGGGATAGGTCCTGCCTTGGTGGCGGCGGTGCCCTCGGTGCTGTCGACTCCGGCCAGACCGCCCGGACGTCCGAGCTGGCCGACAACGCGTGCCGGGGTCGCCGCGAATATCACCAGCGACGTCGCGATCGACACCAGAAGACGCGCTCGCATCCTTATTTCTCCTCGTCGAAGTCTCTCGGCCACGTGTGGTCGATGCCCAGATCGTCGAGCATTGCCGTGCACTCGTAGTCGAGCAGGCCGATGTCTTTCTGCCGCTGCAGCGTCATCCGAATCGTCCACGGTCGCGTGAACACCTTCGGATCGGTCATCGTCGCTTCGTACTGTAGCGTGTCGGCGTTCATCGGCGTGTAGCGCTCGACCACCTGCAGCGCGTCGCTATGGTAATTGCCGGCCATATCGAACCACGTGTAAGGGTTGAAGTTCGTGACATTGATCACCAGCGAATTGCCGTCGTAGCGTCCGCGCGCGTTTCCCATCCAGGCGCCGCCGTCGTCAGACGGCACGGGTATCTTGCTGTCGATCGGAACGACCCGCTTTTTGTGCGCCCACTCGTATACAAACGTTGCGTACTCGGACGTCTGAATAATCTGGAATGGCCACCCCAGATAGGTCATCCGCGGAATGCCGGGCAGGTAGCACTTTGCCAGCGGGTCTGAGTTCTTCACCGGATCGAGTGTTTTGGTGCCCTCATAGTTCTTTGCGCGTTTCGCGAGCGCTTCAGGCTTGTACGGAATCCTGCCGTCGGCGGGATCTACGACGAAGCCGCGTCCCGCCGGGACACCGGGCTTGCTGCCGTGATCCTCGAGGTCGTACTTCGCCAGATTCCACGCGCGCCAGACGCCCTGAAGATCGGGCGGACGACGCGCCGGCCCCTGCGCCTGCGCTACCGTCGCAACGGCAGCCGCAGCGATCAACCACGTCAACACGCGACGACGCATGCCACCCCCCTGAGGTCGGGCCGCCTGAAAGCGGCCTCTACATCTTGTCGTAGACGGCTTTCTGCGTGCTTGGTGTATCTCCGACCTGCGTGCGCGTCTTCTCGATCGTCAGCTCGGTGCCGTTGATGGTCCACACTTCCTTGAAGTCGACCACAACATCGCCGGCCGGCGACGAGAACGAGCGCCGCGACGTGATGACGAGATTCGAGCCGTTGAGCGTCGCCTGGCCGGTTTCGGTGATTCCTTCCGGCGCCTGCACGTTTACTTTGGTGCCATCGAGCTTGTAGGTGGCCGACACGGGCCGCTGCCGGACGCTCGTGGCCGTCACGGCAATGTCGGTTGCGGTCTGCTTGACATCAAGCTGACTGGGGAACTGGATGTCGGGCGTATTGCCGACGACATTCCGGCTGCTCTTCGCCTGGCTGATGCGCCACGTCCCCGAGAAATCGGGACGTGCCTGCGCGAATGCCTGCATCGGCGCGCCCAGCATAAGCGCGACCAGCGTTACCGCGACCGCGGACGCGATCATCGACCTCGTCATGGCTCGGACTCCAGGACCTTACTGCGTCTTCTCGTCGCTGACGAATTCCTTCTTCGACTCCACCAGCGTGAAGCTGCTCGCGTTGACGGTCGGTGTGCCGTCCTTGGCGAGGAAGCCCTTGATGATCACTTCGGCACCGACGAAGTCCTCTTTGCGCAATCCCTGTTTCATCAGCGTCGTCGGTCCCGCGCTCTCGACTTCCCAGGTCACGACCTTGCCGTCGGCGTTCTTGACGTCGACGTAGAGGTGCGCGTGCGGGTTCTGCCATCCCATTTTGACGATGGTGCCGCGCAGCGTGATCGGCTTGTTGCCGTCGTAGGTGGCGGAAAAGGAGTGATGGGCCTGGATCGATGCAGTGGCAAGCAGGATTCCGAGGGAGATTACGAATGCCAGGATTACACGCATGTCGCCTCCTTGCGAGCGGATGCTACCATACGCCGCCATGAACAGAGCGCTGCTGCCGACGCTGGTCCTCCTTGCGGCTGTGGCGTCCGTCCGCATCGCTGCTCAGACGGCGCCTGCGGCGCAGCCACTCCTGACCGACCAGGTGTTCCGCAACATTCAGGTTCTGAAAGGCATTCCCGTCGATACGTTTTTCGACGTGATGGGGATGTTCGCCTCGTCGATGGGCGAGGATTGCACGTTCTGCCATTCCAAGGACGCGGTCTTCAGGCACGAAGCATTTGGCGATGAAACGCCGCGCATCCGTCGCGCACGCCAGATGATTGCGATGATGAATGGCATCAACCAGGCGAACTTCGGCGGGCGTCCGATGGTGACCTGCTTTACCTGCCATCGCGGCAGCAACAGCCCCGTCACGTCGCCGAAACTGGCGCTGCAGTACGGCGAACCGGAAGACGACCCGAACGTGATCAACTTTCCAGCGGAGGCGAAGCCTGCCGCCGGTGAAATCCTCGATAGATACCTGCAGGCGATTGGCGGCAGCGCGCAGCTTGCGAAGCTGACCAGCTTCAGCGCGAAGGGCACGTATTCGGGATTCGACACCGACCATAAGGAGATTCCGGTCGACATCTACGCGAAGGCACCGAATCAACGCACGTGGATCATCCACATGCCCGACGGTGACAGTTTCCGTGTCTTCGACGGCAGGAACGGCTGGTGGGTGGGTCCCGATGCGCCCGCACCGGAAACCTTGACCAGCGGCAACCTGGATCGCTATCGGCTCGAAGCGCTCGTCGCGTTCCCGGCCGGGATCAAGGACGCGTTCAAGGGATGGAAGGTGGGTCGCTCGGCGATCGACGGCAAGCCCGTTCAGATTGTGCAAGGCACGAATCCGCCGCTGCTGCCCGTGAACCTGTACTTCGATCCGAAGACGGGATTGCTCGTCCGGCTGGTGCGATGGAACGCGACACCTGTAGGGCCGGTGCCGACCGAAATCAACTACGACGATTACCGTGACGTGGCCGGGGTGAAGATGCCGTTCGCCTGGACGGTGAGCCAGACCTACATGCAGATGACAATCAAATTGAACAGCATCACGCCGAACGTCGCGGTTGATGAGAAGTTCTTCGCTAAACCCGCGGGCGCGAAGTAGCACGCGCGGTCACGCTGGCGTGACTGCGTCGGGGTCCGTTGCGAGCAGGCGCCGGCGCGTCTCGTGGTACTCCTGTAGCTTGGCGTTGGCCGATCGCACGGTGGCGCCGGCAGCCGCCAGCTTCCCGAGATCCTTACCGGGCACGGCCGCATAGAGCTCGCCTTCGTCGATACCTGTATACACGCGGTTGCCGACACACCCTGTGCTGATCGTCATCCCATTGGCGAGCGCGGCAGGCAGCGCCATGCATGTTGGACGGCCGAACGTGTTCACGCTCGTGCTGCCTGCGGCAATGGCAGCTTCCTGCAGCAGCATGACGCGCGCGGCCGTGCCCCGGAAGAGCACCACATCAGGGTCGACGGGCGTGTCGCCGAGCGGCGCGTAGACGATCGCGCCCGGCGTCGCCGGCAGAACGGGAATCCCGGCCACCTCCTCCATCCGCACGTAGCCGATGCTCGCCATGAAGCCGAGCGTGTCGTTCAACTCGTTCGCGCGTGCGGCGGGCAACGGGATGTTGTGGGTGTACGAGCCGATGGCGCAGTTGTAGTGATCGGACGGCACTGTGAAGAACGTGCGCCCCTCCGATGCGAGGCGCCAGAAGCTGCATCCCGATGGCACGGAGCCGACGAATTTCTCCACGCCTGGCGGCGGCGCGTCGCGGAAGGCAATGGCGACCGGTCGGCGCGTGAGACCCAGGTCTGAGCAAAGCTGCTGTTCGAGCGAACGATGGTCGGCACTCATAGGCCACAGCTTACTGCACGCAGGCTTGACACCGCCTCGTACGTCTCGTACTGTCTGCGCCACTTCACACATGGTTGCGTCCTGCAACCGACCCAAGGAGCCAACATGGGCAGATTCGTGACGATCGTGATGGTACTCGTATCGGCGGTCCTCATCCCCGCTCTCGCGTTCGCACAGGGAGCGATCACCGGGGTTGTGACGGATAGTTCAGGCGCCGTGCTTCCCGGCGTCACCGTCGAAGTGGCAAGCCCCGTACTCATCGAACGCGTTCGTTCCGCGGTCAGCGATGGAACGGGCCAGTACCAGATCGTCAATTTACCTCCGGGCGCCTACAGCGTGACGTTCATGCTCGCGGGCTTCAACACGCTGAAGCGTGAAGGCATCGAGCTGACCGGCAACTTCACGGCGACGGTGAACGGCAATCTTCGCGTCGGTGCGCTGGAGGAGACGGTCACCGTCACCGGCGAAGCGCCGACTGTTGACGTGCAGAACACCGCGCGCCAGCGCATCGTCGATCGCGACACCATCGAGAATATTCCGGCCGGCCGGAATATCTTCGCGCTCGGCGCGCTGAATCCCGGCATCACGACCAACGTCGCGCAGGACGTCGGCGGCGCCGTCATCAACGCGACCACGGGGATGCTGGCGCACGGCGGGCGGAGCGGTGACGGCTGGACATCGATGGACGGCATCACGATGAACGCGATGGCGTCGACCGGGTTCACGACGCGTCTGGTCTACAGCATGGCGAGCGTGCAGGAAGTCACGCTCGACTACTCGGCCAACACCGCCGACGTACCGACCGGCGGCGTCCGCATCAACATCGTCCCGCGCGAGGGGGGAAACACGTTCAACGGAACGATGTTCGCAAGCATCGCGACGCACGGCATGCAGGGCAGCAACTTTACCGATGATTTGCGGCGGCTAGGGCTGCGCACGCCGGACGCCGTGCGAAAGCTGTGGGACGTGAACCCGGGTTTCGGCGGCCCCATTCGACAGAACAAGCTGTGGTTCTACGTGTCGGCACTTTATTCGGGATCGCAGCTCGACGTCGCGGACATGTGGTTCAACAAGAACGCGAACAACCCGAACGCATGGACCTACGAGCCGGATCTGAGCCGGCCGGCGTTCAAGGATACGCATTACTACGGCGGCGACGCGCGCCTGACGTGGCAGGTGAGCCCGCGCAACAAAATCGGGATCCTCGACGCCGATCAGGCGGGCTGCACGTGCGTCGGCGTTGTCTCGGCGACCGTCGCGCCCGAGGCGGATATCCGCGAGCGGTATCCGATCCAGCGGCGGCAGGTGCTCGACTGGACCTCGCCGGTGACGAACCGCCTATTGCTCGAGGCGGGCATCGCGAATCATTTCGGCCGCAGCGTGCGGCTGCCGGCGCTCGATACGAGCCCGCAGATGATCACCGTCAACGAACAGTCGACGGGCCTGCGCTACCGGTCAGCCGACAACTTCCGCAACGGCCCGAACCATGCGATTCACCTCCGCTTTGGCGCGTCGTACATCACCGGCGCGCACGCCTTCAAGGCCGGCCTCACGCACAGCAGCGGCTTCGAGGGGCGCGTGACGAGCGACGGGGATCAGCCGCTGACGTACCGCTTCAATAACGGCATGCCCAACCTGATTACACAGCGCGCGCTGCCACTGACCGGGCAGGTGAACGTCGACCACAACCTGTCGATCTACGGGCAGGACAAGTGGAGCGTGCGGCATCTCACCGCGAGTTACGGGCTGCGCTACGACTATTTTGCGAGCAGCTTCCCTGAACAGCACGCAGGTCCCGTTGCGCTCGCGCCGACGCGCGACATCACGTTCCCCGCGCAGAGCAACACCGCGTGGCACGACCTCAGCCCGCGTCTCGGTCTCAGCTTCGATCCGAGAGGGAAGGGGAAGACGGCGCTGAAGGTGAGCTTGAACCGCTATCTGCAGAACGAAGCCGCGGGTTCGCCGCTCGCGGCCGAACCGAGCCCGCTCAACACACTGGTCACGAGCACGACACGTTCGTGGGGCGACGCCAACACGAACTTCATCCCCGATTGCAACCTCGTCAGCCCGCTCGCCAACGGCGAGTGCGGCGCGATGGCGAACTCCGCATTCGGGAGCGCGCGACCCGGTGCCACCTACGATCCGGACTTGCTGCGCGGCTGGGACAAGCGCCTCGCGAACTGGGAGTTCTCGGCGGGCGTGCAGCGCGAGCTGTTCGCGCGTACGTCGATCGATGCCGCTTATTTCCGGCGCACCTACGAGAACTTCTCGATCACCGACAACCGCGCCGTCAGCGCGTCGGACTTCGATCGGTTCGGCATCACGGTGCCGGTCGATCCGCGGCTGCCCAACGGCGGCGGATACACGGTGTCGGGTCTCTACGATCTCAAGCCGTCAAGCTTCGGCCGTCCGGCCGACAACTTCGTGACGCGGGCGCGCAACTATGGCAAGCAGGTCGAACGGTGGCAGGGCGTCGATGTGAACTTGAACATGCGCCCGCAGGCAGGCGTAATGCTGCAGGGTGGTCTGAGCACCGGCAGCACGCTCACCGACATCTGCGACGTGGCCGCGAAAGTGCCGGAGATGCTGCTCGGCACGTTGACGGCCGCCAGTAACGCGACGACGCCACAGGTGCTGGCGGTGTCGACGAACAACGCCGCGGCGATTCAGAACCAGTGGATCCCCGCGCAGTACTGCCGTCAGACGTCGCCGTTTCTGACCAATGTGAAGTTCGCAGGCAGCTACACAATTCCGCGCGCGGACGTACTGGTGAGCGGGACCTTCCGCAGCGTGCCGGGACCGGAGATCTATGCCAACTACACCGCCACCAATGCCGTCGTCCAGCCGGCACTTGGTCGGGTGCTGTCGGGTGGCGTGAGCAATCTGCCCGTCACCATCGTCGAGCCGGGCACGATGTACGGCGATCGGCTGAATCAGGTGGACATGCGTTTCGGGAAGATCCTGCGTTTCGGCCGCACGAAGACGGTCGTTAATCTCGACGTCTACAACCTGTTCAACGTAAACACCGTGCTGACGGTGAACTACGCCTATGCGACGTGGCAGCGGCCGACGTCGATCGAGCTCGCGCGCTTCGCCAAGATCGGAGTCCAGTTCGACTTCTAGGTATCAGGTAACAGGTTTCGGGTTTTAGGTTTTAGGTTTCAGCTCTCGGGTTCAGTGCCAGGGAGGCATTCATGCGTCGACTGCGAGTCATCGTTGCGTCGCTGGTGGTGCTCCTCGTCACCCCGGCGATCGTCAGGGCACAGGCATCCATTGCGGGTCAGGTGAAGGACGCATCCGGCGCCGTGCTGCCGGGCGTCACGGTGGAAGCGTCCAGTCCGGCACTTATCGAACAGGTTCGCACCGTCGTAACTGGAAGCACCGGTCAGTACCGGATCGAGCTGCTGCCCCCGGGAACGTACACGGTCACGTTCGCGCTCGGCGGGTTCAGCACGGTGAAACGGGAAGGCGTTCAACTGACCGGAACGTTCACCGCGACGATCGACACGGAGCTTCGTGTTGGCGCGCTGCAGGAAACTATTACGGTCAGCGGCGAGTCGCCGATTGTCGATGTGCAAAGCGCCAACAAGGAGCGCGTCATCGACCGCGACCTGATCGACAAGCTGCCCGCCGGACGCTCGCCGTTCGCGCAGATGGCGCTGATACCGGGCGTGACCGTGAACGCCACCAATCAGGACGTCGGCGGCGCGACACAGCTCTCGGGCGCAATCACGATGCAGGTGCATGGGTCGACGGGCAACTCGCAGTCGCTGCTCGAGGACGGCCTGTCGACCGCCGCGCTCATCTCGCCGGCGAACTCGCAGATCACGTTCAACATGGCGGCCTCGCAGGAGATCGCCGTCGACTACGCGGGCGCCGGCGCCGACACCGCCGGCGGCGGCGTGCGTATGAACGTCATCCCGCGCGAGGGGGGCAACGCCTACAACGGCGTGCTGTTCATGAATGGCACGATGGAGTCACTCGGCGCCAGCAACTTCACGGATCGATTGCGTGCAGCGGGCCTACGCACGCCGAACCGGATCCACAACATGTTCGATTTCAACCCCGGCTTCGGCGGACCGCTGCGCCGCAACAAGGCATGGTTCTACCTGTCGGGCCGCCACGCCACCTCATCCAAGTGGATGGCCGACGAGTTCTACGACAAGAATGCGAACAACCCGACTGTCTGGACCTATCAGCCGGATTTCACCAAGCCGGTATCGAACGATTCGAACGTCAACGATGGCCGCCTGCGCGTGACGATGCAGGCGGCGCCGAAGGTGAAACTGGGCGTGCTCTACGTGCAGCAGACGGCGCGCAACTGGCCGTCGATTCTCGATGTGACCGGCGCCCCTGGCGGTACTCTGCTCGCCGCCGAGGCCGGTCCGTATCATTACTTTCCCGTCGAACGCCAGATCACCACGGACGTCACCATTCCGCTGACGAATCGGATGCTCATCGATGGCGCTGTGAAGCACAGCTTCGAGCGCGCGATTCGCGATCCGGATCGTACGGTAAGCCCTGCGATGATCGGCGTGCTGGAGCAGTCCACGGGGCGGCAGTACCGCGCGCGGCAGTTCTTCATCAACCGTGCGAGCAACGTCTTCTTCTACCGCGCCGCGGTGTCGTACATCACCGGCGCGCATTCCTTCAAATTCGGCCTCGGCGACATTTCAGGCAGCACCTCGGAGCGCGACTGGGATCTGAACCCGGTGAGCTACCGATTCAACAATGGCAGTCCAAACCAGATCACCATGCGCGCTTACCCGGTGCAGTTCGTGGTGGACGTCGATCACCAGTTCGGCGCCTATGCGCAGGATCGGTGGACGATCGATCGGCTGACGCTGAACGCCGGGTTGCGGCTCGACTGGTTCAAGAATAGTTTTCCCGCGCAATCCGTCGGTCCGGCGCCGCTTGCGCCAAATCGCAACTTCACGTTCCCGGATACGCAGGGGCTGAATCTCAAAGACCTGAGCCCGAAACTGAGCGCCGCCTACGACCTGCATGGCAACGGCAGAACCGCGCTGAAGGTCAGCCTCAATCGCAACGTCGAGCCCTACACCGTCGGCGGCATCGCGGGGGCGAATAATCCGATCGTCCGGCTGGCGACTTCAACCACACGGTCTTGGAGCGACGACAACACGAACTTCGTTCCCGATTGCAATCTGATCGTGCTGACGGCGAACGGTGAATGCGGAGCGGTCGCCAACACGCTCTTCGGCAGCGCCGGCGCGCAGGCGAACTTCGA
The DNA here is from genome assembly GCA_035492455.1 of Vicinamibacterales bacterium. Classification (GTDB taxonomy): domain Bacteria; phylum Acidobacteriota; class Vicinamibacteria; order Vicinamibacterales; family UBA2999; genus Gp6-AA40. The sequence goes on along the minus strand of DATJJE010000010.1, from coordinate 53,504 downwards.
TCCGGACATCCTGCGTGGTTGGGGAAAACGCCTCTACAACTGGGAATTCTCGGCGGGTGTGCAGCGCCAGCTCATGACCGGCCTGTCTGTCGACGCCACGTACTTCCGACGTTGGTACGGCAACTTCACGATTATCGACAACCGCGCCGTGACCGCCGCGGATTTCACGCAGTTCAGCATCACCGCGCCGGTGGACGCGCGGCTGCCCGGTGGCGGCGGCAACGTGATTACCGGCCTCTACGACGTGAATCCGAACAAGTTCGGCCAGACCGACAACATCACGACCTTTGCGAAGAATTTCGGCAAAGAGGTGCAGATGTGGAACGGCGCCGCGTTCACCGTAAACGCGCGGCTTCCGCATGAAATCATTCTGCAGGGCGGCCTCGATACGGGCACGATCACTCAGGACGTTTGTGATATCCGCTCGAAGGTGCCGGAGTACACGGCCGCCGATCCGTATTCGGCGCCGGTCGTTGCCGCGGGCACGAGCACGTCGACGCTGAACCTCGCGAGTCCGCTTGCGTGGCATTGCCACACCGAACGCCCGCAGACGCAGGTGAAGCTGCTCGGCTCGTATACGATTCCGCGCGCGGAGGTGCAGGTCAGTTCGGCGCTTCAGAGCATTCCCGGCCCGGAGCTGAACGCGTTCTACACCGCCACCAACTCGCAGATTCAGCCGAAGCTGGGGCGACCGTTGTCTGGTGGTGTACAGAACGTCTCGATCAATCTCGTGTCGCCCGGAACGCTCTACGGCGAGCGGCTGAATCAGCTTGACGTCCGCTTCGCGCGGCCGGTCCGTGTCGGCCGCACGAAGACGACGTTTCAGTTCGACCTGTACAACGCGCTGAACGTCGACGCGGTAACGGGGGTCAACACGAACTATGCGTCGTGGCTGCGTCCGCAGGCAGTGATCCTGGGACGCTTCGCCAAGCTGGGCGTGCAATTGGACTTCTAAGGTACGACTAGAAATCGAACTGCAGGCTGACCTTCGCAAATCGCGCGGGCATGATCGTCGTCGGTTGCAGCCACGCGGGACCGAACGTGTTGTTCTGCGCCAGGATCGTGCTCACGTTGAGCGCGTTGTAGAGGTCGAGGCTCACCGTGCTGCGCATCTTCCCGTAGCGGAGGACCTTGCCGACGCGGAAGTCCACCTGGTTCAGGCGATCGCCGAACACCGTGTTTGGATTGATCAACCCGACCGACACGTTCGCAGCGCCGCCCGAGAGTGGACGCCCGAGGGTCTTCGCGGCATCGGCCGTCGACAGGTTGTAATTCGCCAGGATCGGCGGGCCCGGCAGATTCTGCAGCGTGCCGCTGACGAGCACGTCGATGCGAGGGATCGTGTACGAGCCGAGGAACTTCACCTGCGTCAGCCAGTTCGTCGCGTTGTGACAGAACTGCAGCGGCCGTACCGCGGCCGTTGTGACGAGGCCGTTGTTGCCACGCGTTTCCGCGGGTTCGGGCACCTGCGCCAGCAGCGCGCAGTTGTCGGTCACGGTCCGGCCCGTGCTCGTGCCGCCCTGCAGCAGCACGCCGCGGAAATACCGCGTCGCGAGGTTCACGTCGACGCCGTGCCAGTACTCAACCTGATCGCCGTAGTTCTTCGCCAGCGTGACGAAGTTGTCCGACGCGAGGCCGAACTTCGCGGGATTGAGGTTGTACATCCCCCGCACGACGTATCCGCCGCCGCCGGGCAGCGCGGGATTGATCGGCGCGGTCACGTCGAACTTGTCGAAGTCCGCCGGCGAGAGGATGCGGTTGTCCGTGACGCGCGAGTTACCGTAGGTGCGCCGGTAGTAGCTGACGTCGACTGAGGTTCGCGGCAGCACTTCGTGCTGCACGCCCGTCGAGAACTCCCAGTTGAAGCCGCGCTTGAACCAGCCGTGCGTCATGTTCGTGTCGTAAGTGGCGCCGGGCACGGGCAGGCCGAAGTTCGCATTGGCCATCGCGCCGCACTCACCGTTGGCTGCAGGATTCCGCAAGTCACAATCGGGGACGTAATTGCGAGTCCGCGCATCGCCGACGCCGAACTGGCTGTCGTTCCACGAGCGCGTCGTCTGTGTGATCAGGCTGCTGAGTGGATTCGGATCCTGGGCAATCGGCGCGCCCGCGGAGAGGCTCTCGAGGTAGCGGTTCAGGCTCACTTTGACCGCCGTCTTCCCGTTGCCGAACACGTCATAGGCGGCGCCGAGATGCGGCGTGATGTCGTGCCACGAGATGAATCCATGCTGCGCCGGGAAGCTGAGATCGCGAGTCGGCGTGAGCGGAGATGGGCCTATGTGTTGTTCCGGCCAGCCGATCGACGCGAAGCTGTATCGCACGCCATAGGACGCCGTCAGCTGACGGATCGTCCACTTGTCCTGCGCGAACACGCCCATGTTGTGTTCCATGTTCGTGTCCGTGAAGATCGGAAACGCCCGCTCGCTCAACTGGTTGGGTACGCCGTTGCTCAGACGGTAGCTCAGGGAATTCAGATTCGCGTAGGTGAACCCGTTCCAGCCGCTCGTGTGGTTGAGGCCGACCTTCACGTTATGCGCGCCCGTGATGTACGAAACGGCGAAGCGAAGATGCAGCGTCTTGGCGGGCTGCAGGCGATGCGTCTCCAGCGAGCGAAACTTCAATCCGGTTAACTGCTCCGTGGTCGGGATCATCGCGGGACTGAGACCGCTCATCGGCAGCAGATTGCTCGCCGCGCGGTAGCGGTTGAAGCCGGCTTCGAGGAGGATGCGGTTGGTGAGCGGTGAGCTCCAATCCACCTGCACCTGCCGCTGCAGCGGATAGATGCGGCGTTCCGCCGCTTCGGGCGCGGTCGTCAGGCTGACCGCCGAGGGCGAATAGTTGACGACGTCGTCGTTCCAGTTGACGCCGATCTTGTGCTTGGCGGCGACCTGCCACGTCAGGCGCAGCTGCGCGCCCTTCCAGACGGATGGATTCGCCGCCGGCTTGTTCAGGTCGGGCTCGAAGACCCAGACATTCGGGTTGTTGAAGTTCTTGTCGTAGTACATCCCGGTCGCATAGTTCCCGGACTTCTTGTAGCGCGCCGAGAGGAAGAACCAGATTTTGTCCTTCTTGATGGGGCCGCCGAAGCCCGGGTTGAAGTCGGAGTTGTCCTTGAGGCGGTCGCCGGAGCTGACGCCGCGCGCCTTCAGCGCCGGCGTGATGTTGTTGGCCTGCCACGCCGGGTTCGCGTAGCTGACGAACAGCGCGCCGCTGAAGATGTTGCCGCCGTCGCGCGGGATGACGTTGATGCGCACGCCGCCCGTCGTGTACTCCGCGCCCGCCGACGCGGTGTCCACCGCTACTTCCTGCGTGCCGATCGGGTTGATGTTCACCGGAGTCGAGAAGCCTGTGCTCGATTGGCCGACCGTCTCGATGCCGTTGCGCAGCAGCACCTGATCGCCGGTGCGGCCGCCATGGATCGCGACGCTTCCGATCGGATTGCCTGACGAGGCGGTGCCGCCGACATCCTGATTGGTGAGGCCGCTGCGCGATACGCCCGGAATGAGCGACGCCATGTCGTAGGCGGTGCGGCTGGTCGGGATGTTGTCGATGATTTCGCGATCGATGACGCGTTCGCGCTTGGTGTTCTGCACGTCGACGAGCGGCGTCTCGCCGGTGACCGTGATGGTTTCCTCGAGCGCCCCAACGCGCAGGTCCGCGTCGATCTTCGCGGTGAACGATCCGGACAGCACGATGCCGTCTCGCTTCACCGTGTTGAAGCCGGCCAGTGCAAACGTCACGCTGTAGGTGCCGGGGACGAGGTTCACAATCTGGAACTGGCCGGTGCCGTCGGTAACGACCGACCGCACTCTCTCGATGAGCGCCGGGCTGCTCGCCTCGACGGTGACGCCGGGCAGGACGGCGCCCGACGTATCTTTCACGACACCGGCGATCGAGGCTTGCGCGTAGACGTGAGCGGGAATAACGGTGAGGAGGACGGACGAAACGGCCAGCCGGGTCAGCTTCGCGAGCACGCGCATGTGAGCCCCCTTGATGTGTGGACGTCAGTGGACCGGGAGTATAGTTCAAGCCACGATGCGTTCTCTTGCGCGCTGTGGATTCGTTCTCGCCTTCGCGCTGCTGCTGCAGCCGGTGATGGCAGGTCAACGGGCGCCGTTCGCCACGCCGCCGCCCGGATCGGGACCGACGCAGATGCAACCATACCGGCAGTACGGCGGTTGTCCGGAAGAGCCGGCCGCATTTCACAAGTGCGCGCTCGAGAAGATCAAGACATTCCAGCCGCCGCGCACCGCGGACGGCAAACCGGACCTCACCGGCTTCTGGAATCGCATCGTCGTGCGCAACATGGAGAACATCGAAGAGCATCCGGAGACTATGGATACCTCCGGCGGCAAGAGCTCGATCATCGATCCGGTTGACGGCCGGATTCCATATCAACCGTGGGCTGCCGCTCGGCGCGACGAGATGTTCGCCACGTATGTGAATCCGATGGCGCTCTGCACGCCGCTCGTGTCGCCGAAGCAGGCGTACGGTCCCGGCACGTTCCGTGTGGTCCAGACACCGGGCAACGTGTTCATGATCAACGACTTTGCGCACACGTATCGCGCCATCCCAACGGACGGCCGCGCGCACGTGGGAACCAACATCCGCCTGTACTCGGGAGACTCACGCGGGCGCTGGGAGGGCAACACGCTCGTCATCGACGTGACCAACCAGCGCGATCGTCAGTGGCTGGATGCCGTGGGCAACTTCTTCAGCGAGAGCGTCCATGTCGTCGAGCGCTTCACGATGATCGACAAGGACGTCATCCACTACGAGGCGACTGTGACCGATCCGACCGTCTACACGCGTCCGTGGACGATGGTGTCAGGATGGAGACGCAACAACGACAAGCCGCTGGAGATCTGGGAGAACGCCTGCTGGGAAGGGATTCAGGAGAACCTGCAGGAGACGCTCTTCGGTCACAAGCAATACCAAGGCTCGGCAGCGCTACCCCGATAACGCGTCGAGCACCGCCCTCGGATTGTCCGACGCGATCACCAGTCGATTGCCTGTGGCGAGATAGCTGTAACGCACGTTGATGTGTGCGTTCGCAATCGCTTGAAACACGCGCGCTGCTGCGCCCGGCTGGTCGGCGACCGGAATGATCGCAACCTGCTGTTGCTGGATGATACGAAAGCCCGCGTCGCTCAAACAGCGGCGGGCGGCTTCCAAATCCGGCGCGAGGACGTGCACGACACCGTTCATTTCGGAGTAGCCGTCGATATTGATGCCGGCAGCGCTCACACAGGTGATGGCGCGCGCGAGGACTCCAGGACGATCCTCGTGCAGACTCACGGCGAGATCAGCAGCGAGGTGAGGTTCAGTTGTATTGCTCATGGCTGTGCCCCGTACCGGGTGCACAGGCTAGCGCAAATCAGCGGTTAGGGGGAGGGGGTCAGGGATTCGTGAGCAGCAGCTGGATGACCGCGGTGGCCGCGTGGCTCTGCGCGATGGCGGGCGTGAGGTACCAGAGCCAGAACAGGGCGGTCACGAAAGCGACGCGGCGCCAGTAGAAGACGAACGGCAGCGTGCGATGCGTCATCAGGTGGAAGACGCACCCGAGGAAAATCCGGGAAATCACAAGCGCAAGGCCGATGCTGAACGCCAGCGTCAGCAGGAGCAGCACGGGTTGCATGCCCTTTATATCGGCACCGCGTGCACGGCCAGCAGGGTGTTTGTGGTAGATTCGGCGCGCCGTGAAGGTGGTGGTGGCTTTCCTGGCGTGCTTCACGGGCGTGGTTCCCGTCTGCCTCGCGCAGCAGACGCCTGCCATCGAGATAGCCTTTCCAAATCAACTGGTTCGCGGCCAGAGCAGTACCATCCACATCGCCATTCCGAGTCGCGAAACGTTCACCGGCGCCGAGGTGACGCCCTCGGCTGGCGTCCGCGTGACGGGCGTGTCCAATTTCAAGAAGGCCGAACTGTCTCAAAACGTGGCATGGTGGGACGTGACGGTCGATGTCGCCGCCGACGCGGCGCCGGGTCCGCGGACCCTTGTCCTGTTGACCCCCGCGGCCCGTTCGACAGCCGCACCGCTCGTCATCCCCAACCATGTGCCGCGCATCTCGACCCTCACCCTTGCGCAGGCGGCGGCGCAGTCGATTGACGTGCAGTTCTCGGCAACTGACGACAGCAACGATCTCGGCGATGAGCCGTATGTCTGGTTTACTGTTGCGTGCGGAGGGGAGCCGACGGTCGGCGTAGTGAGAGGGAAGCGGATGGGCAACGGCGTGCGCGCGTCGATTCCGCGACCAGCCGCCGCGGCGTGCGACCTCGAGCTGCGCGCCAGCGACACGCAGAAGATCGACAGCAACACGTTGAAATTGAGGGTGCCATGATGCGGCTGACCACGGTCTTTGTTCCGGCACTGATGCTGGCGCTCGCATCGAACGCGGTCGCGCAGGACTGGGACGAGTTCTTCAGCAAGGAAGAGCGGTTCAGCGTCAACTTCCCGGGCACCCCTACCGTTACGGAGACGACGTGGACATCGCAGTTCGGCGCGATTCTGCCGGCGCGCGTCTACACCGGCGCGTCCGGTCCCGGAAAGTTCTCGATCACCGTCGTCGACTACAACCCGATTCAGCGGCTGCTGTCAGAGCGATCGATGTCGTGCGCGCCGGGAACGGAAACATGCCAGGGCATTCACGACTGGGGATTGGGTTACTGGAAGAATGACGTGCGCGGCGCCGTGCTCTATGCGTCGAACAAGTTTCTGCAGCGTGACGTGAAGGTTGTCAACGTGATGGCGAACTTCGCGGACCTCGTGGCGGGGCAGGAGCTGCAGCTGACGGATAACAAGGATCAGTCGCGCATCTTCGCGTCCATCTACATGCACGCCAATCACCTGGTGATCCTCGAGGCACGCGTCCCGAAGAACTATCCGCCGCCGACGATCTTTCAGCAGTCACTCAGCTGGTTGGACGAGAACGGGACGCGGGTTCGCTACAACAACATCAACCATAACGAACCTGACGTGCCGCCGCCGGGAATTCGAGGGCGGTAAGAAAGCTCCAAGCTCCAAGATCCAAGCTCCAAATTCCAATGACTGTTGGATCTTGGATCTTGGAACTTGGATCTTGGAGTTTGCCCGACTACTTCGACAGGACGTCGGGCCTTACCTGGAACTTGATGATCTTCGCGACCTGACCCTTGCCGCCTTCCATGTGGAACGGCGCACGCGTCGCAAACGTGCTGTAGACCGCCTTTCCTTTCCAGCCCGCATTCGCATCGTCGATGCGGCCGTCGAAGCCCTTGCCGTAGTACCCCATCGGGTAGGGGATGCGGAACGTCAGGAACTTCCCGTCGACCAGCGCGTTCAGCGCTTCAGACTCATTGCCCGTCGCCAGCGGAATGTCCTTGCCGAGGCCGAGCATGTCGAAGCGGTCAACGAAGTTGTAGTACGCCGAGTCCGCGCTGGCGACGTCAACCGCGCCCTTGAAGTTTGGACCGGGGTAGGCGTAGAGCGTCCAACCTTCGGGGCAATGCTGGCCGGTGGCGGTGGGTCCGTTGAGCGGCCCCGTGCACTTGCGGCGATCGAAGCTTGCCAGCTGTCCACTCGAGAGCGTCGTCCAGACGACACCCTTGGAATCGACGTCCATGCCGCGCGGTGCGAAGCCCTGCGCCGAGGCCTTCGGGTTGTTCCACGGAATCTCGTAGATCTCCGAGAGCGCCGTGTTGGTCGGGTCTGGACCCGGAACGACACGAACCAGGGCGCCGGGCATACCGAGCACCGATCCCCACACCGAGCCGTCCGGCGCGGGCGCGACGCCGTAGAAGCCGCCCTGGATGCGCTTGTCCTTGGTCGGATCGATCGGGTCGTTGATGCCGACATACGCGTCGCGCTTGCCGTTGCCGTTGGTGTCGAGCACGAACGGCGCCCAGCCCTGCGCCTTCGCCTCGTCGTGCGTCTGGTTGTAGATCTTCGTGTCGAACCACGCGATCACCGGGCCGCTGCCTGTAAACCAGAGCACGTCTTTGTCGTCGAAGTTCAGATGATGCGTCCCGAAGCATGTGTCGATGGTCGTCATCTTCTTCGTCTTCGGATCCCACATCTGCATTTCGCGGTTGCTCTGCGCAATCGGGACCAGCTTCGCCGACGGGTGGCTCGAGCCCTCGCGGCACCACGCGGCCGTTTCGGACGGACGGATCCGCGCCGCGACCCAGACGCGCGCTTCCTTGTCCATGGCGAAGCTGTGTGAGACCGACTGGCTGTTCCAGATCGCCTCGTCGCCCCAGTACGCGGACGGCGCGGCGGGCGGTTGATCGGCGGCACTCGGCGTTTTCGGATCACGTACCACGAGCGCAACCTGCGTAGCGGAGTTCTGCGCCGGGTTCACGACCGGCAGGAACTGCGTGCTCTCCTCGGTTGCGCCATAGATCGGACCGTTGGCGTTGACCGTCGGATTGCGCTTGTCGCTCGAGATTTCGTCGTGGAGATACGTCGTCGGCGTCCCGTAGTCCCACATCGTGATGACGATGTTGCGCTCGCGCCCCGTCGGCCGCTGCGGTGCGGATGCCGGCAGCTCCCCGCGCGCGACGCGATCGGTCCAGTCCGCATACATCTGCAGCGCCCGCTGACGTCCGACCTGCGTGAATCGCGCGCTCATCGCGCCGCCAGCCTGCCCGGACTGGATACGGCGATCCCACGCGGCGATTGAATCTTCGAACGTGCCCAGTGCTTTCGGGACCTCGCGCGTCGCCTTGCCGCCGATCTGATGGCATGCCGTGCACGCGTCGGTCGCAACGATGTTACGGACCCACTCACCCTGACTTTTGATGCTCGGCGAGATACCGTTGCCACCTGGTCCGGTGCCCTTGCCGGGGAAGTCGCTCTTCGGGGGCAGTTGCATCAGCGACCACCAATACTGCGCAGGGTAGTACTGCGCGGCAGCAGCAGGATTCGGCGCGGTCACCGCCGTCAGGTTCATCGTTTTGCCAGGAGTGGCTTTTACTTTGGCGGAGTCCACCAGACCGTAGCCGCGCACCCACACGTCGTAGGTCGCTTTCGGCAGGTCGGGAATGACGTAGCGTCCCTGATCGTTGGTGACGACGATCTTGATCAGCCGGGTAGGCGTTTCGCGGGTTTCGGCGATGACCCAGACACCCGCTTCGGGTCCGCGGGCGCCGGTGACGACGCCGCCGATGTCGTCGTTATCGATTGCCACGGATCCGCCGGCTTGTTGCGCGCGGAGCGAGGTCAGGGACATCGAAAGCCCCAGTACACAGCAGAGCAAGACGATCAGGCGCGTCGTCTTCATAGCGAGCCTCCTGTTGCCCGGGAGTGTGCTCCCCGTGAGTCTGGCAGTCAAGGAAATCTGGAACTACTATAGGGAACGTTATGCGGCGCAGGTCGACCATTGCCGTCGTCGTGGCGTTCGTCGCCATGTGCGCGGCGGTGGGGTACGCGCAGCAGATCTTCAGCGGCTATTACGGCTACACACCACCGCGGTATCCCACTGCCAACAGCTTCAAGGGCGCGTTCAACATGTGCCGGCTGCAGTTCACGAGCAACCGTCGTGAAAAGCGCGGCTGGGACACCGATTATCCCGGTGCCGACATCAACTTCAGTGTTCGGCTAGCCGAGCTGACGCGCACGCGCGTCACCAAGCAGCCAGATCACCACGATCCTGAATACGTCGTCGTCCGCATCACCGACCAGGCGCTGTTCCAGTGTCCGTTCATCCTGCTCGAGGATGCGGGCACCGCGATCTTCACCGATCAAGAGGTGAAGCAACTGCGCGAGTACTTCCTCAAGGGCGGCTTCGCGTTTGTTTCCGATTACTGGGGCCCGCTGGCGAAGGAGCAGTTCGACGACCAGATTGGCCGCGCGTTGCCGCATGACAAGTACCCGATCATCGATCTGCCCATGGATCATCCGATCTGGCACACGCAGTTCGAACTGTCGCACCTGCCGCAGATGTCTTCGATTCAGTCGTGGCGTCGTACCGGCGGCGGCACGACCGAGCGCGGCGTGCAGCCGGGAACGCAGAGCGCGCGAGCGATCGTCGATGAAAAGGGGCGAGTCATGGTCGTCATGGTGCACAACGACGACATTCCGGACGGCTGGGAGCGCGAAGGTGAGGAGCACGAATACTTCGTGCATTTCTCGCCCGATGCTTATTCAGTGGGCATCGACGTCCTCCTGTATGCTCTGACACACTGAGGATGGGCGTGGGCGGGTCTGAAGACCCCACCCCTTCACGCGCCCGTACGCCGCACATGAAAACGACGCACATGAAAACGACTGTTCTGATGCTGCTGATGTCGTCCGTGGTGTTCGCGCAACAGGTCACCAAGAAGGAGATTCCCGGCATCTCGACGTTCGCGCAGGTAGAGACAACCATCGCCTGTGGCGGCGCGACGAGGCCCGAAGCGATTCGCGAAGTTGCGAAAATGGGCTTCAAGTCGGTGATTAACCTTCGCCTCGCCAGCGAACAGGGCGCGCAGGTGGAGGAGGAAGGGGAGGCGGTCAAAGCAGCGGGCATGCGCTACGTGCATCTGCCGTTCGATCCGCAGAACCCGGACGCGCATCTGATCGACAATTTCATTGCTGCCGTTACCGCGCCGGCGAATCAGCCCGCGTATGTGCACTGCGCCGCCGGCGGTCGGGCGGCATCGCTCTGGATGGTGAAGCGTGTGCTCGCCGATGGTTGGGACGAGCAGCGCGCGCTGACCGAAGCCAACGCGCTGGGACTAAACGATCGGTTCCGTCCTTTTGCGCTCAACTACATTCACACTCATGGCAAGAAATAGGTTTCGGGCGTCAGGTATCGGGCTTCAGCGACGTTCCTTTCTGACACGACTCGGCATGGGCAGCCTCGCCACACTCATCGCCCGATCAGCGTCAGCACAAGGACGTAGTAGCAGCGGGCCTTCAGGTCCGCCTCAGAAGTTCTGGTCGCAGGAGTACTGGGCGCAGAAGGGCGACGTGAAGCTCTACATGTTCCGCAAGCGCCAGACTGCGCCGAAGGCAGGCGAGAAGCCGATGCCGGTGCTCGTTCTCGTGCACGGCTCATCGATCTCTGGACGGCCGACATTTGATCTCACGGTTCCTGGGCGCGGCGAGTACTCGCTGATGAACGTGTTCGCCGGCTATGGCTTTGACGTCTGGACGATGGACTTCGAGGGATATGGGAGATCAACGCGCACCGAGCGCAACTCGGATATTGCTGAAGGCGTGAAGGACCTCGAGGCCGCGACGGATCTCGTCATCAAGGAGACGGGTCAGCACCGCTTCCATTTCTTCGGCGAATCGTCAGGTGGACTGCGCGTCGGCGCGTTTGCGATGGCGTATCCGGATCGAGTGGACCGCCTGGTGCTGGCGGCTTTCACCTATACGGGCGAAGGATCGCCGACGCTCAGCGATCGCGCCAAGCAGCTCGAATTCTACAAGACGCACAATCGGCGTCCGCGCGATCGCGACATGATTCGCAGCATCTTCACGCGCGACAAGGTTGGCACCTCCGATGTCGCGGTCGGGGAGGCCCTCGCTGATGCGGAACTGCCGTTTGGCGACAGCGTTCCGACCGGCACCTATCTGGACATGAGTGCGAACCTGCCGGTCGTCGATCCGTTGAAGGTGCACGCGCCCGTGATGCTCGTGCGCGGCGAGTACGACGGCATCGCGACCGAAGAGGATCTCGTCGCCTTCTTCCGCAAGCTGCCGAATAGGGATCGCGAGTTGATCGTCCTGCCCGGCATGGCACACAGCGTTGTGCTCGGCATCAATCGCGATCAGCTGTGGCATGTGATGCGCGGGTTTCTGTCGATGCCGAAGCGGCGCGATTCGCTGCAGAACAATCAGTCGACCGCCTAGTGCGTGTCGACTGATTCATGCGAGGCGGTTTCGAACGGGATGACCATCCCGTACTGCAAGTACGCCAGTCGATCGTGATCGACCAGGCCGTACATCCCTTCTTCGGGAATTCTAAACTCCACGATCGCGCCGCTGCCCGCCGGGACGGCGTACGTCTGCACGTCGTGCATGACTGACGCACCGTCGTAGACAGTGTCGAGGATCGTGCCCATGACGTGCACCGCGGATGTGCCCGGACCCACGTTGACGACGTACGCGCGGACAAGATCGCCCACGTCCACACGCAACGGTTCATGGGTCAGTCGTCCGTTGAACATCATCAACGTGGGATCGTTCTTCATCGCTCGCGACGGATCCGTGCCGGGGATGACGCCGGACCTGTCGCGCTCGCCGAACACGGCGCTCTCGACGACGACCAGCTCGCGCGCGCGACGGAGCAGCTTGGCGCGCGGATAGACGATCATCGCGCCCGACAGGCCGCTCTTGATGTGCAGGTCCGTCACCGGGCCCGCCGCGCAGTGGTACATGAACACGCCCGGCGTTTCCACCCTCTTCGTGATCTTCATCGTCATGGCGGGGCCGACCGGGCCGAAGTGCATCGTGTCGGCGCGGAAGGCATGTGAATCGAGCCCGTGCGACGTGCTCGCGTGATTGGCAACCGTGATGGTGACGGTATCGCCTTCACACGCTTCGAGCACGGGGCCGGGTAGCTGCCCGTTGTAGGTCCATGCGTCGAACCGCGTGCCCATGCCGAGGTCGATCTGCACCTCGCGCACGTCGAGCGCGAACGACTTGTCATGCGTCCCGGCGCAGGTGGCGACCTGGCCGTTCATCTTCGGAACGGCTGCATGGAATCGAGTGGCCGCGGATTCCTGCGCCGCAGTAACGCCAGTGCAGGCTGTCGTTAGTGCGGCCGCGGCGAAAATGACAAGCAGTCGATGTGTGCGCATATCAGGACGTGGTGGCGCGCGCGGCAACAATTCGGCGGCGTCCATGGGATCGGAGTTGCGCCACCCTTGCAACCGCCGGTCTGCGATGGACGCCGCTTCGCGGAGCTCTTATAGATGCCGCGGGAATAACTCCATCATCCGCGTCACCGCTGTGTTCACTTCCTTTCGCAGAAGGTCCTGACGGTCAATAACGCCGTCGATGCTGTCCTGCGCCCAGCCCCGCCAGACGACGCGGTTCGTGTGCGTGTCGACGACGTCCAGCACGATCGTTCCTTGCTCGTATTCAACGACGTTGGGTTGACAGTTGTCGTAGCAGTAGCCGTTCCTCGTATCGACGCCGTTCACGTTGAACGTCTTGCTGATGTTGGCGTGATAGTGCACGAGCAGGTCCGGCGTCCCCGAGGTCGTGCGTGCATAGTGCCTGCGTTCGAGCTCCTTTCCAACCGCACCTTCGAGGTAGTCCTTGAAGAACGGGTTGTTATCGAGTCGCGGGTCGCCGGTTGGAAGCGCATCCGCGGGGCCGAAGTCCCACGTGCGGAACTGAGCGAAGTCGACGCCCCGTTCGATGTGGGAGCTGACGTTCATCGTCGCGCATCCAGTCAGCGTCAGCGCTGAGAGCGCGAATGCAGCGATAGCTGCGGGAACCAGGTTCACTCGTTGGGGGCGTCGCATCGTTTGTTCCTCCGGCTCGCATGCCTGTGCTGCGAAAGTGGTGCCGTGTTTCCAACCCCGCCGTGTCGCGTCCTCGTGCTCGCGGTCCGAAGCGCGCGCGGAAAAACCAGCGACGGCGCGAACTTCTTCGACCGTTCGTAGACGCGATCCGCGATCTATCGCGGATTCGCGCTGGCATCGGTCGTGCGAATCGGATCGCGGAGGAGTCCACCCCATGTCAGATCGAAGCGTCGTTGGCGGCATCGCCGCAGCAGCCGCCATTCTCACGCTCGCGCAGCTGCTGTGGATGTTTGGAATGTTCTCCCCGGCCGACGCGCTTGCCGGTCGCACCGGGTTTCTCTATGCCGGGGTGATTGCCGCCTGGTTCTGGGGGACGCTCGGTCTGCTGGTTGCCGCCGCCGTCATCCTGCTGATGACCACTAATGACAAGAAACGCGCGTAACGGAAAGCGAGGGCGATTGACGTGGACGCATTCCTGAACCTGGCGCTCTTCATCTTCGTTTTCTACTTGATCACGCTGTACGCGGGATGGCCCGATCGACGGAAAGGGAACGACACCTCGGGTGGCGCCGCGAACCGTAACGCGGGCAAGCGAGTCGCTTAGGCGGCTCGCTTCACCTCTTCTCCACACCTCGTCAGGTGCACGTTGATGGGGATTCCCTTGCGCACACTTTCCGTCACGATGCAAAAGTCCTCGTAGAGCGACTTGCAGCGGTCGAACCGCTCGTCGGAACCGGCAAAGCAAGGCGTCAGCTCGACGTCGATGCCTTCGATGCGCAGCCGACCCGATTCGTTGCGTGACATTCGCGCCGTCACATGCGCATTTACCGCGTCAGGGTCGAGGTGCGCCTTGTTCAAACAGAGCGTCAGGCTTGCGGAGAGGCAACCGCCGACCGCTGCCGCAAGCAGTCCTGCAGGCGTCGGTCCTGTGCCCGCCCCGAGCGGTGCCGCTTCGTCCAGTGTGATCTGCTCCGCGCCGGCAACATCGGGGAATGAGACCGTGAAGCGATAGCCGTCCACGAGTTGAACATGCGCAATCGCGGTTTTGTTGTCGGTGCCCATGACGCCATCTCCTCAAATGAGGTTCATTCGCGTAATGCATCTGTTGAACCTTTTGAACCGTGAACCTCTTGAGCCTTTTGCACCTCTTGAACCCGACTGAACCCAATCGCAAGGGTGAAACATCCCCGATGCCGCGAGATTTTCCCCACGTCGAAACGCGTGATCACGAGACCCCGCGAAAACCGGTCGCAAATCCGCACACTTGGTGACGCGCGCAATCGGCACACGCGTTGCCGTTCAGGTCAATGACGCGGAGGACGTTATGTTCGACCTGTATACCGGAAACGTGAGGCACATGCCGCATCGCACGGCATTGCCGATCCTGGTGTCTTCGAGCGTGCAAGGGACAGTGCTCGTTGCTCTTGCCCTTGTCTCATTTCTCATTGCGACGCGCGAGCTGCCGGCAGTGCCTGACGTCCTCGCGTTTGTTGCCGAACTGCCGGCAGCCGCGCCGCCGCCGCCACCGCCACCACCTCGAGTCGCGCAAGCCGTGCCTCAGGCTGCGCCCGTGAATCCCGCGGCTGCGCCTCTCGAGGCGCCAACCGCGATCGCGCCCGAACCGGTGGGGGCGCCGATGAACGACATTGCGGGCGTCGAAGGTGGCGTAGTCGGCGGGGTGGTCGGAGGTATTCCGGCGCTCGCGGAAGCGCCGCCTCCACCTCCGCCGCCGCCCGTCTCTCATGAACCCGTACGAATCGGCGGCCAGGTCTCCGCACCGGCGCTGGTGAAACGCGTCGAGCCGGTGTACCCGGCCATCGCGCAGCTGGCCGCCATCGACGGCATCGTCATCCTGGATGCGATCGTGGACGAGCACGGTCGCATCCAGAGCGTGAAGGTGCTGCGCGGCCATCCACTGCTGGCCAAGGCGGCCACGGACGCTGTCCAGCAATGGGAGTACGAGCCGTTGAAGTTGAACGGCAGCCCCACGCCGTTCGAGCTCACCGTGAGCCTGTGGTTCCACTTCGACGACAAGGCAAAGAAGCGCTCTTAGCGGACTTGGAGGTGTGCGATGGCACGCTCGTCATCCTTCTTGATGATTACCACTGGTCTTGTCCTCTTCGTGGTCGCGCTTGTCGCGTTGACCGCAGAGGCACGCGCTCAGTACGCAGTGTTTGATGCGGATGGGGCGATGCGTCAGTTCCAGGAGCGCGTGGACAGCTATGCGGCGCTGCATCGCAGGCTGGCGCCGCCACCGGCCGCCATTGCATCGACGGACCCGATTTCGAAACTTCTGTCGCGCAACTATCTCGCCGCGGCACTCCGCAGTGCACGCCGCTTCGCACAGCAGGGTGAAATCTTCACGCCCGAGGTCGCCACGCTCTTCCGCTGGGCGCTGGCCGATTCGATCGGCGAACGCGATGGTGAAACGTTTCTGGCCGAGCTCAATGGCGGCGAGCCGATGCCGCGCGGCATGCACCCGGACGTGAACGAGCCGTACACCATGACGCCGCTCTATCGCGTCCCGCAAGAGGTGCGGGTCGGTCTGCCACCGCTGCCGGCGGAGCTCGACTATCGCATCGCCGCCCACGACCTCGTGCTGTGGGACATCTACGCCGGAGTTGTTGTCGATTTCATTCCCAACGCACTGACGTCGCGCGTGGCGACGGAATAGAAGGAGAAGGCCATGACCGACCGAAGCGAACGTGCCGTCTTGAACCATTTGATTGAGACAAACAAAGACGCGGAGCGCGGCTTCCGGCATGTCGCGGGACATGTCACGGACGCCACCATGAAGTCGCTCTTCCTGGATATCGCCTCGCAGCGCGCGCGATTCGCCGCCGACCTGCTGCCGTTTGCGCAGCGGCTCGGGGGCGCCAACTCGCACGAGGGGACCACCGGCGGCGCCCTGCATCGCACGTGGATCGACCTGCGCAGCGCCATCTTCCGCAACGACCAAACCGCCATCGTGCACGAAGCCGAACGCGGCGAGAGCTTCTCGCGCGGTGTGTATCAAGATGCACTCGACGGCATCCTGCCGCCGACGGCGCGCGAGCTCGTCGAGAACCAGTACGCCGAGATCCAGAAGACGGCCATGCGTCTGCGGGAGCTCGAGGCGTCATAACCGGACGGAACGGGAGGCTCTATGTTGCTCGACACTTCATATCTCGGAATGCGCCTCCCGCATCCGTTCGTCGCCGGTGCATCGCCATTCGGCTACCGCGTCGACACCGTCAAGCGTCTCGAGGACGCGGGATGGGCGGCCGTCGTGCTGCATTCGCTCTTTGAGGAGCAGGTGACGATGGAGCGCGAGGGGCGCATCGCGCACCTCAACCCGGACGACCAGCGCTTCAGCGAGATGATCGGCTACTTTCCGAAAGGCGCCGATTATCGCTTCGGGCCGCACGAGTATGCGGAGCATCTCTATCGAACGACGCAGGCCGTCACCATCCCCGTGATCGGATCGATCAACGGGCATACACGAGAGTCATGGCTGACCTATGCGCGGATGGTCGAGCAGGCTGGTGCCGCGGCACTCGAGGTGAACTGGTACGACGTCGCCACCAATCCACGCGCGTCCGGATACCAAATGGAGGACGACCTGGTCGAGATGGTGCGCGACCTTAAGGGATTGCTCAAGATTCCGGTCGCAATCAAGCTGTCGCCGTTCTTTACCGCGTTTGCGAACGTCGCCCGTCAGCTGGACGAGGCGGGAGCCGATGCGCTGGTGCTGTTCAACCGCTTCTACCAGCCGGACATCGACATCAAGACCATGCAGGTGGTGCCGCGGCTCGAACTGTCGACCAGCGCGGAGCTTCCGCTGCGATTGCGTTGGATTGCCATCCTCTGCGGGAGAGTTCGTGCGTCGCTGGCGATTACTGGTGGCGTCACGACGCCGCACGATGGGATTAAAGCGGTGCTGGCGGGCGCGGACGCCATCCAGATGGTGTCGGCCATCCTTCATCATGGGCCGTCGTACGTCGTCACGATGCGCCATTCGCTCGAGCAGTGGCTCGAATGGAACAACCTCGGTTCGCTCGCCGAAGCGCGCGGACGCCTGAGTCACCGTGCCACGCAAAACCCGTCGGCATACGAACGGGCACAGTACATCCGGGTGCTCCACAGTTGGGGAGCCCCGGCGGCATAACGTCCACGTCGGCCTGAAGCGGGTACAGGAGCGTCATGAACACAGTGTTCAAGGTGATGCACACGCCGACGTCGCGCGTGATTCGTTTGTTCGGGGGACTGTGGCTGGTGATCGACGCGACGCAGCAGCCGCCAGCGGTCGCATTCACAGCTGCGCTCATCGGAACGGCAATTGCGGTCACCGGCATCGCCGACATCTGTATCATGGAACTCATCGTCAATGCCGCACGCCGCGACGGATCAGGATCGCAGCAACGCGCCGACTGACGGCGTAGACGTCGTCCTGCGGGACGGCTCGACCGCGCACCTGCGTGCCGCGCGCCAAGACGATCGCGCGGCGTTGAGCCATTTCTATCAGCAGCTGTCGCTCGAAAGCCGCTACTTCCGTTTCTTTGGCAAGCCGCGAGTGGACTCGATCGTCGACGACGTGCTGCACGCGATCGCGCTGCCTGGCGCCTTCACGCTCGTCGCTGAGATCCAGCACCGCATTGTCGCCATCGGTCAGTACTTCCCAACCGACGCGCCCGGTCGCGCGGAAGCCGCCTTCGCCATATCCGACGCGCATCAGGGCCGAGGCATCGGCACGAAGCTGCTGGAGCGGCTGGGTGTCGAAGCGCGGGCGCACGGGATCACGAGCTTCGAGGCCTACTTCCTGCACGAGAACAACAGGATGCGCACCGTGTTCGCCGATGCGGGCTTCGGCGTCACGTGGGAGCGCGTTGACGGGCAGATCACGCGCGCGATCCTGTCGCTCGAACCGTCCGACGAACTGCACAACAAGGCCGCGGCGCGTTCGCGCGCCGCGGCACACGCATCGCTGAGCGCGTTTTTCCGTCCGCAGGGGGTGGCCGTCGTCGGCGCCGGACGTCATCGTGGCCGCATCGGCGCGGAGATCTTCCACAACGTCCTGGCGTGCGGGTATCGCGGGCGCGTCGTTCCCGTCAACCCATCGGGGCAGCCCGTGGAAGGCGTGCCGTCGGTGCCTCGCGTCACGGATATCGACGGCGACATAGCGTTGGCGGTCATCGCTGTACCGTGCGCGCAGGTTGAATCTGTCGTTGACGACTGCATCGCCAAAGGCGTGAAGGCACTGCTCATCATCAGCGCTGGGTTCAGCGAAACCGGCGCCGCCGGACGCGAGATGGAGGCAGCGATTGTCGACAAGGTGCGTGCGGCCGGCATCCGCCTGATCGGCCCGAACTGCATGGGCATCATCAATACGGATCCGTCCGTGCGGCTGAATGCGACGTTCTCGCCCGTGTATCCGCCTGGAGGGCGGGTGGCGTTGTCGACGCAAAGCGGCGCGCTCGGCCTCGCAATTCTCGATTACGCTACGCGACTGCACATCGGCTTCTCCACGTTCGCGTCCATTGGCAACAAGGCCGACGTGTCGGGCAACGACCTCATTCAGTACTGGGCCGACGACCCGGGCACCGACATCATCCTGCTCTACCTGGAGAGCTTTGGTAACCCGCGTACGTTCAGCGAACTGGCGCGAGACATCGGCCGCCGCAAGCCGATCGTCGCGGTAAAAGCAGGGCGCTCGGCCGCGGGCGCACGCGCGGCTTCGTCACACACCGGAGCGCTGGCCTCGAGCGATGTCATCGTCGAGGCCTTATTCCGTCACGCGGGTGTTATCCGCACCTACACGTTGGAAGAGATGTTCGATGTGGCGGCTCTGCTCGCGCATCAGCCGATTCCGGCGGGCAGGCGCGTCGGAATTCTGACGAATGCAGGTGGCCCCGCCATCCTCGCCGCGGACGCGTGCGAGGCGAATGGTCTCGAGCTGCCGCAGCTCGGCGCGGCAACGCGCGACGCACTGTGCTCGTTTTTACCTGCAGCGGCGAGCGTCGGCAATCCTGTAGACATGCTCGCCTCGGCGCCGCCCGAGCATTACGAGCAGGCGACGCGACTGCTGCTTGCGGACGACAGGATTGACAGCCTCGTCACGATCTTCATTCCGCCGCTTGTCACCGATCCGACGGCGGTCGCAGAGTCAATCGTGCGCGGCGCCGCCGGTGCTCGCAAACCGGTAATCGCGACGTTCATGAGTGCCCAGGGTGCGCCACCCGAGCTGCAGACCATTCCCTGCTATATGTTCCCGGAAGCAGCCGCGACCGCATTGGCGCGCGTCGTGACCCACGGCGAGTGGCGTCGGCGTCCGCGTGGGACGGTGCCGGTGTTTGCAGACGTTCACCCCGATGAAGCGCGCGCGATGATTGCTCGAGCGATGGACCTGTCCGAAGCTGAAGGCGGCGGCGAATGGCTGTCGCCGACGGACGTTCACGCCGTGCTGCGTGCGTTCGGTATCACGTCCGCCACAGCCGTGCCGGCGACAACCGAGGATGAAGCGGCCGCGGCCGCGAAAGCAATCGGGCTGCCCGTCGCCATGAAAGCGTTCGGACCGACGATCGTTCATAAGACCGACATCGGCGGCATCGCGCTTGACCTTGGTGAGGACGATGCCGTCCGACGCGCCTTCCGCGCGATGCATCAACGGGTCGGCGAGGCGATGACCGGCGTGATCGTTCAGCCGATGGTGCCCGACGGCGTCGAGATGCTCGTCGGCTCGACGTTCGATCCGAGCTTCGGTCCAGTGATCGCGTGCGGCACCGGCGGTACCCTCGTCGAGTTGTTCCATGACGTGGTCGTCCGGCTGCATCCGCTGACAGATGTTGACGCCGCCGAGATGGTGAGCGAACTCCGCGGCGCGCCGCTGCTGCGTGGTTATCGCGGCGGTCCCAAAGCAGACGAAGCCGCCTTGCGCGATGTACTGCTGCGTGTCTCCGCGTTGATTGCCGCATGCCCGGAGATTCAGGAGCTCGACATCAACCCGCTGAAGGTGCTCGCGACCGGAACCAGTGCCCTCGATGCGCGCATCAAAGTCGGACGCGTGTCACACCCTGTAAGCCGCCGAATCAGCTATTGATCCGCTGAATAGTCCCGACCGCCCTGCGGGAAATCTCTCGTTCGCGGCATCGCGCGGCGCGCGCTGCGCCGCGAAACGTGCGGCAAACACACCTGCGAACTGAGGTACGTCTGTTGCTCTTCGTCGGGTACACGCAAGAAGAGGAGGTGTGTGATGACACGCACCAGGGACATGATGCTTTCAGAGCCTGCCGCACTGATACGCCGCATGGTTCGCGATCTCGACCCCTGGTCGGAGGCGCGGTTCCCGTTCACGGGGCTGCGGAAGACGTTGACCGACGTGCCGTGGATGCCGCCGCTCGAACTGACGGAGCGCGACAATCATCTGCTCATGAAGCTCGATCTGCCGGGCCTGCAGAAAGAGAACATCGACGTAACTCTCGGTGAGGAAGGGCTCGTCATCACCGGCGAGCGTACGCGCGAAGCCGAAAGCAAGAACAACGAGTGGTTCACGACTGAACGGACATACGGCAAGTTTTATCGGCTCGTGCCGCTGCCGGAGGGCGTGGACTTCAAGGAGGTGAAGGCGACATTTACGAACGGCGTGCTCGAGATCACGGTTCCCATTCCCGCGGCGGCGACGAAAGCGCCGCATAAAGTGCTGGTTGAAGGGGAGCCGGAAGCGAAGACCGTCAAGGTTGCGGCCTGAGAGCAGCGACCGACGCGTTTCGCTTCATACCGATCTCGGCACGCGGGGACGCGGGGAACTCTCCCCGCGTTCCATATTGCGTGTGGTGATAGCGAGAACGTGAGAGGAAAGGAGTGACCCCATGGCTCGCAAGGTGTTGGCAATGCTGGCGGCGGTGATGTTTGCTGCCGCCGGCGCCTACGCACAGGAACGCGTAGGCGGAGCAGGCCGCGTTGAAATCGGGGCGTTCCCCGGTGGCGGCATGTTCTTTACAAAGACCAGCAACGGCAACGAACCGGCATTTGGCAACTATGCCTTGGGCGGGTCGTTTACCGTCAACGTGAATCGGTTTGTCGGGCTCGAGGGTGAAGCCGGCGGCACGCTCGGCATGCACCAGAAGTTCACCTTCAACAACACCGACTACACGAATCAACGTTCGCCGAGCACCTGGATGTACCAAGGCAACGTCGTCGTCAATCCTGGTGGTGGCGATCGCACGTTCGTGCCGTATGCGACCGGTGGTCTCGGTGGCCTGACGCTTTCGCGCCATCGGGGAGCGCCTGATCTCGGCATCGCGGCGTACAAGAACTACCTGACCGGCAACCTTGGCGGGGGCCTGAAGTACTTCGCCGCGCCGCATGTCGGGTTCCGCGGCGACTATCGCTTCTTTATCGTGCGAAACAACGATACCGCGCCGGCGTTCTTCGGCACCGAGACGCGGTACGGTCACCGCGTGCAAGGCGGTCTCGTTTTCACGTATTAACTACACGGTCCGCCTGAGGCGGAACGTTGCAGTGCTCAGGCGGCCGCGCGTATTGCGCGGCCGCTGTGCGCAGCACCGAACAGCAACAACGGAGGCGCAAAACCGACGACCGACCAAACCAACGTCCGTGGACGAGGGCGGTTGCGCCCAACTCGGCCGAGCGTCTCGCCGAGCGCCCACATCGCGTATGCGAGAAAGAAGAACGAAGCGATCGCATGATGCGTGAGCCAGGATTTCATGATGCAGCCCTCGCAGCGTGCTTCACTAATTCCATCCAGACCAGCGCGCCCAGACCCGCAGCAACAACGATCAGCAAGTCATCAGGATGGGGCATGGCCAGCTTGAACAGAGCCCGGAGCGGCGGGACGAATAACACGGCGGTCAGGAGGGCGAGCGCGCCGGCAAACAGGGTCCACATCGCCGCATTCGGAGTGCGCCATCCCACGAACACCGGGCGAGTGAACGAACGGTTGGCGAAGATGAGCGCCAGGTTCGCCACGATCAAAGTTGAGAACGTAAGCGTCCGGACATCCAGCTGGCCATAGCCGAGGCGGAGCGTCGTGAAATAGACGGCGAGCGACATGAGCATGGCGCCGGTCCCCTCCAGAAGGCTGCGCACGACGAAGCGCCGCGTGAATAGCCGCTGGCGCGGATCGCGTGGTGGGCGGTGCATCAGTCCGGGCTCCGGCGGCTCCATTTCGAAGGCGACCGAGCACGCGGGGTCGATGATGAGCTCCATCAGGATGATGTGCAGCGGCATCAGCACCATCGGTGCGCCGAACAGGACCGGAATCATCGATACCCCGGCAATCGGTACGTGGATACCAAGCACGTATGACATCGCCTTCGCAATGTTGTCGTAAATGCGGCGGCCGAGTCGTACCGCGCGGACGATCGATGCGAAATCGTCGTCGACCAGCACCAGCGCCGCGGCTTCGCGCGCCACGTCGGTGCCGCGTGCGCCCATGGCGATGCCGATATCGGAGGCTTTCAGCGCCGGGGCATCGTTCACCCCGTCGCCGGTCATGGCGACGACCTCTCCCCGTGCCTTCAGCGCATTGACGAGTCGAAGCTTCTGTTTCGGAACGACCCGTGCGAAGACGTTCACCTCACCGATGCGACGCGCCAGTTCCTTGTCACCCATCAGGCCGATCTCGCTGCCTGTCACCACCGAATCAGGCCGTGCCAGGCCAATCTCTCTCGCGATGCTGACAGCTGTCTGCGCGTGATCGCCGGTGATCATCACCACGCGGATGCCCGCGGACCGGCATTCGTCGATCGCCGCGGGAACACCTGGACGCACGGGATCCTGCAGGCCCACGAGGCCGCAGAGCGTGAACGGAAAGCTGTCGGGAGAGTCGGGCAGCGCCCGTGGCAGATATCGGCTGCGGGCCACACCCAGCACACGCAGTCCGCGGCCCGCCATCGCGGATGCTTGCCGCAAGAGCGCTGCGGTGCGTGGGTCGTCGAGCCGGCACAAGCGTGCGATCACCTCAGGCGCACCTTTCGTGGCCACGACATATTCGGCGCTGCCGGGTAACTTCCACACCTGCGTGACGGCGAGCAGCCGGTCCGTGAGCGGGTACTCGTGAACCAACACCCACTCACGACCTGGTGTGTCGATGCCGATTCGATCGCCAAGGTCCACGAAGGCCCGTTCCATCGGATCGAACGGATCAGGACGGCTCGCCAGAACGGCGGTCTCGAGAACGGCGCGATGCCGCAGCGGCAGCGCGATGTTGCTACGGCCGACGTCGGCAACATCGCTGTCGACCGCGATCGCCGAAACGGCCATGCGATTCATCGTCAACGTACCGGTCTTGTCCACACAGAGCACGGTGGCGGAACCGAGCGCTTCGATCGCCGGAATTCGCCGCGTGAGCACTCGATTGCGGGAGATGCGCCACGCGCCGAGCGCCAGGAACACCGTCAGCACGACGGGAAATTCCTCGGGGACCATCGAGATCGCGACGGTAAGGCCAGCGAGCACGCCGTCGAGCCACCGATGCTGCTGAAGACTGTAGGCAACCGCCACGATCGCACAGACCGCGACGCCTGCAACGGCGAGGATGCGGACGACGTTGTCCACTTCGTTCTGCAACGCCGTTCGCCCGGCATCGAGCCGCGAAAGCGTGGCGCCAATCTTGCCGAGTTCTGTCTGTACGCCGGTGGCTTGCACTCGCGCGGCGCCGGCGCCGCGCACAATCAAGGTGCCGGAGTAGACACGCGCGTCCTGGCCATTCTTCTCCACAGAAATCGACTCGCCGGTTAGCAGCGATTCGTCGACGGCGAGGTTGGTCGCAGAAATGACGCCGCCGTCGGCGGGCACGCGGTCGCCCTCGCGCAACATCATGAGATCGCCGCGTACGACCTCGCGTCCGGGAATGCGCCTGGCCAGGCCATCGCGGACGACGAGCGCGCGCGGACTCGACAAATCGCGCAGCGCCTGCAACGCATGCTCGGTCTTCTGCGCCTGGTAGAGCGATATACCGATGACGATTCCGATCGCGCCAAGAATCGCAATCGCTTCCGCGAGATCGCCGAGGAGCAGATACACGATGCCGGTGGCGACAAGCAGCAGCAGCATCGGCTCTCGCACGACGTCGACGGCGATTGCCAGCAACGTTCGCGGACGTGCCGAGGGAAGCTCGTTCGGACCGTCTGCGGCGAGCTGCGCGGCCGCTTGCTCGCGCGTCAGGCCGCAGGGCGTCGGCTGAGCATCAGCACCGGACGAAGGAGTGGCCGCCCGCACGGCCCCTCGCTATGACGCGCGCCGCAGCGCGCGGCGCGAGGCTGGTAGCCGCGCCGATCTGCGAGCAGGAGGCACCGCCACAACAGGAATACGGGACGTTCGCACGACGCCCTCCGTCGTCGATCCAAACAAGAGCCGCGACGCACGGCCGGCGCCACGATACCCCATGACAATCAGGTCGCAGTTGTGCCGGTCGGCAGCTTTCACGATCTCCGACGCCGGTTTTCCGGGGATCGTCAGCACCGTCGTGGCGATTGCTGGCGTCGAGCGACTGGTTACCGACGAAACAAAGCGGCGCAGGTCGCCTTCAGTGGATGCGAGCATCGCCCGCACATCAGGCCGTGACGCAGCCGCGGTGACGAGCAGCGGATCGGTGACGTACAGCACGAGCAGGTGAGCATCGGACAGCCGCGCCAACATCACGGCGTAGCGCAGCGCCATGCGCGAGTTGCTCGAGAAATCGACCGGACAGAGGATTGACCGGAAAACGCGTGGACCTTCGGAGCGTGGCATGGACGTGACCTCGCAATCGAAGTGCGCAAGTGAAGTGCCACGGAATGGGCGCGAATCGCGGCGGGAACCAGCGGTTGCCTCACGCATTCGCCACGGCCGGCCGTGAAAATGCCGCGGCGCACGTGAAATTTCGCGGCGACTACATGTCGTACATCTGCCTGGGCGGAAGCGCTGCCCGCAGTGCATTCGCCACGGCCGCGACGTCGATCAACTCCTGCCCGATGGCCCCTTCCACGGGCGTCAGCCATCCGGTGGACGCGAACAACATGCCCGCAATGCTCAGGGCCATGCCGCCGACGGCGCTCTGTAAAGCGATTGTGCGCATCCGCTTGCTGATGTGCATGAACTCGTCAACCTTGCGGAGCGAGTTGTCCATGATGACGACGCTTGCGGCCTCGCTGGTGACGTCGCTGTTCTGACCGATCGCCACCCCAACCGTCGCCGCCATCATCGCCGGCGCATCGTTGATACCGTCGCCAACGTAGAGCGTCGGCGCGGTCGCGGTTTCGGCGCGGACGATGGCCAGCTTCTGTTCGGGCGTCTGATCCGCATGAAGCTCGGTGACGCCGACGTGCTCGGCCAAATAGCGGACCTCGGACGAGCGATCGCCGGAAACGATCATGACGCGATTGAACTGATGTGCCGGCTGAAGATGTTCGACGAACGGCCGGCTGTCGTCTCGAGGCGCGTCGCGGAACCGCAGAACCGCAGCCGCGCGATCGTCGATGATCACGACGCACTCGAGGCCGCCGACGACGTGCGGGAACGCACCCCACCCCTCGACGCCGTCCGCTGCTGCACGCGCACGACTCGTAATACGGATACGTCGGCCCGATACGATACCCCGCAGCCCCGCGCCCGGCGGCTCGTTCACCTCCGTCGCCTCGAGAAGCGCCGACGTTGCAGGACATGCCGCAAGGATCGCGCGCGCCAGCGGATGCCGTGAATAGCGCTCCAGACTGGCGACCAGCGTGATGACGTCGTCTCGCTCGAATCCTGGCGCGATGTACGTGTCCGTTAACGATGGTGAGCCGTAGGTGAGTGTTCCGGTCTTGTCGAAGATCGCGGTCCGACAGCCTGTGATTCGTTCAAGCGCCAGCGAGCTGCGCACGATGATCGACTGACGGGCGCACAGGGAAATCGATCCGATGATCGCCACGGGGATGGCGATGAGCAGCGGGCACGGCGTCGCGATGACGAGGACGGCGAGGAAGCGCGTGGCGCTGCCCGTCGCGATCCACGCCAGGATTGCGATTCCGAGCGCCACCGGCGTGTAGACGGCGCCGAGCTGATCGCCGAGACGGCGCAGCCGCGGACGGGTTTCGGCGGATTCGCGCATCACCGAGGTGATCTTCGCGTAGCGCGAATCGACGGCACGTGCCGTCGCGCGCACCAGCAGCGCCGCGTCGCCGTTGATGGCGCCGGAGATTACACGTGAACCTCGTGTCTTGGTGATCTCGAACGGCTCGCCGGTGAGATACGCCTCGTCCATCTTTCCGTGCCCCTCGAGGACCTCACCGTCAACCGGGCAAATCTCGTGAGGATGCACGAGCAGCTCGTCGCCGACGGCGATCGTATCGAGCGGGATGTCCTGAAACACGCCGTGACGTTTCACGTGCCCGATCGAAGGCATGCGCCGGGCGAGCGCCTCGAGCACGGACGAGGCGGTGCGCAGCGCATAATTCTCGAGCGCCTCCCCGCCGGCGAGCATCAGAACAACGATGGCGCCAGCCAGATATTGACCAAGAATGACGGCGGTGACGATGGCAATCCCGGCGATCAAGTCCGCTCCGAAGGCGCGCCGCAGCGCGTGACGTGCGAACGGCGGCAGCTTCATTTCCTCAACACCTTCAGATAACCGCCGGCGATGAGCGCCGCCACGTCTGCCAGTGTGCGCGCCAGCTTCAATCCGCCCGGATATGCGAGATACCGCGGCTCCCACGACGGGTGGAACTTGTCCTTGTACGCGCGGAGGCCTTGGAAGTTGTAGAACGTCTCGCCATGCGAGTACAGGAACGAGCCGAGGCGCGTCCACAGCGGCGCCACAGGCGAGCTCTCGAAACCGGAGAGCGGTGCCATGCCAAGCGAGAATGTGCGGTAGTTCTGCTCCTGACCCCAGCGCATGACGTGGACGAGGAGACCCTCCATCACACCGTTCGGAGCCTCATGGTGAAAGCGCATCAGGTCCACCGACAATTCGAGCCTGCCGGGTCCGGGCCACATAGTCGCAAACGCGACGATGCGGCCGTTGCGCTCGACGACCGCCACAGGGAAGCGCACGACGTAATCCGGCCGGAAGAAACCGAGCGAAAAGCCCTTCTCAGCCCCTGCCTTGTGCTCGAGCCAGTCGTCGGACACCGCGCGAAGATCGTCGAGGACCGTCGCCACACGTTCGGCGCAGATCACACGACATGTGGCGCCGTGGTTCTCCAGATGACGCAGCGCATGGCGAAACGGCTTGCCGCGCGATCCGTCGAGACAGAAAGTGGCCAGGTTGACGACCGCTTCGTCGCCGAGTTTCACGAACGTCAGGCCGAAGTTCGCGTAGCGATAGAGCGATTCCTTGCGGATCTCGTAGAAGACCGGCGTCGCGGCAAAGTCATCGCAGCGTTCGAGAAATAGGCGAATCAGATCGGAGTGCGTGTCCGGTGGACCGACGGGATCGCCGAGCGCTGCCCACGTGCGCCCTTCGACGCCGTACATGATGAACGCGCGTCGCGACTCGTCGAAGAGCAGCGCCTTGTCGCGAAGATAGACAAGGTAGGCAGAGGCATTGGTCTGGGTCTCGATGATGGCGCCGACGGTTTGCAGATCACCGTCGCTGGGCGCCTCCGCCTCGTGACGTGCTGGTGACGCAAGGCGGGATACCGCGAAGAGGATGACGGCGACAGCAGCGCCGACAGACGCGCGCAGGAAGCGCGAGGCCTCGCCGTGCAGTTCGAATTGCCACCACAACTCGTTTGAGTACGCCACGTGTTTGAACGCGAAGAATCCCAACCAGATCGACGCCGTGACAGCGCCGATGATGGCGACGATCCAGGGCGGCGAGAAACGGGTATCGAGAATCGCCGCGCGCCGATCGAATGCCGGCCTGGCCCGCCACAGCACGATCAGCACAGCCGCGAGGACGAGCGCTTCTTCATAGTCCGCGCCTTTCAGCAGCGATGCGACGATGCCGGCGGCGATAGCGGAGACCGTCAAGACCCACGCCGCGTCGAGTCGTCTCGCCAACCCCTGGGAGAGCAACAACAGCGCGGCGCCCGCGATGCTGCCAATGAAATGTGAGGCTTCGATGATGCCGAGCGGCAGCACACGATCGAGCAAGGCCAGTCGTCCCTCGGCTGCCGGCGTCGCGCCCGAGAAGAGCAGCACGACTCCCGCGAGGAACGTGAACGCCGCGAGCACGCGCGGCGTGAGCTGCTCGGTCAGCCAGTCGAACGCCGCGCCTACCCGCGCCGCCTGCGATCGACGCTGGGAAAGTTCGTCGAGCACCAATACCGCCAGTGCGACAGTGAGTGGCAACAGGTAGTACACGACACGGTAGACGATCAGCGACGGCAGCAGCGCGCCGGTTGTCAGATACGGCGCGAGCAGCAGAATCATCAGGCCTTCGAATACGCCGACGCCCCCAGGTACATGGCTCGCGAGACCGAGGAGTTGGGCGACGAGAAATGCGCCGACAACCGTGACGAACGGCGGTGCACCTGCCGGAAGCAGCACGTACAACACCGACGCAGCGAGAATCCAGTCACACGCGGAGACGACAAGCTGCGCGAAGCCAAGGCTCGCGGATGGCAATCGAATCGTGAGACGTGAAAGCCGGAGAGGCTCTGTGCGGATCAATGTCGCAACAAGGTAGGCGACGACGAGCAGCATCAGCAGCCATCCGGTGATGGCAACGAGCGGCCTGCCTGGAAGCTGCAGATCGACCGGGAGCCGGCTCGTCGCGAGGCTGAGGCCACCGACGAAGAGGAGGCCGAGCCAGAATGTTGTGGCGTAGAAGAACACGATGCGCGACAGTTCCTCGGTTGTGACACCCCATCGCGTGTAGAAGCGGTAACGCACCGACGCGCCCGAGAGCATCGAGAACCCGACGTTGTTGGCAACCGCGTAGGCGACGAACGAGGCAAGCGCCACCCGTCCGCGCGCCAGCGGTTTGCTGATGTAGACGAACGCCAGAAGATCGTACGCCGTGAGCACGGCGTAATTGAGCGCGGTCAAGCCGAGAGCTGCGGCCAACCGCAGGCGCGGCGTTGCGGCGACGTCGCGCGTCAGCTCGACCCACGTCACGTGCCGCAGCTCGTTGCGCAGCACGATGAGCGAGGCGAGAAACAGCGCGAGACTGAGGGCCGCCGGCGCGAACCGCCGCAGCCGCGCGACAGACGCGTCCGCTATTGCGGCTGGTTGTGCCGAATCCACTCGAGCGCCTCCATCAACCTGTTGTCGAACTCCGGCAGGTTGCTGCTGAAGCGGTGATTGGACGCGTCAACGATCCACAGCTGCTTGGGTGAGGAGGCGCGATCGAAGATGCGCCGTGTCTCTGACAACGGCACGAATTCGTCGTGTGTCGACTGCACGAGCGCGAGCGGCAGCGGCGCAATCGCGCCGACAGTCGCCGCGGCACTGAAGGTCGGCTCGTTCGGCACGCGGTGCGTAAGGTAGATCAGCGCATCCTTCCACCGCCATCCGAGCTCGTTGCGGTCAGGCAGGCCGAGCGCGATGACACCCGCAATCGCCGCTTTCGTCTCTGTATCCGTCGCTGCAAGCACCGATAACCCCGCGCCTTCAGATACGCCGATCAGCACCGGTTTGCGTCCCGTGCGCGATGACGCGAACGCGGCGAGCACCTTGTAGTCGGCCGGCTCTTCTGACAGAGGGAGCGCCTGTGCTTCGTCCGTGAAACTGGCGAGATAGGCTCGCACGTCGAACCCAACCACGAAAAAACCGTGGCCGGCGAGCAATTCCGCCACATGTGGGCCCAAATGGATCCAGCCGCCGTCGCCGCTCGACACAATCACGGGCGGGCCGTTCGGCGGCCCGTAGAGGTGAAGAACCTGGTCGTGTCCCCGAATTGACAGTCGGTGCGTAACTTGCGCGCTGGATACCGTGGGGAGCGCAACCAGGATCAACAGTGCGACGAGCGCGGCACCTCGATGTGTGTTCGTGCGTACATGCACAGCGGTCGATCCCTCACTCCAGGAGTGCACCGGCTGTGCCAGTCCGGTCGCACGCCGCACCGCATCGCTCCAAGGTGCCTGACCAGGACAAATTCCGCGGAACCGCCACATTTTTTCGCAGTGGTAATGCGCCGAGACACGCCTGCCCGAGCGTCGGCGGCGGTCTCATTTTTGAAGACCGCCCGAGCATGGCCCCAGCCGATACGACGCTCCGAGTACTGATCGTCGACGACGAGCCGTTGATTCGGTGGAGCGTCTCCGAGACATTGGGCCAGGCGGGGCACACGGTGACGGAAGCAGCCGACGGCGCGGGCGCGCGGCAATCACTCGCTCATCGTCCTGCGCCCGACGTGGTGCTGCTCGATTTCTGTTTGCCGGATTCGCGCGATCTCCGACTTCTCGCCGATGTGCGCCAACTTGCGCCAGCCGCAGGCGTCGTCATGATGACCGCATTCGCCGAAAGCGACCTGGCGGCTGCGGCGCTGACGCTCGGAGCACGGGGCGTGGTCGCCAAGCCGGTCGACATGCGCGACCTCGATCGCATCGTGCGCGAGGCAGTCGAGTCACATTGAAAGCTCGCCGAGGTGTCGGGCGGGAATGCCGACATAGATCGCGTGCGCCGCAAGGCGCGAATGTTTTGGCACGAACGTCAGCGCTCCAAGCTGACAGTCCGATCCAATGTCGACGTCAATATCGATCACGCTGCCAACCCCAATCATGACCTTGGAGCCAACGCGGACGGGTGCCGTCTTTAACACTCCGCCTTCGACAGTATGACCGGAGATGTGCACATCTGCGCCGATGACGACGTCGTCGCCGATTTCCAAGAGATTGTGATCGGCTATGGAGAGAGTGTTGATGTAGACGTGGCGGCCGATGCGGGCGCCGTTCATGCGTACGTAGGCAGTCCACATCGGCGAGCCGCGGAACAGTGTCCCGGCGAAAAGGCGGACGATGTGCGTGGCGGTCATGTAGTGTACCCACCGCATCAAAGGCCATGACATATCGGCGATGGGCACTGTCATGCGTTGGGGCGTTCGCGCACCGGTCATCCACGTTGTCGCCGCGGACACCGGCATCAGACACAACGCGAACAGCACGTACGATGGAACTATCAGCAGACTAATGACGACGGGATGCGAAACCGAATCGACGTGGGCGGCATCGAGGGCGGCGCGCCAGACGAACACCGACGGTGCGAGCGCGACCGCACAGACGATCGTCTGTTCGACAACGATTGATACGGCGGTGACACAGATGCGGAACGCCTTCATAGCCGCTCACCATGGCTGAGTACGACTGGCGATTGGCGATCGAAGGTTCGGGCGAGCCGCTCGTCTTGGTGCCCGGGATGGATGGCACGGGTCGGTTGTTTTATCGCCAGGTACCGCTGCTGGCGCGATCGTTTCGCGTGGCTACCTACGCGCTGCGCAACGATGCCAGCTCGATGGCCACGCTCGTGGACGATCTCGAACGCGTCATCGTCGCCGTGGCTCCGGAGACCGGTCGAGCGACCGTCGTTGGCGAATCGTTCGGCGGCGCTCTGGCCATGAGCTTTGCGCTCGCCAGGCCCGGTCAGGTGGATCGTCTCGTCGTGTTGAATTCGTTTCCCTATTTCGCTCCGCAATTCCGGCTGCGACTGGCGCGCTATGGTCTTGGACTGATTCCGTGGGGCGCCCTGTCGCTCATTCGTCGTGCGACCGCTTTTCGTCTCCATTCGGCCCACACGCATCGCGACGAGATCCGCCGGTTCATGCAGATGACCGCTGCGGCAAGCCGTGCCGGGTACCTGAATCGGCTGCAGTTGCTCATGTCCTATGACCTGCGTGGGCGGCTTCACGAGTTGCGGCCTCCGACGTTGTTTCTTGCCGCCGACCAGGACCACCTCGTTCCATCGGTGACGCAGGCGCGCCTGATGGCGGCGCGCGTGCCGAACGCGACGGTCCGCGTCCTGGAGGGGCATGGCCACATCTGTCTGATTGCTCCTGATGTCGATCTCGCCGAGATCCTTTCCTCGTGGCGCACGACGTCGCCTACTTCCGTACCGTAAGAACAGGACACGACACCCGGCGGACAACGTGATTGGTTGTCGAGCCGAACAGGACACGTTCGACGGCGGAGTGACTGTGCGCGCCGACGACCACGAGATCCACCTGTCGTTCGTCGGCAATCCGGACGATTTCGCGATGCGGCGTCCCGGCCGTCACGAGCGAATCGACGTCGACGCCTGCAGCCGCCGCGCCCACCACAGCCTGCAGTTGGTTGCCGATCTCGGCTTTGAGCTCACTGAGCAGACCGGGATAGTAAAGCGGCACGGCGCCGGTTACTTCGTACATCGGAATCAGCTGCACGACGCTGAGCACCTCGAGATGCGCGGCCGACTGCTTGGCGATCGAGGCCGCGTAGCGGAGGGCCGACATCGAGCATTCCGAAAAATCGACACCGCACAGAATGCGTCGAAACCCTGCGGCAGGCACCGCATCGGGTGCTTTCTGCGCGACCGTGAGCACCGGGCAGCTCGCCCTGTGCAGCACCTTCTCGGCGACCGAACCGAGCATCAGATGCTGCAATCCCGTTCTCCCGTGCGTGCCGATGACGAGGAGGTCCGGCTGGATTTGCTCGGCGGCCTCGAGAATTTCTGCGTGAATGTCCACGCCCTCGCGGACGGCGTATTCCATCCGCGAGGCTTCCGCGCCTTCGCGTTCGGCAAATGTCTTCAGATGACGAAATAGATGCGCGCGGTGGTGATCGGTCAGGCGGAACGGTTGAAACTCCGGCAGCCCGGCAAACGGGTCCGACGCGATTGCCTGAGGGAAGACGGTCAGAACCGTGATCGCAGCATCGTACAGGTGGGCGATCGCGATGGCTTCATCCAAGGCGTGTTGCGAACATTGCGAGAAGTCAACGGCACACAGTATCCGTTGGAAACGAATCATCGCGACCGCGTATTGAGCAAGAACAGAGCCGGATGACGGTGCAAAGCATCCACGCGTATGCGTACCGTCTGGCCGACGTACCACGAGATTTTTCGCGCGCCGCCGGAGTATTCCCGCGACGTGTGGCGCAGACGCCGCACGATGTCGCGCAATCACGGTCGTCGCGATCGGGCACAGCCGTTGCGTCTTTCGTCGCGCAACGCATCCGATGTCACAGTCGATCAACCGCCTGATCGCGGGGCACCTCTACGACGCGGCGGAGATGCTTGAACACGACGGCGCCGACGCGGTATACGTGCGCGCGTATCGCGCCGCATCGGATTCGGTCCGCCGCTGGCCGATTTCGCTTGCGGTCATGTACGCGCATCGCGGCGTTCAGGGACTCGAGGAGGTGCCTTCGGTTGGGCCCCGCATCGCGCGTGTCATCCGCGAGCTGCTGACCCACCACCGGCTACCGCCGCTGACGGCGTTGCAGGGTGAAACATCGAACGCGCACCTCGATGTCGAGGAGATACTCGACGTCGATCGCGAGTATCGCCGCAAAGCGGCGGCCGACGAGTTACCGTTGACGGCGCCGCACCACTTCAACTCTTCGAATCAATACTGGCTTCCCGTGCTGCACACGACCCGCGGATCGCGCCGCTACACCGCGCTGTTCTCGAACACCGAGCGCGCCCACCGACTCGGCCGGACGCACGATTGGGTCGTCGTCTACGTGCAGGCGAAGGGTGACGAGCAGCGACAATATACGGTGATCACAGCAATTCGTGGTGGGCTCCGCGGCCGCAGGGTCGTCGCCGGTCACGAGCGCGAATGCCGCGCGGCTGAACGGCGGAGCGCGGCATAGAGCGAAAAACCTCACTGATGTGTTGATCAATCCGCGGGTGCCCTGGCGCCAGACGGCGCATCGGCGTCGCGGGTGAGACCGACTGTCGCGGTACGCAAGTTGCTCATCCCTTCGGCGTGACTGACAGCCTCACCTCCGATGCACGGCGACGACAGCTCGAGGATCTCGTGATGCGAATCGAAGGAGAATTCCTCGACACACCAGGATTGAGACTGACCGTCGCTGAGGCGCAGCGCCGCTTCGGCGCCGATGAAATCACGTGCGAGGCTGTCCTCGACGCCCTGGTTGATTCTGCGGTGCTCTTCAAGGCGCGCGATCGCGTCTACGGTCGTTTGTTTCCGCACGTCATCGCCGCATAGCGACGAAAGCAGCTACCCTAGTCGGCATGACGCCGACGACAGTCACCGACATATTTCTGCGGCTCGCGCTTGCGGCAGGTCTGGGCGGGGCCATCGGGCTGGAGCGCGAATTCCGCCACAAACCGGCGGGGCTGCGGACCAACATGCTGATCGCCCTCGGCTCGGCGCTCTTTTCAATCCTCTCGGTTGAGTTGGGCACGGCGGCAGGATCGCCCGATCGTGTCGCCGCGCAGGTCGTGACGGGGATCGGGTTTCTGGGGGCGGGCGCCATCCTGCGGAGCGGCGAAAGCATTCGTGGCCTCACAACCGCCGCCACGATCTGGGTGAATGCGGCGATCGGGATGGCCGCCGGACTCGGCGCCTACGCAGCCGCGGCTGCCGGCGCGACGCTCACACTGGTTGTTCTCGCGCTGCTCCCATTCATGGAACGGCTGTTCGAGGGGCACGGCGATCGGCACGATGAGTGAGGGCGCGGGTGCGCGTAATCACGCGCCCACCCAATAGAATCGCGCCGCCGAGTAACCAGACATCGAGCGTCACCCCCAGCATGAACACACCGATCCACCCGTAGAGCACACCCGCCGCCGTCAACACTGCATTCCACTCCGCAGAGCGGAAGCCTCCAATAGCCAACATCACGCCGATGATGACCGACAGCGTCGGGCACGGCAGAACTCCGAAAGGCGACGCATAGGCGTACGCCGCCGGCGT
Organism: Vicinamibacterales bacterium; assembly: GCA_035492455.1. Taxonomy (GTDB): domain Bacteria; phylum Acidobacteriota; class Vicinamibacteria; order Vicinamibacterales; family UBA2999; genus Gp6-AA40. The sequence continues at coordinate 18,304 of DATJJE010000010.1, read as the reverse complement.
ATCGGTGATGAGGAAGTGCGGATATAGCCACCCGAAACCGACGAGACCAGCGCCCGTGAGGAACCACGGCCACGATGCGGACGCAACAACGACGTGCTTCGGCAGTTTCGCGGCGGCGCGCAGGAGCACGACGGCCAGCAGCGTGAACATCGTCCCGTTGAAAGGATTGCCCGACATCCACGCCACCGCGGCCACAGAGGTGACGGGCAGTACACACAGGAACGCGGCGGAACGCTCAGACACGCGCGGTCGCATTGCCGCCGCCACCAGCACGACGGCGAGGCCGACATGCCAGGAGATCGCCAGCCAACGCCACGCGTTCGCGACTGAAGTTGCCCATAACAGGATGCTGTCGGCTGATGACATAACGCACCTATTGCAGAGTGAACGGAGGGTAGTCGTCGACGAGGAGAAGCGCGTACGCCTCGACGCGTAATGCCCACCGCATGACGCCGAGGCCGAACCGGTACAACGACGCTGGATACGCACCGGTAACGAGGATGGCGAACCACGCGACCACCGTCGTCACGAGCCAAGCAACCAAGAGGAACGCAAGCACGACCAGATGCGGAATGACGAGCAGTAGCCGGAGGGCGATGACGTCGCGTGGTCGCGGTTGCGCTGGCTCGCCGACCTGGATCTCGGCGGCGTATGAGTCATCCCCGAACGGAGGATATTCATCGCGCAGCAATGCCATGTATGCGAGGCTGCGAGTCCTCCAACGCAGGTAGTAGATCGTGAACTCGCGGATCCCGCGAGGCTGATGGCCTGTGAACAGAAGCGTGAACCAGCTGACGATCGCCAGCACGTAAGCGGCCGCGCCGATCAGTCCGAACCCGCCGCTGCGCGAAGACCAGTAGACCGGACCAACGAGAATCGAATGCGGGAGCGCGAGGATCGGACGAAAGGCTGTCGTCAGGCGGTTGCGCGCATCGAGCTTCGTCTCGACGGTGATCGAGACAGGGTAGGGCATGTCACGACCCGGCGGCGATGATGGCGCTGACCCAGACACCGACGTAATAAGGCCACAGCAGGACCGCAAGCACGCCTTTCCAGAAGGTCAGCTTCAGGAATCCGATCGTAAACAGCCACCCGCTGACCCAGAGCAGCCCACCGACACTGTGCTGCTCGATTTTTATCTTTTCCATGACGACGACTCCGCGCGACAGGTGCAGCACGCGGTGCGAACGTTGCACCATTAGTGAGCATCAGTCGTGCCTACGCGACGACTGGCCTGAAGGCGCTGCCGGTCACGTGCGACGCTGGCGGCGCGAAACATTTCGTCACCGCGCGGAAAGTTCCCCCCCCGAATACTGGACACCCAACCAGGCCGGCGCGGTGCAGCCGACGGGTAGCGGCGCGTCACGGTGCGTCACGCGTGGCACTGCACGTGCTGACTGCCACAGATGGAACTCTACTTGTGACCATCAGCCTGCAGTCGACGCTTCGCGCGTCTGCCACGACCGCAACGCGTGTGTTCTCGGCAACGGGAATCACCAAGGTCTACGAGATGGGCGAGGTCCGCGTCGAGGCGCTGCGTGGCGTGGACTTCGATTTATGGGCCGGAGAGTTCGTCGTGTTGCTCGGCCCGTCGGGCTCGGGAAAGTCGACCTTGCTGAACATTCTTGGTGGTCTCGACGTGCCGACGTCCGGCGAGGTCATCTACTCGGGCCGGAACCTCACGACAGCGGACGAGGCGACGCTCACCGCGTATCGACGCACCCACGTCGGTTTCGTCTTCCAGTTCTACAACCTCATTCCAAGCCTTACGGCGCGTGAAAATGTCGCGCTCGTTACCGAGCTCGTCGAGCATCCGATGACACCGGAAGACGCTTTGTCGCTGGTGGGTCTCGGACAGCGGCTCGATCATTTCCCCGCTCAATTGTCCGGCGGGGAACAACAGCGAGTGGCAATCGCCAGAGCGATCGCCAAGCAGCCCGCGGTGCTTCTGTGCGACGAGCCAACGGGAGCGCTGGATATCACCACAGGCGTCGTCGTACTCGAAGCGCTGGAGCGGGTGAACCGCGAACTCGGAACAGCGACCGTGGTCATCACCCACAACGCCGGTATTGCCGGAATGGCTGATCGCATCGTTCGTCTTGCGGACGGACGGGTCGGCGGCTCCGAGAGGAACGTCCACAAGATCGTTGCGCGAGAACTCCGATGGTGACGCTGCCCTCCGGCCTGCGCATGCTCGACCGCAAACTCCTGCGCGATCTGTGGGCAATGAAGGGACAAGCGCTGGCGATCGCTGCTGTGATCACCGCCGGCGTCACGATGTTTGTCGCCTACTTTTCGAACTTCGATTCCTTGCAGCGCGCCTGTGCGGAGTACTACGAGCAGGCCAGGTTTGCCGAGGTCTTTGCGGGGCTGAAGCGCGCGCCATCACGCATCGAAGAACGCGTTGCCGAGATTCCGGGCGTTCACGCGGTGGCGACGCGGGTCGTCGCAGACGTCACACTCGACGTGCCTGGCATGCTGGAGCCGGCGACCGGCCGACTAATCTCGATTCCGGAACGGGGTCGTCCACTACTCAACGACGTCTTTCTGCGTCGCGGTCGCTGGCCGGACCCGACGCGATCGGATGAAGTGCTGGCCAGCGAAATGTTCGCCGAGTCGCACGGCCTCGAACCGGGAGATCGCATTGCGGCGCTCATCAATGGGCGCCGCCGTGAGTTGGCCGTAGTCGGCATTGCGCTCTCGCCTGAGTACGTTTATGCGATTGCTCCCGGCGAGATGTTTCCCGATACGCGACGCTTCGGGATCTTCTGGATGAACCATCGCAGCCTGGCCGCCGCCTTCAACATGGAGGGTGGTTTCAACGATCTGTCGCTATCAGTTTCGGGCGACCGTTCAGAGGCGGATGTAATCAACGCCCTCGATCGGTTGCTCGAGCCCTACGGAGGGCGAGGCGCCATTCCCCGGTCGCTGCAGATGTCGGCCTGGACGCTGGAAAACGAACTGACACAGCTGCAAACGTTTGGCTTGCTCGTGCCCGCTATTTTCCTGGCGGTTGCGGCATTCGTTCTTCACATCGCGCTCACGCGAGCGCTCGCGCTGCAGCGGGCGCAGATTGCCGCGCTCAAAGCACTCGGCTATTCGAATCGAGCCGTCGCGTGGCATTACGTCAAATGGGCTCTTGTCATCTCGGCCACGGGGGCAGTCGCTGGCGTGGCGGTCGGTGCGTGGCTGGGCGCCACACTCATCGGCGTTTACAACGCGTTTTTCCGGTTCCCGAACCTCACGTATCACCTGTCACTCTCCATCGCGCTGCTGTCTGTGGCGGGGAGTCTGGCGGTTGCAGCGCTCGGCGCACAAGCGGCCGTGCGACGCGCCGTCCGTGTGCCGCCGGCGGAGGCTATGCGGCCGCAGCCCCCCGCACGTTACCGGCGCAGCATCGTGGAATCGCGCTGGCGTCCGCTGCGTTTGTCGTTTGCCATGCGGATGGTTGTGCGTACCCTCGAGCGTCAACCAGTGAAGGCCATGGCGTCGGTCATCGGCATCGCGTTCGCCGTGGGGGTGCTGTTCGTTGGCCTGGCGTTCTTCGACGTGATGAATACGCTCGTCGAAAGACAGTTCAGCGACACGCTGCGTCAGGACGCGACGCTGACCTTCGTCGAACCGCGCGGCGGACGCGTCGTGCACGACGTCGCGCATCTGCCGGGCGTGCTCGACATCGAGCCCGCCCGCCTTGTGCCCGCGCGGCTTCGGGCAGGGACCCGATCGCGAACGCTGGCCATCACCGGGTTCACCGCAACGCCGCACCTGACGCGTGTGATCGATCGCACGCGCGGGTCAATCGGCGTGCCCGCCACCGGCCTCTTGCTCTCGAAAATGCTGGGCGAGGTCCTCGGCGTCCGCGCCGGCGACACGGTTCGCGTGGAAGTGCTCGAGGGGCGCCGGCCGGTACGCGATGTGACGGTGACCGCGCTCGTGGACGACAGCCTCGGCTTGCAGGCCTATATGCAACTCGAACCGCTTCACCGGCTGTTGCGCGAGGACGCTGCCGTGTCGAGCGTTGCGGTGACCATCGACCCGGACGCGCGCGATCGGTTCTACCGAGCGGTGAAGATCATGCCGGCCGTTGCCGGTGTAGCGATGCGGGATGCGGCGCTGCAGAATTTCCGCGACACGATGGCCGAGCACATGGACCTATCGATCTTGATCAACGTCCTGTTCGCCGGAATCATCGCGTTCGGCGTCGTCTACAACTCGGCGCGTGTGTCGCTGTCAGAGCGCAGCCGCGAGCTGGCTAGTCTTCGCGTGCTCGGGTTCACGCGCGCGGAGATTTCTCTGATTCTGTTGGGTGAAATCGCCATCCTGACAACGATCGCGCTGCCGGTTGGCATCGGCATCGGCTATCTGTTCGGGCAACTCATCATGGCGGGCTTCACCAACGAGGTGTACCGCCTGTCCTTCGTCGTCGCGCCCGCCACGATTGCCTGGTCATGGTTGACCGTCATCGCAGCGACCGTCTTCTCCGCGCTCATCGTGCGTCATCGACTCGACCACCTGGACCTTGTGGCGGTCCTGAAGACACCGGAGTGACACCATGTTTCGAACACTAACTGACCGTCGCGTGCTCTTGTCCGCAGCGCTTGTCGCCGGCCTCACGGCCGTCGCACTCTGGCCGAGACCCGTAGGCGTAGAACTGGCGACGGTCTCTCACGGCGCACTCGTCGTGACCGTCGACGAAGAGGGGCGTACGCGCGTGCGCGATCGATTCGTCGTTGCTGCGCCGGTCGCCGGACGCGTACTGCGTATCGAGCTCGAACCTGGCGATCGCGTGTCGCGCGGCGATCCCGTCGCGCGCCTTCAGCCGGAGCACCCCGCACTACTCGATGCAAGGATGCGGGCGGAAGCGGCCGCCGCTGTGCGGAGTGCCGAGGCCGTGCTCGGACATGCGCGAGCCGAAGAGCAGCGCGCCCGCGCCGGGCTCGCGCAGGCTCAGCGCGAGCTGACGCGGACCCGCAACCTCACGGCGGCCGGCGTCACAACGAGCCAGGATCTCGACAACCGTGAGTTGGACGCATCGATGGCGGCCGAGGGTTTGAACGCAGCTGTGTTTGCGGCGCGCGCGGCGGCGGCCGACCTTGAGCGAGCACGCGCGCGCGTCACGGGCACGAACGGTGCCGCTGGCAGCGGAGCCGTCGTCGTGCGCGCACCTATTGGTGGAGTCGTGCTGCAGCGGTTTCATGAAAGCGAGAGCATCGTTCCGGCAGGCGAACCGCTCATCGCGCTGGGCGATCCGCAACAGATGGAAATTGTCACCGACCTGCTCTCAACGGACGCCGTCCGCGTAAGGGCGGGTGCTCGCGCGACCATCGAGCACTGGGGCGGAGAGACGGCGCTGCCCGCGGTCGTCCGCCGAGTGGAACCTGGAGGTTTCACGAAGGTCTCAGCTCTTGGTGTCGAAGAGCAGCGTGTGAACGTCGTGCTGGACCTTGTTGATGACGGCGAGTCGGACCCCGTGCTCGGCGATGCCTATCGGGTGGAAGCACGCATCGTCCTGTGGGAAGGAACTGACGTGTTAAAGGTGCCAACGAGCGCGCTGTTTCGCGCGCAGACACGGTGGGCGGTATACGTCGTCGACAAGGGCCTGGCGCGACTGACGATAATCGAAATCGGGCATCAGACAGGTCAGGAGGCGGAGGTCATATCCGGCTTATCGGAAGGCGCGATGGTGGTCGTGCATCCAGCAGACCTCGTGCGCGACGGCGTGCGCATCCGCAACCGCACTGAAAGCTGAGGGTCGCCGTTGAACGCGGCAGCACCTTGTATCAGCAGTACTGCGTAACGTGCCACGGCAAAGACGGTTCAGGAACCGATCGGGGCTCCGACGTCACGCGCCTGCGCATCAAACACCGCGCGTTCTTTCGCGCGCAGATCGCATGCCCACGACCACTTCGCGCAGTCCTTTCAGCCGCGCTCAAGGTGTTGTTCCGCGGTCGCGTGATTGTTCCCACCTCCGGCGAAAGATTCGACGTTCCTACACCTCGCACACGTGTCTTTGTCAACGTCCGCGACAAAACGGCGGGGCACACCTCTTGCGGCGGTGATCGGCATGTTCACTGGAGTGTTGCCGGCGCTTCACCCGTGGACCATCCGCGCTCACCAACGGCGATGCACACTGGCCGGGGCCGTTCGCCAGACGTTGTGCGGCATATCCGGTCACGACTTCCTGTTTCAGACTGAAGCTGGGCGGGTGTTTCTCAGATGCGCGGACTGCGGACGCGAGACGCCTGGCTGGCGCTTCGGGACGACCGCAGCGCACGCGCGACGGTGAACTTCATGCCATTCCTTCAATTGATCGAATCGTGGGCGGAAGGCCTCCTCCGAATCGCGATCGGCGCCGGGCTCGGATGGATCGGCAGTGTCGAGCGCGGAGGGTACGGACTGTTCCTCACGATCGTTGGTGGGATCTTCGTCGTCGCCGGTATCGCTGAAATCTGGTCGGTCGAAACGGCGGCGCGACGCGCTGCGCCGAGAGCCTCGACGCGGCATCGCGCCGCGCTCGTACCCTGTGACATCCCTGTGTTCTACGCGACGACGCACGGGCAGACGCGGCGGATCGCCGAGCGGCTTGCCGCGATGTTCCGGGAGAAAGGTTTCATCAGCCGCGCGACTGACATCGCCAGCGACGATGCGAGCCACGTGAACTGGGGTTGCGCGCGGGCGGTGGTCGTGACCGCGTCGCTGCACGCGCACAAGCATCAGCGCGTTGCCACCGTTTTCTGCCGCGAGCACGCGCGAGACCTCAACGTGCGGCCGTCAGTGTTTTTGTCGGTCAGCCTCGCGGTCGCATCGGAGGATGGGCGCGAGAGAAGCGAAGCCGCCCGCATTGCGCGGGAGTTCGTCACGACCACGGGATGGAGGGCAGGGGAGGTCACGTGTCTCGCGGGCAGGCTGGCCTACACGCAGTACGGATGGCTGACGCGCTTCGTGATGAAGCGCATCGCGCGTCAGCACGGGCAGCCGACGGACACGACAAGGGACTACGAGTTCACCAATTGGGACGAGGTTGCCCGCGTCGCCGATGACGTCGTGCAGCGCATTGCGGCCGAGCAAGCTCGCAGGGTGGCATAGGAGCAGGGAGGACACATGCGCGTCAACGACATCATGAGCGCACCGGTCTACACGATCGACGCGAACGAACCGGCGACGACTGCGTGGGACACGATGCGATTCCGGCGCACACGTCATCTCGTCGTCACCGGGAGCGAAGGGCGAGTCATCGGCGTGATTTCCGCGAGTGACCTCGGAGGCAAGCACGGCGACGCGGTTCGCGTTCGCAGGCGGGTTGGTGATCTGATGACTGAGAAGCTCGTTGTGTGCACCCCGGACACGACCATCCGCGAGGCCGCAAACCTGATGCGCGGTCATGCGGTGAACTGCCTGCCGGTATTCCATGGCCGCGACCGCCTGAAAGGGATTGTCACGGTCGTGGACCTGCTGGAATTGATTGGTCGTGGAACACAGCGGCCGATGGAGGCGGCGCCGCGGCCGGTGCTCAAGGACCGCGGCGTCAAACCGCGACAGGCGAGGCCGCGCCAGGCAACGGCGCGCGCGGCGCGCTGAGCCGCGTCCCAACGTCGCGTAAGGAGGGATCCATGTCACAGATGCGATTTGCGATCACCGTTGCGGGCACGTCACTGGCGGCGGCCGCTGCGGGCTGCGCGGTAGGTCTTCTGCTTGCCCCCACGTCGGGTGCAAGGCTGCGGCGCCGGCTCGCCTGGAGCACCAGGCGTCAACACCAGGCCGCCGGACGTGCGTACGAGCGGATGGTCGAGCGAACGGTCGATCGAGCCAGGGAGGAATTGAAGCGGAGGACGTCATGCGTAAGTTGATCGTTGCATTCATGGCGGCCGCACTGGTCGCCGCACTGGTGCCGCGCGCGGCAGCGCAAGGGGCACCGGAGGACAAGCGGGTATTCTTCACGTTCAGCGGTCCTGTCGCCGTGCCCGGCGTGACACTGCCGGCCGGCAAGTACCTGTTCCGGCTGCCGACGACGATTGCGTCGGGCGAGCGGCATGTCATGCAGGTACTGAGCGCGGACGGAAGACATTCGTACGCCATGTTCTATGGCATCAGCGCCAACAGGGCTGACTATCCAACTAAACCGGAGATCAGGTTCATGGAAACCGCCGCTCGAGTGCCGTCGGCGGTGAAGACCTGGTGGTACCCCGGCGACAAAGCAGGATACGAATTCATCTATCCGAAAGAGCAGGCGCGTCTGCTAGCCAAAGGCACGGGGCAACCAGTGCCGATCGCGCCAACGGAGGCTGTGACGCCGGCGGGAGTCGAGGAAACGTTCGTTCCGCCACCGCCTGCCGCGGCGGAGCCGACGCTGGTCGGCGAGCTGGCTCCGCCAGCGATTCCCGTCATCGAACCGCCGATTGAACCGCGGCAGGATCTTCCGAAGACCGCGAGTAATGTCGTCGCCGTCGCGCTGGCGGGCATCGCGTTGATTGTCGGCGCCGCACTGCTGAAGGCGCGCCGTACGACGGTCATGTAGGCGTCGTTATGGACCTCCGCCTCGGAGTGACGGCGGTCCTGTCGTGGCTGGGGCTTATCCCGGTGCTGGGGCTTATCCCGGCGAACCAGACAGGACTACCGCCCTCCGGACAGGAGGCTCCGGTCTTTTCCGCTGAATCGGAACTCGTGGTGCTGCAGGTCATGGTCGAAGATCGCCATGGCCGCTATGTCAGCGACTTGAGTGGCGACGCGTTTTCAGTGGTTGAAGACGGAGCGGCTCAGCCGATTGTCTTCTTCAATAGGCAGGACGCGCCGGCCACTGTTGGTCTCCTCATCGACAGCAGCGGCAGCATGCGGGGTGTTGGCGATCTCGTCGCCGCTGCCGCAGCAACTTTCGTCACAATCAGTAATCCAAACGACGAGATGTTCGCGCTGACGTTCGGTGATGATGTGCGCTCCGCGTTGCCCGCTGAGGATCCGTTCACCAGTGATGGTGCGACGCTGCGCGGCGCGCTCCTCGATGTAATCACGGCGCGGGGCCGTACCGCACTCTACGATGCGATGGCGGAGGGATTGCGCTATGCGGATCGCGGCATACACGAGCGCAAAGTCCTGATCGTCGTCAGCGACGGCGGCGATAACGCGAGCGGGACGGCATTCGACAACGTCGTTCGCGCGGCGCAGCGGTCAAACGTGCTTATCTACGGGGTCGTCATCCGCGATCCGCTCGAGCCCGATGCCAATCCGAGACGACTGAAGCGCCTGGCGGAGCAGAGTGGCGGCGAATCGTTCGAACCTCACAACGTGAGTGACGTGCCATCTGTTCTGCAGCACATCGCGCGCGACATACGCAATATGTACACGCTCGGCTACGCGCCGCCGAGCGGCAAGGGCCCTGGACTGAGGCGAATCGACGTGCGTGTTACCGGCCAGGGCAGGGTCCGCGTGCGCACGCGCGACGCCTACCTGGTGGAGAAGAAGAAGTGAGGCGATGGCTCGCACGCCTGATGTTTGTTGCCGGCGCTGCGTGCGTCGGCTGGGTCTTCGTCACCTGGGAGCAGGCGACGTTCTTTCAGCTCTATGCGCGCAGCGAGCTGCAGCGCCTGATCAGCGACACGAGGCCGCCTGCCGCTGGCCTGTTCGCTCGCACGCCGGCTCCGCTGCGCCTGGATGAATCGGTCGTCGGCCTGCTCGCCATCCCCCGGCTGTCGCTGTCCGTGATCGCCGTCGAAGGAGACGACAGTCACGCCCTGCGCATCGCGGCCGGCCACCTGTCCGATACACCGCTGCCGTGGCATGACGGCAACGCGACGTTCGCCGGCCATCGCGACACGTTCTTTCACGCCCTCAGCGAGCTGCGCGTCGGCGACGACATCCACATCACCACGCGTCACGGCGAGTTCAGCTACCACGTGACTCGTACGCTCATCGTCAACCCCACTGATCTGTCGATTCTCCAGCCGCACGACGGCACCGCCCTGACGCTGATCACCTGCTACCCATTCAGCTACATCGGCGACGCTCCGCAGCGGTTCGTTGTGCAGGCGGCGCGTACTGAGGAGGACCAGGAATCATGAACCGATGGCGTTTTGCGGATCGGTTCCCTGATCTTTTCGTCGCTGTTGGTCTTTGGTTCGACGAATTCGCGCAAACGACGGACGAACAGGTGCAAGCGCTGCTGGGAGCGTAATCGTACTCACCGCCGGGGCGCGCTGGCGCGAGAATCGTCTACTCGGGTGATCCGACTGTCGCCGCGTGGAGATGTTCGGCGTAATGCATGAATTCGACATACGCTTTGACGAACGCGCGTCCTGAGGCGACGTCGCCCTCTCGCATCGCCGCCTGTTTCGTTCGGACTTGGTCGAATCGTGTCCGCAGGCCGCTGTTCAGGTCGGCGGACAACATGCGCGCGAGCGAATCGATCGAACCCGAGACGAGCGCCCGGTCGGCTTCCGGAATGATCGGGCCGACGTCCGTGCCCGATGGTTCGATGCCCGTGAACGCCTCGCCTTCGCCCGCGCGGTGCAGCCGGACGAGCGTTTCGTAGAAATATCGATCCGCAACGTCGCGAGCCGCGTCACCCAATCGTCGCACCTGGATCGCGCGCGCGAACGCCTCACGTACTTCCTGGTCCGCTGCGGGCTGAATCCAGATGAGCGCCGGCGTTATGTCGCCGCTCGCCAGCGCGGCCTGCGCCGCCTTGATCACCGGGCCGTCCATCGTGTCGCAGTGGGCGTCCGCTACGGCCGGTATCGCCAGCGTGAGCGCCACGATTCCCGTACTGAATCCGCGCTTGAACGACATACGAGTGAACGGTGCACAAGGTGTACCTCGGAACACGTGCACGGTGACAAGGGAGACGCGGGGGCGACGCGTGGTCGTTCGGATGTTTTCTGGGCGTCGGGAATCTTTCGACGCGTGACGTGATGCGGATGAGCGCAGACGAGGGCGCAGCGGCGCATGGACGCCGGTATGGCTGTTGCTGCTTTGTGGTGCAAACACGCTGCAGGGACAATATGTGGATTCCATTCGCATGGATGCTGACAGCCGCGCTTACCGGCGGGGTAACGGTTTACACCGTGATGCCGGGAGATACCATGACCGCGGTCGCGGCACGGTTCGGCGTGTATCCCGCAACCGTCGCCGCTGAGAACAACCTCGATCCCAAACGGCCGCTGGTCGCCGGACGCCAGCTTCGCATCGATAATCGGCACATCGTCCCCGCCACACTGGCGGAAGGCGAAATCGTCGTCAACATTCCGCAGCGGATGCTCTTCTACCGAGAAGGCGAACGTACCTTCGCCTATCCGATCGCGGTCGGCCGCACAACGTGGCGAACACCCGATGGGCCGTTCGAGGTGATCCGCATGGAGCAGGATCCGGCGTGGCACGTGCCGGCCTCGATTCGACAAGAGAGCGAACGGACGGGCAAGCTTCTGCCGCGCGTCGTTCCACCGGGACCGCGCAACCCGCTCGGCCGTTTCTGGATTGGTCTGAGTCTGGCGTCGATTGGCATTCACGGCACGCCGTTTTCCTCGAGCATCTATCAGACCGCGACGCACGGGTGTATTCGTCTACAGGCGGACAACATTGCCGAGCTCTATGCCCACGTGCGCGTCGGCACCCGCGGCCGAATCATCTATGAACCGGTGCTCCTCGCACGCGACGGCGACGCCCTATTCGTCGAGGTGCATGCCGACGTCTACGGCAGAATGCCGGCGACGGCACTCGAGCACACACGGGATCTGGCGCGGCGCCTCGGTGTGAGCGATCGAATCGACTGGGCGGCTGCGGATCTGGACATCGATCGCCGGGATGGGGTGGCCAGGCAGATTCGCCTGCATCCGTCCACCGCCGATTGATTGGTCAGAACTGCTCGCCCGGCATGTCGTCCAGTACGAAGGTCGGCGCGATGGTGACGCGGTTATCAACTCGCGTGATCCCGGGTGCGCTGCCGGCCGCCCGCTCCGCCGCCTCGCGCTGCAGCCACGATCCGACCGTCCCAGTCAGAATCGCAACGTCGCCATCCACCTTTACTTCGATCTGCCGCGCATTGATGTCGGCGCTGCGGTGCAGGGCGTGGACGATGCGCTTTTGAATGTCGCGCACACCTCTGCGCGGCACCACCTCGATGTGATTGATGACGCTCACCACGCCGGGAACATGCTGGACGAGCTTCTCGGCCTGCGTTTTCTGGAACATCCAATCGACCGCGCCCGTCAGCGTCACGTGCGCGTTGTGCACGAGCGCCTTGACCGTTTTCGGCACCGAGGCGCGTAGGTTGAGCGCGAACGCGGCGTCACGTGCGATGTCCGCATCCGTGCGTGCCAGCCGCAGCCGCACCTGCAGGTCATTGGCGACAGCACGCACGCCTCGTACGCGCTTGGCGCAGCGTTCGGCGGCCAGCTTTCCCCAATAACTATCGATGAAGCCGGTCAAGGTGACCGCTCCGCCACGCGCGGCGACGCCGATTTCGCTCGCGTCAATCTCCGGATCGAATTCGAGCTGATGCATCACGGCATTGCGGATGCGCAAATCATCGCTGACCATTGCGGCAACTGTCATAGTCATTCCTCCCCAGCCGATCGTCGCCGCGAAACATGTGCCACGAGACAAGTGCCCACGGTCGGGCAAGACACGTGTTCAGGAGATCGGCCCCGGTGAAAAACCCACGGCTCGCCGAAGGAATCCGCAGCGCAGCACGGTAGCGCGTGCGCGAACGCGCGATGTGCGTCGACCCAGCCGTGGCCGCGGCCTTGCAGCCTTGAACAGCAAATGATCACGTTGCGTCACATTTTGTGCCCCGTCGATCTGTCGGAGACGTCACATCGTGCTCTGCAGCACGCCGCGGCTCTGGCCGCCTGGTACGAGTCGTCTTTGCACGCACTGTACGTCGATACGACCCTGCGGATCGAAGGATTGTCCGAGTTCGGCGACTTCGCGATCGCCCGTGCGGCAGCGGTCGACGTGACGCCCGCAACGCGCGCGGCAGACGACGTACGGAGGTTTGTCGACCGTGCCGCATGCCGAACCCCGGTGGATGTCGCCATCGAACGGTCGACGCACATCGAGGGCGCGATTCTCGAACACGCGCGCGCGCTAGCGGCCGACTTGATCGTGATGGGCAGCCACGGTCGATCCGGAGTGGAACGCTTGCTGCTCGGTTCGGTGACGGAACACGTGCTTCGGGCGGCGAGGTGTCCCGTGCTGGTGGTGCCGCCGCACGACGCAGTCGCGCCGTCGACCGTCTCGTTCAAGACAATTATCTGCGCTATTGATTTTTCCGAAAGTTCACACGCGGCGCTGACATGGGCGGTGTCGCTTGCTGAAGAAGCCGACGCTCACCTGTCGTTGCTGCACGTCATCGAAGTACCGCCGGAACTGCGTGTGTCCGCGATCGTCACGGATCCTGAAATCGACGCGCTGCATGCGGCCTTCGCGGCCGACACGCTCGAGCGGCTGCGCACACTGATACCCGTTCACGCGAACAATTACTGTTCGGTCCAAACTGCCACCTCCAGCGGCGCCGCCGGTCACGCGATTCTGGCGTTTGCGAACGAGCAGCACGCGGACCTGATTGTGATGGGCGCTCAGGGCCAGCGCGCAATCGAACGGCTCGTGTTCGGCTCGAAAACTCGCGATGTGGTCTGCGGCGCGACGTGTCCCGTTCTCACGGTACGGCCATGATCCATGCGGCTGTCAGCACTGGCCCTTGACTACGACGGCACCATCGCCCAGGGTGATGCCATCGGCGCGTCGGTGCGCGAGGCGATCGCGGCCGTGCGTGATTCAGGGATCAGCGTGCTGCTGGTCACCGGCAGAATCCTCTCCGAGCTGTGCCGCGTTGCAGGCGATCTCCATTTCGTCGATGGCGTCGTCGCCGAGAACGGCGCCGTCATTCATTTCCCTGCGAACGACTACAGCCAGGTACTAGCGCCGCCGGTTGCACCCGCGTTCACCGCGGAATTGAGGCGCCGCGGCATTGCCGGACAGGCGGGGCAGTGCCTCGTGGATTTCGACACCCGTGACGCTCCACATGCGCTCGAGGTCATCCGCGATCTCGAGCTGCCGATCGTGCTCGTGTTCAACCGCGGGCGGGTCATGGCGATGCCGCAGGGCGTCAGCAAGGCGACCGGCCTGCAGACGATGCTCAACACGCTGCGTCTTTCGCCGCGCAACACCGTCGCGATTGGCGACGCGGAGAACGATCACGAGCTGTTGCGCCTCGCTGAGGTCGGCTATGCCGTCGAATGGGGCGCGGCGTCCCTCAGAAACGCCGCCGATCTGATTGTGAACGGCGCCGGCCCGGCGGCCGTTGGACCGCTCATCCGCACCTTGGCGCAATCGCGCCGTCTGCCCACGCCGCCGCGCGCGCGACGCCGCCTTCACTTCGGCTACACGCCCGACGGCCGCGAGTTCTCGCTCGCCGTCCGCGGCCGCAACATTCTGGTTACGGGTGACGCCAAGTCCGGCAAGTCCTGGGCGGCAGGGCTCCTCTGTGAGCAGTTGATTCTGCACGGCTACTCTGTCTGTGTTATCGATCCCGAAGGCGACTACCGTTCGCTTGAAGCACTCCCCGGGGTAGCAGTGATCGGTGGAGAAGATCCTGCACCGACGCCGAGGCAGCTCGTCCGCGCCCTTCGTTATCCGGATCGAAGCCTCATCGTCGATCTCTCTCATATGGCGCACACCGAAAAGATCGACTACATCCGATCGCTGCTGCCGGCGCTGAATGTATTGCGCCGGCGTACAGGACTGCCGCACCGCATCCTGCTCGACGAAGCGCACTATTTTCTGCACGACGCCGATGCTCGCCAGTTGCTCGACTTCGAACTGAATGGGTATGTCGTCGTGAGTTATTGCGCGTCCCGGCTGCCGAAACCGCTGCTCGACGCGAGCGAAGTGATTATTGTCACGTGCGAATCGAACCCCGGCGAGATCGAGGCGCTGCGGAAACGCTGTTCGTGCTGTCCGGTGCCAGATACCGCCACGTGGTCGAAGTTGCACGAGCTCGGATACGGCCAGGCGGTCGCTCTCCCCGTCACCGAGGAGGCTGGAGGCGAGCTGCGGTGGTTTACCCTCGGGCAACGATTGACGCCGCACGTACGGCATCGGCAGAAGTACGTGGACGTGCCCGTGAGCGACTCGCGTGCATTCGTGTTCGGCACGCGTCGCGCGCGGACGTTGCGGCAATTCGTCGAGGTTCTTGGCCAGCCGGAGGGCAACCTCGACGGCTACCTACGCCGGAATGACTTTTCGCGGTGGATCGCGGACGTCTTCGGCGATTACGCACTCGCCGATGATTTGCGTCTGATAGAAGAGCGATACCGGAATGGCTGGGTGTCGGACGTCGCGGGCGAACTGATTCATGATATCCGATCGCGCTACGACCTGAGGGACGATAACGTCCCGCTCATGCCTGCGACCGCAGCGTAGTCGCCGCACCGCTCAATCCAACGTTCTGAAGAACGGCCGTTTGACGATCTCGGTCGCGGCGACATACAGCACGCTGATTGCGCAAATTGTCGCCAGCAGGGTGCCCGGTATCGACACGAACCCAAAGACCTCGGTGCCTGGCAGGTAGGGGATGGCGAGCGTGAAGGGCACGAGGACAACGGTCGTCCAGAGCAGTACCCGGCCCGGGCGGCTGCGGAAGAACGGACGGCGCGTGCGCACAACGAGCGCGACGAGCAGCTCGGTGAGCAGTGACTCGACGAACCAGCCGGTGCGAAACAGCTCCGGCGCGGCGTGGAAAACGCCGCGCAACAAGCCGAACGTCAGCAGGTCGAAGAATGAGCTGACGATGCCGAATACGACCATGAACCATCCGATGAAGCGCACATTCCACCGGCGCGGACGCTCGACGAGTTCTCCATCGACGCTGTCATCGGCGATGCCGACCGCAGGGATGTCCGAGATGAAGTTGTTCAGCAGAATCTGGCCGGGTAGGAGTGGTAGAAACGGCAGGAACAGCGATGCGGCCGCCATGCTCAACATGTTGCCGAGATTCGCGCTCGTCGTCGTGAGGATGTATTTCAGCGTATTGGCAAATGTCGCGCGCCCTTCCTGGACGCCACGCTTGATGACGTCGAGGCCGCGTTCGAGCAGGACGAAATCCGCGGCTTCCTTTGCCACGTCGACAGCCTGATCCACCGACAGGCTCGTGTCCGCCGCGTGCATCGCTGGCGCGTCGTTGACGCCGTCGCCGAGAAAACCGACGACATGGTGCATCTTCTTCGCGGCGAGAATGATGCGCTCCTTCTGATCGGGATCCACTTCTGCGAAGAGATCCGTCTCCTCGACCGCACGCCACAGTGCGGCGCCGTGCAGCCGATCGAGCTCGCGCCCGTCAAGGAGGCGATCCGCACGCAGGCCGACTAGTTCAGCGACATGCCGGGCGACGAGCCGGCTGTCACCGGTAATCACCTTGACCGATACGCCGAGGGCGGCGAGGCTGGCAATGGCGTCGCGGACGCCGGCTTTCGGCCGATCGAGAAACGTGACGAACCCCTCGAAGTGCATGTCGTGTTCGTCTTCGCGGGTATACGCGGCACGCGCGCAGAGAGGTCGCGTTGCCACGGCGATGACGCGAATGCCGTGCGCACACCAGCCGTCGTAGCGCTGCTGGAGCGCCGCTCGTGTCTGCTCGTTCAAGGGCTCGCCGCGGACGGTCGAGCACGCGTCGAGGACGTGATCGAAAGCGCCCTTCGTGACCAGCCACACGCCGTTCGCCCGTTCGATCACCACGGTTAGACGCTTGCGCGTAAAGTCGAACGGGATCTCCGCGAGCTTGCGCGTCGCGGATACGTCCGGCGTAAGAGCGTGCAGCAGCGCGTCGTCGAGCGGATTCGCCAAGCCGGTTTCGAGCGCGGCGTTCACGGCCGCGAGCTCGAGCACCCCAGGTGCCGGTTCACCGCGGTCGTCGTAGGCGCCGTCGACACCGACGATCCCTTCGGTAAGAGTGCCCGTCTTGTCCGTGAACAGCACGTCCATGCTGCCCAGGTTTTCGATCGCATTCAGCCTGCGGACGAGCACGCCGCGATGCGCCATTGTCGCGGCGCCGCGCGCCAGATTGACGCTCAGGATTGCGGGCAGCAGTTCGGGGCTGAGACCGACGGCAAGTGCGACGGAGAAGAGCAACGTTTCTACTGGTGCGCGCCCTAGAAATACGTGTATCGCAAACAACAGGAGCACCAAGACGAGCATCGCCGTGGTAAGCAGATAGCCGAAGCGCGACACACCTCGATCGAACTCAGTCTGTGCAGGGTGAGCGGACAGCCGCTGCGCGATGTGCCCCAGCTCCGTGGATGCGCCGGTGCATACGATCAGGCATCGTGCCGTGCCGCTGCGCACGTTCGTTCCCATGAAGACGCAATTGCGCCGCTCGTTGAGCGGCGCGTCAGCCGCGACGACACCCGGCTTCTTCTCCACGGGGAAGCTCTCGCCGGTGATCGTTGCTTCGCTGACGTAACAATCCGTCGTGTCGAGAATGACTCCGTCCGCCGGCACAAGGCTCCCTGCGGAGAGCAGCACCACATCGCCGGGGACGAGGTCTTCCAAGGTGACCAGTGTTTCACGTCCGTCGCGACGCGTACGCGCGCGTGTACGAATGCGCGTGCGAAGCGCTTCCAGCGCCGTGTGCGCGCCATACTCGCGCGAATAACCCAGCACGACAGTGGCGACAACCACGGTCAGCACGATTCCCGAGTCGACCCATTCGCGCGTCACCGCCGAGGCAACAGCCGCAAAGACTAACAGGAGCAGCAGCGGACTTCTGAGCTGGTTGCCCAGCAGTCGCAAGCGCGTAAGGGACTCGCGCGTGCGCAGCGCATTGGCCCCGAATCGACGCAGCCGGTCCTCTACATCCGCGCCGGTGAGGCCGTCCGCGTGCGCCGTCAGCCGCTCCAAGACAGCCGGTGCTGGCATCGACCAGTAATCGAAACGCGTCTCCATCGGTCGACGGCTGGCGACGATGCGCCGGGATGCCCACAGACCGGGAATCATTGGAAGCCAGAAGCTCAAGCCGCGAAACAGCAGCGTGGCGGACAGTGCCTGAGCGACGCTGGCGCCAGTAACCGTGAGCATCAGTACTGAGGTTGCTTCGAAGGTCCCGAGGCCACCCGGCACGACACCAAGGGTTCGCACGAGGCTCGACACCATGAAACTGGCGAAGACGGCTTCCATCGGCGTGCTCACGCCGATCGATTGCATCAGCGACCACATGGTTGAGGCGTCGCACGCAACGATAGCGACCTGCAGAAGCGTCGTTGAGCGAAGCAGCGATGTTCTGCGCACGAGCGATGGATCGGCTGCGTTGATAAACTCGAGC
>DATJJE010000009.1:0-164027 GCA_035492455.1 Vicinamibacterales bacterium | reverse complement strand
AACGCGAAATGAGTCCCGACCCCTTTGACACATGACCCCACTCGCCCTGTTTCTGCTGGGGTGTGCCGCAATTTTTCTCGGCACCGTCCAGACGGCGTTCAGCGCGCTGATGCGCCTCTCGCTGCGCCTAATGGCGGAGCGCGGCGGACGCAGCGACCTCCTCGGCCGCTATCTCGACGATCCCCTGCAGCTGTTCATCCCCGTCAGGCTCCTGCTCGGCGGCTGCACCGTCGCCGCCGGCGTGCTGCTCGCGCGCGTTACGGGCATTGCCGACGCACGTGCCGTCGGCGTTCTTGTGGTCTCGCTCGTCGCCTTCGTGCTCGTGTGCGAGCACCTCGTTCCCGCCGTTATCTCACGTCGCGATCCCGAATCGGTCCTCGACGTGGTCCTGCCCGTCTTCACACCCCTCGCGGGGCTGCTGCGTCCAGCCACGATCGCCCTTATCGACATCATCGATGTGCGCCGCGACCGCGACGCTGCCGACGAAGAGGCAACGACGGAGACCGCTGCGGCCGTGCCCGACACGCCGGGGCCGAAAGGATCCAGCCCACGGGCGGAGGAAGAAGGCGTCATCTCGCAGGAGGAAGGACGCGAGCTGCTGCAGTCGATTGTCGATTTCACCGAGACCGTCGTGCGCGAGGTGATGACTCCTCGCCCGGACATCGTCGCGGTGCACGCCGACGCGACGCTGCAAGACCTGCGCGAGCTGTTCCGCGAGCAGCAGTACTCGCGCATGCCCGTCTATCGCGAAAATCTCGACAACATCGTCGGCATTGTGTTCGTAAAGGACCTCGTCGCACTGCCGCCGACAGCGGAGCCGCCAATCACGACGCTGATGCGGTCGGCCTACTTCGTGCCCGAGAGCAAGCGCGTCTCCGAGTTGCTGAAGGAGATGCAGCGCCGCCAGGCGCAGATGGCGATCGTCGTCGACGAATACGGCGGCACCGCGGGCCTTGTCACCGTTGAAGATCTCCTTGAGGAAATCGTCGGCGAGATCCGCGACGAATACGACGTCGAAAGTGAGACGGTCGTCGACGAAGGCGACGGCACCTTTGTCCTCAGCGGCAAGGTGAGTGTGGACGAGGTGAGGGATCGCCTGGGCATCGAGGTCGAGCGCGAAGGCTTCGAGACGGTCGGCGGATACCTGCTGTCACATCTCGGACGCATGCCGTACGTCGGCGAGCGCTTCGACGTCGACGGCCTCGATGTCGAGGTGCTCGAGGTCGAACGACGCCGCATCGCGAAGGTTCGGCTCCGTCGCCGCCCGGAAGAGGACGACGTTCGCGGTAGGGTCCGCCTTCAGGCAGACGAGGAATGAAAGCCGGTTTCGTTTCCTTCCTCGGCCGGCCCAATGCCGGCAAGTCCACACTTCTCAATCGAATCGTCGGCCACAAGCTGGCCATCGTCTCAGACAAGCCGCAGACGACACGGACCCGCATCGTCGGAGTGAAAAATTATGGCGGTTCTGACCCTGACCGCCCGGCGGGACAGGTCGTGTTCGTCGATACGCCTGGCGTCCACAAGCCGACGCACCGCATGAACGTGCGCATGGTCGACGTCGCGCTGGAGGCGATCCGCGACGTCGACGTTCTCTGTCTGGTCGTTGACGTATCGGTGAGGCCGGGGCCGGGCGACAGGTATCTGCTGAACCTCCTCAAGGACGTGAAGACGCCGGCGATCCTCGGGTTGAACAAGGTCGATCTTGTCGCCAAGCCGAAGCTGCTGCCGATCATGGACCATTACCAGCATGCGCACGCGTTCGTTGAAATCGTGCCCATATCGGCAACCGACGGCACCAACATCGACACGCTCGAGAAACTGTTCCTGCAATATCTACCCGAAGGAGAGCCGCTGTATCCGCCCGACTATGTAACCGATCAGCCGGAGCGCTTCTTCGTTGGCGAGATCGTTCGCGAGCAGGTGCTGCAGCTCACGCATGACGAGCTGCCGTTCTCGACCGCCGTCGTGGTCGACCGTATCGAACAGGCGGAGGCGAACAGGACAGACATCTATTGCACGATTCTCGTGGACCGTGAATCTCAGAAGCCGATCGTCATCGGCCGTGCCGGGGGGATGATCAAGCAGATCGGCACCGCCGCGCGCGCGGAGCTCGAGCGCTACCTCGAGTCCCGCGTGTTTCTCGATTTACACGTGAAGGTCAAGTCTGAGTGGAGAGATGACGAGCGTGTGCTCGATGAGATTTTCTGAACTTTTGTAGCTCAGTGATGATCGAGTGTAACCAGGTGCTCCGCGTCTTTCTCTACACACGGAGGTCCTTCCTCTAGCGCCCGGGACCCAAGCCGCAGCGTCCGGGCATTCATGTTCCACGGGCGCGTAAACACGTTCGGATCCTCGACCGTCACTTCGTACTTCAGCGTGTCGCCGCTACGCGTGAATCGCTCGACGACGTGCATCGCTTCGGTGTGGAAGTACCCGTCTGGCCCGAGCCAGGTGTCGTCGTTCAGGTTGTTGACATCTACGACGAGGGTGTCGCCGTCCCACTTTGCCACCGAATCACCCATGTACGAGGTGTCGATGTCAGTGCGATGCGATGCATTGATCGGAACGAGCCGGAACAGGTTAGTGGCGTAGAGGAACACGAGCTTATCGGGCAGCTGGACGATCTGCGCAGGCGGTCCCATGCGCGGTACGCCGGCCGGCTTGCAGTAGAACGCCGGGTCCTCCTGACTCTGACGCACCTCCAGATCCTTCACCTTCGCCGCCAGCTCCGGCTTGTACGGCGGCTTGTTCGCATCCTTCGCGCGCTCCGTGACCGAGATGCGATCCAGCGCGGCAAAGACGTTGTCCTTGTCCTGATTGACGCCTTCGAGCGGTAGAACGACCTTGATCGATGAGGTATCGGTCAGCGGCCGGATGCCGCGATTCCCCGCGATCCAGACGCCAGACAGATCCGGATGCCCGTCAGCGGTCCGCGGTGTCGGTTTCGGCGCCTCGGGCGGCTTTGCCGCCTGTTGAGCGTGCAGCGTGGTCGCAAGCGCCGCCATCAAGAGAGCAGTGGCTGCTTTCATCTCACACCTACGGATTCAAGTCGTCCGGGTCACCGAGCCACACTTCAACCGTATGGCCATCGTCGAACGTGACTTGGCGAAGGAAGCCGAGATTCTTCGATCCATCGCGCGCGGCATAGCCTTTCAGCGTGACGACCTTGCCGATGCCGAAGGTCTGCTTGCTCATCCCCTCGGCGCGCATGCGGCCGGGCCCGAGGGTTTCGAACGCCCAGCGGGTGACGCCACCTTTTTCGTCCTTCACGTCCACGTGCACGTAGACGTGCGGGTTCACCCATTCGACCTTCGAGACGGTGCCCTTGATCGTCATCGGCTTGCCAATGTCGAACTCCGCCTGGAAGGAGTGATGCGCGAAGACGGGTGCGGTCGCGAGAAGCGCTGCGGCCAGCGATGCCACGACGCAAATTCTGTGTCCCATGCGGCAGATCATGCACTTTTCGCGCGAGTTTTGCACGCTCGCGTGCTAGATTGAGTCGTTTGGGTCCTGACGGAAATTCATCATGGCGGCGCAGCGCAAACCCGATCTGGTTCTTGCCTCAGTCCGACGACTGCTGCGTGTTGGTGCGACCGCTAACCTACTGAATCTCTTACAGAAGCGGCATCCGGTCGACGTCGCGGAGATCCTCAGAGCGCTCAACGATCACGAGCGTCGTGCCGCCGTCGATGCGCTTGTCGGGACCGACCCGCGCCTCGCCGCGCAGGTCATCGCCGAGCTCGGCGTCGACATGGGCGCCTCCCTGCTTGCCTCACGTCCCGTCGTGGATGTCGGCCGCCTCCTTCAGGAGCTCGCTCCCGATGATGCCGCTGCGCTGATCGACCGGTTCCCCAATCAGCTGGCGGATGAAGTCCGCGAGCTGATGCAACGCCAGCAGCCGAACACCGAGATCGCGGAGGTCCTGGAAAACCCGGAGGGCACCGCCGGTCGAATCATGAACCCGCGGGTGTTCGCGCTGCCGGAGGACACGACTGTTGCCGATGCGGTCAGCTCAATTCAGCAGCTCGGCGGCGTCGAGATGTCCTTCTACCTTTACGTCATCGACGAGCGGCGCCACCTGGTCGGCGTCGTGTCGCTTCGTCGTTTGCTGCTCGTGCCGCCGCAGGCGACGCTGAAGCAGATCATGACGACGGATGTGATCAGCGTGGGGGTAGACACCCCGGAAGAGGAGGTTGCGAAGAAAGTCTCGTCGTATCACCTGCTCGCGGTCCCGGTCGTTGATGACGAGAACAAGCTGGTTGGGACCGTAACCGTGGACGACATCATCGAGGTGATTCGGGACACGACGACCGAGGAGTTCCAGAAGCTCGGCGGCCTCGAAGCGTTGGACGAACCCTACGTTCGGACTCCCATGCTCACTCTGGTCAAGAAACGGGCGCGCTGGCTCGTGGTGCTTTTCCTTGGCGAGATGCTGACCGCTACCGCTATGGGGTATTTCGAACGCGAGATCTCTCGCGCGGTGGTACTCGCACTGTTCGTTCCGCTGATCATCTCGTCCGGAGGTAACAGCGGGTCGCAGGCGGCTTCGCTGATCATCCGTGCGCTCGCGGTCGGGGAAGTGACGCTGCACGATTGGTGGCGGATCATGCGACGGGAAATTCTGTCGGGTCTGGCGCTGGGGTGCATTCTGGGCAGTGTCGGTTTCGTTCGCGTGACGCTGTGGCAACAGCTGTTTGGCACATACGGCGCGAACTGGTTCCTGATTGCACTGACGGTCCTGTTCGCATTGGTCGGTGTTGTGATGTGGGGCACCATTGCAGGCTCGATGCTGCCGTTCGTGATGAAACGCCTCGGCGCCGATCCCGCCACCTCATCTGCGCCTTTCGTCGCCACCCTCGTCGACGTCACCGGTCTCGTCATCTATTTCACGGTTGCCGCGACCATTCTGCGCGGCACCCTCCTGTAGCGGTCGATGGCCGCGCAGCGACGAATCGACGTCGTTCTCGACTCGGTCAGGCGGCTGCTTCGTATTGGTGCGACGGCGAATCTGCTGAATCTGCTGCAGAAGCAGCATCCAGCCGACCTCGCGCAGATCTTCAGCGAGCTGCAGGACAAGGAGCGGGACACCGCCTTCAGCCTGCTGGCCGAGCGCAACGGACGGCTGGCGATGGAGGCGATCTCGGAACTCGGACCCGAGGCGGGCGCTGCGCTGCTCGCGACGCGCTCCGCCGAAGAGATTGCCCGGCTGGCGCAGGAGATTCCGTCAGACGATGCGGCCGCGCTGATCGACTACCTGCCCGAGGAGCTCTCGGCTGCAGTGCTCGACTTGATGCGGCCGAAGGAATCGGGCGTCGTCGAGAACCTGCTCGAGTACGACGAACAAACCGCCGGCCGCATCATGAACCCGCATGTCTTCGCGCTCAACGAGGACATGACGGTGGGCGAATCGATCACCGAGCTGCAAAGTAATCGCGACGTCGAGATGGTGTTTTATCTCTACGTTGTCGACGAGCGGCGGCATCTGGTCGGCGTCGTATCGTTGCGGCGCCTGCTGCTCGTCTCGCCCGAGACGCCTCTGAAGCGGATCATGACCGCGGATCTAATCAGCGCCCGCGTGGACATGGACCAGGAGGAAGTGGCGCGGCAGGTGGCGTCGTACAACCTCCTCGCCATTCCGGTTGTTGACGAGGAGAACAAGCTCGTAGGCGTCATCACCGTCGATGACGTCATCGACGTTATCAAAGACGAGGCGACCGAGGACATCTACCGTCTGGCAGGCGTTGCCAGCGACGAGCGCGTGTTTGCGTCTCCGGGGGAAACCTTCCGCAAGCGGTTGCCGACGCTGGCGATTCAGCTGGCGACGCTGTTTGCCGCTGCGGCCGTGGTCGCGCTGTTCGAGGGAACGATCAGCAAAGTGACCGCGCTCGCGGTGTTCATGCCGATAGTTGTGGGGATGGGCGCGACGGCCGCCACGCAAACGCTCACCGTGATGGTGCGCGGCCTGGCGCTCGGCGAGCTGACGTGGAGCAACTCGCGCAAGGCGCTGCTCAAGGAAGTGAGCATCGGCATTAGCAACGGCATCCTGCTCGGCATCGTCGCGGCCGTGGTCACGTGGGCGGTGAGAGGCGACGCCGTGCTGGGGCTGCTGCTCGGGTTGGCGATGATCATCAACCTTTTTGTCGCGGCGGCGGCGGGAACGCTTGTGCCGCTCGGCCTGCGCGCGGCCAATCTCGACCCTGCGCTGGCGTCGTCCGTGGTCGTCACGACGATGACCGACGTGCTCGGCTTCGCCGCGTTCCTCGGCTTTGCGACGGTGTTCTTGAGGTATCTGGCTGGAGGATAGATCACGTAGTTGGACAAGAACACGAATGAAGCACGGGGAACATGGAAGGGTGAACAACAGTAAAATAGGTCGTTGCCGCTGTACACAGCCGACGCGTTGATCCTCCGGACGTATAAGCTGGGTGAAGCCGATCGGATTGTTGTCTTCCTGACGCGCGACCGCGGCAAGAAACGCGGCGTGGCGAAAGGGGCGCGGCGGCCGCGGTCACCGTTCGCGGCGGCGCTCGAGCCGATGACGGAAGTGCGGCTCGCGTACTTCGAGAAAGAGCGGCGCGAGCTGGTCGGGTTGAATTACGCAGAGGCGGTCAGGTCGCCGATGGCGCTCGTGGGCATGGGCGGGGGCGCGGGCGGACCTAAAGGTCCGCCCTTGCACGGCCTTGAATATCTCGGCTACTTTGCCGAACTGCTGGACGAGTGGGCGCAGGAAGCGGACGCGGACGACCGCCTGTATCGCCTCGGCGCGTCGATGCTGGATGCACTGAACGCCGGCGCGCCGGTGGAACCGCTGGCCCGCTACTTCGAATACTGGCTGCTTCGACTGCAGGGCGTGTATCCCGAAGCGCGTGGGGCGCTGTCGGCCGGGGCGATGGCGTTTCTCACCGCCTCGCGCAGCGTGACGCCGCAGCAGGTGGGCGGGGTGCCGGCGCCCCGCAACGTGCTGAAGGAGCTCGAACAGGTGCACCGCGGCCTCATCACGATGCACCTTGAAAAGAATTTGAAGTCGGATCGCGTGCTGCGCGAATTGCGCCGACATAATTAGTGACGACCAGTAACCCTCACGAGTGACGCTTCAGGACCTCATTCTCAAACTCTCCGTCTTCTGGGCCTCGCACGGCTGTCTGCTGCAGCAGCCGCTCGATCTCGAGGTGGGGGCCGGGACCTCGCACCCCGAAACGCTGCTCCGCGTGCTCGGGCCGAAACCGTGGAGTGTGGCCTACGTGCAGCCGTCGCGCAGGCCGGATGACGGCCGCTTCGGGCAGAATCCGAACCGCGTCTTCAAGCATCACCAGTATCAGGTCATCCTCAAGCCGTCGCCGGACGAAGTGCAGCAGCTGTATCTCGAGAGTCTCGAAACGTGCGGCATCAACCCGCGGCAGCACGACATCAGATTCGAAGAAGACAACTGGGAGTCGCCGACGCTTGGCGCGTGGGGCATCGGTTGGCAGGTGCTGCTCGACGGCCTCGAGATCACGCAGTTCACCTACTTCCAGCAGGTCGGTGGCATGGACCTGGCGCCCATCTCGTGCGAAATCACCTACGGGCTCGAACGCATCGCCATGTTCCTGCAGCGTGTCGACAACATCTTCGATCTCGAATGGGGCGGCGGGGTGAAGTACGGCGAGGTTCGTCTGCAGGAAGAGATCGAGGAATCGAAGTACGCGTTCGGACAGGTCAACATGTCGCCGGAGGAGTTCGCATCCGCGCATCGTGATCTGTTCGATCGCAACTATGCGCTCGGCGAGCGGATGCTCGACTCCGGCTTGATCTGGCCGGCGCTCGAGTTCTGTCTCAAGTGCTCGCACTTGTTCAACATTCTCGACTCGAGCGGAAGCATCGGCGTGACCGAGCGAACCGCCTACATCCTGAAAGTGCGGCAGCTCGCGGTGAAGATTGCGCGGACCTACGTGGACATGACCACGCCGGCCATGGTGAGCGAGGCGTAGCGTGGATCGCGAGCTGCTGATCGAAATCGGATGCGAGGAGATTCCGGCAGGCTGGCTGCCGGCGCTCACACGCGATCTGGCCGCGCGCCTCGATGCACGGCTCAAGCAGGCACGCCTCGACACCGATGCGCCGGCCGAGAGCTACAGCACACCCCGCCGGCTGACCGCGCGCGTGGCCAAGCTTTCGGAGCGGCAGAACGATCACGAGGAGCTGGTCACAGGGCCGCCGGTATCCGCCGCATTCAAGGCGGCCGGTGAGCCGACAGCTGCGGCGACGGGCTTCGCCAAGAAGTACGGCGTGGAGGTGAGCGCCCTCGAACGCAGCGAAACGCCGAAAGGCACATACCTCGCGTATCGCGTCCGGCAGCGTGGCAAGGCGACCGTTGACGTGCTTGCCGATGTCATGGGCGGTCTGCTGCGCGACCTCACGTTTCCGAAGCAGATGCGCTGGGATGCCTACCTCGAAGACGGCAAGGGCGATCTCGTCTTCGCGCGTCCCATTCGCTGGCTCATTCTTCTGTACGGCGGACGTGTCGTCCCGTTCGTCATCCGCCGTACCGAGAATGCGCAGGGCCCGCTGGTACAGGACATTCGATCAGGGCCCAACACCTACGGGCATCGCTTCCTGACGACGAGCGGACGCGCCGGTCGTGCGATCAAAGTGAAGACGTTCGACGATTATCAGGCAAGGCTGCTCGAGAACTTCGTCATCCTCGATCGCAGCGAACGCGAATCGAAAATCCGGCGCGAGCTGGAGACGCACGCGCGCCGGCTCGGCGGGCGTGTCAGCGGTCTCGTCGCCGCACAATCGTCGCTGCTGCAGGAGGTGCCGGATCTCGTCGAGTATCCGGCCGTGATCGCCGGACATTTTCCGGTCGAGTTTCTGCAACTGCCGGAAGAAGTGTTGACAACCACGATGATCCATCATCAGCACTACTTTCCGGTCGTTGACGAGGAAGGCAGGCTGAAGCCGGCGTTCCTCGCCGTCACCAACATGCAGCCGGAGAAGCCGGAAATCATCGCGCGAAATTCGGAGCGCGTGCTCACCGCCCGCCTGCGGGATGCGCGGTTCTTCTGGGACGAGGACCGGAAGGCGATGCTGGAGTCGCGCATCGATCGGCTCTCGACGATCCTGTTTCACAAGAAGCTGGGCAGCTACCGCGAGAAGGCGGACCGGGTCGCGGCGCTTGCGGAGTGGATCGCTCGCGAGGCGTTCCACAAACCCGAGGCAGCGGCCGACGCCGCTCGCGCGGGACGCCTCGCGAAAGCGGACCTGGCAACCGACATGGTGCGCGAGTTCACCGATCTCCAGGGCACGATGGGCGGTATCTACGCCCGCGAGGAAGGCCAGCCCGAAACCGTATGGAAGGCGATTTACTACCAGTACCTGCCGGTTGGCGTTGAAGCGGATGCGCCTCCCTCGCGCCAGCAGCTCGGCGCCGCGGCTGTGACGTGGGCTGCGGTATCGCTCGCGGACAAGATCGATTCGGTCGCAGGCATGTTCGCCGGCGGCGAGCGGCCGACCGGCTCCCGCGATCCGCTCGGCTTGCGTCGTCAGGCGCAGGGAGCGGTCAAGATCCTCGCCGACCTTGCGGAATTGACGGGCATCAGTACCCGAATCGATCTGTGGGACCTCATGACACAGGCGCTGGCGTCGTGGGCGCCCGCAGACGATGTGCAGCAGGCGCTGCGTACGTTCATGCGCGAGCGCGTCATCTATCTGTTCGAGCAGCGCGGCTTCGACGTGCGCAACATCCGTGCTGTCGTGCCGCAGTCGCTGCAGCGTTTCGACATGATCGAAGCGCGCAAGAAGCTCGAGGCGCTGGTGCAGATGAACCGCTCGGAAGCGCTGCGCGGTGTGGCGGAGTTGTTCAAACGGGTCAAGAACATCACTAAAGGTGTGGCCATCGCGCCGGCGATGGACGCGCAGCTCTTAAAGGAGGCCGCGGAAGCGACCCTGCTCCAGGCGATGAAGGAAACGGAACCGAAGATTCGTGCGGCCGCAGCGCATGCCGATTACCGGCAGGCGTTCCAGACGATCGAGCTGCTGCGCGCGCCTGTCGCCCAGTTCTTCGACGATGTGCTGGTGATGGCCGAGGATGAGAAGCTTCGGACCGCGCGGCTGGCGCTGATGGCGCGGCTGCGTGACCTGATTCTTGAGATTGCTGATATTTCGGAAATCGTGACGGAGTCTTAATTGATGGCGAAGAAGTTGGCGCGCAAGGCGACGCGGGCGAGTGGGGCAGCCAGGGCGAGTGGGGGCGGAAAAGCGGGTGGGGCGAGTGGGGCAGGGAAGTACGTGTACCTGTTCGGCCAGAAGACGGACGGCAACGGTGGCATGAAGCCGCTGCTCGGCGGCAAGGGCGCAAACCTGGCGGAGATGTGCCGCATCGGCCTGCCGGTGCCTCCCGGCTTTACGATCACGACCGAAGTCTGCACGTATTACTACGAGCACAAGAGGAGCTACCCGCAGGCGCTCCGTTCGCAGATGGAAACGGGCCTGGCCTCAATCGAGAAGCAGACCCGAAAGAAATTCGGCGATCTGAACAACCCGCTGCTCGTATCCGTTCGTTCCGGCGCGCGCGATTCGATGCCCGGCATGATGGACACGATTCTCAATCTCGGGCTCAACGATCAGACGGTCGAAGCACTCGCGCGCAAGACCAACAACCCGCGATTCGCCTGGGATTGCTACCGCCGGTTCATTCAGATGTACGGGGACGTCGTATTGGGCGTGCAGAAGAGCGCCGGTGAAGACCACGAGCCGTTCGAGGTGGTGATCGAAAGGCTCAAACACGATCGTTATCGCCAGGACATCGAAGACACGAAGCTCACCGTCGATGATCTCCGGGAGCTGGTCAAACGGTTCAAGGCTCTCGTCAAGGAACGTGTCGGGCGTGATTTCCCGTCATCCCCCTGGGATCAGCTGATGGGCGCCGTCGGCGCGGTGTTCGGATCGTGGATGAACGACCGCGCGATCGTCTACCGACGGAAATACAACATCCCCACCGAGTGGGGCACCGCCGTCAACGTGCAGGCGATGGTATATGGCAATACCGGCGACAATTCCGGTTCGGGTGTCGCGTTCACGCGCAACCCGGCGAACGGCAACAAAGAGTTCTACGGCGAGTTCCTGATCAACGCGCAGGGGGAGGATGTGGTCGCCGGCGTGCGCACGCCGGAGCCTGTCGCCCAACTGAAGAAGCATCTGCCGAAGGCGTTTCAGGAGCTGGAACGTATTCGCCAGACGCTCGAGAAGCACTTCAAGGACGTGCAGGACTTCGAATTCACCATCGAAGACGGCGTTGTCTACATGCTGCAGACGCGCAACGGCAAGCGGACGGCGATGGCGGCGCTGAAGTTTTCGATGGACATGTTCAAGGAGAAGCTGATCGACTGGAAGACGGCCGTGATGCGCAACCCGGCAGACCAGCTCGAGCAGCTGCTCGCGCCGGTATTCGACGCGAAAGAAGTCGCGAGCGCGAAGGCCATCGCCAGCGGGTTGCCGGCGGGCCCGGGAGCGGCGTCTGGACAGATCTACCTCAACGCCGAGCGCGCTGTGGCGGCGGCCGAAAAGGGGCAGCCCGTGCTGCTGGTCCGGCTCGAGACGTCACCGGAAGACCTGCGCGGGATGATTGCCGCGGAAGGGATTCTGACGGCGCGCGGCGGCGTGTCGTCTCACGCCGCGCTCGTTGCGCGCCAGATGGGCAAAGTGTGCGTCTGCGGCGCGGCTGCGATTGAGGTGGACTACGGCACCCGCAAGGTGAGCGTCGACGGCCGCACGTTCAGCGAAGGCGACTGGATGTCCATCGACGGCACGACGGGCAAGGTCTACGCCGGGCGCGTGAAGACGGCGCCGTCGGAGATTGTTGCAGGACTCATCGACAACGACCAGGCAGCGAAGAAGACCGAAAAGTTCAAGAACTTCCAGCAGCTGATGAAGTGGTGCGACCAGGCGACACGGCTTGGCGTGCGCACCAATGCCGACACGCCCGAGCAGACCGCGAATGCGATTGCGTTTGGCGCGCAGGGCATCGGCCTGACGCGCACCGAGCACATGTTCTTCGAGGGCGATCGCATCGACGCCATGCGCGAGATGATTCTTGCGGAAACGCTCGAGGAGCGGAAGGCTGCGCTTGCCAAGCTGCTGCCCTATCAACGCGAGGACTTCGTCGGCATCTTCCGCGCGCTCAAGGGATATCCGGCGACCATCCGTTTCCTCGATCCCCCGCTGCACGAGTTCCTGCCGCATACCGAACGGCAGCAGGAGGACCTCGCCAAAAAGCTGGGCGTACCCGTCAGCCGGATTCATTCACGCGTCGAGCAGCTGCACGAGTTCAACCCGATGCTCGGCTTCCGCGGCTGCCGCCTTGGCATCGGTTATCCGGAGATCTCCGCCATGCAGGCGCGGGCGGTGTTCGAGGCCGCTGCAATCGTGCAGAAGGAGGGCCTCAAGGCCCATCCGGAGATCATGATTCCGCTCGTCGGCTTCAAGAAGGAGCTGGACCTGCAGCTCGACCTCGTGCATCAGGCGGCGCGCGAGGTGCAGGCGGAACAGAAGGTGAAGCTGAACTACACCGTCGGCACGATGATCGAGATTCCGCGCGGAGCGCTGATGGCCGACGAGATTGCGCAGTCAGCGGAGTTTTTCAGCTTCGGCACCAACGACCTGACGCAGACCGCGCTGGGCATGTCGCGCGACGACTCCGGCTCGTTCCTGCCGCAGTACGCGGAGCTGGAGATCGTGAAGAAGAATCCGTTTGCCACGATCGACGTCATGGGTGTCGGCCAGCTCGTGGACATCGGTGTGAAGCGCGGACGGACGACGCGGAAGGATCTGAAAATCGGCATCTGCGGTGAGCATGGCGGCGATCCAGATTCGATCAGGTTCTTCCACAACGTCGGGCTCGATTACGTGAGCTGCTCGCCGTTCCGCGTGCCGGTAGCGCGGCTCGCTGCCGCGCAGGCCGCTTTGGCAAAGTAGGGCGGGTCCGGCCGCCAGCGGGAACCAGGCCGATCCGCCAGACCATGATCTCTGTCTACGTCTACCGCAACGGCGAGACACAGAAGACCGACCGGGTCGACCCGAAGTGGCTCGATCCGGCCTCGGGCGTGACGTTCTGGGTGGACATCGTGCAGCCGACACACGAAGAGGGGCAGGCGATCCTCGGCGGCACGTTTCATTTCCATCCGCTCTCGATTGAGGACGCGCTCAGCGAGATCCATCACCCGAAGATCGAGCCGTACGATCGGTATCTGTATGTGATCCTCCACGGCATCGACTTCAAGCCCGGGGAACACCGGTTCGCCACGCGCGACGTCGATTTTTTCCTCGGCGAGAATTACCTCGTCACCGTGCATGACGGCGGCTCGCGAAGCATCAACAAGATCAAGGAACTCTGCTACCAGCACGCCCACATTCTCGAAGAGGGTCCCGTCGCGCTGCTGCACCGCATCGTCGATTCGATGATCGACAACTACGCGCCGGAGCTCGAGGAGATCGAAGAGCAGATGGACCAGCTCGAGGACGAAGCGATCCTCGGCGCCGGTGACAACCTGATGCGGCCGATTCTGTCGATCAAGCGCGATCTGTCGGCGTTGCGCCGCGTCGTCATTCCACAGCGCGACGTGGTGGGCCGGCTTGCCCGCCGCGAGTTCCCGCAGATCTCGAACGAGATGGCCTACCGCTTCCGCGATGTCTACGACCACCTGGTGCGCTACTCGGACGAAGCAACGATGTTCCAGGATCGCGTCACTGGAATTCTGGAAGGGTATTTGTCCGCGATCTCCAACCGTCTCAATCGCGTGATGAAGGTGCTGACGGTCGTCTCGACGATTGTTCTGCCGATGACCGTACTCACGGGATTATGGGGGATGAACGTTCCGCTGCCGCACTTCGCCGGTGCTGAAGGGCTTCAGTTCTGGTGGGTCGTTGGCATCATGGCCGCCATCACCGTGGTCATGCTCGCCGCCTTCCGCTGGAAGCGCTGGATTTGACGTGGGGAAGATCTACCAGCTTCCGCCCGACCTTGCGAACCAGATTGCCGCAGGCGAAGTCGTCGAGCGTCCGGCCTCCGTCATCAAGGAGCTCGTCGAAAACTCCATCGACGCGGGCGCCCGTCGGATTGCGATTTCCGTCGAGCTCGGCGGCAAGAAGCTGATTCGCGTCGAGGACGATGGAGAAGGCATGACACCGGAGGACGCGCGGCTCGCCATCGAGCGGCACGCGACGAGCAAGATCCGGCATGCCGACGATCTCGAGCGCATCGCGACCCTTGGTTTTCGCGGCGAGGCGCTCCCCAGCATCGCGTCGGTGTCGCACTTTGCGCTGAAGACCAGGGCGCGCGGCACGCAATCCGGGACCGAGGTGCGCGTCAACGGCGGCGCGGTAGCGTCCGTCAGCGAAGTCGGAATGCCCGAAGGAACGTCGATTGACGTCGGCGACGTGTTCTACAACCTTCCCGCGCGCCGCAAGTTCCTGAAGTCTGATGCCGCAGAGTCCGCGCAGGTCTCGCGCATCGTCACACAGCTCGCGCTGTGTTATCCGGAGATCGGCTTCACGCTGACCAGCTCGGGTCGCAAGGTGCTGCAGTGCCCGCCAGTCGGCAGCCTGCGCGATCGTCTCTACCAGCTTTATGGTGAACGGACGGATCTGATCGACATACGCCGGGAGACAGGCGACGTGAAGATCGTCGGCTTCGTTGCCGCGTTGGCGGAGCAAGGGCCGACGCGCGGTCCGCAGAATGTGTTCGTAAACCGTCGTGTCGTCAAGGACCGCACCATCGCGCACGCCATCATCGACGCGTACAGCGTCGCGTCGATCAAGGAGCGCAGTCCCGAGGTGCATCTGTTCATCGACATGCCGCATGACGGGGTCGACGTCAACGTACATCCGACGAAGGCGGAAGTCCGCTTCCGCGATCAGTCGTACATCCACGAACTGATTCGCCGGACGCTCGGCGATGCATTGGGCCGTGGCCCTGCGCCGGAGCTGCAGCTCGAAGCTCCGGTGGGATTTCAGCCGCTGCCGTCGACGATGCCACTGCCGCACGCGTATCCGTCCACGTTCCCGAGCAGATGGGCGGGAGGGGCTGGAGGGGCACTGTCGCACGTCGCACCCTCGGACGCACTGTCGCACGTCGCACCGATCGCACCGTCGTACGAGTCTGTCGCGATTCGCC
This sequence comes from Vicinamibacterales bacterium, assembly GCA_035492455.1. Classification (GTDB taxonomy): domain Bacteria; phylum Acidobacteriota; class Vicinamibacteria; order Vicinamibacterales; family UBA2999; genus Gp6-AA40. The sequence goes on along the minus strand of DATJJE010000009.1, from coordinate 148,879 downwards.
CTTTAACGCCGCTCGGCCAGTTCAGAGACACATTCATCATCGCCATCGATGACGAAGGAATCGCCATCATCGATCAGCACGTCGCGCACGAGCGCGTGCTGTTCGAGCGGATCACGGAACGGTTGACCACGGGCGCGCTCGAAAGTCAGCGGATGCTCGTGCCGATGCTGGTCGATATGTCCGCCGGTCAGCGGCAGGCGCTCACGTCGCACGCACACGATCTGGAGCGGCTCGGCTTCGAGGTCGAGGATTTCGGCGGCGATTCACTGCGCGTGACTGCCTGTCCCGCCGTCATCAGCCGCGAAGACTGCGCGGCGGCGCTGCGCGCGCTCGCCGAGGATCTCGAAGGCCTGGACCGCGGCGCGGGCGTCGATGCCGCCATCAAGCGCATTGCGGCGACGACGGCGTGCCATGCCGCGGTGAAAGCGAATTACCCGCTGACGCACGAGAAGATGGCGCACATCCTCGACGAACTCCGCCGCACCGCGTACTCGACGATCTGTCCGCACGGCCGGCCGGTCATGCTGCGCATCACGCGGCGAGAGGTGGAACGAAATTTCCAGAGGATCTGATCGATCTGGGCGGGTCCCAAAGGATTGCGTAACAACGTGTCCCAGTAGCCAGGCTGCCACATCGGGCCCGCGCCCACGAGCGCGCGAGCCGCACCGGATCTCTGTTTCGCCAACTTCGCGAACCGTTTCAGATCCGATTCGCGAGAGACTCCAGAGACCACTAAGTGCAGGTGATCGGGCATAAAGCAGTACGCAAGAACGGCAAATCGCTCAAGGGCAGCCGTACGCTGGATTTGCTGCCCGATACGAAAACCTATGCAATCGCGGTGGTCGCCCCATCGCACACGATCGACGCAAAATTGCGTCCGGCGTCGGTGCCTGGACGGCGGGTCCTTTTGGACCCACCAGATTGTTTCGACCCGCCTCGTGTAAGCTCGCACAAGCTCGGAGGTCGAACGTGAAGAGAATGCTCGCAGCTGCGTTGGTTTGTGTCGCCGTGTCGCTCGTCTCCGCGCAGCCGCCGCAACCAGCGGCCCTCGCCATCGAGGGCGGCACGCTGATCGACGGCAACGGCGGCGCGCCGGTCGCCGACACGGTCATCCTGGTGCAGGGCAACAAGATCATCGGAATCGGGAAGAAGGGGCAGATCGCGATTCCGGCGAACGCGCGCGTCATCAATGCGGCAGGGAAGTTCGTGCTGCCGGGCCTCTGGGAATCGCAGACGGCGTATAGCTGGTACTTCGGTGAGGCGCTGCTCAATCACGGCATCACGTCGAGCATCGACGTCGGCACCGAGGCGGAAGTGGCGGTGCCGCATCGCGACGCGGTCCTGCACGGCAAAGACCTCGCGCCCCGCGCGTACACCGGTATCCTGCGCATCGGCTCGACGCTGAACGGCGCGACTGGCTACGAAGGTCCGCTGCACACCATCCGCGTGCCGAAATCCGCCGACGACACACGCGACATCGTGCGAACGGTGCTCAATGCCGGCGCTGACTACGTGATCTTCTACGACGGCGCGATGCCGTTCGACTGGTACAAGGCCGGCGTGGAGGAAGCGCACAAGATGGGCAAGCCCGCCTTCGTGCGTGCCTACGGCCCCGGTATCTTTCCCGCGCAGGCCGCGGAGATCGGCGCGGCGCAGCTACCGCATTCGGCCGGCATTCCGCTGGCCATTGCCAGGAATCCATCGCAGTTCCGCCAGGGACGCGACGATCGCAACGAGCTCGATAAGTACGCCGACATGGACGATGCGAAGGCGGCGGATTTGATCAAGACGCTCGTCGCGCATCACGCGTCGCTGGTGCCGACCTTCATCATCAACTATCGCGGCTATCCAAAGGAGTGGGCGCAGTTCAGGGCGGAAGCGCACGAGTGGTACAAGGATCCGAACCTGCAGAAGTACTACCCGAAAGAAGCGATGGAGTCGTCGCTCGCCGCCTATGACGATGTGGATACGGGCGATGTGCGGGCGCGTCGATTGAAAGGCTGGGAGAACGTCAAGCGCTTCCACAAGATGTTCGTCGACGCGGGAGGGCATCTCATCGTGTCCGGCAACCTGAACGACCGCTACGTGCCGGGCCTGCAGCTCTTTCAGGAGATGCGCGTCATGCGTGAAGTCGGCATGACGTCGATGCAGATCATTGTCGGCTCGACGAAGTACGCCGCGCAACTGGTGCAGAAGGAGGACTCACTCGGGACGATTGAACCCGGCAAGACCGCCGACATTCTGATCGTCAATGCGGATCCGCTGCAGGACATCGGCAATTTGCTGAAGACGGACACGGTGGTCTTCGACGGCAAAGTGGTCGATCGCCGTTATCATGCCGACTACAAGACGACGTTCAATCCGCCGGGGGATGGCGCATCGGCGGGACCGATCGTGGAGGCGCTGCCGTGGGTCATGGCCCTGATGAAAGCGCGTCAAGGTCAGCCTCAGGAAACAGGTTCCGCGCTGCCCGATCCGCCGCGTTCCCCGCAGCCGGCCATTCACACCATCGAGCCGTTCATCATCGCGCAGGGGCTGACGCCGGCGACGGTGATGTTGAAGGGTGTCAATTTCGTTCGGCGATCCGTCGTCCACTTCAACGGCAAAGCGGTGCCGACGCAGGTCATCAGTCAAACGCAGCTGAAATTCACGCTTGATTCCGAGATGCAGCGGACGGCGGGCCGATTCGACCTCGTCGTTATTAATCCGTCACCGGTCGATAATTTCTTCAGCCGTGGCATGTGGGGGAACGGGACGTCGAACATGGCCCATCTGGTCATTAATTTCCGGTACGACAATGCCGGAACTCGTTGACAGGACGGGTCAGGAACGTTAGAGTAGGAACGCTCGTAACTACAGACAACCGAAAGCTTTATTTCAACCGTTACTTGTACGAACGAACGCCCGTGGCGTTCAGGTCAACCAAGCGAAACGGTGTGGCGCAGCGTGTCGCTGCGTCGCGCAAAGCTGTAAGTCCCGCAGCTGGCTGCGGGGTGATTTAGCTGCCGAACTTGGAAAAAGGACGCGGCGCCGCGGCTCCGCCATCTGGTCCTCGTCAACGGTAGCGGATTCGGAGCGCCCAGTGTCCGTCCGCCGCTTAATTACATACGCCGGTCTTACATTCTCATTTGCCGCTCTCGCCTTCAGCTTCGGGAGCTGGACGGCGCAGCGCTCGCTCGCCCAACAGCTCGCCAACAACGACGCGCGCGTCAGCGCGCTGCGTGACGACATGGCGCGCGCGATTCTGCAAATCCGCCAGGGTGAAACGGCGGCAACGCCCTCCGGGACCAACGGGCAGCGCCAGCCGGAGATTGTCAATGCAGGAGGTACGCAGCCGGCGCTGGTCGAAGAGATCAAGCGACAGCTGCAGAGCGAAATGGGGCTTCTGCCGGTGCGGCTGCTCCGCGACCGCAAGGAGAGCTTCGTCGAGCTCAATGCCTACGATGTCGCCGGCAAATCGAGCTACGGAACGGCGGGATACCTTGGCAACGGCTACTTCGTGACGGTGAAGCACGCGGTCGTCGCATTGGATGACGAGGACGGGCGCGAGGGGCGCAAGATTACGTCGATCAAGGTCCGCGTGCATGGGCGCGACATGAATGCGCGTCTCGTGGATGCAGGCGACGCCGATGTGGAAGTGCACTCTGGAGACTGGGCGATCATCCGCGTCTCGCAGCCGGTCGATCTCCCGGCGCTGCGCGTGAACCCGACCTTCAGTTACGACTTCGCCGATCCCATCTTCCGTCTCGGCAACGACTATTCGAAGGGAATCATCCTCAGCACCGGCTACGTTGGCCAGCGCACCACGAACGGTCTAGTGACATGTCTGACTGACGGCCACCCGGGAGTGTCCGGCGGCGGCGTGCTGGATCAGGACGGCGATCTGGTGGGCATTCCCATCGGCCGGATGCAGGGCGACTATCGCTTCTCGTTCATCCTGCCGGTGCGCGGCGAGATGTTCCGCAAGGTGCCGGGGCTGACCATCGCCGAGTCGAAGGTCGCGAGCGCCACCAACTGAAGTTGGAAGTTGCAGGTTGGAAGTTGGGCGCTAGCCGTCCTTCTTCCGACCTTCCTTGATCTTCTCCCACCCGTCGAGACGCCTTTTGATTTCCTTCTCGAATCCACGATCGGTCGGCGCGTAGTACTTCCGCCCGGCGAGCGACGGCGGCAGGCAATCCATCGCTGCCACTCCTTCCGCATCGTCGTGGGCGTACTGGTAGTCCTTCCCGTACTTCAGATCCTTCATCAACTTCGTCGGCGCGTTGCGCAGATGCAGCGGCACGGGCTCGGCGGCCTCGCGATGCGCATCGGCGGCAGCGGCGTTGTAGGCCGTGTACACCGCATTGCTCTTCGGCGCGGTGGCCAGATAGATCGCCGCCTGCGCCAGCGCGTTGTTCCCTTCGGGCATGCCGATGAAATGCGCCGCGTCCTTGGCTGCAACTGCGACGACCAGCGCCTGCGGATCGGCATTGCCGATGTCCTCTGACGCGAAGCGAATCATCCGCCGGGCGATGTAGAGCGGATCCTCGCCGGCCTCGAGCATCCGCGCGATCCAGTAGACCGCGGCATCCGGATCGCTGTTGCGCATCGATTTGTGCAGCGCGGAGATGAGGTTGTAATGCTCTTCGCCCGTTTTGTCGTAGAGCAACGCACGGCGCTGAATCGATTGTTCGAGCTGCGGCAGGGCGAGCTGGCGGACCATCGTTTCGGGATTGGTGGGCGCCGACGTGGCCGCGAACTCGAGCAGGTTCAGCGCGGCGCGTGCGTCGCCGTTGGCGAAGCGCGCAATCGCGGCAAGCGCTTCCTCTGTTACTGCGAGATCCATGCTGCCGAGACCGCGTTCACGATCAGCAACCGCGCGACGCAGGATCGTCTCGATGGCGTCCGCATCGAGCGGCTCCAGCACGAACACTTTCGACCGCGAGAGCAGCGCTGCGATGACCTCGAACGACGGATTCTCGGTGGTGGCGCCAATCAGCACGATGTCGCCCGACTCGACGCGTGGCAGGAAGGCGTCCTGCTGTGCCTTATTGAATCTGTGAATCTCGTCAACGAAGACGATGGTGCGGCGGCCGCCGCTTCGGCGGCGCAGCTGCGCGGCGGCCATGACGTCTTTGATTTCCTTGATGCCGGCGAGGACGGCGCTGAACGGCACGAACTCCGCCTTCGTCATGTCTGCAATGATTCTCGCCAGCGTCGTCTTGCCGGTGCCGGGCGGACCCCAGAGGATGATCGACTGAAGCAGGTCGCGCTCGATGGCTTCGCGCAGCGGTTTTCCAGGCGCGAGTATCTCGTCCTGTCCAACGACCTCGTCGAGCGTGCGCGGACGCATGCGTTCAGCGAGAGGTGTGCCTTCGGGCCGGTCTGAAGACCGGCCGCTACGATCGTGGAGAGGCCGACTGTCAGGTCGGCCTTCATCGTCGTCGAACAATCCGTTGCTCATCGGCGTGCGCGCCTCGCCGCGTAGATGATGATGGCGGCGGACGCCGCCACGTTCAACGACTCGACGGCGGGCTCCATCGGAATGGTGACGCGTTCGTCGGCCCATGCAACGACGTCCGCGCTGAGGCCCGGTCCCTCGCCGCCAAGCAGCAGCGCGACGCGACCGGCCCAGTCCGAAGCGTCCGGATCCCAGCCGCCCCGCGGAACCGCGGCAATCGCCTTGGTATGGGTCCTTCGAATATCCCGCATCACCGCGTCGATGGAGGCCGCGCGGGCAACCGGCAGCCGCAGCACGCTTCCCATGCTGCCACGCACCGCCTTCCACGAAAACGGATTCGCCGATTCGCCCGCCACGATCATTCCCGTGACGCCACCCGCTTCGGCGACACGCATCAGCGATCCGACGTTGCCGGGATCTTGTACGTCGACGACCACCAGCGCGAAGAGACGTGCCTGCTCGAGGATGGCATCGGCGGTGGTCGGATGACGATGCGCGATCGCGACGATGCCGGTCGGCGTGCGGACGGGGCTGATCACCGCAAACACCTGATCGCTGGCGCGCGCGACATCCGCGCCTTGCTGCTCGAGCAACTCGGCGAGAGCGCGCTCCTCGTTGTCCGATTCGAGACGCGACGCGGCAACGACGATCGATTCAAAGCGCAGAGAAGTGTCGTGCGCCTCGCGAATCAGATGCGCGCCGTCGAGCAGCAGGCGGGCGCCGGCAGGATCAGGCTGGCGCGCGAGTGCTCTGTACTCGACGACGATTCGATCCTTGCGAGTCGCGATCCGTCTCATTCGTGATCTGTGATTAATGATTCATGATTATTGAAATCACAAATCGCAAATCACTAATCACTAATGATAAAGTCGATTTCAACGTGAAGGACCGCATCCTCAAGCGATTCAACGATGAAATCGCCGCGCTCGAGCGCGAGCTGAAAGTCGACCTGCCGAAGGAAATCCAACGGGCCCGCGAACATGGCGACCTGCGCGAGAACGCGGAGTACAAGGCGGCGAAAGAGCGCCAGAGCATCGTCGACGCCCGCATCTCCATGCTGAAGAAGCGCGTCAGCGAAATTCAGTTGATGAATATCGATCGCATCCCGCACGACAAGGCGGCGTTCGGGTCGACGGTGCACCTGCGCGACAAGGAAGGCACGGTCATCGTCTACCAGCTGGTGATGCCGGAAGATGCGGATGCGGAAAAGGGAATGATTTCCACCGCATCGCCCATCGGCCGCGCCATCCTGAACAAGGAAGAGGGCGACGAGGTGAAGGTCGTCACGCCCGGCGGCAACAAGAATTTCGAGCTGATCAAACTCGTCACCATTCACGACGCCGACAGCTGATGGCTGCTCGCCCATCCTGATGCAGTATTCCCCTTCGCGCCGCACCGCGCTCGTGTTCTGCGGCACCGGCGCACATGGGGCGTATCACGCCGGCGTGTTGCGCGCACTACAGGAAGCCGGCGTGAAGGTCGATGTCGCCGCCGGACAGGGTATCGGCGCGGCCGCCGCCGTGTTGGCCGCGATCGACGGCGCTTCACGATTGTGGGAAGCCGACGGCGTCTGGCGATCGCAGGCGTCGCGGCGCTTCTATCGTTTCGCCCCGTTCAGATGGCAGCGGCGAGCGCGGCGCGTAAGAGGCAGCCTGTGGTCGAAGCTGCTGGGCGCGCCATTCGATGCGAATCCCGCCATCGACGCTTTTTCGCACACTGTCTGGCAGCTGATTCGTGGCGCTGCGCGCGACGCGCATCCGCCCCGCGATGCCGGGCGACGGTATGCGGAAGTACTGGCGGAGAACCTCGGCCAGCCTGGTTTTCGCGAGTTGATGATCGTGGCGACCGATCTGGATGCGCGCAGCGACATCATTGCGGCGCTGCTGCGCGAGCCGTATCGCCGCGATTTCATCGCGCCGCGACCGGGTCGCGAACGCCGCGCCGAGGCGCTGGATCTTGCCGGGCTCGGTCGCGATCACGCGCTGGACGTGATGAGCGCCGCGCTTACGCCGCCCGTCGTCTGCGAGCCGCGGCTGGTGACATTTGCCGCCGACGGTTTCTGGCGCGGCGAGTCGCATCGGCTCTGCGAGCGTCCGGCCTCGGTGAATCGTCTGTTCGAGGAGTTGGCTGCCGCGGCCGTGTCTCAGCTGATTGTCGTTACCGCGGTATCACCGGCGTCGGCGCCGCACCGTCTGCGCGCTCCGCGTCTCGACCTGCGCAGTCGTCTCGGCGAGTTCATCTCCGCCGCCGAGGCCGCGGCGCTGCGCGACGCGATGGACCACGCGCTGCTGCGGTTCGATTCCTCTTACGTCATTCGACCGGTGCACAATCCCGTCGGTCCGTTCGATGTCAGCGGCGCGTATGATGAAGCCTCCGACCGGCGTCATACAGATGTCGAGCTGATGGAACGGGGATATGAGGATGCCTACCATCAGTTCATCGATCCCGTCGTCGGCGCGAGCGGCGATCACATCACCCGCGTAACGAACGAAAGCACCTACTAGCTGGCCGCGGTTCCCACGAGAAATTCTGATGTCGCGTAGTGGTACTCGTGGTCGAGCCACGAGCTTGCTTCCGCTGTCCGCTGCGCCAGCGTGGCCGCGATTTGCCGCGCCCGCTCGCGATCGTCAGGCGTGAGCGTCTGGTCGGAGGCGAGCGCTCGTGCCGCCGCGAGCGACCATGGATACCAGAGGAAGGTGGATGCTTCGACGGTGAATTGACAGCCGCACGCAACAGCATGCGTAGCGGCGGGGACCGCGCTCGCGTGCTGCAGATAGCGATCACCGTCGTGCATTCGGTTGTTGTCGCCGATGGCGCGATCCGGCTGGGTGTGGCTCAGGAAGTCCTGTTTCGCCGTGAGCGCATTCGGATGCGCGTGAATGTACGGACTGAAATCGTGTTCCGCACGGCTCAGCACGTAGAGCACCTGCGCGTGCAGGCCGATGAATCGTTCGGTCTGCACCTTCCGCATAGGGTTCGGCACCCAGCCGAGCGTCGGTGTGTAGTTCGCAAGCAGCCATCCGATCCCTTTGCGAATGTTCTCGTCATAACGCGTGCCGACGACGGTGCGCAGTGACGCCGACCTGCGTGCCTCGATTAACGCCCAGGTCGCAATCGTCGTCGAGTACGTGCGCTGGAAATCGGCGGATGCATCGCCGATGTTCGGTCCCCAACCGCCTTCGGCGGAGTTCTGCCTGGCGGCAAGCAGTTGCAGCGTGCGATCCGTGGTGGCGCGAACAGCGGTCAGCTGATCCTCGGGCCAGATCGCGGGCTTCGTGTGATCGAGCGCGGCAATCTGGGCAAGTGCGACCCATCCAGCGATTTCGGTGACACCCGTCTGCCACCCATCGAAATAACCCCAGCCCTGATCGGGCACGAACTGGTCGCTCATGTACCCGAACGCATTCCGAATGCGCTCCACCTCGTCTGCTTCGAGCGCAGCGGGACTGGTGAGAATGCCTTTGAGCACCTGCGCCGTTGTCCACACCTGCTGCGGCTGCGTCGGATCCGCGGTTACTCGGATGCCACCGGTCGAGTGGCCGATGGGATCGTCCGCCGTCACTTGAAAGGCCAGCAGCCGCTTCGCGCGCTCGGTGGCCTCCGTGCTGATGTAGTCGTTGACAGTTACCGGTTTGGGGAGCAGCTTCAGGCTTGCATAGGCACCACTGCTGGTGACGACAAGTGCGACCGCGGCGAGGACCAGGGTGTGTTCCGTGCGCCGCTCCCTCGCATGGAAGACGAAGCCATACAGGGCGAGACCGATGCCGCACGCAACAGCCACCGGCACACCGATGCGCAGGACCATGTCCGCATTGCGGAAGAAGGACCAGTGCAGGGCGTCAATGCAGAAATGTGAGATCGCCTGAACATGACCGAGGGTCTGCGCAGCGACCGCGATCGCCGTCGTCGCGCTTCCCAGTCCAATGAAGCGGCGCCGACGCCGGCTTGTTTCGTGGCGCTTGGCGGGCTTGGACGAGCTCGTACCCGTCCGGTGATCGTCCTCGGTTGATGATGTGTGAATCATGTTCATGGCTGCAATCCAGGCGCCGCGATACTACTGTATTAACGCCGGATGGACCTCGATTCGATCTACGCCGCGCATCCTTTGCGTGCAGCAACGATTCTTCAGCGTCTCGAGCGCGATGGACAGGCCCTCTCGACCGTTACGGAATTGCAACTCGCCATCGATCTGGAAACGGAGCTGACCGATCAGAACCACAGCGGCGGTGTCGAATCGGTTCGGGAGCTCGCACACGCTGCTGGCGTGACGCCGTCGAGCGTCGTTCTCGATGTGGGGTGTGGTCTGGGTGGTTCGGCGCGCGTCCTGGCCGCTGAGTTTGGATGTCATGTGATTGGTATCGAACGCGACGCGGCCCGATGCAACGATGCGCGCCAGTTGACGGCGCTCGTAGGGCTGGATCATCTCGTCACGATTCGCCATCAGGATGCACTTGCCGGCGACATCATGGTGGGTGACGTTGATGTCCTGTGGGGCCAGGGCGCATGGATTCATTTCGATTCTCCCGGCGATTTCCTCGCACGCTGGATTCCGGCGCTACGGCGGGGCGGACACGTCGCTGCGGGGGACGCCTTTCTGATGCGCGAGGCCGCGGCAGGCGAAGAAGAAGCGCTGGTTGCCGGCCTGGAGAGTTCCTGGGCCGCTCACCTGACACCGCTCGACGAATGGGGTCGGGAGCTCGAACGGCAAGGCTGCCGCATCATCTACAAACGGGATGTGACGGGACGGGCGATTCACGATTTCAAGCGCCTGATGAGCGTTTGCAGTCGGTGGCCTCAAGGCATCGTGTCCACGGCAGAGAAGAGGAGCTGGCAACGCGCCGTCGCCGCTTTTGAGCGGGGCCTCGTTGGCTCGTTCCAAATTGTCGCGGTCCGGCTCGCCGTATGATGCGCCAGATGGATCGGGATACTCAGATCGTGCACGCGGGATTCCGGAAGCGCACCGAGCCGGGTCCCTTTCTCGGCGGCCCGCAATTTTCTTCGACCTACACCTCTCCCGGCGAACCGGCGGACAACGAGCTGACGTACGGGCGCTTTCACAATCCAACCTGGACGGCGTGGGAAGAGGCGCTTCGAATACTTGAAGGCGGCGAAGCTGTCACGTTCGCGTCTGGCATGGCGGCAGTCGATGCGGTGTTCGGTACCGTGTTGCGGCCCGGTGATGCGGTGGTGCTTGCAGCGGATTGCTACTACACCATCAGACGGATGGCGGCCGCCTGGCTCGAACCGATTGGCGTGCAGGTGCGTCTCGTGCCGACACGCGGCAACGCTCAGGAAGCAGCGCTCGATGGCGCAAAGCTGGTGTGGGTGGAGACGCCCACCAACCCCCAGCTCGACGTCTGCGACGTTGCCGCCATCGTCAAAGCCGCCCGGACACGAGGAGTCCTCGTCGCCGTCGACAACACGACCGCCACACCGTACCTGCAGCAGCCGCTGGAGCTTGGTGCGGACTTCGTCATCGCGTCGGATGCGAAGGCAATCACCGGCCACAGCGATTTGATTCTCGGCCACGTCGCGACACGCGATGCGGAAAAGATAAATGCGCTGCGAACGTGGCGCACCCAGCACGGCGCGATTCCCGGACCGATGGAGGTTTGGCTGGCGCACCGGTCGCTGCCGACGCTACCAGTACGGCTTGGCCGGCAATGCGACTCTGCGATGCGGCTTGCGGAAGCGTTGGCCAAACGGTCTGACGTGGCCGCTGTGCATTATCCGGGGCTTCCGTCGCATCCGGGTCATGATGTCGCGCGCCGCCAGATGCGTGCCTTCGGCACCATCGTCAGTTTCGATCTCGGCACTCGCCCGCGCGCTGAAACGTTCCTGAAGTCGTTGTCGATTGTCCGCGAAGCGACAAGCTTTGGCGGCGTGCACTCGATGGCCGAGCGACGCGCGCGCTGGGCTGGCGATGCGATCAGCGATGGGTTCATCCGCTTCAGCGTGGGATGCGAGGCAACGGCCGATATCGTTGATGATGTGACGCAGGCGTTGGATCGTGCGCGCTGAGGCCAGCCCGATTTGCGGTGTGCTCGACGCGATTGGCAATACGCCGATCATCGAGTTCCGTCGCATTGTTCCGCACGGCTCGGCACGTGTGCTGGCAAAGCTCGAATCCGCCAACCCGACAGGCTCGATGAAGGACCGGATGGCGAAGGCCGTCATCGAAGCAGCAGAGTCAAACGGACGCTTGCCGCCAGGCGCCACTGTCGTCGAGTACACGGCTGGCACGACAGGCATTTCTCTTGCCCTCGCGTGCGCCGCAAAGCAGCATCCTCTTGAAATCGTGTACTCCGACGCGTTCAGCGACGAGAAGCGCGTGACGATGAAGGCGTTCGGCGCGCACATCACGGACGTGAAGAGCGACCAGAAACGGATCAATGAGGCGCTGGTCAAAGAAATGATCCGAACCGCTGCCGAGATCAGCCGGCGCCCGGGCCATTGGTGGTGCGATCAGCTGAATAATCACGACGCCATCGCCGGCTACATTCCGCTCGGCAACGAAATCTGGGAGCAGACGGGGGGTCGCATCAATGCGTTTGTCCATGCGGTAAGCACGGCACATTCAATCCACGGCGTAACGCAGCCATTGTGGACCCACAATCCGCGCATCGAGATTACGGCCGTGGAACCGAGCGAATCCGCAGTTCTGTCGGGCGGGCCGACCGGCTCACACAAAATCGAGGGGATCGGTATTGGATTCATTCCTCCGCTGTGGGATCCGCGTATGGTGAACCGAATCGAGACGGTAACGACGGAGGATGCAAAGGCGATGGCGCGGCGCCTGGCGGCTGAAGAGGGTATCTTTGCGGGGACCTCCACGGGCGCGAATGTCGTGGCCGCGTTGCGTGTTGCAGCGCGGCTTGGTGCGGGCGCAACTGTTGTGACTCTCGTGGTCGACTCAGGACTGCGGTATGTCAGTACGGATGTGTACCGGCAATAGGCTCGCGGCGCTGCTGGTTGTGTTGTGCGCAGCGCCCGGGGCCGCGCGTGCGCAGCCGGTCGACACTCTTGAAGCGCAGATCCGTGCGCAGACTCGCATCATCGAGTCGAACCAGGCCTCGCTCGATGAACGGCTGGACGCTCAGGCAGACCGTGGCGTGCTGTTTCTCAAGAGCGGCCGGTTCGACCTCGCGCTCGTCGACTTCACGGAGGTCATTCGCATCCGCCCGCACGCCGATGACGTCCTCGTGGAGCGGGGCATGGCATTGAAAGCGACGCAGCAGCCGGATGCCGCCATGGTGGACTTCGACGAAGCGCTTCGCATCAATCCCGACAACACGAACGGGCTGCGGCAACGAGCCGCCGAGTATCGCACGCGCGGTCGCTTCACCGACGCCGTACGGGACTTGGATCGCGCCATCGCCGACGATCCGAACGATCCGTGGGCTGTAAGCGAGCGCGGCTTGGATCGCTTCTCGCTGCGGCAGTACCCCGAGGCCATCAGCGACTTCAGCCGCGCCATCGAGCTGACGCCCACGAGCGCGTGGACGATTGCTTTTCGCGGCGCCGCACAGTATCAGCTTGGTCACTACGAGGCAGCGCTCGTGGATCTCGATCGGGCGATCGAACTCGATGCGTTCGATCCGTGGCCGTTGTACATTCGCGGACTCGCGAGGCGGAAGGCGGGCGATCGCCAGGGCAGCGAGGTGGATTTGAAGGCGGCGCTGGCGATCTGGCCGGACGCCGCGGCCGGCGTGGCAAAGGACGGAATTCAATAGGAGGCAGCATGCGAAGACTGCTGACGACAATCGCCCTGGTCATCTTCGTCACAGCGTCCGGATTTGCGCAGACGAAGCCTGCGGATCACTGGGTCGCGACGTGGACGACCGCGCTCGTCGCGCGTCCGGCCGTGCTGCCACCGGCGGCCCCCAATGCGGCGCCGGTGAACCCGCCAGCGCTGACGCCGAACAACCAGACGCTGCGTCAGATCGTGCGGATCTCCATCGCCGGCACTCGGGCGCGCGTGGTGTTCGCCAACACCTTCGGGACCGCGCCTGTAAACATCGGCGGCGCATCGATGGCGGTTCATGACAAGGACCAGGATATCGTCGCCTCATCGCTGCGGAAACTGACCGTGAACGGTGCCTCATCGTTCCGGATTCCGGCCGGCGCGGTGCTGCTTAGCGATCCCGTGGACCTGCAGATGCCGGCGCGGACGGAGCTCGCGATCGACATCTTCGTGCCGGACGATCTCGGCAGCGGCCCATCGCCGATTACGATGCACAACGGCGCCAATCAAACCAGTTACGTGACGGCCGGCAACCATGTCGGCGACAGCGCGTTCGGCGGCGCGGCCATCACACGGTCGTGGTTCCTGATTTCACGTGTCGAGGTCGCTGCCGCACCGCGCGCCGGCGCGATCGCCGCGTTCGGCGATTCAATTACCGACGGCGCGCGCTCGACTCCCGATACCAACAACCGGTGGCCCGACCACCTCGCGCGCCGCCTGCCGCCGGGTGTGGCGGTTCTGAACGTCGGTATTGCGGGCAACCGCGTGCTCAGCGAGGGGGCCGCCAACGTCGGAGTCAACGCTCTCGCGCGCTTCGATCGGGACGTGCTCACCCTGCCTGGCGTCACGCACGTCGTCGTCATGGAGGGAATCAACGACATCCGCAACCAGGGGCCCGTAACCTTCGCGACCGCCGACGATCTGATCGGGGCGTATCGGCAGATGATCGAGCGTGCGCATGCGCGCGGCCTGAAGATCATCGGCGCGACGTTGACGCCTTGCGAAGGGGACATGCTGATGACACCCGAAGGTGAAGCAAAGAGGAAAGCGGTGAATCAATGGATCCGCACGAGCGGCGCTTTTGACGGCGTCATCGATTTCGACGCGGTAGTGCGCGATCCGGCGGCGCCCACCAGGATCAAAGCGGAGTTCGATTCAGGCGATCACCTGCACCCGAACGACGCCGGCTACAAAGCGATGGGTGAGTCGGTCGACCTGTCGCTGTTCAAGACCGGATCGTAACCGCGCTAGGCTTTGACGAGTTTTCTCTCGGTCGGCTGATGCTCGTGCAGGAACTCGAGCGCGAGCCCGAGCACCTTGTCGGTGAATTCGTCAGCCTGCACGTTGCCGAACTTGTCGCGGAAGCCGCGCAGCGGCACGACGGCTTTCGCCATCGATCGATGGCCGCCGGCGCTGCCGATGTCGGCGAAGTACTTCCGCACGAATTCGCCGGCGTTGCGTCCGTAGCCGAGGTTGCGCACCGACACCACGAGCGAGTCGTTGACGATGCCGGCGACGATCGTCCACTTCACATCTTCCAGCTGCAGATAAAAATCGGCGACGTAGGGGATGAAGTCTTCGCGCGGCGACACGCCGATGAAAGAGCAGAACACCTGCTCGACCATACGGCCGTTCTGCTTCGCCTTCAGGACGTATTCCAGGCGTTCCATCGTGATTTCGGCGCCTTCCATCTTCCGGATCATCGCCGCGTCGGCCAGCGGGTAGAGGTACGAGAACGCTTCCAGATCGACGCGGTTCGCCTGCCGGTTGAAGAACAGCGTGTCGGACTTGATGGCGTACAGCATGGCCGTGGCGGTGCGCTCCGAAATGTTCGCATCCACCGCGCGCAGGTGCTCGGTCAGAATCGTTGACGTGGAGCCGTAGTTCGTCCGGATATCCTTGAAGACAGCGCTGTAGCCGGACTGCTCCGGATGGTGGTCAATCACCAGATCCACGCGGTGGAACTCTTCGCCGAAATAGTGGGGCTGCACGTCGACCATGGCGATACGGTCGAAGCCGGCGAGGTGGCTGGCCTGGATGATCTCCACCTGGATGTCGAGCAGGTTCTGCATGCGCAGGTTTTCGGGCCGCGTGGCGCCCTGCAGCGCGCCGATGACCGCGGTCTGCTTCGTGCGGCGAAGAACGTTGCGCAGCGCCAGGCCGCTCGCCATCGCGTCGGGATCGGGATCGTTGTGGAGCAGAATCAGCACGCGATCGGCGTCGCTGAAGAACCGCTGATACTGCTGCACTTTGAGCCGAGTGAGCGAGCGGCTGAATTCGATGAGCAGCGGCTGACCGAAGAGATCGGCGATGGCGAGATAGTTGACCTCCGGAAAGTAAACGCGGAGCTCTTCCTCATGTTTGTGCGCATCGCCCTGACCGATACCAACGACATAGACGAGCGTCGCGCCCGCATCGCGGATGGCTTCGAGCGTTTTCCGCATGCCGCGCTTGCCGGTGTCTTCGACGATGACGCAGGTGGCGGGGGTGATGTCGGCTTTGATGTAGGTATCGGTGCGTTTCGGGTCGCCCGTGTGGACGGTCAGGTCGGCGTCGTGGAGCTTCCGTGCAAGCGGTTTGCTCTCGACGAGAAATTCGACTTCGAAGCTGGGCGCCAGGGCCTCATCGAGCATCCTGATGAGCAGCTCCGTCTGACAAACGGCGAGACACCTCATTCGATCTAATGAATCCCCGACACTGGCGCCAACCTCAAATTATACGCTCGCTTGCAGCGACGCCTCTGCTGCTCCTCGCCGTGTTGTCGGTCGGTGTCTCGGCTCAGGACAGACCCGCGGCGTGTGTTTCATGTCTCGTAATCGCCGTCGAAGACTCCGATTTCGGTGGCCTGGCAAGCCTGCCGGCAGGCAGCCTCGACGGTGTACAGCTGATCGTTCCGTCCAGCGGATCAGTCAACCAGGCGAGGACAGCAGGTGCGAACGTCGCCATTCTCGTGGCTCCCGAGTCCGGTTCTCCGCAACAGGTAGCGTTCGCCGCGCGCACCGCAATTACCGCGCTTCGCGCGGAACGACCGGGCGTTCAGATCGCGATTGACGGCGCCGCATTCAGCACAGCCGGGGTGACGCTCGAAGAATTACGGCCCTATGTAGACGCCGTCATCGGCGAGAACTGGATGCGGCTGCCGCCGCTTGTGCGACCAACGGTCGACGACCTCACCGTCGCTTCACTGACCCCTGGCGCCGAGCGGGTGCTCCTTCCCGTACGCGATATCGACTGGGCGGCGGTTCAGGAGTTCGCTGCCCGTCGTCCGCCGCTCGTTGAGGTGACAGGCGCGCGCCGGTTGACCGTCGCTGAGATTCTGGCGCGGCATCAGGCCGAGCAGCGGCGTCAGGACGAAGTCATCAAGACCACGATCGCGACTGGCACGATGACACTGCTGTTCGAGGTGCCCGATTTCGCGGCACCGATCACCATCACGGCGGATACGGTGATCTATCGTGGATCGCAGGGGAGCAATATCGAAGCACGCGATATTCGCGTGAATGGCGCGTCGATTACCGGCGGAGGCGCGGGAGCCGCGCCGGAGCTGCCGCTCATCGAGGCTGAACGGATCAGCACGCCGCCACTGACGATCACGTTGGACGAGGCCTATACCTACACGCTTGGCGGAGATGACACCGTCGGCGGCAGCCGCTGTTATGTCGTGAGCTTCGAGCCGAGGACGTCGAACCGCGGACTTGCGCGCGGTCGCGCATGGATCGACGCGCGCGACTTCACGTTGCGGCGGCTGCAGACGATTCAGAAGGATTTGCGCGGCGCGATCGTGTCCTCGGAGGAGGTAGATGAATTCGGACGCGTCGACGTCAGCGGCACGACGGTGTGGCTGCCGATGGAAACGCGCATTTTCCAGTCGTACGAAGGCGCCGGGCTTCGCACGCCGATCCATCGCAACATCGCCATCCGACATTACGACGTGAACAGCGCGACGTTCGAGGCGCAGCTTGCGGCGGCGCTTGCCTCGAACAACGTGATGATGCGCGACACGCCCGAGGGCCTGCGCTATCTCGTGCGCCGCGGCAACGGCTCCGAGCGCTCGACGGTGACACGCGGAGGGCACAGTATCCGCAGCATCATCGGCGGCCTGCTCGCTGACCCCGGCATCTCGCGGCCGCTTGCCTTCGCCGGCCTCAGTTACGTCAACCTCGATCTGTTCGGACGCGGCGCGCAGCTGAACGTGTTCTTCGGTGGTGTCTTCGGTCAGGTGTCGTGGAGCGTGCCCTCAATTGCCGGGTCGCGGTGGCAGGCGCACGGCAGCGCCTTCGGCATCGCCGCGCAGTTCATCGATCGCGTGTTCCGCAACGGACGCGAGCAGTACGCGGAAAACCTGCAACAGCAGCCGGGCTACGCATCTGTCGGCGTCCTCCACCCGCTGACGCCGCGCGTTCGCGTGACGCTTGACTATACGTTCGACATGACGGCGCTCGAGCGCACGGTGAACACGCCGCCGTTGTTTGTTGTGCCGCGCTCTGTCGTGAATCATGGCGTGGTGCTCGGCATCGAAGCGGTTCGCGGCGCCTGGACTGTGGGTGGTTGGTGGAATCCGGTTGTGCGCTACCGCTGGAGCCGATGGGGATTGCCCGGAGGATTCGATCCGTCCACCCGCGACTACCAACGCTACGGGGTGCGGCTGCGTCGGACGCTCGCACTTGCATCGTCAGTGAGCTCGCGGCTCGAGCTCGCGTGGATGGGTGGACACGACCTGGATCGCTTCAGTCGATACGGCTTTGACAGTTTCGACAACGTGCTGCACGGGTATCCGACCGCCGCGATTCGCTACGACCGCGGCGCCGTGCTGCGCAGCGCAACCGGTTGGACATGGCGCGGCATTCGCCTCGATGGGTTTGGTGACACCGCCGTCGTCCAGGATCCCGGCTGGGCTTCGGATGCCCGTTTTTATCCAGGTATCGGCACTGGCGTCGAATCCGGCGGACCGTTTCGAACGCTCCTGTCCCTGGAATGGGCGTATGGATTTCGTGCGCCCCGCCAGGATGGAGGTCGCGGAACGCAGACGGTGAAGCTCACCGTGTACAAGCCGTTCTAAGGTAGCCGCGATGTCCGCTTCGACAGCGGTAGGTGTAGGATCTGGAAGGCCGATGACGAAGCGCGCGCTCCCATGTATTTTGACGGCAGCGATCGCGGTGGGCGTTACGTCGTTGCGCGCGCAAACGCCGACGTTTCGTACAGGCATCGACCTCGCGACGTTCGGCGTGACGGTGGTCGATAAGAAGGGCGAGTACCTCACCGACCTCAATGCCGACGACTTCGAGATCGTCGAGGATGGCCAGAAACAGACGCTGAAGTACTTCGCGCGCGGTACCGACATCGAGAGCGGCCCCGAGATGCACGTCGGCCTGCTGTTTGACACCAGCGGCAGCATGTCGGAAGACATCAAACTGTCGCGGTCGGCCGCCATCAAATTCCTCAACACGCTGAGCGAGGCGAAGGACATGACGCTCGTGGACTTCGATACTGAAGTCCGCGTCGCCAAGTATCCGCAGCGGGACTTTCCGCGCATGGTAGAGCGGATCCGTGGCCGAAATCCTGACGGCGAGACGGCGATGTACGACGCGATGGGCGTGTACCTCGACGGCGCCTCGGATGACGAGGGGCGCAAGGTTCTCGTGCTCTACACCGACGGTGGCGATACGCACAGCACGATCAGCTTTGGCGATGTGATGACGCTGCTGCGCGCCTCGGATGTCACCGTCTATTCCGTCGGCTTCCTTGAACATTCCCGCGGCCGCATCGAGGAGCGCGCGCATCTGCAGCAGATCGCCGAGGCAACCGGTGGTCAGGCATTCTTCCCGACAACGATGAAGGACATCGAGGCAAGCTACGACAAGGTGGTGGCGCAGATCCGCGCGCAGTACAGCCTCGCCTACCAATCCACTAATACCAGGCAGGATGGCGCCTGGCGGAAGGTCGAAATCCGTGTGACGCGTCCCGACCTGAAGGGCTCGAAGATTCTCGCCCGCCGCGGCTATTTTGCGCCCTACCAGGAAGCGCCGGGCAAGACGAAGTAGTCGGCGAATCCCGCGTCCCCAAGCCCGAATCCCGGCGGCACGTGGTACGATCAAGGGTTCGCATGCCCTCCGTCTACGATCGCTTTCAGCTCGTCACCGACTTCGAGATTCGCGGCGATCAGGTGCGCGCGATTCCGGAGCTGGTCGAGGGGTTGAACCGCGGCGACGAGCACCAGGTGCTGCTGGGGGTGACCGGATCCGGCAAGACGTTCACGATGGCGCAAGTCATCGCCTCGGTGAATCGGCCGACGCTGGTGATGGCGCACAACAAGACTCTTGCTGCTCAGCTCTATCAGGAGTTCAAACGATTTTTCCCTCAGAACGCCGTCGAGTATTTCGTCAGCTACTACGACTACTACCAGCCCGAGGCCTACGTTCCAGCCACCGACTCGTACATCGAGAAAGAAGCGACGATTAACGACGAGATCGACCGTATGCGCCTTTCCGCGACGCGGTCGCTGTTCGAGCGCCGTGACGTCATCATCGTCGCCAGCGTCTCATGCATTTACGGCCTCGGCTCGCCGGAGGCGTACTACGGGATGCTCCTGCCGCTCGAAGTCGGACAGCGGATCGGACGCGATCAGATTCTGCGCAAGCTCGTCGAAATTCAGTACGAACGGAACGATACGGAGTTCGGCCGAGGGGCGTTCCGCGTGCGCGGCGATATCGTCGAAGTGGTGCCGTCGTACGAAGAACATGCGCTGCGCATCGGGTTGTTCGGCGACGAGGTCGACGAGCTGGCGTGGTTCGACGCGCTCACCGGCAAGGTCATTCGCCGGCTGGACAAGGTCGCGGTGTATCCGAAGTCGCACTTCGTCACCTCGCGCGACAGGACGAAGCTGGCGGTCGAAACGATCAAGCAGGAGCTCGAGTGGTACCGAGGCCAGCTGGAATCGGAAGGCAAGCTTCTCGAGGCGCAGCGCCTGCATCAGCGCACGATGTTCGATCTGGAGATGATTCGCGAGATTGGCTACTGCCACGGCATCGAGAACTACGCGCGCCATTTGACGGGACGCGCACCTGGCGAGCCACCACCGACGCTGCTGGACTATCTGCCGGAGGACGCGCTGGTCGTCGTCGACGAAAGCCATCAGACGATCCCGCAGATTCGCGGCATGTATGCGGGGGACCGCTCGCGCAAGGAAGTGCTCGTCGCCTATGGGTTCCGGCTGCCGTCGGCGCTCGACAACCGTCCGCTGAACTTCGCTGAATGGGAAGAGCGGGTGCATCAGGTGGTTCATGTATCTGCGACGCCTGGTCCATGGGAGTTGTCGAAGGCGGGCGGCGTCGTCGTCGAGCAGGTGATTCGGCCCACCGGTCTGATGGATCCGCCGATCGAGGTCCGACCGGTACGCGGACAGGTGGACGACCTCCTGAAAGAGATTCGCGACCGCGCCGAGCGCAAGGAGCGCGTCCTCGTCACGACGCTGACCAAGCGGATGGCGGAGGACTTGACGGCGTATTACCAGGAGCTTGGCGTCAAGGTGCGCTACCTTCACTCGGATATCGACACGCTCGAGCGCATCGAGATCCTGCGGGATTTACGTCGCGGCGCCTTCGATGTGCTCGTCGGCATCAACCTGCTGCGCGAAGGGCTGGACCTGCCGGAAGTATCGCTCGTGGCGATATTGGACGCTGACAAAGAGGGATTCTTGCGGTCAGGTGGATCGCTGATTCAGACTTCCGGCCGCGCCGCCAGAAACGTCAACGGGCGCGTCATTATGTATGCAGACACGATGACCGCCTCGATGAAATCCGCGATTGCGGAAACCGACCGCCGGCGGACGCTGCAGGCGGCCTACAACGAAGAACACGGCATCACGCCGGAATCCGTCGTCCGCGCCATCGACGACGTCATGGCCAGCGTTTACGACATGGACTATTCGACGCCCGCGCTGGCCCAAGCGACGGAGACGACGTTCCGGACGCAGGCGGAGATCGACGCCGAAATTGCCCGTCTCGAGCGCGAGATGAAGAGCGCGGCGGCGAACCTGGATTTCGAGCGCGCGGCCACGATTCGCGACACGTTGAAGTCTCTGCGTACGCGAGAGCTCGGGCTGACAAGCCTGCAGGCTGGACGCTGACGCGTGCTGACGCTGCTGACAGACTGGCTCAAGAGCGCCCTGCTGGCGGTGCAGGGATACGTGCAGCTGCAGACTGCGACCGTGCGGGGCATTTTCTCTCGGCCCTTTTACTTTCACGACGTCGTCGAGCAGTTCGACTCGATCGGCATCGGATCGCTCACCGTCGTGCTGCTGACCGGGTTCTTCACCGGGGCGGTGCTCGCGCTGCAGAGCGGTGTGACGCTCGATCAATTCGGTGCGCGGCCGTTCGTGGGACGGCTGGTAAGCGCGTCGATGATCAAGGAGCTCGGGCCGGTGTTGACGGGTCTGATGCTGGCAGGGCGCATCGGATCCGGCATCGCCGCCGAGCTCGGCTCGATGGTCGTCACGGATCAGATCAACGCGCTGCGCGCGCTCGGGACCGATCCGGTGCGGAAGCTCGTCGTACCGAGAGTGCTGGCGGGATTCTTCATGACGCCTGTGCTGACGGTTATTTCCGACACGGTTGGAATCCTCGGCGGCTGGATTGTGGCGGTGTATCAGCTGGGTGTGGCGTCGAGCCTGTACTGGACCTCGATTACCGACGCCTTGTATCTGCAGGACGCATGGATGGGGATCATCAAGCCGTTCATCCTCGGCTACGTCATCGTGACGATCGGGTGTTACGTCGGCCTTGGAACCAGAGGCGGCACGCAGGGCGTGGGACGTTCGACGACGAATGCTGTCGTGGCGGCATCGGTCGCCGTCATCGCCGTCGATTTCTTCGTGACCCGATTGCTCTTTACGCTGTTGTACTGATGCCGACTTACGCGATTCGCAATGCGGCGGTGCTCGAGCGAAGGTCCTCGCCGGACCGGCCGGCGGTCGTGTTCAAGAACGTGTCGCTGTCGTTTGACGAGAAGGTGGTTCTTCGCGACGTCAGTTTTACGCTGCTGCCGGGACACACCAAGATCATTCTCGGCGCCAGCGGCTCGGGGAAGTCGACGATCCTGAAGCTGATTCTTGGGCTGTTGAAACCGGACGCCGGCGAAATCTGGATTCACGGCTCGCGCGTGGATCACATGCCGGAAGACCAGATGATGGATGTGCG
Source organism: Vicinamibacterales bacterium (assembly GCA_035492455.1). Lineage (GTDB taxonomy): Bacteria > Acidobacteriota > Vicinamibacteria > Vicinamibacterales > UBA2999 > Gp6-AA40. The sequence goes on along the minus strand of DATJJE010000009.1, from coordinate 126,501 downwards.
TCGGCATCTCGGCATGGTGTTTCAGGAAGGCGCCCTGTTCGACTCGCTGACCGTTGGCGAGAACGTCGGCTACAAGCTGTACGAAGAGACCGAGATGCCGCTCGACGAGGTTCGCCGGCGCGTCGAGCAGGTGCTCGGTTTCGTGCGCCTCAGCGAACACATCGACAAGATGCCTTCCGAGCTGTCGGGCGGGCAGCGACGCCGTGTCGCCATCGCGCGGGCGATGGCCTACAAACCACCGACGCTGCTCTACGACGAGGCGACGACAGGCCTCGATCCGATCACGGCGACGACCATCGACGAGGAAATCGTCAAGCTTCGCGACGTGGAGAGCGTCAGCTCGATCGTCGTTACGCACCAGCTGCGCGACGCGTTCTTCGTCGCCACGCACGAAGCGCTTCGACGGAACGGAGAGATCGACATCCGGCAGGCGGGTCCCGAGAAGTGCGATGAGGCGGAGTTCATCATGTTGAAGGAAGGGTTGATCGCGTTCGAGGGCAACGCGGCAGAGCTGCGCGCTTCGACCGACCCTTACGTACGCACGTTCCTGTCATAGAAGGATAGAAGCAATGCCTCGCACGCGTTCACTGGCCTGGTCGGAGTTGAAGATCGGCATCGTGTCGCTCTTCGCGCTCGTTATCGCTGCTGCCACGATCTTCATGGTCAGCGGGGAAGGCGGGTTCTTCTGGCAGCGCTACTCGATCAAGACGATCTTTGCCGACATCCAAGGCCTCAAAGAGGGGGCGCCGGTCCGCGTCGCCGGCGTCGAGGTCGGGTCGGTGAAGAAGATGGACTTCGTTGGCGACAAGGTCGAGGTGACGATGGAACTCAGCAAAGACCAGCGTCCGCGGATCACCAACCGGTCCACGGCATCGCTCGGATCCGTATCGCTGCTCGGCGAAGCCGCGGTCGACATCACGGCCAACAGCCAAGGCACACCGGTCCCCGATTGGGGTTACGTGCCGAGTGGTCCGGCGCCCGGCTCGTTATCCACGGCGGCGACGGCGGCCACCGCGACTCTTCAGACGACCAACGCGCTGCTCGAGGACATGCGGAGCGGTCGAGGCACACTCGGGCGGCTGGTGACGGACGATGCGCTGTACAAGCAGTTGAACGATTTCGTATCGTCCGCCGAGGCGGTCACGCGCGGCATCAACGCCGGCCGTGGAACGCTGGGTCGTCTGGCGACCAGTGATGCCGCGGCGAAATCGCTCGAGCAGTCACTGGCGAACCTACAGATGGTGACCGAGCGCATCCGGAATGGAGAGGGCAGTCTCGGCCAGCTCCTGAACAACGATGCGCTGAGCAAGTCCGTGACATCCGCCACCAGCAATCTGGACGCGATCACCGGACGCATCAGCAAGGGCGAGGGGACCGCGGGCAAGCTCGTGACCGACGCGGAGTTGTACAACCGGCTCAATTCGATGGCCGACCGCCTCGACAAGTTGACGATGGCATTAAATCAGGGCGAGGGAACCGCCGGACAGCTGCTCCGCGACAAGCAGTTGTATGAGAACATGAATGGGGCGGTCAGCGAATTGCACAACCTAGTGAAGGATATTCGCGCCGATCCGAAAAAGTACTTGAACGTAAGGGTGAGCATCTTCTAGCGGAAGGATGTTGGCGGCAATGGCGAAGGACGAAGTCGGAGGCGGAGCGGTACTCCTGGCGTTTGTGGCCGGCGCCATTGCGGGTGCGGCCGTCGCATTGCTGTTTGCGCCGGCGACGGGCGATGAAACGCGCGAGTTCATCGGCCAGCGGGCGCGCGAGGGACGCGACAAGGTCGTCGACGCCGCACGTCAGTTCCGCGCTGCGACGGAGCCAGAAGCGTGACGAATGTCTTCCTGGGGATCATTGCCATCGCCGTGGCGATCATGGCGATCATCCAGGTTGCGGCGATCGTGTTTGCGATGTCGGCCGCCCGCCGTATCGGACAGGTTGCCGACCGGCTCGAGCAGGATCTGAAGCCCGTCGTCTCCAATCTGCAGTCAATTACGTCTGAGGCAGCCCGCGCCGCGACCCTTGCCGCCGCGCAGATGGAACGCGCGGATCGGATGTTTGCGGATTTCAGCCGCCGGGCCGAGCAGGTGATGGCCGCGGTGCCCTCACTGCTGGGGCCTGCCGGCAAAGGCCTGGCCTTTCTCAACGGCCTCAAGGCCGCACTCGCGGCCATTCAGGAGCTGCGCCGCTCGTCGCGCCGCCGCGCCGCGCATCCTGACGAGGAAGACGCCCTCTTTATCGGCTAAACACTTGATTGACGGCGGCTACCGCCGGTGATACAAGTCGCTCCTGCATTTGCGATTGGTGATTGGTGATTGGTGATTCGTGATTAGTGATTCGTGATTTTGGCGTCCGGATTGGTCCAAGTCGCTAACCACAAATCACGAACCACAAATCACGAATCACAAATCACGAATCACAATTCAGTAGGGGGGATCATGACGCTCACGATTCGTCGCTTGAGTGGTATCGCCCTCGCCGCAATTCTGTTCCTGGCGCCCGCTGCGGCGTCCGCCCAGGACTCCAAGTCGGCGACCTCCGTTATCGAACTCGTCAAGATGCTCGAGACGATGAAGCTCGATGCCTTTGCGGTCAAGGGCTCGTCGCCGAACGAGTATGTTGGCGCGCTCTACTTCCCCGGCACGCAGCTGCTCGTCGTCAGCGCGAAGTTCGACACGCCATGGCGCGCGGACTCGCTGCTCGACATGAAGAATTACCGCGATCTTTACATCGAGCTGAACAGTGCGTCACAGCCGAACACAAAAGTCTTCGTTTCCGATCTCAGTGCCAACGGTCTGCATGCAAAGAAGGACGGGAATCTCTACGACACCGCCGACGTCGCCGGCAGGACGTACAATTTCGATGGTGACTGGAAGAAGGCGAAGATCACTGAAGACGACTACACGAAGGCGTATTCGACGACCGACGCGCAGTACTCGCAGATGATTCAGGCACTCATCAACGGGCTGAAGAAGTCCTCGTAGCCGGCGCTTCGGCGCTACTGTGCGAGGCAAAAAAGGGCAGTCCTTACGGGCTGCCCTTTTTGTTTATACTGCGCGCACTGGAGGGGCGATGACGATTCGGATCATCGGACCGGTGTTGGCCGCGCTCTCGTGCATGTCGGTGCCGGCGCTTGCCGCGCCGTGCGATCAACTGGCGGCGCTCGCGCTGAAGGACGCCACCGTCACATCGGCCACGCTGGTGACGGCGGGCTCGTTCGAGACGTTCAAGAATCTTCCCGCGTTCTGCCGCGTGGCGGCGACGCTGAAGCCCTCCAGCGATTCCGACATCAAAGTGGAAGTATGGCTGCCCGCCACCGGCTGGAACGGAAAGTTTCAGGCCGTGGGCAATGGCGGGTGGGCAGGTGTGATCAGTTACAGCGCCATGGCTGAAGCGCTCCGCGCGGGCTATGCGACGGCCTCAACCGATACCGGCCACGTCGGTGGCCGAGGCACCTTCGCGCTCGGTCATCCCGAGAAGCTGACCGACTTCGCCTGGCGCTCCGAGCACGAGATGACGGTCAAGGCCAAGCAGGTGATCAGCAACTTCTACGGCTCCGCGCCGCGGCTGTCGTACTGGAACGGCTGTTCAACCGGCGGCAGGCAGGGACTGAAGGAAGCGCAGATGTTCCCCGACGATTACGACGGCATCATCGCCGGCGCGCCGGCCAATCGCACCGCCATCTCGCTGTGGATCGCTGACGCCGTGCTGAAGGATCCGGCGCGCTACATCCCGCCGAGCAAGTACCCGATCATCCATCAGGCGGCTGTCGCCGCATGCGACGCACGCGACGGCGTCAAGGACGGTCTGATTGACGATCCGAGACAGTGCAGCTTCGATCCCGCTGTGCTCGCCTGCAAGGGCGACGACGGTCCCTCGTGCCTGACCGCACCTCAGATCGCGGCGGTGAAGCAGATCTACTCACCGGCGCGAAACCCGCGTACCGGCAAGGAGTTGTTCTCGTCGTTCGTGCCGGGGACCGAATTGGGGTGGGGCGTCCAGGCCGCCGGCCCGGAGCCTGCCAACAACATCTACGACCAATACAAGTACGTCGTCTTCAAGGATCCGAACTGGGATTGGAAGACGTTCAACTTCGACAGCGACGTGGAGCGAGGGAACCGTCCCGAAAACCTGATCATGAACGCCACCGATCCGAACATGCAGGCGTTCTTCGCGCACGGCGGGAAGCTCCTGCTGTATCACGGCTGGAGCGATCCACAGGTGCCCACGCTCAACACCATCAAGTACTACCAGAGCGTCGTCGATGTGATGGGCGGCCCAACGAAGGCGTCAAACAGCGTGCGGTTCTTTCTGGAACCTGGCATGGGCCACTGCGGCGGCGGGGAAGGCCCGAACGTGTTCGACAAAATGGGCGCGCTGGAGCAATGGGTCGAACACGGCAAGGCGCCGGACGCGATGGTCGCGTCACACGTGAAGGACGGGAAGGTCGATCGCACGCGGCCGCTCTGCCCGTATCCGCAGGTGGCGAAATATAAGGGCACGGGCAGCATTGACGACGCCGCCAACTTTGCGTGCGCCGCGCCGTAGCGAGTCAGGCGCGCGCAGACCGGTTGGTGAGTTTGCGTGCGTCAGGGCCGCGGCCGCAAGTCGCCCAACGATTGCAGCGCGGCCTCATACAGCTTTCTCCAGCAGATTGCAGAACCCCGAAGGTGGCCGTTGTCTTCGGACAGTTCTTCGTTTGCGGAGCGCAGCCGCACAAGCTGCCTGCGCAGCCGTGCATTCTCGTCACGCAACTGATCCACGCTGACATCTCGAGTGGTCATGACGGACTGCCTCCGGTGCGCGGTCCTGTCTGAGGCGCATGCGCCCGCAGGTACTCGAGTAATCGCTGTTGATGGACGAACTCCGGTTGCCGATACAGGGATTCGAGCGTGACGCGCTGCGACACGCCGATACGGATCGTCTCGAGCTTCCGATCGTGAATGCGGTTGTAGATCGTGCGCCGGCTTTTCTGCAGCAGGACGGCAGCACGATCGATGGACACAGATTTCAATGTGGCTGATGGCATTAACAGAAGGGCAGAGCGTAAAACGTCGAGCGGCGAAACACGAATACAGCGAATTACTGACATGATCGACCGGCAAACAGACGACGAAAGCCGTTTCGTGTCTGCGACGTAGTGCGGCTCGGACATAACCGGCGAGGTGGCGCTGCAGGAGAAGAAATAGCGGCCGAAGGACTTCGACCGCGTTGGTCACCACAACTCGCCGAAAGAGTTGAATGGTGGGCGCTAGTGGATTCGAACCACTGACCCCCGCCGTGTGAAGGCGATGCTCTACCGCTGAGCCAAGCGCCCGGACGAAATTTCAGTCTAGCACAGCGGCTACGTCGTCCCGTACAGGCGATCGCCGAAGTCTCCCAGCCCCGGCACGATGTATTTGTGCGGATTCAGTTCGCGATCGATGACCGGCGTATACACGGCGACCTCGGGGTGATGCTGCTCGACCAGCGCAATCCCTTCCGGCGCCGCGACGATGCAGATGATGCGCAGCGTGCGCGCGCCGGCGGCCTTGAGTAGATCGATGGCCGCGACCGCGCTTCCACCGGTGGCAAGCATCGGGTCGATCATCAACACGAAACTGTCGCCGAGGTCGCGCGGCAGCTTCGTGTAGTACTTCGACGCAATCGCCGTCGCCTCGTCGCGCTGCAGGCCGATGTGTCCGACGCGCGCTGTCGGCACGAGCTCGAGCACCGCGTCGAGCATGCCGAGGCCCGCGCGCAGCACGGGCACGACGACAACGTCGCCCGAGACGACGAGACCGTCCGCCGGTCCGAGCGGTGTCTCGACGGTGTGGCTGCGGGACGGCACGTCTTTCAGCGCTTCAGCAGCGAGCAGAACGGAGATGCGATTGGCGGCGCGGCGGAACTCGGGCGGCGGCGTGCGGACGTCGCGCAGTTCCATCAAGGCGTCCTGGACGAGAGGATGGTCGATGATGTGAACGGGCACGTACACATCATAGGTTCATGGGGTTCAGGGGGTTCAATAGGTTCATGGGGTTCAGTGGGTTCAATGGGTTCAATGGGTTCTAGAATGCCGGCATGCGCGTGAAAACTGTTGTTGCGTCGGCGCTTGTCGCCGTGGCGGTTGTTGTTGTGCGCGCGCAGGCGCCGAGGCAGGTGTCGCTGCTGGTCGCCAACGGCATCGTTGTGACGGTCGACGGCTCGAACCGCATCCTCAATCCGGGCAGCGTCGCCGTTGACGGCGGCAACATTGTCGCGGTCGATACACCCGAGAACATCCGCCGCCAGTTCCGCGCTCGCGAGACGATTGACGCCGCAGGGCAGGTCGTCATGCCCGGTCTCGTCAACACCCACACGCACGCGCCGATGGTCCTCTTCCGCGGCTTGGCCGACGACCTCGCGCTGGAACAGTGGCTGACGAAGTACATCTTTCCCGCGGAGTCGAAGACGGTCTCGCCGGACTTCGTACGTGCCGGTACGCGGCTTGCCGCGCTCGAGATGATCGAGTCTGGAACGACCACGTTCACCGACATGTATTACTTCGAGGAGGAGATCGCGAAGGAGACCAAGGCAGCCGGACTGCGCGGGGTGCTCGGGGAAACGGTCATTCAGTTCCCCGTCGCGGACGCGAAGACACCTGCGGAGGGCCTGGCGCGCACGGAAGCGTTCATCAAGGCGTTCGAAAACGACGCGCTCATCACTCCCGCTGTTGCACCCCACGCGATTTACACCAACGACACCCCCACTCTCAAAGCCGCGCGCGAGTTATCCGTTCGCTATCACGTGCCGACGCTGATCCACGTCGCCGAAACGCAGGCGGAGACGATGACCGCCAGAGAGCGGGGGTTTCCTACTGTCGTCTCCTACCTCGAATCGCTCGGCTTTCTCGGTCCCGGCGTTGTCGCTGCGCACGCGGTGTGGGTCAACGACGCGGACATGGCGCTGCTGAAAGCTCGTGGTGTCGGCGTCTCACATAACCCCGAGAGCAACATGAAACTGGCCAGCGGCATCGCACCTGTCAAAGCGTATCTGGCCGCGGACGTCGCTGTCGGTCTGGGTACCGACGGTGCCGCGAGCAACAACGATCTCGACATGTTCGAGGCAATGCGCACCGCGTCATTCCTCGCCAAGGTGGCGACGTCCGATCCGACGGCCGTCAGTGCCAGCACGGCCCTGCGGATGGCGACGATCGGCGGCGCAAGAGTACTCGGAATGGAAAAGCAGATCGGCTCGCTCGAACCGGGCAAGCGCGCCGATCTCATCATCGTCAGCATGAGCGCTGCGCGTCAGTCGCCCATGTACGACCCTGTCTCACACCTTGTGTATGTGACGCGTGGTGACGACGTGCAGACGACGATCGTCAACGGCAAGGTCCTGATGCGAAATAAAAGGGTCCTGACGCTCGATCGCGCCGCTGTTCTGCGCGAATCGAAGTCCTGGGCCGCAAAGGTCAGCGCGGCCGTCGGGCGGTAGCGATCATTTTCATCCCGTGCCTGGGGCGAAGGGTGACCGCCGCATTCGGCACGACTGGATGCCCGGGTACGATCTCGAAGCGCCATCGTTGCGCGATCGTGGCCACCAGCAGCACCAGCTCCATCCATGCGAACGACTCGCCGATGCACTGGCGCGGCCCGCCGCCGAACGGGAAGTACGCAAACCGCGGCAACGCGGCTTTGAATTCGGACGTCCAGCGATCAGGATCGAAGCGGTCCGGATCCGCGTAATGCCTCGGGTCGCGGTGCACGATCCACTGGCTCATCACGATGATGGCGCGCGGCGGCACGTAGTAGTCGCCGATGCGGTACTCATTCACGGCGCGGCGTCCGATCAGCCACGCCGGCGGGTAAAGCCGCATCGATTCCGTGACGACGCGCGTGACGCAGGGAAGCCGTTCGACGTCAGCTACCGTGGGCAGCCGGTCGCCGAGGACGCGGTCGACTTCCTCGTGCACCCGCCGCTCGACTTCCGGCGACTGGCTGAGCAGATACCACGTCCACGTCAACGCATTTGCGGTGGTCTCATGACCCGCGAGGAAGATGGTCATCGCCTCGTCGCGCACCTGCTTGTCCGTCATTCCGCGACCTTTGTCCTCGTCGTCCTGCGCCATCAGCAGCATCGACAACAGGTCGCCGCGGTCGCCGAGGGTGGCGCGGCGCTCGCGGATCATGCCGTAGATGACGCGATCCAGCCGCTCGCGCGCCTTCTGCCCCCGTCGCAGATACGGCACAGGGAGGTAGTGCAGATACTCGCCAAACGGCAGCATCGTCATCCAGAAGGATTCCATCAGCCCGCTCATCGCCTCGCCGACGTCGCGCGCCTGGGACTCGACATCGGTGTCGAACAGTGTCTTTCCGACGATAAGCAACGTAAGGCGCGACATCTCGCGTGCGATGTCGTACGTCGCGCCTTCCGACCATCCGTTACGGATGCGATCCGCATACGCCACCATCGTCTGCGCGTAGGCAGCGATGCGATCGCGGTGAAAGGCGGGTTGTATGAGCCGCCGCTGGCGAAGATGAAAGCTGTCCTCGCTGGTCAGCAGTCCTTCACCAAGGAGCACTTTGACGCGCTCGAGACCGCGGCTCTTGTGAAAGTTCTGGTTGTGCGTAACGAGTACGTCCTTGATCACCGCCGGATCGCTGGCGATGAACAGGTGCTCTCCGCCCATGCGCAGATAGGCGAGATCGCCGTACTCCCGCGCGAGGTTCGAAAAGAACACCAGCGGGTCGCGGCCGGGCCGATACGTGAGGGTGTTGAGGAGGGAAGGTTTCGGTCCCGGAGGGAAAACTCTAATCGCCGATGACGGCGATGTACGGGAGGTTCCGGTACTGCTCGGCATAGTCCAATCCGTATCCAACCACGAATCGGTCCTCGATGGTGAAACCGACGTACTCGACCTTGACGTCAATCTTGCGGCGCGACGGTTTGCTGAGCAAACAGGCGGTGCGCAACTGTCGCGGTGCGCGGGCGCGCAGAATATCCTGCAGATACGTCAGCGTCAGACCCGTATCGACAATGTCTTCGACGATGAGGACATCGCGCCCTTCGATGGCGCTGTCGAGATCCTTCAGCACCTGCACCTGTCCGGAGGACTTGGTACTGGTACCGTAGCTCGATACGGCCATGAAATCGAGCGTTGTCGATCCGGGGAGCTGGCGCGCCAGGTCGGACAGGAATACGAACGCACCTTTCAGGACGCAGACCAGATGCACACCGTCCGGATGATCGCGATGGATCTCCTGCGCGAGCGATCTGACGCGCTGCTGGATGTCGTCGGCGGCGATGAGAACGTTCACCGGAAAGTAAACTAACATACTCGCCCGGATGAAGCGCTTTCAGATGATCACGGAAGCCGATGCGCGCGTCCTCGAGTACGGCAGTACCGTGGCGCTCGTGTCCGGCGGGCATGTCACGCCGCTCGCGGCGGATACGTTGAAAGCGCGACGCATCGCTGTCGTGCGTGAGAGCGGCGACGCGGACGAGGCTTTGCTGGCCCCGCGTGCTGACGTTCGGACCGTGGCGATTGCGGGCGATCACACGTCGGTGAAGCTGAAGGCGGCGATTGTGGCGCATCTGCGCGGGCGCGGCACTGCTGTGCACGATCTCGGCACGGACAGCAGCGATCCCGTTGATTATCCCGATACCGCGGCGGCTGTCGCCGTGCAGGTGGTGCGCGGAGAGGCGGATGCCGGCATTGCGATCGACGGCGCCGGCCTTGGTTCGACGATTGCCGCGAATAAGGTCCGCGGCGTCCGGGCGGCAATGTGCACCGATCGGACGCTGGCACGATACGCGCGCGAACACAACGGCGCCCACGTCCTGGCGCTCGGATCCACGCTCGTGTCGGCTGCCGACGCGCTCGAAATCGTGGACACGTTTCTGAGCACGCCCATGCGGGAACCGCGCTATATCCGCAGGCTCCTGAAGATCCGCGACCTGGAGCTCCGTCAGCAGCTCTGATGCAGCCACTCGATCTGCAGCGTCTCATCCAGATCATCGTTGAGGAAATCGCCGCCAGCGAATCGGCGCCGGCGCCGTCGCGCTGCTCGTGCCATTCGCTGCTGTACGAATGCTGCCCCGATCGCCTCCGCGGCGTCCTCGACGCCGGGGCGACGCGGCTTGGACTTCATGCAAGCGGCGGAGCGCCTGGTGGCGTGGCGTCGATGATCGACCACACGCTGCTCAAACCCGATGCGACGCGCAGGGACATCGAAGGGCTCTGCCGCGAGGCCGCCGAATACAAGTTCGCGAGCGTGTGCGTGAATCCGACCTGGGTGGTGCTCTGTACGTCGCTGCTGCAGGGAAGCGGCGTCAAGGTGTGTTCTGTCGTAGGCTTTCCACTCGGCGCAACTACCCCCGACACGAAGCACTACGAGACGAGGCGCGCCATCTTCGACGGGGCACGCGAAATCGACATGGTCATCAACGTTGGTGCTCTCAAGTCCGGGGATCTGCGCATCGTCGAACGTGACATCGAAGCGGTGACGTTTCCGTGTCGTGAGGCGGGGGCGCTGAGCAAAGTGATTATCGAAGCCGCGCTGCTGACCGACGATGAGAAGATCACGGCTTGCACACTGGCAAAAGCGGCCGCCGCTGATTATGTCAAGACATCGACCGGTTTCGGCCCGGGCGGTGCCACCGCGGCGGACGTGGCGCTGATGCGCCGTGTGGTCGGCGAAGAGATGGGAGTGAAGGCGGCGGGTGGCGTGCGCGACCTGGAAGGTCTAAAGGCAATGGTCGCGGCGGGTGCCACCCGCATTGGTGCGAGCGCCGGGGTGCGCATCGTCCAGGAATTGCAAGGAAAGCAGCCGATGGCTGCGACGAAAGGATATTGACGCGTGGCAACTCTCAATCAGGAGCAACTGCGCCGCCTCGCTCGACTTGGCGCAATTGCGCGGCTCGAGCAATTGCATCAGGAAGAGGCGGCGATTCGGGCGGAGTTCCCGGAGCTGTTCGGTCGCGGCCGTCGCGCCGGCGCCGCCAACGGGCAGGCCGCTGCGAGTGCAGAAGGCCGGGGCAGGCGCCGACGTCGCGGCATGTCGGCCGCGCAGCGCAAGCAGGTGTCGGAGCGGATGCGGAAGTACTGGGCGGAGCGCCGCAAAGCGAAGGGGAAGTAGTGAAGGCAGGGCTGTGCCTCGCGGCCCTGTTGGTCTCGACCGCGGCGTTCGCACAATCGTCCTCACCCGGCCCGTACATCATTGATCTGCGCGGCGCGATGTCCGGCGCGCCCAGCGGCGTGTCGTTCTATCCGCCCGTACCCGTCGACACGCTTGCGCCCAAGCGCGCCTTCGGACTTGCGGGCGGTGCCCACCTGTATCCCTTTCAACTTGGTGTTGCGCGCCTCGGCTTCGGCGTCGACTTCATGCGGGTACGCGGCTCCGTGACCTCCGTCAGCGACGTCGCCGCTTCGACGACGGTGTCCACAGTGGCGCCGCAGATCTCGTTCAACTTCGGGACGCGAGAGGGCTGGAGCTACCTGAGCGGCGGCTACGGTACGGCGCAAACGCACGTCCAAGTCGATGTCCCGGCGCAGTCCGCTGCTCCTCCTGCAACGGTTGGAACGCCTGCCGGCACGCTGACACGCGGGCGCCGCACGGCGAGTATCAACATTGGGGGCGGAGCGCGATGGTTCCTTCGCGAGCACGTCGCTGTTGGCTTCGACGTGCGGTTTCATCGGCTGCAAGAGCCATCGACGCGAATCGTCGGCCTGTCGGTCGGGATGTCTCTAAGGTGAACGCCCGTGTGAAGGGCGCACAAGGCTGTTCGAATCGATTGGCGGCATCGTTACCTTTAGTAGAGGAGATAGTGCAGATAACCCGCCGCTGTGTTCACGGAATCCAGATTCTCGACCTCGCAGGACGACTCGTCGCCTGGACGGATCCTGGCCGCGCGTCGCTGCGTGCGACCGTCTTAGGATTGGCGTCTGAAGGACCTGCGAATGTCCTCGTCGATGTCTCCGAATTGACAGACATCGATGCACATGGCCTCGGCGAGCTGGCGTGGAGCTGCGCGACGCTGCGCAGGTCGGGTGGTCAGATGGCTCTGATTGCGCCGCGTCTCGAGGCGCGTCGTCTGCTTGCGCTCACAAGACTCGATACAGTGTTGCCGATTTACGAGTCGGAGAACGAGGCGCTCACCAGCGCCCGGGTGGAAGTGTTGATTTAACGCCGGACGAGCACGATGTTGAACCGCGTGTCGCCGTCGACCGTCACACCTTGACCGCCCTCTGAGGCCTCAGGGCGCGGAGGATAGGGGTCCTGGAAGCCGTCTTTGGCCGCCCAGACTAAATTGTACTTGCCGGGATACACGCCAGGAATGCTGTAGAAGCCATTCTTATCAGTGATCGTGTTCTGGAGGATGCCGATTTCCGAGCCGCCGAATCCGACGCACCCTGCTCCTCTTTGATCGCACGGCATGGAGGACTCCTCCACACGCACGCCTGCGACGGGCACCAGGCCGGTTGATGTTTGTTCGGCAACCACGCCCGACAGCGTGTAGATCGCGGTGCGGACAAGCTGAAAGTCGACTCGTGTATCGGCTGTCAGCATCAGGTTCGTCGTTTCCGCCTTGTAGCCGGCTTTGGTAGCCGTGATGGAATTGCCGAACGAAAGAGACTCCACACCCGGAATACTGTAAAAGCCCTGATCATCGGTCGTCCCACGCCGACCGTTGATGAACAAGCTGGCGCCGCCGATGGGCGTCAGGCGCGTCGTCATTTCGGATATCACTCCCGACACTGTGTAGGCGGCCGCTTGCGGCGCTGGGGAAGTGGGCGAGATCGCGCTCGGGGATTGGTTGTCGCCAGCGCATGCGCATGTTACGACGCCGATGACTAAGGAGATAAAGACGCCCTTCACGCCGGCATCATATCGCCTGATTGGATGAAGCGGGAGGTCGTTTAGAATCCTGGACGGGACCGCACGTCGAGTGCCCACACCGGGGATACCCAGATGCCTATCGAATCCGTACGCCTGGGGGCGTTGGTCGTTGCGTTGTTCGCCCTCTCATTGGTCGTCACATCCGCCGCTCAGGATCCGGTAGTCAAGCCGGGAACTACTACCACACTGGATCGGCTACCTGTTCCAGCCTCCGTTACTGCCCGACAGCTAGCCGATGGGCGCATCGAACTGCGCTGGAATGCCGTCGAGGGGGCAGCGAGATACGAACTGTGGCGTTCTGTTCCGCCTGGTCCTCAGACCGTTGTGATGCGCCCAAACCCATCCGATACGACCTATATCGATTCGGACATCAAGGTCGGGAGCACGTACTACTACGTCGTTGCGGCAGTCACCGCGAACGGCGCGATTGGCCTGAAGGCCGGTTCACTGCCGGTCAAGGCGACGATCGCGGTGGCGCCATCCCTGCGACCGAATGAGCCGGGAACAGTTGATATCGGTACCGGTCTCGCCAGTCCGACGACGATGAGTGGCAGCGGCGTCGTACCCGCGGTGTGTGCGCAGACCAGCGTTTACAAGAAGTGCATTAGCAACACGATCCAATATTCGCCGCTCGCCGAGCTGGTGAAGACCGCGACCGTCCTCTGTCCCGACAAGGGACAGGTGGTAACGGGTGGCGGATTCGCCGGCAACCTCGTAAACATGTCCGTGGTTGCCTCCATGCCGGTTCTATCGGACACCGAGGTCGGTTGGACGGTGATTGTCGTTCCGACTATGGTTCCAGGCCAGGATCCCGTGATGTTGCTTTCACAGCTGGTCGGCGTGATTACGCGATCGTTTCAAGTCTTTGCTATATGCGCGCCGGCTGGAACAGCGCCTTGATTCGGTTGGAGCGGGAGACGGGGATCGAACCCGCGACATCAAGCTTGGGAAGCTTGCGTTCTACCGCTGAACTACTCCCGCTTGCGGTGAGACTAACACGTTAGTTTATCGTAGTTTCGAGTGCTGGCCTGGCATCTACGTCAGGCGTCTGCGAAGCCAGCGGATCTGACCCCGATGGTTGATCTCGTCTTCCGCGACGTGAAACCACGCCCAGTGCGCATTCAAATTGGGCGCGATTCGCAGCGGCGCCTCGAGCCACGCATCATCGTGCTCTGCGAGCTTCGCGAGCGTCACCTGCCGTGCCTGCTGAAGATCGTCGACATAGAACGGCAGGTCGCGTCCGCGAATCTCACGCCGGCCATCGTCGTCAAGCTTTAAAGCCGCGGACCAAGAGCGATCTTCGGTCGCGGTCGGTTCGCGCCCTTCGAATGTCACGACCTGATACCCGCGCTCGACCGCAGCCATGTGTGCGAGCAGCGCGCCAATGCTGTTGCTTCGTTCATCGTGCAGGTGATCGAGTTGCTCGCGCGTTAACCCCTGAACTGCCTTCAGCGTCGTTTGTCGTGCGTACGCGAGCATTGCCACCAGACGCCCGATCGTTGGCGTGTACCCGGGCAACGGCAGGATGCGGTATTCCGGCAAGTGCCCTCCTTTGTGACCCGCGAGACGTTATGCAATGAACGCCGGTCGAAGAAGCAATCAGCCCCGGATTACGTTCAGCACCTCGTCGCGCTTCTTTTCCATCATCTCCGGCGTCTCCGCTTCCAGATTCAGGCGCAGCAGCGGCTCCGTGTTCGATCCGCGGACATTGAAATGCCAGTCCGGATAATCGACGGAGATGCCGTCCATCCGCGAGATCTCCGCATCCTTGTAGCGCGCTTCGATCGCCGCCAGCTTCTTCGGCACCTCGTTGATGCTCCCGACCTTCGTGTTGATCTCGCCGGAGATGAAGTAGCGCTCGCGCAGCGGCTGAACGAGCTCGTGCAGCGACTTGTTCTTCTTCGACATCAGCTCGAGGATGAGCAGCGCGGGGATGAACCCGTTGTCCGCGTACGAGAACTCCCGGAAGTAGTAGTGCCCGGTTACCTCGCCGGCAAAGATGCCATCCTCGTCGCGCATCCGCCGCTTGATGAAGGCGTGGCCGACACGATTCATCAGCGCGCGGCCGCCCAGGCGCTCGACGGTGTCCTTGACCGCCCGGCTCGCGCGCAGATCGTAAATGATCGTGGCGCCTGGATGCTTCAGCAGAAAGGCCTCGGCGAGCAGGGCCGTGATGAAGTCACCCGAGATGAACTCTCCGGTCCCGTCGATAAAGAAGCAGCGATCGGCGTCTCCGTCCCATGCGATGCCGACGTCTGCATGCTGGCGCCTCACTTCTTCGGTGATGTCGCGCCGATTCTCCTCGATCAACGGATTGGCCTCGTGATTCGGGAACGTTCCGTCGATGTCGAAACAGAGCTTGGTCGTCTTGCAGGGGAGCTGATCGAAAAGGAGCGGTGCGACCAGACCCGCCATGCCGCTACCGGCATCCAGAACGACCGTAAACGGCTTGATCACGCCGGCGTCGATGAAGGACATCACCTTCTCGACGTACTCGAAGATGATGTTGCGCGGCGAAATCGAGCCGGGAGTCGCGGCTGCAGGCGGCAGCGTGTCGTTGACGATCATGTCGCGAATTTCGCCAAGCCCCGCCTCGCCGCTGAGCGGCAGCGCGCCGCTGCGCACCATCTTGATGCCGTTGTACTGTTTCGGGTTGTGCGAGGCGGTGATCTGCGCGCCGCCTTCGAGCGTATCGTTCGCCACCGCGAAGTAGAGCATATCGGTGCCGAGCATCCCGTAGTCGACGACGTCGGCACCCTGCTGGCGCGCGCCTTCGATGAACGCAGCCGCGAGGCCTGGTGAGGAGACGCGCATATCACGCGACACGCCGATCTTCTTCGCACCGAGATAGGTGACGAAGCCGCGCCCGATCAGGCGCGCTACCTCCTCGTTGATTTCTCCGGGGTAGAGGCCGCGGACGTCGTAGGCCTTGAAGATGTCCGTATTGATTCGCATCTTGTGAGCTGTTTCACCAGGCATGACTTACGCCTTCGTGTAATCAGTGAGCGTCGTCTTGTCGCCGAGGACGGCGCCCGAGTTCAGGCTGACGTTACGGCCGATGTGGCAGTTACGTCCGAGGATCGCGTCGCGAATGCACGCCTCACGGCTGATGCGACAATTAGGCCAGATCACGGCGCCGCTGACGGCCGCGTCTTCTTCGATCTGCGTCTGACGACCGATCACCGAATACGGGCCAATCGTCGCTCCCGCCTTCACGAGACACCCCTCGTCGACGAAGCAGGGGCCTTCCACCGTCGCGCCCTCTTCAATCCTGGCGTCTGAGGCGATCCAGGTGCGCGGCGCGGCGATCTCGCGGAATGGCGCGGCCGCATACCGGCCGTCCATGATGTCGCGATGGACCTGCGAGTATTTCGCAGGCGTCCCGATATCGATCCAGTAGCCGTTGTAGATGTAACCGACAAACGTCTCGCCCTGCTCGACGAGCGACGGGAAATAGCTGCGCTCGATCGACCAGGAGACGTTGCTTGGAATGCGGTCGAACGTATCGGGTTCCAGTACGTAAATGCCGGCGTTGATGTTGTTGGTCGTGATCTCGTCCGCGCCGGGCTTTTCGAGAAAGCGGCGGATGTTGCCGTCAGCATCTGTTTCAACCAGTCCGTATGCGGTCGGGTTATCCACCGGCGTGAGCACGATCGTCGCGCGCGCCTTCCGCTCGCGGTGTAGACGAATCACGCTCGCCAGATCGATCTGCGTCAGCACGTCGCCATTGAATACGACGACCGACTCAGTCAGCTGGTCGCCGGCATACTTGATGGCACCAGCGGTGCCGAGCGGGGCGGGCTCGACGACGTAGCGAATCTTGATTCCGAGCTCCGACCCGTCGCCGAAGATCTCCTCGATACGGCGCGGCTGATAATTGAGGCTGAGGATGACTTCGTCGATTTCAGGGACCTGCTTCAGGAGATCGAGCTGGTAATGCAGAAAGGGCCGGTTGAAGATCGGAACGATCGGCTTGGGCGTGTGAATGGTCAGTGGTCTGAGTCGGGTGCCCTTGCCCCCGGCCAGAAGGATCGCCTTCATGACAGTCAACGATCATACATGCTGGCGCCGATGGTACAATGCGGTCCTTCCGTCTCATGAATCTTCCCAACACGCTGACGATCGTGCGGATCTTTCTCGTGCCGCTGCTCGTTGTGGTGTTGCTCACGCAGGGTGCGCAGCGCGAAATGTTCGGCGTGTCGAAAGAGCTGATCGCGGCCGCGATTTTCGGCATCGCCTCGATCACCGATTGGCTCGACGGTTATCTCGCGCGGCGTCGGCGGCAGGTGACCTGGCTCGGGCAGGTGCTCGATCCGATCGCCGACAAGCTGCTTACCTCCGCGGCGTTCATCTCTCTCGTGCAGCTTGGCCTTGCACCGGCCTGGATGGTGGCGCTGATCATCGGACGCGAGTTCGCAATCACCGGCCTGCGCAGCCTCGCCTACACGAAAGGCATCACCATTCCGGCGTCACCGCTTGGCAAGATCAAAATGGCATCGCAGGTCACGGCCATCCTTCTGCTGATCCTCGGATGGCGTCCGATGCCGTGGCTCGCGCCAATCGGATACGCGGCGTTGTGGGTGGTGATGTTGACCGCGGTGATCTCGGCGGTCGATTACTACCGCCGATTCGTGGTGCTGTCGAACGCACGCGTCACGGATGTGAGTGTCGCCCGCCAGAGAAGGTCTGCATAAACTTCAATTGTCAATGTTCGCTTTGACGATCGATGTGCAAATCGATCGCAAGATCGAAGATAGGCAATCGAAGACGCAGGAAGTCTGTCTATTTCCGCAAAGCGACATAGTCGCCTGAGATGAACGCGCTGCGCGCAGTCATGGCGAGGAGGGTCGAGACTTCCGGCTTCACCTCCACAACGACAGCCTCCCCGAGCTCGTAGAGGAACTCCGGCGTCATCACCGTCTCAGGCAGCTCGCTCGTCACCGGTACCTTCGTGGTTTCGGTCCTGCGCTTGTCGCGATAGATGATGAACCGCGCGCCGAGCGTCACGCCATGGTCGCTGCCGCGATCGATGGTGAAGAAATCGTTCTTGGCAAACAGCGTCCGCCGATCGGAGCCGATCAGGATGTGGCCGTAGTTGTCACGCTGCGGCTTTGGCGGATTGGCGTCGGGTGTCGGCGGCTGCGGCACGCTGAACGGCTCCAGGTAATCGCCGATCTCCATCGAGTCGCACGCGTGTGAAATCGTCGCCAGCGACATCGTCTTGTCGACCGCGTAGACGCGGACCCAGCCGGTTGTTCGGATCGTGGCCGGCGTTTCGCGCGACGTGCTTGTGCCGCGCGGCGCCTGCACACGACGCACGTAGTACTCCTGGCCGACCTCGATACCGTTGTCTGAACCGCCGTTGATCGTGACCAGATCGCCCGGCCGGAACATGTGGCGCGTGGACGCATCCTGTCCACCGGTGATGAGCAGCGAGGTCATCGGCGGCGTGAAGACGAGCGTCGGCGAGCAGGCGAGCGCGATGACCTCCGCGTCCAGATGCGTGGCGCCTGGCGCCGGTCCCGTCTGCGCCAGCAGCGGGCCGCCGGCCGCAAGCAGGGCAGCCGTCGCGAAGACACGGATAGGGCGTCCGATGAGGGTCATATCTCTCCTGGGTCCCGAGAATTACTGCGCGGTGGTGTTGAGCGTTTCGAGGCGCTTGCGCGCGTCGTCCAGGTACTCGCTGCGCTCGAATTCCTTGACCAGCCGGTCGTAGTACGGGACTGCTTCGGCTTTCTTTTCGGTCTTTAGGAGAGATTCCGCCAGATAGTAGTAAACGGCGTCCCGTTGGGGGTAGCCGGGATCGTCTTTGAGGACTTCCTTGAAGCGGTCGATGGCTCCGGGATACCAGCGCGCCCGATAGTAATAGAGGCCCACTTTGTAGGACGCCTCGCTCAATCTGCTTCGGGCTTCACGCCATTTCTCACGCACCTCGGCCGTCAGCATGCTGTTGGGGTAGCGGTCGAAGAAGGCTTCGAACTCGCGCACCGCGGCGGAGGTTTCCGTCTGGTCGCGTTCGGGCGCCCGCATGCGCCTGAAGTGCGTCATCGCGAGCTTGTACTGCGCGTAATCTGCGCGGGCGTTCGTCGGATAGAACTGCAGGAATTCGCGGAACTCGTTTTCCGCCAGCACCAGATTCGCGTCTCCACCCTCGTTCAGGTAGCTGTCGCCGACCCCGAGCTTCGCGTCCGGGCGCAGGGTGCTCTGCGGGTAGTTGTCGACGATCTGCTGGAAGTACTTGCGTGCGTCGAGCCAGCGTTGACGCCGCATCCCGTCATTGGCTCGCTGAAACAGGAATTGATCGGGCGGAACACTTCCCGTGGGCGTTTCGGGCGCCTTGTTGCCGCCACACGCGGTCAACGTGGCGACCGCGACGATGGTCAACAGAATGCGCCAGCCGGCGCGCGAACAGGAACTCGGGGCAATCATGCGAGAAGAAGCGCCTCTCCTATTGTAGACACCCCTGTATAGACGTGAAATTCGCATGCCCAGCTGTGGCTCAGGCAAGCATTTCGCGCACAGGCGCGGGCAATCGGCAGGGGCGGCCCCGCGAATCCAGAGCGGCGTGGACGGTATGGCCAATCACGAGTATTTCCTCGCCGCGCGCAATCTCGTAGTCAAAGCGGATGCGCACCGGCGTCAGCAGAGTCGCCCGCGTGCGAATCTCGAGGTCATCGTCATATTTCGCTGCCCGGCGGTACTCGCAATGCGCCTCGATGACGGGCAGTTGGATACCCGCGTCCTCCATGGCGCGGTAGCTGTGGCCGGTCTCGCGCAGCCAGTCGGTGCGTCCGACTTCGAACCACACGAAGTAGTTGGCGTAGTAGACGACCCCCATACAGTCGGTTTCGGCGTAGCGGACGCGCACGCGCGTGCGGCGCAGGAGCGACGTGGACGCAGCCTCGGTCATGCGTGCCGGGATATCGGCGTCCCCGTGGCGGCGGCGCGCAGCGCACGCGTGGCGCCTTCGGGATCGTTGCCGCCGAAGATCGCGTGACCGGCGACGAGAATGCTCGCGCCCGCAGCTACGACGCTGGCGACCGTGTGCTCATCGATGCCACCGTCGATCTCGATAGGCGCGGAGGAACCGGCGGCGTTGAGAACGGCGCGGACATGCTTCACTTTCTCGATGCTGTGCGGAATGAAGGTCTGTCCGCCAAACCCCGGGTTCACGGACATGACGAGCACGAAATCAAGATTGCCGGCGATGTCTTCGAGCGTCACGGCGGGCGTCGACGGATTGACGACCGCACCGGCCCGCGCGCCAAGTTTCTTGATGAACGCGATCGTGCGATGCAGATGCGGCACCGCCTCGACGTGCACGGAAATCATGTTCGCGCCGGCTTCTACGAATGCTTCCACGTAGCGGTCTGGCTCTTCGATCATCAGATGAACATCCAGCGGACGTGTCGCGACCTTCTTGATGGCGCGCACAACCGGCGGGCCGATCGTGATATTCGGCACGAAGTGGCCATCCATGACGTCGACGTGAATCAGATCGGCACCGCCGCGCTCGACGGCCGCAATGTCGCGACCGAGAGCCGCAAAGTCGGCGGACAGAATCGAGGGGGCGATCTGGACTTGCCCTGAGCTGTGTCGAAGGGTCACCTGCTCACCTCGAGCGAAATCGCATCCGAAGCGGCCACGCGAAAACCTCCCTGCGGTTGTTGCCGCACCACGGTGCCTGGCGGCACACCGGGATACGGTTGCGAGCCCGTGATGGTGACACGGAAGCCGCGCTCACGGAGCGCGTCGGAGACGCGGTTGCCGTCCATCCCGATCACGTCAGGCATCACGTAAGTCGTCGCCTCTTCGCCGCGATTGAGCAGCAGGGAGACCGTCGGCGCTTTGGCGGCGGGCGGCGGGTCCTGCGACACAACGGCATCCGCAGGGTAGTCGGGCGACCGGAATTCGGAGACGGAGCCGAGGTCCACACCGTCCTGCTGCAAACGGATGCGAGCCGTCCTCTCCGTCTGCCCAATCAGCTCGGGGACCGTCGTGGTGCGCGGCCCGGCGCTGAGCCACACGCGGATCGATCGCTGCGACCGCGCTGCGGCGCCGGCGGGAGGATCCTGCTGCATGATGCGATTGGCCGCGACCTTCGGATCTGTCCTGCGCGTCGCATCGACCCGCAACGTCAAGCCGAGCGCGCCGAGCGACTGCGTTGCCTCGCTGACGGTTTTGCCGACGAGCGGCGGCACCTGCACTTCGCGCGCGCGCAGCGCGACGCGCAGCGCCACGCCGAAAAAGAGCAGGAACGTGGCGCCAAGCGCGGCAGCCAGCAGCAACAGCCGGCCGACGCTCCAGACGCGTAATCGGGATGGCATCGAGCACTCAATCGTACCCGCCTTCGCGCTTTGGCGCTACGGTGGGCACGCCTAGGCGCGCTTGATCAGCAACGCCGCAAAGAATGCTTCGAGGCCGTGTGCCGGCGGCGTCGTTCGGAAGAAGCCGTGAGCATCGATGAAAGGACCAATGACAGGGAGAGCCGTCGTTCTCAGATCAACAAAGCAAAAATCGTTGCGGGCTTCGAGAAACGCCGTCACAACATCATCGTTCTCTTCCGGTTCACTCGAGCAGGTTGCATAAACCAGGCGGCCACCGTCACGGACGGCGTCCGCCGCTCGCATCAGCAGCGTGACTTGGTCGCGTGCGAGCATGGCGAGTTCGTCCTCACGCCGCCGCCATCTGATATCCGGATCGCGCCGCACCGTCCCTAGTCCCGAACAGGGTGCATCGACGAGCACTGCATCGAAGACGCGCCCGAAGGGGAGCGCACCACTCGTCGGCACACGCACGACCGTGACGCAGCGAGTGCCGGCTCGCTTCACGGTTTCGTCGAGCAGCGTGAGTCTCCGCGGGCGAACATCGCTCGCCACGATGTGGCCGACGTCGTTCATGTCGGCGGCCATCGCGAGCGTTTTGCCGCCGGGCGATGCGCACAGGTCGAGGACCTTCTCGCCAGGGGAAGCGTGCACGACAAACGGGACAAGCTGCGATGCCTCGTCCTGAACGAACGTGAGGCCATCCGGAGGTCGCCGCAGCGGATTGCCTTGCATGACCATGAGACCGTCGGGAGAAAACCGCGCAGATTCCGTCTCGATCTCATCAGCGGCCAGTGCAGCGGCTGCCTGCTCGCGCGTCGCACGAAGGCGGTTCACGCGCAACATCAGGGCTGGTGTCTCGTTGTTGAATCGCACCCAGCGCTCCGTCGCTTCGAACCCGTACCGATCGAGCCAGCGCACCACAAGCCATTCAGGATGTGAATGGGTGATGCCGAGGTAGGCAAGGGCCGCATGGCGATCATCCGTATCCGTGGGACGCGCCGGGAGCGGCAGCGTGTGACGCTGACGCAGTGTCGCGCGGAGCACCGCGTTGACGAATCCGCTCGCGCTCGGTTTCCTGGCCGCCCGCGTTAAGTCCACGGCATCGTCCACGACCGCTGATGCGGGAACGCGATCGAGGTGCAGGAGCTGATAAAGACTGAGCCGGAGAATGGCGACGACCTCCGGGTCCAGCTTGCCGATGCGCCGTTTCGAGAAATGCTCGGTGAGGTGATCGAGGCTTCGCTGCCATCGCAGCGTGCCGGTGACGATATCTGCCGTGAGCGCGCGATCGCGCTCGTCGTGGAGCTGCGCGCGACTTGAATGCAGCGCCGTCGGTAGATCCGTGCGACCGCCGGCGATGGCGCGGAGTGCGTGATACGCCGCCGTCCGCGCCGGCGCGGTCATGATGAGGAGAACACATCGCCCGGCGACAAGCGATGGCCGGCAGTAAAGTCACGCGCCAGCATCGGCCTTCGGCCTTCGGGCTGAACTTCGAGGATACCCAGCTGACCATGGCCTGCGGCCACGACGAGAGCATCGGGTGCGATTTGAGTGACCGTACCTGGCTTGGAGCGGTGCCGAGCCTCTGGGTCCGCGCCGACTCGCGAGCGACGAATGATCAAACGCGCGCCGTTCAGAAACGAATACGCGTGCGGCCACGGATGCAGCCCGCGCACCTGATTGTGAATCTGCGCTGCCGATTGCGACCAGTCGATCAGTCCTTCTTCCTTGGTTAACCGCGGAGCGTAGGTAGCCTGCAGATCGTCCTGCGGCTCCTCGTGTGCGGTGCCCGCCGCGATTTGATCGAGGACGGCGAGGAGCAGGCTTGCGCCGAGCTCGGCGAGCGCTTCCTCCACGACGTCGCTGGTCTCGTCTGGTCCAATGGGCCTCGTCACCATGGCGAACATCGCACCCGCGTCGAGCTCTTTGACGACGCGCATGATCGTCACGCCGGTTTCGGCGTCACCGTTCATGACTGCCCGATGGACCGGGGCGGCGCCGCGATACTTCGGCAGCAGCGACGCGTGCACGTTGATCATCCCAAGCCGCGGAATGGTCAGGAGATGCTCGGGAATGATGCGGCCGTAGGCCGCAACGATCCCGATGTCGGCGTTCCAGGCGCGAAGCGTATCCGCAACTTCTTGCGGCTTCAAACGCTCGGGTTGGATGACCGGGAGGCCGTGTTCTACAGCCAGTTCTTTGACGGGCGCGAACGTGACCTTCTGGCCGCGGCCGCGCGGGCGATCGGGTTGCGTCACGACGCCGGCGACCGTATGGGCGGAATGGAGCAGGTGCTGCAGCGTGGGCACCGCGAAGCGCGGGGTTCCGAAGAACACGATGTTCATCGCCCGGCCGCTACCATTTGCCGGTGCGCGAGAGTTTTTTGATCTTCCTGACGATTAGATCCTTTTGCAGTCCGCGAAGACGATCGACGAACAGCGTTCCTTCGAGATGATCCATTTCATGCTGGAAACAGCGTGCCAGCAGGCCGGTGCCTTCGATCGTGTGCTCCTCGCCCTTGTGGTTCAATCCCTTCACGACCGCGCGTGATGGACGCGCAAGGGTTGCATTGAAACCAGGCACGCTGAGGCAGCCTTCTTCCTCGAGCTGCATCCCGTCGCGTTCGACGAACTCGGGATTGATGAAGGTGATGAGATCGCTCGCATTGCGCCCCAGCGAGATGTCCGCCACAAAAATCCGCAGCGGTACGCCAATCTGTGTGGCCGCCAGCCCGATTCCTGGCGCCGCATACATCGTCTGGATCATGTCGTCGACGAGCCTCGAAATGTCGGGAGTGATCTCGGCGACAGGTCTGGCCGGCTGGTGCAGGACGTCGGCACCGTAGCGCAGAATCGGACGAATCACGGTCTAGGCAGTGGTGCGCGACGTGAACCGGCGGCGGATTTGTTCCGCCGTCGCGTCGTAGTGTCGCGCGATTTCGTCGATCGAGTCGCCGCCGAATTTTTCGAGGAATGCGTCAGCCAGCACCAGCGCGACCATTGCCTCACCGACGACGGCTGCTGCCGGTACGGCACAGACGTCGCTGCGCTCGATGGCAGCCGGCGCGTCGGTCAGCGTGCTGAGGTCCACCGAGCGGAGGGGCTTCATGAGCGTGGCGATCGGCTTCATGAATGCTGATACGCGCACGTCCTGGCCGTTGGTCACGCCGCCCTCCAGACCACCGGCGCGATTTGTCGGACGAACCGGCACGCGCTCCTCGGACTTCGGGGGCAGAATTTCGTCGTGAACCCGCGATCCGGGCCTGAAGGCGACTTCCGGTCCGATGCCGATGCCGACTGCCTTGATCGCGTGGATGCACATCACCGCCTGAGCCAGGCGCCCATCGAGCTTGCGGTCCCACTGTACGTACGAGCCCAGGCCCGGCGGTACGCCGGTGGCAATCACCTCAAAGGATCCACCGACGGTATCGCCTGCCTCTTTTGCGGCATCGATGAACTCGATCATCTTCTGCTGCAGCGCGGCATCGACGCAGCGCAGCGGCGCATCGGGATCGATCGCCTGCGCTTCTTCAAACGAGACGGTCCGATCTTCGGGCAGGGCGACGTCACCGATCGAAGAGACGTGGCTGGCGATGCGGATACCGAAGCGGCCGAGGAGCTGACGGCCGAGAGAGCCGGCGGCGACGCGTGACGCTGTCTCGCGCGCGCTCGCA
Source organism: Vicinamibacterales bacterium (assembly GCA_035492455.1). Classification (GTDB taxonomy): domain Bacteria; phylum Acidobacteriota; class Vicinamibacteria; order Vicinamibacterales; family UBA2999; genus Gp6-AA40. The sequence goes on along the minus strand of DATJJE010000009.1, from coordinate 101,641 downwards.
CGCTCGAGCACGTCGCGAATGTCCTCGTGGCCATACTTCATGGCGCCGGCGAGATCAGCGTGACCCGGACGGGGGCGCGTAACATCCGGGCGTTTCGCACCCGAGGCACTCTCCGGCATGTCGCGCTCAACGTACATCGTCTGCTGCCAGTTCACCCAGTCGCGATTGCGAATGAGCATCGCGATGGGCGCGCCGGTGGTGCGGCCGTGCCGGACGCCCGCAAGAATCTCGGCGCGGTCGCTTTCGATAGCCATGCGGCGTCCGCGACCGTAGCCGCCCTGGCGGCGGCGAAGCTGCGCGTTGAGAGCGTCGATATCGACGTCGAGGCCAGCCGGCATGCCGTCGAGCGTGACGACGAGTGCCTGCCCGTGCGACTCGCCAGCGCTGAGAAAACGCAACATCCCGAAAGGCATTGTATACGAAGAAATTGCACACTCCGGACGCACGTGCGTCGATCTCCGGTGGTTTTCGGCTCGTCGTCTCGCTTGCATGACGAGGCGGTCATGGTCATGTTGGACGAGGACAACCTCACGCCGATCATCGAAGCGATGGATCACGGACGCGATGGGTATCCGCGATGGATTGTCGCGACCGCGGTGCGGCGGCGAGTGTTTCCGCAGACGATCGCGAGCGTCGCGCGGGCAGCGGAACAACGCGGATACGTGGCGCTGCCGGTCAACTCGTACCTGCGCGCACGCATCGTCGGCAGCTCTGGACTGGACGAACGCACACTGTTGCTGCTCGACACCGACAGCGACGCTGCTCGCGCGCATACGGCGCTGCTGCATGCGTCGACGCGATCGCCGCGTCCGCATCTGCTGTTGACGATGCGGGCGGGGACTGGGTCGTCGCATGCCGCGGTCGCGCGCGAGGCGAGGGCGGCATACGCAGTTGATCGCGTCGAGGTTGCCCGCTTCGAGCGATCGGAACGGATGGGAGCGCAGGTGCTCGACCTGCTGGCGCGAGCGAATCGTGTGCGTGAATTGACGGAACGTGGCCGCCATGCCGCTGCCGAGCGTCTGTTGCGAGACATCGCCGCTGCGCTTGAACGCCGCGGTGCGACTCGCTACGCCTCGCGAGTGACCGTACAGCGCGGACGGATGTTCCTCGATCGGGCGGCGACGGGGGCAGCATGCGAGGCGTTCGAGCACGCCGTACGGCTGGCCCAGTCGGCGGGATGCGATGCACTGGCCATCGAAGCGCGCCTGTGGCAAGCGAGCGCGCGCATTATGGACGCTGCATTCGTCGAAGCCGAAAGCATCTGCCGCGCCATCCTGGAAGCCTCCGAACTGCCGTCGCATCTGCGCCTGTGGGCACACGCGACGCTCGCCGATGCGCTCCTCTGGCAAGCACGGCCGGACGCGCCGGACTTCGACATCAGTGACGCATCGATGTTGGACAGCGCGGTGCTCGCGGCTGCTCACGAGGTCCGCATGCGGCAGCTGCTCGCTCGCGGGCAGCTCTTCGAGGCGGGACAGTGTGTCGAGTCACTGCGGCGGCACGCCGTGGAGACGAAAGACGCGACTGCAGAGGTCGCGGCAGCCGTTGCCGATGTGACGCTACTAGCGACCACCGGTCAGCTACCGCGCATCAAAAAGGCACTCGACGCCGCGATCATCGTCGCGCGCCGGGCCAAGATGCCCGTGCGCGCGGCGTGGGCACGATTAGTCTGGATCGATGTGGCACGTCGGGCGGGTCGTCCCGGCGATGCCGTCTCACATCTCGAGTGCGTCAAACGGTTCTCGCGTGTTGCGCCTGCGCTGCTGCAACGTGAGATTGCGCGACGTGTGGCATCCGAACAGAACCTCACTACACGACAACCCGTAATTACGCCGACGATCCGGCACAGCGCGCTGGCGATCGCGCTGCTGCGGATAGGGCACGCCGACGAACAGGACACAGTAGCGGTCAGGCGCGTGCTCGAGCGAGTTCTCGACGAGTTGCAAGCGAGCCGGGTTGATCTGTTGTCGGACGCGGCAGGTCCCGTGACGCTGGTCGGCAACGTTGGCGAGGGACTGACGACGACGCTCGGCAGGCGCGTGCTCGAAGCGGGGTTTGCGATTGGACCGGAGCGTCAGGCCGGCGGTTGGGAGATGGGAATACCGGTGCGGCTTGCATCGCGGATGCTAGGCACGATCGTATGCCGCTGGCCGATCGATCGCACCGTTCCTGCCGATGCCACGGATCTGCTCGAGCTCGCAGCCGTGATCATGGCGCCGCGTATCGATTCGATGCGCCTGGCTGCGCAGGAGGAGGTGAGAGCCGCAACCGCGGTTCCAGAGCTGCTTGGCGTGAGCGAGGCGATGACGAACGTGCGGCGCGCGATCGTGCGCGCGGCGGCGGCGCCGTTCAACGTGCTCATCGAAGGCGAGAGCGGTGTCGGCAAGGAGCTCGTCGCTCGTGCGGTCCATCAGCTCAGCGCCCGACGAGAGCGGAAGTTCTGCGACGTTAATTGCGCGGCACTGCCGGAGGATCTCCTCGAATCCGAGCTTTTCGGCCATGCGCGCGGCGCATTCTCGGGCGCGGTCGTCGACCGCATCGGTCTGTTCGAGGAGGCTGACGGTGGGACGCTGCTGCTCGACGAAGCGGCGGACCTTTCGGCGCGGGCGCAGGCAAAGCTGCTGCGCGTCATCCAGCAGCAGGAAGTCAGGCGCGTGGGGGAGTCGTTCGTCAGGAAGATCGACGTGCGCATCGTAGCGGCGGCTAACCGCGACATGCGCGCAGAAGCTGCGGCGGGACGGTTCCGTCAGGATCTGCTTTATCGCCTCGACGTCGTGCGCATTCAGGTTCCGCCGCTGCGCGAAAGACCCGCGGACATCCCGGTGCTGGCCGAGCACTGCTGGAGTCTGGCGACAGCGCGGACAGGTTCGCATGCACGCCTTTCATCGTCCACGCTCAACGACCTGTGCCGATATCACTGGCCGGGCAACGTCCGCGAGCTGCAGAACGTCGTCGCGTCGCTGGCCGTGGCGGCGCCCACACGCGGTTGGGTGCGTCCCGCTTCGCTGCCGGCGGTCATCGGCAGCGCTGCAATCGTCGCGTCGGGCCGTTTGGCGGACGCGCGGGAACAGTTCGAGCGGCGGTTTGTGGAAGTGGCGCTGGCGCGGGCCGGCGGCAACCGTGCGCACGCCGCCCGCGCACTGGGGATTTCACGGCAGGGCTTGGCGAAAATTATCGCGCGGCTGGGCATCGCCTCCTGCTAGACTCCGCGGCATCCCATCTGCATGGAGGGTCGGTATGGATCAGCGCGCAAGCCAGGGAAACGATCAGGACCTCAGAAAAGGCGCAGTGGAAGACGGCCCGAACACGCTCGGAAACTCCAATGCGGAAGGTGCGCTGGACGAAGCCGGCCTGCCACTCGATGAAGTGGCCATCGCACAGGACGTGCTCGGCGCCAACGAGGACGAGAGTCAGGGATAACAGGGTAAGAGAACGGGGCGGGTCCAAAACGACCCGCCTTCTCTCGGACCGCCGCGCTACGATAGGCGCGTGCTGCGGTTTCTGGCGCGACGAATCGCGCTGACGATTCCGGTTCTCCTTGGCGTCGCCACCCTCGTTTTTTCCCTTATTCATCTCATTCCCGGCGACCCCGCGCAGGCGATGCTCGGCGAATCGGCGTCGCCGCAGGATGTGGCCGAGCTGCGCGCGCGTCTCGGCCTCGATCGGCCGCTGCTGGAGCAGTACGGCCGATTTCTGCGCGGCGCCGTGAGCGGCGATTTGGGCCGATCGCTGCGGACCAATCAGCCGGTAACCAGCGCCATCATCGAGCGGATGCCGGCCACGTTCGAGCTTGCGGCGGCCGCGATGTTCGTTGCCGTTGCCGTCGCGATTCCGCTCGGAATCGCCGCCGCCGTCTGGCGAGGCACTGCAGTTGATCACGGGGCAACCACGCTGTCACTACTGGGTATTTCGATACCCAACTTCTGGCTGGGGCCGCTGCTCGCGATCATCTTTTCAATCGAGCTTGGGTGGCTGCCGGTGTCGGGACGCGGCACGTGGGCACACCTCGTCCTGCCCGCAGTATCGCTTGGCGCGGCGCTGGCGGCGATTCTCGCGCGCATGACGCGAGCGACTTTACTCGAGGAGCTGCGCGAGCAATACGTCGTGGCGGCGCGTGCGCGCGGCGCATCGAGGGCGCGGGCCGTGGTGCGCCATGCGTTTCGCAATAGCCTGATACCCGTCATTACGCTGATCGGCCTGCAGTTTGGCGCCGTCCTCACCGGCGCCGTCATCACCGAAACCATCTTCGCGTGGCCCGGCATCGGACGATTGCTGATTCAGTCGATCGGCTTCCGCGACTATCCGCTCGTGCAGGGATGCATCCTGCTGATTGCGGTGACCTACGTCGGCATGAACCTCATTACGGATCTGCTCTACGGCCTCGTCGATCCGCGAATTCGTTATGAATAGGGTGGGCGCAGCAATCGTCCTGATAGCGGTCCTTGCGGCGCTGTTCGGTCCCGCCATTGCGCGATTCGATCCGTCGGCGCAGGAGCTTGCGCGACGACTCGACGGCCCGTCAGCGGCGCACTGGTTTGGCCTTGACGAACTCGGACGCGACATCTTCTCGCGCGTGCTCGCCGGCGCGCGCATCTCACTGCTGGTCGGCATCGTCGTGGTGTCGATCTCGTCGGTTGTCGGCACGCTGCTCGGATCGATTGCGGGCTATTTTGGCGGCACGGTAGACGAAGCGATCAGCCGCGTGATCGACATCCTTCTCGCATTTCCCGGATTGCTCCTGGCGATCGCTCTCGTTGCGGTGCTCGGTCCAAGTCTGACGAACGTTGTATTTGCGCTGTCGCTGATCGGCTGGGTTGGTTACGCGCGGCTCGTGCGCGGACAGGTGCTGCGCGCACGGGAGTTCGAGTTTGTGCAGGCGGCGCGGGCGCTCGGCGCGGCCACGCCCCGCATCCTCGTCAAGCACATCATTCCAACCGCGCTGCCAGCTGTTACTGTGCAGGCGACGCTCGGCATGGGCGGCGCCATTCTCGCGGAGGCTGCGCTCAGTTTCCTCGGCCTCGGCGTTCAACCGCCGACGCCAAGCTGGGGAACGATGCTGAATGGAGGACGAACGCATCTGTTGGATGCGCCGCATCTGACGATTTTCCCTGGCCTGGCGATCGCGTTTCTGGTGCTCGGATTTAATTTTCTCGGAGACGGCCTTCGCGACGCCCTCGACCCAGTAACACGTAGGAGCGGAGGTTAAGGTCCGGTTCTACGGCGTCGTCGCATCCTCACCCACGAGGCTTCTATATTTCGCCATCGCATCGCGTGCGGCCGATACGTGGCCGCGCCGCTGCGCGGCACTGGACAGGTAGTAAAAAGCCGCGGGGTCGACCGGCAGCGTCGAAGAGGCTTGCTGCAGCACACGCTCGGAATCGTCTACGCGGTCGGCCAGCAGCAGCGAGCGGCCGTACAGCGTCAACGTATCGCTGGTCGCATCCGGACGTCCCGCAGCGGACTCGAGCGCCTGAAGTGCCTTGCTCAGCGCGACGCGATCCTTTCTCATGTCGGCAATCGTCAACCAGACGCGCCCAAGCGCGACGTACACGACCTCCGCTTCCGGATAGCGCTGCGCCGTGCGGCTGAGCGTGGTGATCGCGTTGTCGTAGTCACCAGCACGCGCATACGCCAGACCGACGTCGACGAAGCGCTGCGGCTGCGACGGCTCGAGGGCCGCCACGGCTTCGAGCTGTTCGATCCCATCGCGCGTCCTTCCTTGCGCGAGATCGAGGCCGGCAAGCTCCTCGCGCGCCGCGCCAAGCGCCGGATTGATTTCGAGTGCTCTGGCAAGCGACTTCGCCGCGTCCTTGTCGCGCTTCTGATCCTTCAGGCACATTGCCAGCAGGTAGTGCGCTTCCGCGAATCTGTCGTCCAGCGCCAGCGCGCGCCGCAGCGATTCGACGGCGGGGGTTGGTTGGCCGTTGCGGTAAGACGCGAGCGCCAGCTTGTAGAGGACGCGCGGCGCTCGATCGTCGAGCGCGAGGTATCGGCGGTACGCCTCGGCGGCGCGCTCGTACCGGCCCATCGCGACGTTGACGTCGCCGAGCAGCTCGAGCGGCCGGGTGGCGGTCGCGTCGAGCGAAGACGCTTGACGAAGATCGCGGAGCGCCGCGCTTAGTTCGCCGCGTCGCCGATAGCTGTCGCCCCGTTTCAGGTACGCGAGCATCGAGTCGTGTTTGAGGGCAAGGGCGCCGCTGAATGCCTCGATGGCTTCGTAGGTCTGGTCGCGCGCCAGCGCGGCATCGCCGGCGGCAATCAGGCGGCGGAATTCCCGCTCCTGACGGACGGCGATAAAGGCAAAAACGGCCGCGGCTACGAGGATCGCCCCCGCAACGGCCGCAAAAGCGCGCTTCATGGCGATGCCAGGATCGTAACAGACCGCCGGAACTTTCGGGCCTTCCCGGGGTCTAATCCTCGTTGTAGACTCCGATGAATAACCCTGCATCCGGAGCTCTTGTGAAAAACGCCGGCGCCATTAGCTGGTCAGAGATCGACAGCACAGAAGCTGCGCTCATCGCGCGGTGTGTCGCCGGCGACGAGTCGGCGTGTGCCGATCTCGTTGCCGCGCATCAGCGGACCGTCTTCAACCTTGCTTTCCACCTCCTTGGCGATCGCGACGAAGCACTCGACCTGTCACAGGAGGTCTTTCTGCGCGTCTTCAGGACGCTCTCGCGCTTCCGCGGACAATCCGCGCTCCGTACCTGGATTTACCGCATCGTCGTCAACCAGGCGCGCAACCGGCAGCGCTGGTGGCGGAGGCGCCACCGCGCGGATCTTGTGTCGCTCGACGATCACCTGAAGCGCTGCGGGGATGTTGAAGCGACGGGCGACGTGCCGCCGGATCGTCTGCTCGCCAGCAAGGAGACGGCGGCGCGCATCTGGGCGGCGATGGAGCGGCTGCCGTTCGACCAGCGCACGGCGCTCGTGCTGCGCGAAGTGGACGGCTTGCGCTACGAGGAGATTGCCTTCAGCCTGGATGTCGCGGTGGGCACGGTGAAGTCGCGGCTCACGCGCGCGCGGCAGGCGCTGCGCGAGGAGCTGCTGGGGATCCGATCATGATTCCGTATCTCGACTGTCACGCGGCGCAGACGATGCTCGAGGCGTTTGTCGACGGTGAACTGACGGTCGAGCATCAGGTCGCGCTCGAATCGCACCTGCGCTGGTGCCGGGTCTGCGCGGCGCGCGTTGAAGACATGCAGTTGATCGGGGCCTCGCTGCGCCTGACGTCGTGCGCGCTGCGATCCGTCGACAAAGTCGACGACAGCCTGACGTCGGTGCAGTCCGAGGTGCTCACGCGGATCAAGACGGAGCGTGAGCAGTCGATGTTGATGCAGGTGCGCGACATGTGCACCGACCTGCGGTTCTTCTGGCCGGCAGTCGGCGCGTCGTTTGCGCTCGCGGCATGCCTCTGCGTTGCCGCTGCCGTTGTGGCAGTAACCAGCGATGAGAAACCTGATTCGCTGGCCGGCATGATTCAGCTGCTCGCCAACCCTGGTTCTGACGAGAACCCGATGCGCTTCGATGGCGCCATGGCCGCGCCGCCGCCATGGAGCATGGCGGCGCCGCCGCGTGCGCTCGACGGCTCCGGCGGTCTGGATTCGCTGCTCGGCGACGAGTCCGTGGTTGCGGTCGCCGCTGTCGTCACACGCGAAGGGCGAGTTGCCAACTACGAAGTGCTGTTCTCGGAGCGTGAGAGCGTGCGGCGCCACGATACGGCCGTGCAGAACGGCGACGTCAGCTCGGTCGTCAACGCAGTGAAGCAATCGCGGTTCGCCCCCGCGCACGCCGTCGATGGCGAGCCCGTGGCGGTGAATATGGTGTGGGTGCTGGCGCGGACGACCGTCAAGGCGTCGGCGCAGGCCTCGATCGGACCCGCGCCCGTGCGTCTGGCTCCTGCGCCGCGGCCGGTCGAAACCGGTACCACGCCGAAGCCCGATTCTCCGTCGACTTCCATCGCGCTGCCCTCGTCGACCGCCTGATTCCGGGCGGGCGCGTCCCTCTCTATCGTCGCGGTGCAGGCGTCGGCGCTGGCGTCACGATATCGCCGCGCGCGCTGGCCACGTTGTTCAGCGCGTCGGTCGCACGGATGATCACGCCGTGCGATCCCGTGTCGCCTTCCAGCACCAGCTCGTATTGTTCCAGCCGCGAATCGGCAATGCCATCCTTCGGGTAAATCGTCTGCCAGCGGTCGCCGTCCAGCGAGTACTCCGTCTTCTGCACCGTCGAATTGTCGTCGCGTACCTCGAACGCGATCACCATGCGTCCAGTCTGGCGAGTCACGTTCATCACGGTGATGACGGGTGGTGTGTTGTCGATATCGAAGGCCGTGCTCTCGAGCGCGCCGCTCAGTGCGGTTTGCGGCGAATTCGACGGCGCATCCGACGCGACCACGCGCAGCACATAGCGGCCGTTCGGGACGGATGATGTGTCCCAGACGACGATCTCGTCGCTGAGCTTCTGCTTCAGCGGCTTCCACGTTGTCTCGCCTTCGCGGCGGTAGAAGACGTCGTAGACGAGCTCATCGCGATTCTCATCCTGTGCGCGCCACGTGAATGTCAGCAGGCCCTTCTGATAGACGCGACGGCCGATGCTCGGTCCGTTCGTGGGGTTCGCCTGCTGCGGGGCGACGCGTCGATCTGGCGTGTCGCCGTCGAACCCGGCAATCTCCGGGTCGCCGGTGGGAAAGGGGCGCTGGAAAACGGTGCCCGGAGGATTGATCGTGATCGAGGTAACCTCGGGCCGGATGTTTCGTGGCAGATACGCAGCCGTGACCGAGGTCAGCAGCGGCGCCTCGCCTTTGTTGCCCGTGAGCACTGCGCGCCACTGCAGATATCGCGCGCGCGGGCTTGCGATGGGACTGCCTTCCTGCGTCCCGTACGGAGCGGTCCAGTCACTCCACGTCTCATCGGGCGTGCGCGTGTTGCCCGACCGTGTGGAGATCTCTACGCGCGTTCCCTGAGGCACCCCAACTTGCCACCGGATGGCGCCCCATGTCGCGATGGTCTGCGCGTCACGCACGTCCGACGTGTAGGTCCCGCGGTCGGCACGCATTGACGACAAGCGCAAAACCTTGCCGGGATTGGACGTGGTGAACGTCACGCGCCCGTCGTTGTCGCGGATCAACGCGGTGACCTGCTGGGCGGTCGCGCGCGTAAGCAGCGTCGGCTGCAGCGGATCACCGGAGAGCCGGAAGATTTTCCCTTTGTTGCCCGTTCCGATCAGCACGCTGCCATCGGGCTCCGCCGCGATGTCATACGGTGAATCCTCGCGCGAGCTCCAAATCAAATCCCAAGCGCCGTCAGGCGTAATGCGATAGACACCGCCCGCGGACGAACCGGTGTTGGGGCGCTCGGGTCCGGACGTTGTTGCCGCACCTGACTGCGGCGCCTGATCGACGACGGCGATGGCCGTGATCTCGGTCGATACAGATACCGTTGGTGTCGGCGGCGTTGACGACTCCGGTGTCGATGGCATCGACGGAGGCGTCGACGAGCCACCGGATCCGCTGACCGCCGCGGCGTAGATGATGCCCTTCGCATCGATCTTCAGGGTATGAATCTCGTTGTAGGGCGAATCGAGCAGGACGAATGGCTTGCCGTTGGCGTCGAGGCGGAACAAGCGGCCCGGCGATTCGGTGCCGACGAGCAGATGGCCGTCGCTTTCAATTGCCAGCGAGATGGCGTGCGTCGTTTTCGTCTGATAGAAGACCGTGCCTTTTCCATCGGGCGTGATTTTGTAGACGATCCCCTTATCACCCGTCGCGGCGAAGACAGTGCCGGTCTTGTCGACCGCCAGGCCCCAAATGTATTTGTCCGGCGGATCGAACAGCACCGACGACTTGCCAGCCGCATCGATCTTGTAGATCTTCCCGTCGGGCGACGTGGCGGCATAAAGGCCGCCGCCGGGCGCAAGCGCCAGCGCGTGCACCTCGAGCTCTTCTGCGTCGAAGAAGACCGAGCCTTTGCCGCTCGCGTCCACCTTGTAAACCTGGCCCTCGTTGCCGCTGCCGACGTACATCGACCCGTCGGGCGCGCTGATCATCGACCAGAGAAACGGCGCGCTCGCGTCGTACACGGAGCTCGTGGATGGCCCGAGCGTCAGCCGGCCGTAGCCGTCGATCGAGAGATTTTCGACATCCCCCTTCGCGAACTCCGCTTCGTTCGAAACCTGCCAGAAGGTGGGATTGGCCGCGTAGGCGAGCGACGCGCCCGCACAGACGGCCGCCAGCGCGAATGCGGCGCGACGAATTCGTGTGTTCATGATCGTAGAGGCCGCCTTCAGGCGGCCCATCAGTTGTTGTCGAGCGAGAGCGTCAGCGTTCGCGAGCCGGTGACTGCGTGGTCCGTCGTGATCTCCCACTGACCCAGCAGCGCGGCGCCGAGCGGCTTGAAGCTGCCGCCATTCCGATCAGACTCCATGACGGCCAGAACGGACGGCGGAAGCGACGACAGCGATTCACCTTTGACGACGGCGCCGGCGTCCGGCGTGACGAGCCGCACGTAGAGGCGATTGTTCTTGCGCGCCTGGTTGAGGACGCGAACCATTTGCGCGAGGTCGCGCGTCTGCAGCGGCTGCAGCTGCAGCTCGCGCGCCTCCATCTGACCCAGACGCGTGCCGTCGGCGACCATGATCGAGACGCTGCCGCGCGCGTTGGCCGGAATCTCGACCGGAACCGACCGGGTAATCTCCTCGCCCCGGTAGGTGCGCATCAGCGCCTTGAGCGTAACGGTTGTACCGGGTTTCGGACGGTTGCCATCGATCCACACGCGCTCGAGCGTTGCCGTCTTTGCCTGCTCGCTCGCATCGATCTCGAGGTCGAGCCCTTCAATATCGACGTCCTCGAACGCATTGCGCAGGAGGAAATTGATTGGGCCGACCACGTAGGTGGCGGCGCCGATGGATGGCGTGTCGCCGGTGAACAGGTCCTCAAAGTCGACTTTGCCGTACTTCTTCACCATGGCGCTGCCGCGCACCGCGTAGCTCGCCGCACCGTTCTGACGCTCGTAGGAGGTGAGCGTGTTGAGGATGGACACGTAGGCGAGCAGCGGGGTGAACAGCTGGTCGTTGACGATCGACATCTTGAACGTCTTCGTTGTCCCGCGGTCGGAGGTCAGCTTCAGGCTGATGGGGATGAGGACCGGGCCTGCACCGAGCGTTCCCGCAATCGCGGTCGCGCGATCCTGCTGCACCGTGCCGATGATGTCGCCTGTGCTCGCCAGCTTTGACGAGCTGAAGAGACTCGGAAGAATGGTGTGCACGTAGGCGCGCGTCATCGGGAACTGCGTCGGGCCGAGGCCGTAGAACGGGTGCCCGAACGCGTAGACGCGGTTGCCGTCCACTTCGGTGACCGTGCCCGTCGCGCCGAAGTCGAGATCGCCGGTCACGAGCGCAACGCCGACCGGATCGCCGGGACGCAGCGGCCGGTTGCGATTGGCCCCCGCTGCCGCGGGCTCCTGACCACCGGCCCCCGCCAACATGGGCAGAAAGCCCTGCTCACGAAACGCATTCGCGACCGGATCGATTACCGACGCGTCGTATCCGCCGATCGTCAGCGGCGTGGCGATTGGCCGCAGCATCGTGCCGACGCTCGCATCGAGACCGTTGCCGAACACCTGCACGTCGTTCGGATTTTCCGCGAACGGTCGCACCCAGGAGAACGCCTGTCGGAGTGAGTCGCGCATGTTCTCGGGGGTGAGCGGCATCTGCAGTGCCACGCGCGTCGCCGGCCGGCGCGGTGCAGCCTGCGCGGTGGCTTCGATCATTTCGTCAATCGGTGTGATGCCAGCGATCGGTTCCTTCGAGAACTGGCCGAGCGAATACGACACGGCGCCGACGAGCCGCCCGTCGATATAGACAGGGCTGCCGCTCATGCCGGCGATGACGCCGGTGTCAGCCAGCGGACCACCTTCGAGCTTCGCGAGAATCAGATTGCGGCGCGTGCCGATGACGTTGCGCAGCACGCCAAGGATGTGAACCTTGAAATCCTGCAGCTCGTCGCCCTGAAAAACTGTCTTGCCGACGCCCACCATTCCGGGCTTGAGCTCGTCGACAGGAAACGATGTGGTTGCGGCGGGCAAGCCGACGCGCAGGAAGAGCAACAGACCGAGGAGAGCTGCGATCGTGCGGATTTTCATAGGTGCACTCACGCTTGAAGATACGGGTAAACCCATGAAATCGCAAGGGGCTAGCGCGATTGTGGTTGACACTGTGCGGTCGCGTGAAGTACTGTCCGAACACCGTTTTCACCTGATGCCGCGATTTTTTAGCCCCTTCGCCTTCCGCAACGCCAGCTATTGGTGGTGGTACGGGACTGCGACTGAGGGGGCTTCCGGCGTCTAGTTAATAGACCTCGAGTTCAGCAAAGACCAAGCCTCTTCAGCCTAACCGGCGAAGAGGCTTTTCTTTTTTCTGGGCGCGGCGACGTTGGCGCCCCTTACGAACTGTCGGGAGCGTTTTGCACAGGGCACTACTCGTTGAGACCGTGACTGCCGCGACGATGGCGGAACTGATCGGGGCGCGCGACACCGCGACGCGTAGCGATCTCGTCGAGCTTCGCCTGGACGGCGTCTCGGACGTTGACGTCGCGCAGGCCCTCCACGGCCGCCCCCGGCCGGTCATCGTCACCGTTCGGCCGACATGGGAAGGCGGGTTGTTCGAAGGCAGCGAGGAAACACGCCGCGCGCTGCTGTTGCAGGCATTGGATGCGGGAGCGGAGTACGTGGACGTGGAGTGGCGCGCTGGCTTTGCGGATGTCATCGCCCGCGATCCGCGCCGTATCGTGATCTCGTCGCACGACTTTCAGAGCGTGCCGACCGATCTGGCGGCCCGGGCAACCGCTATGCGGCAGTCGGGCGCTGGAACGATCAAGATCGCGATTCCTGCCACGCGGCTCAGCGATGCACTGCCGCTGCTGCCGATCGCAGCGGAGGGAAACGCCGTAATTATCGCGATGGGTGATGCAGGCATCCCGACCCGGCTGCTCGCATCCCGCCTTGGTTCGCGTTGGACCTATTCGGGGGACTCCGTTGCGCCCGGGCAGGTTCCAGCTGCCCGCATGCTCGACGAGTATCGCTTCAGGTCGGTTGGGCCTGATACGGCGATCTACGGCGTGGTCGGCAACGTCGGTCTCCATTCGATGTCGCCGCGGATGCACAACGCCGCATTCGAGGCAGCAGGGCTGGACGCCGCGTACGTGCCGCTGTGCGCCGCTGATTTTGAGGACTTTGTTGTCTTTGCCGAGGCGATGAACATCGAAGGCGTCAGCGTGACGATTCCATTCAAGCTCGACGCGCTGCGCGCTGCCGGCTCCGCTGATGAGCTCACCCGCGCCATCGGCGCGGCCAATACGCTGCGGCGAAGTCGCGCAAAGACGGAATGGGAGGCCACCAACACCGACGCCGCCGGATTTCTCGAGCCGCTCGAAGCGGTTTATCCCGCATCGTTGTCAGGCGCTCGCGTTGCCGTGCTCGGCGCTGGCGGCGCCGCGCGAGCGGTTGTTGTCGCGCTGGTCTCGCGCGGTGCGCGTGTGACGGTGCACGCGCGACGTGTTGAACAGGCGACCGAAGTTGTGGACCTATCACGTCGAAGCGTTGGCCACGGCGGAGGGGGAGCCGTGGCGGCGTTCTGGCCGCCAGCTCCGGGGTCGTGGGATCTGCTCATCAACTGCACACCGCTCGGTGGACCAAACGCGCGCGGCGAGAGTCCGCTGCCCGGCGGCCCATTCGACGGCCGCCTCGTTTACGACCTCACGTATGGAGACGAGGAGAGTCCGTTGCTGCGCGAAGCCCGCACGGCCAGATGCCTGACGCTCGACGGTCTGCCGATGCTCATCGCGCAAGCGGAGCGGCAGTTCGAGTGGTGGACCGGGCAGAAACCAGAGCCAGGGGTCATGAAGGCTGCCGTAGCAGCGCGGACCTTCAAGGTCCGCGAGACGATCGCGAGCTGACGATGCGGATCACATCATTCGAAGAATTCAAGGAGCTGGCGCAGCGGGGCACGTTCGTTCCCGTGTGCAAGGAGATCGTTGCGGATCTGCTGACGCCGGTCTCGGCGTTCCTGAAGATTGCCGAACATTCCGATTACGCCTTCCTGCTCGAGTCCGTGGAAGGCGGCGAGCACGTCGGCCGCTATTCGTTCTTGGGCAAGGACCCGTTTCTTATCCTGAGATCCCGCGAAGGCAAGACGATCGTCGATCGCGCGGGGCAGACCACCGAATCGGAGAAGCCTTTCATCGCCACACTGCGCGAGCTGATGGCGAGCTTCCATTCACCGTTCGTTCCGGGACTGCCGCGATTCACCGGCGGCGCCGTGGGCTATCTGGGATATGACGCAGCGGCATGGTTCGAGCCGGTCACGCTGCAGGCAACGAGTGAGCCGGACGATGAAGGCGGCTTCATGCTGTTCGACACAGTGCTGGCGTTCGACCACGTCCGTCATCGGATTTTGATCATTGCGAACGCGCGCATTACCGGAGATGAAGACCTGGAATCGCTCTACCAGTTCGCGTGCGCGAAGATCGAATTCGTGGAACGCGAGCTCGAGCGTCCGTTGAGCAAGCCGCCCTGTACGGACACGTCGCCGATCGAAGTGACGTCGAACGTCACGCGCGAGCGCTTCGAGGAGATGGTGCGCACGGCGAAGGAGTACATCGCCGCCGGCGACATCTATCAGGTCGTTCTGTCGCAGCGTTTCGAAACAAAGCTCGGTGTCGATCCGTTCACCGTGTATCGGGCGCTGCGGCACGTGAACCCCTCGCCTTACATGTATTTCATCCGCCTGGGGGAGCGTTCGATCGTCGGGTCGTCGCCGGAAATGCTCGTGCGTGTCGAAGGGCGCCGCGTCGAAACGCATCCAATCGCGGGCACGCGTCCGCGCGGGCGCAACGAAGAAGAAGATTCGCGGCTCGCCGACGAGCTGAAGCGAAACGAGAAGGAGCGAGCCGAGCACGTGATGCTCGTCGATCTGGGGCGAAATGATGTCGGCCGCGTCGCCGCGTACGGCAGCGTCAAGGTGCCGACCTATATGGCGCTTGAACGCTATTCCCACGTGATGCATCTGGTGTCGATCGTCGAGGGAAAGCTTGCCGAGGACTATGACCGGCTCGATGCGCTGGCGTCGTGCTTCCCGGCGGGTACTGTGTCGGGCGCCCCAAAGGTGCGCGCAATGGAGATCATCTCGGAGCTCGAGAACCGCCGTCGCGGCGTCTACGCAGGCGCGGTCGGCTACCTCGACTTCGCCGGCAATCTCGATTTCTGCATCACGATTCGAACGGTGTTGATCGAGAACGGCCGTGCCTACGTACAAGCTGGGGCGGGCATTGTTGCGGACTCAAATCCAGCGGCCGAATATGAGGAAACAAGAGACAAAGCCCGCGGAGTAATACGGGCCCTTGAGTTGGCACAGGCGGGCTTGTGAGGAATTTGCGCTCAGGAATCACAAATGGTCCTGGTAATAGATAACTACGACTCGTTTACCTACAACCTCGTGCAGTATCTCGGTGAATTAGGCGCCAAGCTGCGCGTGCGGCGCAACGACCAGGTGACGCTCGACGAGATTGCGGCGATGGCGCCCGAACAGATCGTCATTTCACCCGGCCCCGGGCGCCCCGAGGATGCCGGCGTGTCTGTTGATGTCATCCGCCGCTTCGGTCCGACGACGCCGATTCTCGGTGTGTGCCTGGGTCATCAGGCGATTGGTGTCGTGTACGGGGGCATCGTGTGCCGCGCGCAGGCGCCGATGCACGGCAAGACGTCGACGGTTGTGCACGACGGCAAAGGGGTGTTTGCCGGACTGGCCGCGCCATTTGCTGCCGGACGCTATCACTCGCTGGTGATCTCGAACGACAAGCTGCCGAACGAGCTGGAAGTCGCGGCGCGGACGAAAGAGGACGACACGATTATGGCCGTGCGCCACAAAACGTATCCGGTGCATGGCGTGCAGTTCCATCCCGAGTCGGTGCTGACGGATGAAGGCCGGCGGATTCTGCGCAACTTCCTGGAATTGTGATGTTCACCGAGCTGCTCGAGAAGGTCGTCCGCCACCAGGACCTCACCGAAGATGAGGCGGCAGGGGCGATGCGCGAAGTAATGGAAGGGCGCGCGAACGCCGTTGCTCTCGGCGCGCTGCTGACCGGCCTTGTCATGAAGGGCGAGCGGCCCTCCGAGATTGTCGGCTTCGCGCGGACGATGAGAGCGCATGCGGTGAAGCTGAACGCATCGGTGCACGATGCGTTCGATACGTGCGGGACCGGCGGGGATCGGTCCGGCACGTTCAACATCTCGACCACCGCGGCGATCGTGATTGCGTCGTGCGGTGTGCCGGTCGCCAAGCACGGGAACCGGTCGGTCTCGAGCCGCTGCGGCTCGGCGGATGTATTCGAGGCGCTCGGCGTGAATATCGCCGCATCGCCCCTCACGGTCGAACGGGCGCTGCGCGAAACGGGCATCGCCTTTTTCTTCGCGCGCACGTTTCATCCGGCGATGAAGCACGCGGCGCAGGTGAGGTCGGATCTCGGCATCCGCACCGCCTTCAACCTGCTCGGTCCGCTGACGAATCCCGCAGGCGCCACACGACAGCTCGTCGGCGTACCGCGGCCGGAGCTGACCGAGCTGCTCGCCCGATCGTTGATGATGTTGGGTTCTCGACGCGCCTGGGTGGTGCACGGCGCGGACGGCATCGATGAGATCTCTACAACCGGCTATACGAAAGTTTCCGAGTGCCGTGACGGTGCGGTCAACACTTTCTACGTGCATCCGGCGGACTTCGGCGTTGCGAAGAGCGAACCCGCCGCGCTCAAGGGCGGCGATGCGGAAGACAACGCCGCAATTGTCCGGCGCATTCTCGCCGGCGAGCGGGGATCACGCCGCGACGTCGTGCTGTTGAACGCGGGCGTGGCGCTGTTCATTGCCGGGCGGGCGGACACGATCAGGGACGGAATCAGAATCGCGGCGTCGGCGATCGATTCCGGCGCGGCGCAGCAGCGCCTGCAGCAGATGGTTGAGAGCTCGCGCGCCGAGGCGCCGGTATGAGCGCGGCCGACCTCCTCTTGACGATCGTCGCGGCTACTCGACGGATAGTTGAGACGAGGCGAGGGAAGGAGCCACTGGCGAGTCTGGAACGCCGGGCCGCGTCAGCGAAGCCGGCGGGCCAGCGGTTCGAAGCCGCACTCGGGATGGCGGGTCGCATCAATGTGATTGCGGAATGCAAGCGGCGGTCACCGTCGAAAGGCGTGCTCGCGGCAGAGTACGACCCGGTCCGGATCGCGATGCAGTATCAAGACGGCGGCGCAGCGGCGATCTCGGTGCTTACCGAGCCAACGTTTTTTGACGGCTCGCTCGCCCACCTCGCGGCTGTGCGCGCGCACGTCGGTGTGCCCCTTCTGCGCAAAGACTTCATCGTCGATGAGTATCAGCTGTTCGAGGCGCGCGCCAGCGGGGCGGATGCGGTTCTGCTGATCGTCGCGGCGCTCGATCAGACGGATCTCGTCGCGCTGCAGAAGCGCGCGTGGGAACTCGACCTGGCGACGCTGGTCGAAGTGCATGACGAGGCGGAGCTGAGCCGCGCGTCCGACAGCGGCGCGCGCGTAATAGGCGTCAACAACCGCAACCTGCGCACGTTGAAGGTCGATGTCGAGGCGTCGGAGCGTCTTGCCCCGCGCATCCCGAAGACTGTCATCGGGGTCAGTGAGAGCGGCTTGAAGTCCCGTGAGGAACTCGATCGGTTGGCGGCCGCCGGATACCGTGCCTTTCTGATCGGTGAGCGTTTCATGGTGGATCCGCATCCCGCCGAGGCGATTAACGCTCTTGTCGGTGGACGGCGCCCGTTGGCTGGGCGCCAGAGTGTCCAGTGTTCGTGAAGATCTGCGGTATCACACGGGTGGCGGATGCGGTGCATGCGGCGGAGCAGGGGGCGACGGCCATCGGGTTCGTCCTGTGGGCGCGCAGTCCACGCGCCATCACAGTGGAGCGCGCGGCGGAGATCGCAGCGGAACTGCCGCCGCACGTCATGCGCGTCGGTGTGTTTGTGAACGAACCGGTGGAAAACATCCGTTCGATTGCGGAACGGGCGCACCTGACGGCGATTCAGCTGCACGGCGATGAGCCGCCGGACTATGCGGCGGCACTTGACTGGCCCGTCTTTCGCGCCGTGTCCGTGGCGGATCTGAATTACGCGACCGAAGCGTGGGCGTCCGAGACGGCGTTGCTCGTGGACAACATCGACCCCGTGCGTCGCGGCGGCACCGGCGCGGTCATCGACTGGTCGCAGGCCGCCGCCGTTGCGCAGACGCGTCGCGTCGTGCTCGCCGGCGGCCTCACCGTCGACAACGTCGCGAGCGCGATTCGCGCGGTACGGCCGTTTGGCGTCGACGTTTCATCCGGGGTGGAAGCAGCGCCCGGCGTCAAGGACTCTCAGAAGGTGACGGAATTCATCGCGAACGCGAGAGAGGCTTTCCGACAGTGAAAAGCGCAGCCACAAAGGAGCGGATCTTCGGCCGCCGCGATCCGGACGCGCGTGGATATTTCGGCGCCTACGGAGGACGTTTCGTTCCCGAGACCCTCGTTGCTCCTATCGAAGAACTCACCGCCGGGTACTACACCGCACGAGACGACGAAGCGTTCTGCGACGAGCTCGATCGCCTGCTGAAACACTACGTCGGTCGTCCGACGCCGTTGTACGAGACCCGCAACCTTGCTGAGGCCGGTGGCGCTGGTAGGGCGCGTGAGGCAGCTGTTCGCGTCTTTCTCAAGCGCGAGGATCTCACGCATACGGGCGCGCACAAGATCAACAACGCGCTCGGTCAGGCGCTGCTCGCCAAACGCATGGGCAAGCGTCGCGTGGTTGCCGAGACTGGAGCGGGACAGCACGGCGTCGCCACCGTGACCGCGTGCGCGCTGCTCGGCCTCGAGTGCCGCGTCTACATGGGCACCGAGGACATGCGTCGCCAGGCATTGAACGTCGTCCGCATGCAGCTGCTCGGCGCGACTGTTCACGGCGTCGATGCAGGCAGCAGGACGTTGAAGGACGCGATCAACGAAGCGATGCGCGACTGGGTCGCCAACGTCGAGGACACGTATTACCTGCTCGGGTCGGCGCTCGGTCCGCATCCATATCCGCTGATGGTCCGCGAGTTCCAGTCGGTGATCGGCCGCGAGGCGCGTGCGCAGATCCTCGAACAGGCCGGTCGCCTTCCGGATGTTGTCGTCGCCTGCGTCGGCGGTGGCAGCAACGCCATCGGCATCTTCGATGGATTCCTGGACGACAAGTCGGTTCGCCTGATCGGCGTCGAAGCGGGCGGCGAGAAGATCGCGCCAGGCCGTCACGCTGCGCGTTTCGCCGGCGGCAGCACCGGAGTGCTGCAGGGAACGCGCACCTATGTGCTCCAGGATGATGCCGGGAACATCGAGCTGACGCATTCGATCTCGGCGGGATTGGACTACGCGGCCGTCGGACCGGAGCACGCGTGGCTGCGAGAGATGGGGCGCACGGAGTACGCCTACATCACTGATGCGCAGGCGCTGGACGGCTTCAAGACGCTGGCGCGCATGGAAGGCATTCTGCCGGCGCTCGAATCGTCACACGCCATCGCCTACACGATGCAGTTGATTCCGACGCTGGAGCCGGGATCGGTCGTCGTTGTGAACCTGTCGGGTCGTGGCGACAAGGACGTGCAGACCGTAATCGATAGTGGCGAGCGGGTCCTGTTGGACCCGCCAGGTCGGCCTGCGGAGAAACCATGACGCGCCTGCAGGAAACCTTCTGCCGGATTCGCAAGCAGCGCACGCCCGGTCTGGTCACGTACATCACCGCCGGCGATCCGGATCTCGATCGCACCGCCGGAATCCTGCGTGCGCTCGACCGCGCGGGCGCGGATGTCCTCGAGGTTGGTGTGCCGTTCTCGGATCCGCTGGCTGACGGCCCGGTAATTCAGCGCGCGACCGAGCGCGCGCTCGCATCGGGCGCGACGCTGTCGGGCGTGCTCGATCTGCTGCGATCGATGCGCGGCGACATCAGCGCGCCGGTCGTGATTTTCAGCTACGCGAACCCCATTCTGCGGCTCGGCGCCGAGCAGTTCGCGGATCGGGCGCGTGACGCGGGCGTCGACGGCGTGCTGATTCTTGATCTGCCGATCGAGGAGGCAGACGAGTCGCGAAGCATGCTCGCCAAACGGGGGATTGATACAATCCTCCTTCTCAGTCCTACGACGACCGACGACCGGTTGCGCAGGGCCGCGGCGCTGGGCAGCGGCTTCCTGTACGCGATCTCGCGCCTCGGTGTCACCGGTGCACGCGATGCGCTGGCCGCGGGCGCGCAGGACATGGTGGAACGCATCCGCAAGGTCAGCGACCTGCCCGTCGCGCTTGGCTTTGGCATCAGCAAGCCGGAGCACGTACGGGAAGTCGGACGATGGGCCGATGCCGCCGTCGTCGGAAGCGCGCTGGTCGATGTGATCGCGCGCGAGGGCGCGTCCGGCGAACTCAATACCCGCGTAGAGGAGTATGTGCGTTGGCTGAAGTCCTGAGCATCGACGAACTGCGCGAGCGCATCGACGTTATCGACAACCAGCTGCTGCGGCTGCTCAACGTGCGTGTGGCCTGCGCGGTCGAAATCGGCAAGCTCAAACACGAGCTCGGCATGCCCGTGTATCAGCCGGAGCGGGAGAAGAAGGTGCTCGAGAAGGTCAAGCAATCCGCGCAGGAGCTGGCCGGGCCGCTGACCGCCGACGCAGTCGTGCGGATCTTCGAGCGCATCATCGACGAGGCGCGGCGCGCCGAACGCGAATCGGGTTCCAGCAGCGAAGAGTTCGGTCCTTCTATCGGAGAGTGAGAGTAGTTATATGGTCGTAGTGATGCAGGAACGCGCCACCGAGGCGCAGATCGACTCGGTCATTCAGCGCCTCATCGAGCTGGGGATGGATGTCCACCGCTCCTCGGGTGTCACGCGCACCGTCCTCGGTGTCGTGGGTGCGCACAAGATCGACCCCGATCTGATCGCCATTCTCGAGGGGGTACACGAGGTGCTGCGCATCACGGAGCCCTACAAGCGCGCCAGTCGCACCTTTCGACCGGACAACACGATCGTCCAGATTGACGACGTACGCATAGGTGGCGATGAGGTGATCGTGATGGCGGGCCCGTGCTCGGCGGAGACCGAGGAGCAGGTGCACGCGACCGCAGCCGCCGTGAAGCGCGCCGGCGCGAAGATTCTGCGCGGAGGCGCGTTCAAGCCGCGCAGCTCGCCCTACGCGTTCCAGGGACTCGGCGAGGAAGGCCTTCGCATGCTGCGCAGCGCCGCCGATGCGCACAACCTGCAGGTGATCTCGGAAGTGATGGACATCAGCCAGATTGAGCTGATTGCCCGCTACTGCGACATCTTCCAGGTGGGCGCACGCAACATGCAGAACTTCACGCTGCTGCGCGAGCTCGGTCACGCGCGCAAGCCGGTGCTGCTCAAGCGAGGCATCTCGGCGACGATCGAAGAGTGGCTGCTCTCGGCGGAATACATCCTCGCCGGCGGCAACACGGACGTGATTCTCTGCGAGCGAGGCATCCGGACGTTCGAAACGGCGACGCGCAATACGTTCGACATCTCCGCCATTCCGGTGGTCAAGAAGCTCAGTCACCTGCCGGTGGTTGCCGATCCAAGTCATGGCGCCGGCCGCCGCGACATGGTGGCGCAGCTGGCGCGCGCGGCCGTTGCCGCGGGCGCGGATGGACTGATCATCGAGGTGCACAACGATCCGGATCGCGCGTTGAGCGACGGTGCGCAGTCGATGTTCCCGGCGCAGTTCGAGCGCTTGATGGCGGAGCTGCGCATCATCGCGCCAGCCATCGGCCGGAGCATCTGCCTTGAACCAGTCGCGCGGAGAGGTTGGGCTCGCTAAACGCCCAACTTCCAACTTCCAACTCCCAAGGTGGCGACCGATCCTCCGTTTACCTCTATAGCAATCGTCGGCCTCGGCCTGATTGGAGGGTCGATCGCGCTGGGCATCCGCGAGCGTTGGCCGGAGTCGCGCGTCTACGGCGTGGACGCCGAGCCCGTGCTTGCGCATGCCATGGGCGCGGGCGCCATCGAGCGCGGCTTCGCGAACATCGACGCGGTCACAGACGCCTCGCTCGTCATTCTCGCGGCACCCGTTCGCCAGAATATTCAGATTCTGAACAGTCTGGCGGGTGCAAAAGGACCCGCCCTAGCTGTCACTGGCCGACCTGTCACTATTACCGACGTAGGCGGAACCAAACGCGACATCATCAGCGCGGCGCGCGCGCTTCCGCAGCACATTTCATTCGTCGGCGGCCATCCGCTCGGCGGCGGCGAGCGCGGCGGCTTCGCCTTCGCGCGGCCGGATCTGTTCGCCGGCCGCCCCTGGATCTTCACGCCCGACGCGCAGGCCTCCCAGGACACGCTCGATCGCCTGTCGCGGTTCGTCGCCGGCCTCGGTGCAAAGCCGTCAATCCTTTCAGCCGACGATCACGACCGCGTGATGGCGTTCGTCAGCCACCTGCCGCAGCTGGCGGCAAGCGCGTTGATGGATGCCGTCGGAAGTGTGGTGCGGGAGGACGGCCTGCGCATGGCCGGACGCGGTCTTGTCGACAGCACGCGACTCGCATCGAGTCCAGCGGACGTGTGGCGCGATATCTGCGCGACCAACCCCGATGCAATCGGCGCCGCGCTCGACTGTCTGATTCAGCGGCTGACGCAGCTGCGGGGCGATCTGCACCGCGGCGACGCGGTTGACGCCATCTTCTCGGCCGCCGCGAAATGGCGCGCGGAGTTGATGAAGGATAATCACTGACATGAACAAGGTGTTGAAGAGCGCCGAGCAAGCGGTGGCCATGATTCCCGACGGCGCGCGCATCATGTGCGGCGGCTTCGGCCTGTGCGGCCTTCCTGAGAATCTCATCAGAGCGCTGCATGGCCGCGGCACGCGCAACCTGACGATCATCAGCAACAATCCAGGCGTCGACGATTTCGGCGTCGGCATGCTCGTCAGGACCAAGCAGGTCGCACACTTCATCGGCAGCTATGTTGGCGAGAACAAGGAGTTCGAGCGGCAGGCGATCGCAGGGGAGATTAAATACACGCTGGTGCCACAGGGCACCTTCGCGGAGCGGATGCGCGCGGCCGGCGCCGGCCTCGGCGGCTTCTTCACCCCGACCGGCTACGGGACGATGATCGCGGAGGGGAAGGAGACGCGCGTCATCGATGGGCGCAACTACGTCCTCGAGATGCCGTTGCATGCGGACTTCGCGTTCGTCAAGGCCTACAAGGGCGACAGCAAAGGCAATCTCATCTACCGGAAGACCGCGCGCAACTTCAATCCGGTCATGGCGACTGCAGCAAAGGTCACCTTTGCGGAGGTCGAGGAAATCGTCGAGCCTGGCGAGCTCGATCCCGACGCCATTGTCACGCCGGGGATCTTCGTGACGCACGTTCTCAAGGGCGCGTATTACGAGAAGCGCATCGAGCGGCGCACCGTTCGGCAGCTTCAGGCTGTCTAACTACATGGACAAGAGAGAGCGCATCGTCCGCCGCGTCGCGCAGGAGCTGCACGACGGCGATTACGTGAACCTCGGCATCGGCATGCCGACGCTGGTGGCGAATTACGTGCCGCCGGGCGTCGACATCACGCTGCACTCCGAGAACGGAATGCTCGGCGTGGGGCCATATCCGCTCGAGTCCGAAATCGATCCGGACATCGTCAACGCGGGCAAGGAGATCGTCACCGAGCTGCGCGGTACGTCGTATTGCAGCAGCGCGGATTCGTTCGCGATGGTGCGCGGCGGCCACATCGATATGACCGTGCTGGGCGCGCTCGAGGTGGACGAAGCGGGAAACCTGGCGAACTGGATGGTGCCGGGCAAGATGATGAAGGGAATGGGCGGCGCGATGGATCTCGTGGCCGGCGCCAAACGCGTCATCATCGCGATGGAACACACGACCAGGGATGGCGGCCACAAGATTCTGAAGAAGTGCTCGCTGCCGCTGACCGGAACGAACGTCGTGCACATGATCGTCACCGAGCTGGCGGTGATCGATGTCACGCCGAAGGGTCTCGTCCTGCGTGAGATGGCGTCAGATACGACGGTCGACGCGGTGAAGAAAGCCACGGGCGCGACACTGCTGATGGAAGAGGAGCCAGCCAGGTTCTAGTCCAGCTTTAGCCGGACCGACCGCTAATTTGTTATGCCCGATTACGAACCCGCAGTCATTCTCAGCGCCTGCCGAACACCGATCGGATCATTTGGCGGCTCACTAAAAGACTTTTCCGCCGCCGACCTCGGCGCCATCGTCATTCGTGAAGCAATTCGGCGCGCCGACGTGAACCCGATCGATCTCGGCGACGTGATCATGGGATGCGTCCTGCAAGCCGGCGCTGGAATGAACGTCGCGCGGCAGGCAGCAATCAAGGCAGGTGTGCCGCAGGAAGTGCCGGGTGAAACGGTCAACCGCGTGTGCGGCTCGGGGCTGCAATCGGTAGTGCACGCCGTCGAAGCGACGCGCGTCGGCTACACGGATCTGGTGCTCGCCGGTGGAACGGAATCGATGACCAACGCGCCCTACATTCTCAAAGGCGCGCGCTGGGGCTTCCGCATGGGCCACGGCGAGGTCTACGACTCGATGCTCCTCGAGGGACTGACCTGCGCGATGGGCGGCTGTCACATGGGCGTCACGGCCGAGAACATTGCCAGTCGCTTTAACGTCAGCCGCGAAGAACAGGATGCGTACGCGGCTGAAAGCCAGCGGCGAGCCGAGGCGGCGATCAGGGCAGGTCTTTTCAAAGAAGAGATCGTTCCAGTATCGATCCCGCAGAAGAAGGGCGACCCGATCACGTTCGACACGGACGAATATCCGCGCGCGGGCACGACGGCCGAGAAGCTCGCGGGTCTCAAACCCGCGTTCAAGAAGGACGGCAGCGTCACCGCCGGCAACGCGTCGGGCATAAACGACGGCGCCGCGGCGGTTGTCGTTGCGACGGCGGAACGCGCGGCCAAGCTGGGACGCAAGCCGATCGCGAAGATCCTGTCGTTCGCATCAACAGGTGTCGATCCCGCAATCATGGGCATGGGGCCGATACCTGCCGTGCAGAGGGCGCTCGATCGCGCGAAGCTGAAGACCGCCGACATCGATCTGTTCGAGCTCAACGAGGCGTTCGCCGTGCAAGCCGTAGCTGTCGCAAAGGAGCTGAAGCTCGACGCTGCCAGGGTAAACACGCGCGGCGGCGCGATCTCGCTTGGACATCCCATTGGCGCGAGCGGCGCGCGCGTGCTGACTACGTTGATCTATGCGCTTCGCGCGCAGGGCGGGGGCAGAGGTGTCGCCTCGTTGTGCATCGGCGGCGGCATGGGAATCGCGATGGCGATTGAGGTCCGCCCCTGACTAGGTAGTCATGCGGTATGCCGGCGTCGCTCACGTGTGTGCCGTTGCGCTGATAGCGTGGTCATGCGGCTCGAATCAGTCGCCCGGGCCGGCGGTGCCATCACCGCTTCCCGCTCCAGTTCCAAGTCCCGCGCCAACTCCAGTTCCTGCGCCTGCGCCTTCGCCGCCGCCTGCTCCTATCGGCACCTATCTCGTCTCGGGTGTGATTCGTGACGGCGGCGACGAGACGAGTCCGCTTTCAAACGTGACGGTTTCGGTGCGCCAGGACATTGGTGGACGGCCGCAAGCCGGCCCGTATGTGCCGGCGGCTGTATCCGACGCGCGCGGACGCTATACGGTTGCGTACGAAGTCACGAATCCGGGTCGCGTCGTTGGTTTTGAGTCGCTGTTTCAGCGGTCTGGATTCAATACGGTGCTCCGCGGCGTCGCCATCAGCGGGGATACGACCTTGGATGTCGTTCTGCCGCGCTCGTGCACCGTGACGCCGTCGCGGCCTCAGGCAATGGTGTCGCTGGAGTCGATACAGTTTTCATGGGCCGCGGTGAACGGGGCGACCGACTATGTCCTCGACGTGTTTGCCTCCAGCACACCAGGCTATACGCCGGCGATCATCTCGACGGGTACTGGCGGAGCGACGTCCTATCGATGGAACACGCCACCATCGGGACGATTCATGGCGGCGATCTCGTCGCGCACTCCCGGGTGCGGTCTCAGCAGCCCATCACAGTTTTGTGCGTTTGACACGCGTGTTGTTGGCAACAGCGCGTGCTTCCTGTCTTGATAGCGCCGACGTTACGGATCGATCGCGAAGCATTGAGGGCCATCGTTGCGCATGCGCACCGTGACGCGCCCAATGAATGTTGTGGGTTGTTGGTCGGAAGGGGCGGCGATATTCTCGAGGCCATCCCCACCAGCAATGGAGCGTCGGACCCGACGAAGCGCTACGAGATCTCTCCCGTCGATTACTTCACGCAGATCCGGCGCTGCCGGCGGATCAACGAGCAGCAATCAGAACACTTCGCGGTCGTCGGTGCGTATCACTCGCATCCACGCGGCACTCCGGAGCCATCGCAGACCGACAGCGCCCAGGCCTTTCGTGACTTTGTCTTTCTGATCGTCGGGCTCGGCGGTTCGGGGATGCAAATCGCCGCCTACACGTTGATGGGCGAGACGCTTACACCCGTACCGGTGACTGTCGTCGACTGACTTCCTCGAGCAGACTCTCGACGCGCTCGATCACCGTCGGCCAGCGATATTCGCGATCGACATATGCGAGCCCCTGTTCGCCGAGATCGCGCCGATTGGCGTCATGCGCAAGCAGCCAGGTGAGCGCTTCCTGAAACTCGCGCGAGGACCGGTAATACAGACCACCGTTGGCGCGCTGTACCTGACCCTTCAGCACCTTGCAGGAGGCGTTCACCAGCGCCGGTGTCGCGTGGTTCCACCCTTCGAGCAGGACGATGCTGAGACTTTCGTAGGGAGAGGGCACGATCAACGCGCGGGCGTGCGCGAGAAGCGCCTGCCGTACATCGTCGGAGACGTAGCCGAGCGCACGTATGCGTGCGTGATCGGGGATTGGCAATGTCGAAGGCCCGGCCAGCACGAGCGTCGTCGCGCCGCCTTCCGCGATGTACTCCTGGAAGTATTCGAGCAGCGTCGCGCACCCCTTGTTTCGATCGACGCGACCGAGATAGAGCACGAAATCTGTGGGCACGCCGAGCCGGTCGATCGCATCACGAGATGGATGACGGTCCTGCTCCGGCTCGAGTCCGATGCCGATCACGCGCGATGGATGAAGTGTGCGTCCGGCCCGAGTAGAAACGAGCGCTTCTTCCTCGGGAGTGAGAAAAAGGTAGCCCGCTGCTCGCGCGAAGTAGTCGGGAATGACGTCCAGGTCCACCGCGGGATCCTCTTCGGCGGTGGGCACCAGAACGGCGCGATCCGCAACCAGCGGCAGACCGAAATAGGTCGGCGCATAGCGGAACGCCCAGAACAGTACAAGGTCGTACTCGCGCCCGTGGGCACGAAGGTACTCGAGCAGCGCAGGCGCATCGGGGCCGTTCGCGCGAAACCATTCCTCCTCGCGCTCCGGCGTCGAGCCGAGATCGTCAAACACTTCGTCGCTGAGATCCGCAAACACCTTCAGGTTGCGCGGACGGGCGACGGGAAAGCGATGCACGCGCACGCCGTTCTCGGTGGAAGGGCCTGCGGGCAGCGCGTTGTCCCACGTCACGTAGTCGCGTGCGGAGGTGGTGAGAACGGTGATGTCGTGGCGCCGAGACAGACGCTCGGCGAGCTGGCGGCAGTGCATTTCCGATCCGCCGGCGATGCCGGCGCCATAGCGCTGGACGACGAACGCCAGTTTCACGCTAACTGTAGCTCACGGCGGATCTCACGCGCGGTTGACACGCTCGCCGGAGCGCTCGCGCAGCTCCCGGCGCAGCCGGGTCGTCTCGATGGCCAGCTCCTGCACGCATGCGAACAGCACCTGGTTGATGCGGCGCTGCCGCTCGAAGTTGTCGCGGTTGAATTCGTAGAACCAGCGGAGCAGCGGCATCAGCAGGCGCTGCTTGACGAAGACGATCGGCGCACCGGCGGCGCCGCGGTGGGATTGATATTTGATTGCCGTCTCGAGGCGCCACGTGGACGGATCGCCGAGCAGTTCGGGAAGCAGCAGCGCCGATGGCTGGCTGCGTTCGATGGCGTCGCGCAGCAGCGCGTCAATCTCGGCGAACAGCGTCGGATCTTCGAGCGCGGCCGACGCGCCGTGCCGGACCAGTTCGGCGCGCACACGCTCGCGCACGCGCCCCTGAATCTCCGACATCACTTGCTCTGTCGCAGTCAAAGATGCCTAAAAACCTTCGTTCGCGCCGGCGCGCACGGTCAGCGTCGTCGTCGCCGAGGAGATCACTTTGTCCTTCTGTTTCAGACGGAACGCCAGACGATAATCGCCGGAAAGACGGAAGGTATGATCCGCGCTGTAGCGACGCTGGATGCTGCTCTTGCCCGCTTCATACGGATTGCAGTCCTCTGACGTCTCAGAGATGGTGCCATCGTCCCAGTCCCACTGCACGGTGGGGCAGTAGAACTCGGCGTAGTCGTTCGCGCCACCCCGGACATCGACGGTGAGGTGGACGCGAAGCGGAGCAAAACCCGCTGGCGGGTTCGCCTTGAGTGATAAACTTGGTTTCTTGTCAGCGTCGCGCTGCGCCGCCCAGAGAGGTCCCGTGGCCACCAGAGCAGCGGCAAGCGCAGGAAGCGTGAGCGCGCGACGTAGGTTAGTCATGATTGGTCCCTTGAGCTGGCGCCTTCGATTCTAAGACGCCGGACCTTGCCCCACAAGGACCGTACGCGGAGATGCAGGACGTGCACAAGACACCGGCCGTGACGGCAACGGCCCGGAAGACGCGCGATCTCGACACCGACCTCCTCATCGTTCCCGTCTTCGAAAACGACGATTTGGGCGACGAACCCGATCTCGATCGGGCCTCTGGCGGTGAATACGCCGCCGCGCGGCAGCGTGGAGAATTCGGCGGCAAGCCGTTTGAGCAGCTGCTGATGCCACTCACCGGAGACACCGTGAGAGCCCGCCGCGCGCTGCTCGTCGGCGCCGGCCCGCGCGGCGACGTTACAAGCGAGCGGATTCGCCGGATCGCGAGCGTGGGCGCCCTGGCGGCGCGGCAACGCCGCCTGGCAAGCGTCACGGTCCTCTGGCGTCGTGTCGAGGGCGCAGCGCCTGACGTTGCGGCACAGGCGCTCGCTGAAGGTGCGGTACTCGCGAATTACGAAGGCACGACGTATAGGACCGCAGGCCCTGCGGTCGCATGGCTCGAGCGCGTGGAGCTGCGCGTCAGCGACGTCAATCAGGACGTTGTCGAGCGCGGTCGTGTGCTTGGTGAGTGCACGAACATGGCGCGTGAGCTGTCGAATGAGCCCGGCAACGTGCTGACGCCGCGTGCGTTTGCGGATCGCGCGGCAATGCTCGCGAAAGAGGCGGGGCTTGGCGTCGAGGTGCTCGACGAGCGGCAGATTGCCGATCTGAAGATGGGGCTGCTGCTCGGGGTGGCGCGCGGCAGCGATCAACCGCCGCGCGTCATCGTGTTGCGGCATGAACCGAAGAACGCGCGCGGCGGCGTCGTGCTCGGACTGGTCGGCAAGGGCATCACCTTCGATACCGGCGGCATTTCGATCAAGCCGTCGGAAAACATGGACAAGATGAAGGATGACATGTCCGGCGGCGCCGCCGTCATCAGCGCCATGATTGCTCTCGCGCGGCTGAAGGCGCCTATTGCCTGCATCGGCGTCGTGCCCGCCACCGAAAACATGCCCGGCGGCCGCGCGATGAAGCCGGGCGACATCCTGACGAGCGCGGAAGGGAAGACCGTCGAAGTCTTGAACACCGATGCGGAAGGCCGTCTGATTCTCGGCGACGCACTCTGGTACGCGCGCCAGATGGGCGTGACGCATCTTGTCGATGTGGCAACGCTGACAGGCGCCTGCGTCGTGGCGCTCGGCAAGACCACCAGTGGTTTATTCGGCCGGCCCGCCGGATGGGTCGAGCACGTACGGCAGGCGAGCGAGCGCGCCGGCGACCGTTCGTGGCCGATGCCGATCTTCGACGACTACAAGGAGTTGCTGAAGAGCGAAATTGCGGACTTCACCAACACGGGTGGCCGTGCGGGCGGGGCCATCAGCGCGGCACTCTTCATCAAGGAGTTTGTCGGCGATCTGCCGTGGGTCCACATGGATATTGCC
This sequence comes from Vicinamibacterales bacterium, assembly GCA_035492455.1. Taxonomy (GTDB): domain Bacteria; phylum Acidobacteriota; class Vicinamibacteria; order Vicinamibacterales; family UBA2999; genus Gp6-AA40. Next base: position 71,506 of record DATJJE010000009.1, on the reverse strand, counting down.
GGCACCGCCTGGGCCGAAGAGGCGAAGCCATATCAGCCGAAAGGGGCGACCGGCGTCGGCGTGCGGACGCTCGCCGAGCTCGCGCTGGCTGTGGACGCATGGGGTAATCTGAAGCCATAGGGACTGGCTTCCGCCGGCCCATGGTCATGGCATTCCAACAGCCCGCGCCCGCGCCGCCCTCGCCCACGCCTGCGCCCGACCATCCAATCATCGTCGAGACGATCCACCAGCCGCCTATCACGCGCGAGATCACAATGGGTGACGTCGTCCTCGGGTCCGTCGGTTTTGTCGGTGTCGTGATGATCGCCGCCGCCATTGCCGGGTTGCTCGTCGGTCTGGTCATCGTGCTGCGTAAGCGCGCAAGCGATCGCGCCGCCGGCCCCACCGACCCCGGCCATTCGAGACTTAGAAGTTAGTTCCCGCCGTAAGAGATCGCTTTGGCGATCGTTATCTCCATCAACAGGTATATAGTCGGCACCTTCGCTTCCAGCCAGAGATCCAGGACCCGGCAGTTGACCCGGGGAGGGTAGACGCATGACCGTGTTAACGACCGGCCCCGTTACGAAAGCACCCGCCTGGGTGCAGTCGCTTTCGAAGGTGGCTTGGGTCAACTCCGTCGCCATCTCCGAAAAAGGCGATCGTGTCATCGGCGCCACGTACATTCATGATTTCGAGGCGAATTCGAAGATATACGGGCAGTTCGCGACGTTCTGTTTCGACGTCGCCTCGACTGGCGGCAAGCCGGTGGCGACGAATAAATGGACGAACAGGATGACTGGCTGGGACGGCATTTTTGCCGTCGGCATTTCGGGCGACGGTACTGTGGCGGCCACCGGCGGATACTTCACGCCGCCCTTCGCAGGCCCGAACCAGACGACCGGCTTGGTGATGATCTTCGACGCCGCGACCGGCACCGTGCTGTTCAACTCCTCGGCGACCAAAACGCCAATAGGCGACACGGTCAACGTCGTCTCCCTGTCTCGCGACGGCGCGATCGTCGCGGCCGCGGCCGATCAGTTGTATGTGTACGCGCGCAGTGTGCGCAACAACCGTGTGACGTACACACCGATCCAGTCGGCGGCTCCGAGCACGGATCCGGATTTCCGAACCACCTTTGGCCCCGTCACTTCGGTTGCGGTTCATCCGAGCGGGACGTGGCTCGCTGCATGTAACGAGCGCGGCCAGCTGCTCGTCGCCACGATCGCGAACGGCGTTATCACGCGCATGTTCATCAAGGAAGTTTCCAAAGAGCCCGTCAACGCGACGGATCGGACTTCCTCGGTTCTCGCACCCGTGCGTTTCCTCTCGGTGGCTGTGTCCGGCAATGACGATGCCGAGGCATTCGTGGCGGGCGGCAGCGACGTTGTGTATCGAAGCACTGTGTCTGATATGGCCACAGCGGCGAATCCACCCGTTCGCTACGACGCAGGAGGTCCGGCGGCGCCGGTCGTAGACCCCGCGCCGCCGGAAGGTGTGACAGACGCGAAGGCAAGACAGAATGTGCGATGGATAGCGATTTCTGGCGATGGCGCCACCTTCGCCGCGGTCGCGAACCGGAAGACGCCGCCGCCTTCTCCTTCGGCCAACGTTACCAGTGGAAACGCGTTGAACGGGTCGCCTCAGACGGTCAATTACGAGGGCGAGTTGTTGATCTTCGACGCCCAGTCCCCGAAACCGAAGACCACCGTTCCGCTCGAGCACAATCCGAACAGCGTGAGCATGGACGCCGACGGCGAAATCATCACGGTTGCTGAAGGCAATCCCCCAGGAACGCCCGGGTTGTTCCGCCGATTCGATTTCAGCGGAACCCAAGTGTGGCAATTCGAAACAGGGAACATGAACTGGCCGATCGCGGTTAGTGCCGATGGTTCGGCGATTGCGGCAGGTGGAGACGACGGCCATCTTTATTACTTCCTGCCGTAGCACGCGGCGTCGACGAGCCGTTTTGCGCCTGTGGACGCCCCAGTAGAGGAGAAATTATGACGGACACGCTCGGGTCGCTAACGGAGCACGTGGAGACTGCGCCGCGGCCTGATTCGCGAATGGGTCGCGGTTGGACCATGGCGTTAGGCCTGTATCACGTAGTCGTCGGTCTCCTCATCCTGTATCTGCTCTTGCAAGTGTGGCCGATGAATATCGGTCCTGATGCAGAAGAGGACTTTCGAACAATCAATCTGTTCTGGGGTTTTCTCCGGTTAGAACTCTATCCGGAGCGCCAACTCCTGCTTCTCGTCATGCTGTCAGGAGCGCTCGGAAGTTATGTGCATGCCGCAACATCGTTCGCAAACTTTACGGGCGCGAAGAAGCTGAAGAAGAGTTGGCGCTGGTGGTATGCGCTCAGGCCGCTTATCGGAGTGGCGCTTGCGAGTGGATTCTACTTAGCCACGCGAGCCGGCTTTTTTTCGGTGTCGTCCAATACGCAGGACTTGAACTTGATTGGTTTCGCGGCAGGCTCGTTCATCGTCGGCATGTTTTCGAAGCAAGCGACACAGAAACTCAGCGAAATGTTCAACGTCGCCTTCCGCGTCCCCCCGGAGGAGACTCCCCAAACTGATAAGTTGAATGCTGCGGTTGACGACAACTAGCGGTGAAGGAGAAGTGAGTGTGATCACGACACGTATTCGGCGAGCGTGTTTCGCGGTGCTCGTACTTCTTCTCTGCGTGAACGGCCCGCACCTGCGGGCGGCGAACGGCCCTGCGCCGTTGTTGGCGAGCGGACACCCAGTCGACTGGTGGTTCGTATTCAAATTCAATGCTTCAGCGTTTGCCGGCTGCGGCGGCAGCGGCGCCGATCCGCGGCAGTGCCCGTTCGGCGGCGACGTCCAGCCATATAACTTTGGCCAGCAATTCGTGTATGCGAGTCAAGAGGCACCGACGCTCCAGCGAGGTCAAGGTTGTGTCGGTGAGACGGTAACCGATCCAGTCGGCGCGACGTTCGACCAGATCTACAACAACTCATCGTTGTTCTACGTCATTTGGAACGATCAGTTCTACGACGATCCCGACATTACCGGGTGCGGCGAGGCGTGCAAGTCACCGTGGGGCCACTCGAAAGGCATGCTGGTCTGGAATTCGGATGGCGAGGGATTCGTAATGCAGGTGACGACGCCTTCGTGGCCAGCTGCTGGGAATCGCAACAACCCACGGCGAAATGACGGCAATACGCTGGGATGTGTAATCGACAATAACGTCAAAGTAAGTCAACACGCGTTCGCACTGAAACTAAGTCAGAACGACGTTGTCAGTGTCCTGAACGGTCTCAAGAACGCGAGCATTGTTACCGATCCAACGAATCGGCAGATCGTCCGTAACGGTGGTCCTTCGGCGATTATGGCGTTGGTGTCTGGTCTCGGATCCAGAGTCAAGACCTCGCAAGCCACCGTGGCTACGCTATCGACCGGCGTTCGGTTGATTTCTAAGCCGTCTCGCCTCCATGTACCGCCCTGGCAGATGGTGTCGGCGCTGCTCGGTGGTGTGTCGTTGCGTACCGCTACGTGGTGGGCGAAACCACAGATCTTTTCTACGATTACTTCAACCAAAATTGCGTGTTGGGATGACTCTTTGGGTTCACCTGGTGCAGTACGTATTGCGCTCACAGGACAATGGGAGGGCCAATCAATTGGCCTTCGCGGTGGGCTCGGCACTGATCGCAATCACGCCAAAATCGGCGTTTCGACGAGTGGCGGTCAGCGCCTTGCGATCTTTGGGGACTTGAATCAGCAGGGTCTCATTTCCGGGAGCAATTGCGCGAGTAGCCAGAATGGTCGCGGCGGCCTCTTCTATGTTGTTCAGAACGCCGAGATCGCCGACAGCATCGCGGCGCTAATCGATGGCGATACGGCGCCGACTCGAGCTCGACGTTGATCTAAGCTGCCGTTGCTCGGCTAGTCGGGTTTCGAACGGGTTTGTGACAGTTCGTGTGCCAGCCAGGCCTTGGCCAGCCGCCAATCCCGCTTGACAGTCTCGGGTGATACGTCGAGCGCCGCCGCGGTCTCTTCGACGCTCAGGCCGACAAAGTAACGCAGTTCGACGACTCGAACCTTTCGAGGAGCCATGGTCTCGAGCCTCTTCAGCGCTTCGTCCAGGGCGAGCAGGTCGTAGGACGGGCTCGCTGACTGGTCCTCGGCTTGTTCGAGGGGAACCGGTCGAACGCCGTCACCGCGTTTCTGGGCGCCGCGGCTGCGGCCGGCATCGACCAGTATCCGGCGCATGACTCGAACGGCGACCGCGAAGAAATGCTCGCGATCCTGCCACTGCACCTGCTTTACGTCCAGCAACCGGAGGTAGGCCTCGTTCACGAGGTCGGTCGCCTGCAGCGTCATCCCGGGGCGTTCGCCGGCGACCCGCTGACGCGCCAGCCGGCGCAACTCACGTTCGACGAGGGGGATGAGGGCATTGAGGGCATCCTCATCGCCGGCACTCCACTCCTGCAGGAGCCGGGTAATGTGCGCCGACTTCATTGGAGTGCGCCGATTATAGGTCGCCTTACCCTTTTCAGCCGCCGATTCCGCATACATAGACATCAACCCCTCGCGTAAACCGTTTTGCATGAAGGATGGTGTATGGACACGCAAGAAATCGTCGTCTCCCGTAACACCGTTTCCGACCGCTCCCGCGTGGAAGCCATGGTGGAGGAGTGCCTGCCCACGGTGCGCAAATGGGCCCACCGACGGTTGCCGGCCGCGGCTCGGGGCTGTCTCGAGACCTGCGACCTGGTGCAGGAAGTCGCCCTGCGCATGCTGAAAAAAGGTGACCAGTTCGACGTGCGGCATCCGTACGCCGTGCAGGGCTATATGCAGCGCGCGCTGACCAACCTGATTCGCGATGAAATCCGCAAGACGGTGCGGCGGCCTGCGCCAGTCGAGCTGCCGGAGCAGGACGAACTGCCGTCGCCCGGCGCGACGCCGCTCGATGCGGCCCTGGATCAGGACGCGGTGGACCAGTATCGGCGCGGCCTTGCCAGGCTGCGCGACAAAGACCGGAACCTCATCGTTGCTCACGTCGAGCGCGGCCTGTCGGCACAGCAAATTGAAAAGGAATTCGGGTTTCCTTCAACGAACGCCGGGCGCGTTGCCGTCAGCCGCGCTCTCGGTCAGCTGGCACGACAGGTGGCCTTGCTGCAGACAACGCCGCGGGCTGCTGCGTCGCAGGCGTAGCGCGACGCGTCACTGTTTCAGCGGGGACAATCCCATACCAGCGACGATCGCGCGGAAGCGTGGATCGTCGCTGATCGAATCGAGAAACGGCTCGACGACGATGTACTGCAGCAGCGGATCGCGCGCGGCAAAGCCGCGTTGCAAGAACTCGAACGCACGGTCCTTCTGGTCGAGTCCTACGTAGGCGATGGCAAGCGATGATGGCGGCACGAATGCCGTGCTTCGTTCCACTGATTCGAGGCGTCGCAGCGCCTCCTGCCGACGGCCCACGCGCGCCAGCGCGTGAACGTAGTAGCACTGCGTCGCGTTCGTGTTGTCGCCCAGGCGGATCGCCGTCTCGAACGCTGCCACGGCACCCGCAAAGTTTCCGCTTCCTCCAAGGACGATTCCCGTCCATGTCCAGAGCGCGGGCGCCGCACTGTCGCGCCGCGTCGCTTCAGTGACCGTCTCTAGAGCGCGGTCGAACCGGCGTACGTTGTAAAACAGGGCAGTCGCATCAACTGCGCCGGGCACGCTGACCGGGTCCAGCGCGCGGATGCGCTGCAGCTCGGCCACCGCGGCGTCGTACTGTCCCATGACGCTCAAACCGATTGCCAGGCCCTCGTGCGCGGGTACGTAGCTGGGGCTCAGCGCGATTGCACGATCGTACTCGCGCATTGACGCGACCCACTGCCACTGGTCGCGCTTGATGTCGGCGAGCGCGGTGTGTCCTTCGGCCAACTCCGCGTCGCTCGCGATCGCGCGCATCGCCGCGCGTTCCGCCAGCGGCATTGCCTGACGCGGATCGAGGATGCCGTAGCCAGCCATGCGGCGATACGTGGAAGCGAGCTCGGCATTCGCCATCGCGTAGCTCGGATCGATACCGAGCGCCTGCTCAAAATAGCTGGCTGCCTTCTGGCTGCTGTCTGGACTGTACAGCGACATCTGGTAGCGGCCGCGCAGCAACAGCGCGTACACATCGGGATTGGGATGAATCGTTCGAGCAAGGCGACGCTGATCGGCCGCCGTCAGGCCCGACCGCACGCGCCTTGCAATTTCGGCAGCGATCTCCAACTGCAGGTCTCCAATATCGGCAGCGCGCCGGTCGAATTGGGCACCCCACAGCGCGCTGCCGTTTTGGCCGTCGATGAGTTCGGCCGCCACGCGCAGATCGCCGCCGGTAAGAGTGACAGTGCCCGTCACGAGGGTACGAACGCCGAGCGTGCGCGCAATCTGTCGCACGTCTACACCGGTCGCTGCAAAGCGGAAGCTCGATGCACGTGCCGTTACCTTCAGATCCGGAAGCTGGGCAAGCGACTGAATCAGGCCTTCGCTGATTTCAGCGGCAAACATGTCGTTGTCGGCCGCTGAAGAGGCGCTGGTAAATGGAATGACAGCGACCGATCCGGGCGAAGGCGGTGTTCGCCATGCCCAGTAGCCGAGCGGCGCGCCGATGGCGAGGAGCGCGGCGAGGCTGGCGGCAATACGAAAAGCCCGCGTCGACTTGCGCTCAATCACTTCCTGCAGACGCCGGTTGACCTCCTCCATCGACTCGGGCCTGGCCGCAGGATCTTTCGCGAGGCAATCCTCAACCAGTCGCTGGAGGCGGCGCGGAATCTTTCGCACGTAGGCCTCGAGGCGCGGTGCAGGTTCGTGCGTCAGGTTGTGTAGCGATCGGACGAGCGATGGACTCCAGAAGGGAAGCCGGTTGGCGATCGCCTCGAACAACATGCAGCCGAAGGCAAAGACATCCGTGCGCGCCCCGAGCTCCTCGCCCGACGCCTGCTCCGGCGACATGTAGCCGATCGTCCCTTCGATCCTGCGTCGACCGGCAGCGGCTTCCGATGCGTCCTCGGATGCTGCCAATGCGGCGTCGGCGCGCTGCGGCCGAACCAGTCGCGCGAGGCCGAAATCGAGAACCTTCACGGCGCCGTCGCCCGTCACCATCACATTTTCGGGTTTGAGATCGCAGTGCACGATGCCGCCCGCATGGGCGCACGCCAGCGCCCCGGCCACCTGGCCGAGGTACCGCAGGCGTTCGTCCAGCGAGCACGCCTCGTCGTCGAGCTTCTCGCGGAACGTCACGCCGTCGATGTATTCGATCGCGATAAACCAGTACTCCTCGACCTGGCCCACCTCGTAGACGGTGGCGATGTTCGGATGATTCAGCGAGGCGGCGGCCTTCGCTTCGCGCTCGAACCGCGACCTGAAATCGTCGACGAACGCGGCGTTCGTGAAGACTTTCAGCGCAACGTTGCGATCGAGCCGCCGGTCGAAAGCGCGATAGACGTCGGAGCTGCCGCCGGACCCAAGGAGCTCGACGATCTCGTACTCGCCAAAGGTGGAGCCCGCCGTTAAAGTGACCGCACCGACGGACGGCGCACGGCCCAACAGCTGCATGGTGGAGGTTTCGTCGTGGAGAAGGCGCTCCACCTCGAGGCGGAGGTCAGAGTCGTTCTGACACGCCTGGTCCAGAAATGCGTCGCGATCCGGTGCGTCGAGCGCACCGATATAGATCGCCTCGATCGCCTTCCAGCGCTGCTCGTCCACGGCTGCGAACTCTGTGATGAGAGTGCGAAGCATACCAGTACAAAAGGGATAACGCCGGTGGGTTGCGGGCTGCACATCTGCATGAAATGCAGGCCGGACGAGCTATTGGGAGGCGATGGTTTGTGACGTCCGCTTCAGCGATCGTTGGTATTTCATGAGGCCATTGAACAGCGCCTCGGCAATCTGCTGGCGGTACGCATTGCCTCGCAGCAAGGTCGCTTCCTGGCGGTTTGTCAGAAACGAGATTTCGGCGAGGATGCTCGGCATCGTTGCGTCGACGAGGACGGTGAACGGCGCCTGCTTCACGCCCAGGTCCTTCATGTTCCTGTTCGATTTCTTCAACCGATCGATCATCGACGTCTGTACGAACGAAGCAAAGTCGCGCGATTCGTCGATCTTGTTGTTGAGGGCGATCGCTTTCACGATGTCCGCCAGCTGACGCATGGTTCGCGAGGAGGCCGCGTTTTCGCGCGCCGCGATCGCCTCCGCGGCGGGATTCGATGCGAAGTTCAGGAAATACGTTTCGATGCCGCGCGCGCGGTCGTCCTCGCTCGCATTGGCGTGAATCGAGAGGAACAGGTCCGCGCCTTCGCGGTTGGCGAGCGCGGTGCGTTCCTCGAGCGGCACGAACACATTCGTGCGCCGTGTCAGCACCACTTCGACGCCCGGCTGCTTGACAAGCAGCCCTTCGAGACGTATCGCTATGTCGAGAACGACCTCCGCCTCGCTTAGGCCCATGGTCATCGCACCGGGATCGTGTCCACCGTGGCCCGGATCGATGACGACGCGCGCGATGCCGAGTCCCAGCTGGCGCGAGAGGGACAAGCCGCCTACCGCGTTCTGTCGCGGCGCGGCGGGAGATGCAGCGGTACTTTCGCGGGTCGGTGCAATGGTGCTGTCGCGCGTCGATGCAATGGTACTGTCGCGGGTCGGTGCAATGGGTGCGATGGGGGCTTCGCGTGCGAAGTCGATGACGACTCGATACGGGTTGTACAGAGCGTAGGTCGTGTGCGGCGCGGTGGTTGCCAGATCCAGCACGACACGCGTCCGTGTCCCAACCGGACGGCCGACTCGAATCTGACGAACGAGATCATCGGGGAACAACTGCGTCGCATCCTTCAGCGCGTCGACTGGACGGGTGTTCTGCAAATCGATGAAGACGCGTGGCGGTCCAACGATCTGTTCGTCGTGAAAGGCGGCCTCACCCTCGAGCTCCAGCGTCACGCGTACTGCGCCGGGCAGCGCTTCACGCCGGACCGCCTTCAGCAGCACCGTTGCCGGCTTCGGCGCGGTTTCCGGTGGCGTGGGCTCCGCGGGGAATATCTTCGCGGACGTCAGGCGTTCCAGCTGCGGCATCGCCTGTTTGACAAGCGAACTGGTCACGTACTTCGCGGTCAGCGTCTTGAGCAGACGGGTCGCAGTCTCGCGTTCGTCACCCTGTCCGAATTCCCAGAAAGCGTCGGCTGCAAGCAGCCCGCCATGCCATAGCGCATCGTCACTGTATGGACTCGTCGGGAAGAGACGCGAGATGTCCTCGTAGGCACGAACGAGCGTACGCACGCGTTCGAGCAGAGGCATTGCCGGTGAGCCCGCCTTCCGGCTATCAATCTCGCCACGCAGCGCCATTTCGCGCGCTTCCGCCTCGCGCAGCAGCCTGGGGGCATTCGAGCTCTGAGCGAATGCTGTCGTGGCTGCGAGGCACATCGCAGCCACCAGCACGGTCCGCCTCAAGGCGGACACTACCAACCCGGTAGTGTCTGGCTTCAGCTGGACGCTCTGATCACCGCAGCTGGGCATCGACTTCCTCGAAATACCCCTTGTCGACCAGCACCTCACGCGGCTTGCCGCCAGCACCTGGGGAGACGAGACCCTCGGCTTCCATCATGTCCACGAGCCGCGCCGCGCGGCTGAACCCGATACGCAGCTTTCGCTGCAGATACGAGATCGAGACCTGACCGGAGCTGACGACAATGCGCGCCGCCTCGTCGTAGAGTTCGTCCTTCTCGAATTCCAGGCCGCCAGCAGCTGACTTTTCCTCTTCCGCAGTGATCGAATCGTCGAACACCGGCTTGCCCTGCTTGCGCAGGAAGCTCGCGAGTCGCGCGCTCTCCTGCTCGGAGATATACGGGCCGTGCAGGCGGATGCAGCGCGATGACGCCGGCGGAAGAAACAGCATGTCGCCCTTGCCAAGCAGTTGTTCGGCGCCGTTGCTGTCGAGAATCGTGCGCGAGTCGATCTTCGAGGACACGCGGAACGAGATCCGCGACGGCAGATTTGCTTTGATGAGACCGGTGATGACATCCACCGACGGACGCTGCGTCGCCAGGATCAAATGGATGCCGACGGCACGCGCCATCTGCGCCAGCCTGCAGATCGATTCCTCGACCTCGTTGCTGGCGACCATCATCAGGTCCGCGAGCTCGTCGATGACGACGACGATGAAGGGCAGCGGCTTCGGGGCGTCCGGATCCTTGTTGCCCGTTTCCTCGAGCACCAGCCTGATGTTCCGGTTGTACTGCTCGATGTTGCGCACGCCCTCGCCGGCAAGCGTCTTGTAGCGTTCTTCCATTTCGCGCACGGCCCACCGCAGTGCGTTGGCGGCCTTTTTCGGATCGACGACGACGGGCGTGAGCAGGTGCGGGATGTCTTCGTACATCCCAAGCTCCAGACGCTTCGGGTCGATCATGATCAGCCGTACGTCATCCGGCGTCGCGCGGTAGAGGATGCTCGTGAGCATCGCGTTCAGGCCGACGGACTTGCCTGTGCCTGTTGAACCCGCGATGAGCAAGTGCGGCATCGTCGCGAGATCGGTGACGTACGGCTCACCATGAATGGTCTTGCCGAGCGTGAGCGTCAGCTTCGATGTCGAGTGTTCAAACGCCTCGGATTGGAGCAGCTCGCGCAGCGAGATGGCTTCGCGGTTGGGATTCGGGATCTGAATGCCCACGGTGGACTTGCCCGGGATGCGGTCGATCAGCACCGATTCCGCTTGCATGGCGAGGCAGAGATCGTCGGCAAGGCTCGTGATCTTGCTGTACTTCACGCCGGCGTCGGGCTTGAACTCGAACGTCGTAACCACCGGGCCCGGATGGATCTGCGCCACCTGACCTTCAACTGCGAACTCGCGGCATTTTTCCTCCAGCTGCCGCGCAGCGTCCATCAGCTCGCGCTCGTCGATCTTCGATTCCGCCTTGGGCGGGTCGAGGAGTGACAGCGGCGGCAGCGTGAATGCACCCAGACGCCGCTGCACCTTCTGCTCGGGCTCCGTCAGGGGCAGTGGTGGTGCGATTGGCGTCGCCCTCTTGCGGGCGACAACGGGCGCGGCCGTCCCATCCGGCGCGGACGTCTCCTTCGGCTTGGCGACCGCTGCCGTCTTCTCGGGCGAGGCGCCCTCCTTTTTGGTGTGCTTGGCGATCACCTCGCGGCGCTGCTTCTGCTTGCGCCGATCCTCGAACCACGCACGAAGGAATCCCATGCTGCGTGCCGACAGATCGCGAGAACCCTGGCTCGCGTTCGCAAACATCCGCCCGAATGAAAACTGGGTCGAGAGGATGACGGCGAGCACCATCAACGTCAACAGCACGATGATCGAGCCGGTCCGATTGAGGTATTCAGCGAACCAGGAGCCAAGCCACGCGCCAAGGGATCCGCCCGCCTCGAACGTCTTTCCGGCAACGTCCGCGCTGCCCAACACCAGGCTGAGGAAGGCGCTGCTGCAGCCCAGGAAGAGACCGACACCGATCGCCTTCGTGTAGATCGCTTCAAACGGCTGGCACCAGAAGTAATACCAGCCCGCCCAGGCGATGATCCCTGGGACGAGATACGCCGCGTAGCCGAAGAGTTGAAATGACAGCTCGGACACGAATGCGCCGACGCGGCCGACGAAGTTGGCGGGCGCATGCAGCGCATCGGTGGTGAAGAACCACACCGGGTCGGTTGGTTCGTAGGTGACGAGCGAGATGAGCCAGATCAGCGCCAGCGCGAAGAGCGCGACGCCGAGGAATTCGCTGATCCGTCTCGATAATGTCGATTCCGCCATCCAGTCAGATCTCCATCAACACCGGCAGCACGAGCGGCCGTCGTCCCGACCGCTTCTTGAAAAACCGGCGCAGCTCGGCGCGCAGTTTCTCGGTCATCAATCCCTGATCCGCACGCTCTTCGACGCTCGTGATGGCAATGCACTCGGCGATGACGATCGCCGCATCCTTGAAGAGCGCCTCGGCTTCGTCCTCGCTGACGACGAAGCCACGCGTGACGATCTCCGGCGCCCCAACCAGGGTACCGGCCTGGCGGTTGATGGCGACGACCGCCACGATCACGCCATCGCCGGCGAGATGACGGCGGTCGCGAAGCACTTCGTCACCGACCTCGCCAACCCTCGTCACGTCGATCAGCACCCGCCCGGCAGGCACTTTGTCCGCAATGCGTGCGCCGCGCGAGTCGAACTGGATGACGTCGCCATTCTCGGCCAGCAGCACCTGCAGCTTATGCTCGGCGCCGCTCATCACGCGTTTCGCGACGCGCGCGTGCTGCGACAGCTGCCGGTATTCGCCGTGCACCGGCACGAAGTAACGCGGCCGGACCAGCGATAGCACCAGCTTGAGCTCCTCAGCGCTTCCGTGGCCGGAGACATGCACGTGCTTCATCGCATCGGTTACGACGTCGGCGCCGCGGCGTGCCACGTGGCTCATGACGCGCGCAATCGCCTTCTCGTTGCCTGGAATGGCGCGCGCCGACAGGACGACGGTGTCGTCGGGCCCGAGCTTCACGAAGCGATGGTCGTCGACGGCAATGCGCGGCAGAGCAGCCTGCGGTTCGCCCTGCGATCCGGTGGTCACACAGAGCACATCCTGCGAGGCGTAATTCTGCACGTCGCTGTCGCGTATCTGCACTCCCGTCGGAATCCGCAGGTAGCCGAGCCGCTGCGCGATCTCGGCGTTCTGCACGATGCTCCGTCCGACAAACGCCACCTTGCGATCGAACTGCGCCGCCAGGTCGACCAGGACCTGCATCCGGTAGATGCTCGACGAAAAGGTGGCGACCACGAGCTTGCCCTGCGTGCTCGTGAAGATCTCCTCGAACGCCTCGATGACCTCGATCTCGGGACCGGTGAAACCCCGCCGATCGATGTTGGTGCTGTCGGCAAATAGGACCAGCACGCCCTTGGCGCCCAGTTCCGCAAAGCGGTGCAGATCGAAGTGCTCGCCGTCGATCGGCGTCTGATCGATCTTGAAGTCGCCGGTGTGAATCATCACGCCTGCCGGCGTCGTGATGGCAAGCGCCACACAATCCGGCATGCTGTGCGTCACCCGGATGAACTCGATCGTGAACGGGCCGATCGTTACGCGGTCGCGCGGCTTGATGGTCTTCAGCCGGTTCTTGGCGTCGATTTGGTGCTCCTCGAGCTTCGGCTCGACCAGCGCCAGCGTCATCGCGGTACCGTAGACCGGACCGTCGAACATTGGCAGCACGTGCGGCACGGCACCGATGTGATCCTCGTGGCCGTGCGTCAGCACGAGCGCCTTCACTTTGTCGCGCCGCGCCTCGACGTATGTGAAGTCCGGAATGATCAGATCGACGCCCAGTTGATCGGGGTCGGGAAACATCACGCCCGCGTCGACGAGGATTGTGGTGTCCTCCCACGACACGGCCATCATGTTCATGCCGAACTCGCCGACGCCGCCCAGCGGGACGACTTCGAGCGTGGCCGGAGACACGTCCGGCACGACGGACTGATTCATTCGGAGCCCAGCTCTGTTAGCGGACCTAAAGGTCCGCCTCTACGCACGCAACGTGGACCTTGTCAGTCCGCGCCCTGTTCGCAGGATCCGCCCCTGGCGGGGTCGCGATCTCGCGCAGTTCAGGCCGCCGGGAAGGCCTGGAAACCGGGAAGGCTCAACGACTTGCGCGAAAAACTATAGCACAGCTCTCGACAGCCGGGCGATTTGCTCGACGGTGAGCGCCTCCGGACGAAGACGGCCGTCAACCTGCGCCTGCTCAAGCAGTTGGGCGGCGTCACGACCGAGCGAATCGGCCACTGGCCGCAATGCGTTGGCGAGCGTCTTCCGCCGCTGCAGAAACATACCGCGCACGATGCGCTCGAACACCCGCGGGTCGCCGACATCTACCGTGCGCGGGCGGAAGCGGAGCCGGACCACGGCTGACGTCACCTTTGGCGGCGGCCGGAAAGCCCCGGGCGGCAGCGTCAGAAGGCGCTCGACGTCGGCCGCGATCGCAACCTGAATTGACAGCGCGCCGTACTCCCTTCCGCCTGGTTTCGCGACCAGACGGTCCGCTACTTCCTTCTGCAGCATCAAGGTGGCGTCGCTCAGCGCACGCCCATCGTCTGCGGCCTGGAGAAGCATGAACAGGATCGGTGAGGAGACGTTGTAAGGAAGATTGCCCGCGACGCGGAGCGGCCGGGCCTCGCCGCTGAGTGCCACACCAAGGTTCACAGCCAGGAAATCCGATTGGATAACGCGCACGTTTGGAACCGCCTCGCGTTCCAGTGCGGCGGCCAAATCGCGGTCGATTTCCACGGCGACGACGCGACCCGCGCGCGCAGCGAGTGGACGGGTCAGCGCCCCACGGCCGGGTCCGATCTCGAGGAAGATGTCGTCTTTCGTCGGATGAATCACGTCGATGACCTTTGTCACCCAGGCCGGCTCGAGGAAATGCTGGCCGAAGCGCTTGCGCGGTCTCGCGCTAGTCTTGCGTTTCGCCACGCCAGTAGCGCTCCTCGATTTCTTCGATTTCCTCTTCGCTCAGACCGAAGTAGTGCCCCACCTCGTGAATCAGCGTTTCCGCGATCGCATCGCGCACGTCATCGTCGGTGTCGCAGTCTTCCTCGATGATCGTTTTGAACAGCGTGACGCGATCCGGAAGCGCGTTACCGTAACCCCATGTCCGTTCGGTGAGCGGCGTGCCCTGATAGAGGCCGTACAGCGAATCAGGCGGCTCGATCTCCATCTCTTCGAGCAGCTCCGCGCTCGGTTCGTCCTCGACGACGACGGCGATGTTCGTCATCTCGCGGCGAAAACGTTTCGGGATGAGGGTGATGGCCTCAGCGACGAGCTTTTCGAATTTGTCGCGTGTCACTCTTGATCCGAGCGGCGCGGACCTTATCAGGTCCGCGGGCGATCACCAGCCGGAAATAATCACAATCCTCACGGACCGAACATTGATCGCACAGTGGCTTCGGCTTGCAGATGCGGCGGCCGTGCAGGATCTGCACATCGGAGGCGAGAGTCCACATCTCTTTGGGCAGCGCCCGGCACAACTGATCCTCGACCTTGACGGGATCGTCCCCTTCCGCGATGCCGATGCGGTTCGACACTCGAAGAACATGCCGATCGACGGGAAGGCCCGGCACACCGAGCGCGTGGCCGAGAACCACGTTGGCCGTCTTGCGGCCGACACCGGGCAGCTTCGTCAGCTTGTCCATGTCGGCGGGCACTTCGCCCCCATGTTCCGCCACCAGTTGCTGCGCCGCGCCGACGAGCGCTTTTCCTTTCTGATTGAAGAAACCGGTCGACTTGATGATCGATTCGAGATCCTTCGGCGTTGCTTTCGCAAGCGCGTGCGCATCGGAGTACTTCTTGAACAGCGCCGGCGTGACCATGTTCACGCGCACGTCAGTGGATTGCGCCGATAGGATGGTGGCGACCAGCAGCTCGAATGCGTTGCGGTAATTCAGCTCGGTGTCCGCATTCGGATGCTGCTGCGCAAGGGTGTCGATGATGCGTTTCGTGGTTCTGGCGGACTTCACTTAGTGCACGGGACCTTTAGACCAGCCCACATTCGAATAAGACTCTGAAAAGACGCGCATGTGTTCCTGCAGCGCGGCGACCAGATTCGGGACGAACTGCACGGGGACGACGACGCGGGCCCGCACCGGTGCGCGGACGATGTGATCGGCCTCGGCCTCGCGCAGCTCCTTCTCGGAGAGCGGCATCACCTCGCAGAAGGTGAGGGTGAAATCGAAGGGCGTGTGCGCGATCGAGCAGAAGTTCGCGTAGGTGCGCGGCTCGCCGGGCTGATCGTCGGGAACGATGGTGAAGTTGATCTGCTTGCGCTGTGGAGTCTCATCGGCCATAGAGGCCAATACTACGTCAGTACTTCCGCATCACCCCGACGACCACGCCCTGGACCTGGACATTGTCCGCATCCGTCATGATCGGCTGCATCGCCGGGTTGGCCGGCTGCAGACGAACGCGCCCGTTCTCACGATAGAACTTCTTCAGCGTCACGTCCGTGCCGCCGAGCAGCGCGATGACCATCTCGCCGTTGTCGGCCATCTTGCGATCTTCGACGATGACGAAGTCGCCATCGCGAATCTGCTCGTCGATCATCGAATCGCCCTTGACGCGGAGGACGTAGGAGTCGCGTTTGCCCGCGAGCGTCTCGGGGACGGCGATCGTTTCGTTACCCGCAACCGCTTCGATGGGCGCGCCGGCCGCGACGAAGCCGAGCAGCGGCAATTCCAGCGCGCGTCCACCGGAGCGCGTCGGTACAAGTTCGACCGAGCGGCTGCGGTTCCAGGCACGGCGAATGAACCCCTTCTCCTGCAGGTTTGATAGATGCTTGTGCACCGTCGCCAGCGAAGAGAGGTTGAAGCGGCGTCCGATTTCCTCCAGGCTCGGCGCGTAGCCGTGGTGCTGGATGAACTCGTTCAGGTAGTCGAGGATTTCACGCTGCCGTTTGGTGAGCGGGAGCATTTCATTCCTCCTGTTGAGGTCGACGAGCGCACGACGAGCGCAGACTATAATGCGAACAGAAGGCGAAAATCAATCGGGATGGTAAATAGGGTAAATAGTCCCGTGTACCGCCAAAGGTGGCGGGCAGCTACGCCTATGAATGGCCCGGCAAGGCGGCAAGGAGCGCTAATGGTCGCGGTCGAGCATTTTTGAGACGGGCTGGAGACTCACAAAAAGTTGGGTCGCGAGATTCATGTCCGGCCATCGTTGCGCTGCGGTGGCCGCCGCCGCCCACCGTTTCCGCAACGCATCGTTCTCAGCGACGAGCGCTTGCAGTCGCAGATTGAGGTTGTTGAGGCGTTCAGCAGTGTCGGGCATGACGAGAGGCTATCGCCAGCCGCGAACCCGAGCTGTTCAATTTTGCACGAGGCCTGCCGAGATGGAAAAGGGTCCGGTAGAAACACTGAGGCGACTGCGGAAAGAGTTCAGAGCTATCCACGCCAAGGGCACCGCTGCGTTGAGGGCAGGGGACTACAACGCGCTGGGCGAAGCCATCGATGCGGAGCGGAAGCTCGTTGATCAACAGAAGTCATTAGTGGAAGCGCACATGCAGATGTGTCGGAAGCGATAAGTGATGGGTTTGTCAAAGGCAGGATTACCTCGGGATTTGGGGTTTGGGATTTGGAGTTTGGGCCTTACACTCAAGACCAGCCAGCCCCGGAGTTAGCAGCATGACCGCACGAATCGCCACGATTGCGGGCGTTGTTCTCGCCCTGGCTACGGTCGAAGCCGCCACGCTTTCCAAGCAGCAGGCGGATCTTTTCTCGCGCAAGGTCCAGCAAATCGTCGTTCAGGGCGACCGCGTTCAGCAGCCTGGCACGAAACGGACGCCGGTGAGCGAGAACGAGCTGAACTCGTGGTTCGCTTACAGCGCCAAACCGCTTCTCCCGTCCGGTGTCGCCGAGCCGCGCATCACGCTGGTGGGCAACGGCAAAGTCGCGGGACAGGCCATCGTCGATCTCGACGCTATCGCGAAGAAAAAGCAGAGCGGCGGCACCTTCGATGTCTGGAGTCTTGTGGGGGGCAAGGTGCCGGTGAACGTGTCCGGCACGCTGCGTACCAGCAACGGTGTCGGCAACTTCCAGCTCGAGAGCGCGGACGTCTCCGGTCTGCCGCTGCCGAAAACCTTCCTGCAGGAAATGGTCAGCTACTACTCCCGCACGCCAGCGCATCCGCAGGGCGTGAAGATTGACGATCCTTTCGAGCTGCCCGCGTCGATTCGCCAGATTGATGTCAGCGCCGGCCAGGCCGTGATTGTCCAGTGACGCGTTAGAGACTCCGCTTCAGTACCTCAAAGGCGTTGGTCCGCGGAAAGCCGCGGACCTCAAACGCGCCGGGCTCGCCACCGTCGAGGACCTGCTTTACCGGCTTCCGTTCCGTTACGAAGATCGCAGCCACATGCAGCCGATCGCATCCCTTCGACCGGGTATGCGTGCGGCGGTCCTCGGCGAAATCAAGAGTGCCCATCTCGCAGTGACGCGCCGCCGCGGCTTCAAGATCTTTCACGCGGTGGTCGGCGACACGAGCGGTGCCATCCGCTGCACGTGGATGAATCAGGCGTTCCTGCAGGACATCCTCAAGCCGCATCTCTCGATCGTCATCTTCGGGGACGTGAAGCTCGACTCGACCGGGCTGCACTTCATGAACCCCGAATACGAGCTGATGTCGGACGACCTCGAATCGGTGAAGACCGCTCGCATCGTCCCGTTCTACGAAAAGACGGGCGCCGTCACGCCGAACATGCAGCGTCGCATCGTGCGCCAAGCGCTCGACACGCTGCCGACGGAGATTCCGGACTTGCTGCCGCCGGACATGTGCGCGCGTCTCATGCTCGTGCCGCGGCGCGTCGCGGTGGAGGAGGCGCACTTCCCGCCGAACGACGCGAAGGTCGACGAGCTGAACGCCTTCCGCACGCCGGCGCAGCGCCGGATGATCTTTGAGGAGTTCTTTCTCTTTCAGATTGGCCACGCCTGGCGCCGCCACGCGACGAGCATGGAGCTCAAACCGTACGTGCCGAAGGTCGACGATCGGATCCGTTCGTCGGCGGCGAAGATCCTGCCGTTCAAGCTGACGCCCGGCCAGCGGCAAGCGGTGAAAGAGATCGTCGACGACATGCTGCGGCCGCAGCCGATGAACCGGTTGCTGCAGGGCGACGTCGGCGCGGGTAAGACGATCGTCGCGCTGCTGGCCGCGATCGTGGCCATGGAGAACGGTCTGCAGGTGGCGTTCATGGCGCCGACCGAGATTCTTGCAGCGCAGCATTACGGCAACATCGCACGACTGCTGTCACAATCGCGCTTTCGCGTCGACGTGCTGACCGGCAGCACTCCAGGACTGGACAAGCACACGCTGCGGGCGCACATCGAGCGCGGCAGCACGCATCTCATCGTCGGCACGCATGCGCTCGTCCAGGAACAGATCAAGTTCCACAAGCTGGGTCTCGTCGTCATCGACGAGCAGCATCGCTTCGGCG
Organism: Vicinamibacterales bacterium; assembly: GCA_035492455.1. Classification (GTDB taxonomy): domain Bacteria; phylum Acidobacteriota; class Vicinamibacteria; order Vicinamibacterales; family UBA2999; genus Gp6-AA40. The sequence continues at coordinate 52,592 of DATJJE010000009.1, read as the reverse complement.
TCGCGCAGCGCGCCGCTCTGCGCGCGAAGGGACTGCGGCCGGACGTGCTGCTGATGACGGCCACGCCTATCCCGCGCACGCTGGCGTTGACGGATTACAGCGAGCTGGACGTGTCGAAGATTCCGGACCTGCCGCCCGGACGTAAGCCGGTGCGTACATGGGTGAAACCCGAATCCCGCCGCGACGAGATCTACGACCTCATTCGTGAGCAGCTCGATGCGGGACGTCAGGCCTACATCATCTATCCGCTGATCGAGGGCTCCGAGAAGATAGATCTGAAGTCGGCGACCGAGATGGCGGATCACCTGCAGACCGAGATTTTTCCCGCGTATCGCGTTGCCTTGCTGCACGGACGGATGAAGCAGGACGCGAAGGACAAGGTGATGCACGCGTTTTCGGCGGGGCAGATTCACATCCTTGTGTCCACGACGGTGGTCGAAGTCGGCGTCGACGTCCCGAACGCATCCATCATGGTCGTCGAGCATGCGGAGCGCTTCGGGTTGTCGCAGTTGCACCAACTGCGCGGCCGCGTCGGGCGCGGCGAGTGGGAGTCGCACTGCATCCTGATGTATCAGGCGCCGTGGACGGATGACGCGCGCGAGCGGCTGAAGGCGATGGCGGAGACGAACAACGGCTTCACCATTGCCGAGCGGGACCTCGAGCTGCGCGGGCCGGGAGATTTCTTCGGCACGCGGCAATCAGGACTGCCGAAGCTGAGGACCGGCGATCTCGTGCGCGACCGCGACATCATGGAAGCCGCGCACCGGGAAGCGCGCACGCTGGTGGACGAAGGCGGACTTGGCGGCGAGCTGCTGCAGTTCGTCCAGCGACGCTGGCACGATCAGTTTGGATTGATCGAAGTTGGTTGACGGCGTTGCACCTTCGGGGTTTATGAGAGTGATTGCCGGTCGGTACAAGGGGCGCCAACTCAAAAGCCCCGATTGGCCAGGCTTGCGGCCGACGTCCGACAAGCTGCGCGAAACGCTCTTCAACATCCTCGCGCCGCGCATCGACGGTGCACGCGTTGTTGACGGCTATGCGGGAACGGGCGCCATAGGCATCGAGGCGTTGAGCCGGGGCGCCGCGCACGTCACCTTCGTCGAAAGGAACCGCCGCGCGGTCGCGCTCATCGAGGAGAACCTGAAAAACTGCGGCGTCAAGGAAGGCTATACTATTCGTGACGCGGAGATTGTTGCCGCGCTCGCTGCTTTGCCGGCCGCCGACGCGTTCGATCTGATCCTGCTGGATCCGCCGTACGACAGCGACAACGTAAATGCTGCACTCGACGCCGCGGCGCATCATCTCGCCGGCGATGGCCTGATCGTGCTCGAGCGTGCGAGCCGGCGCGAGCTCGCGGCGTCTGAGGCGCTGCGCCGGACGCGCGATGTGAAGTCAGGGGACAGCACCCTGACGTTTTTCGAACGGAGACGATGATGCCTGGCCCGCCGCAAGGCCGACTCGCAATCTTCCCCGGATCGTTCGACCCGTTGACCAACGGCCATGTGGACATCATTCTCCGCAGCGCGCATCTGTTCGAGCGCATCGTGGTCGCCGTGCTCGTCAACGCCGAGAAGAACCCGCTGTTCACAGCGGGAGAGCGTGTCGAGATCATCCGTGAGGTGTTCAAGGAATATCCGAACATCGAGATCGACACCTTCGACGGCCTGCTGGTCGAGTACGCCAGGCGGCGCCGCGCCAGCGCGATCATTCGCGGACTGCGCGCGGTGTCGGACTTCGAGTACGAATTTCAGATGGCGTTGATGAACCGCCACCTCGAGCCGACGCTCGAGACGGTGTTCATGATGCCGGCAGAGCAGTACACCTACCTCAGCTCGCGCTTGATCAAGGAGGTGTTCAGCCTCGGTGGAGAGGTGCGCGGGCTGGTCCCATCGACGGTTGAACAATGGATGCGGCGGAAGCATTCCGCCGTGGGAGCGTAACGAATGTCCGCAGTGCTCGCACAGCGTCTCGCCAATGTGACCGGGTCGGCAACGATGAAAGTGGCGGCCGAGGCCGACCGCTTGAAGCGCGCCGGTCACCAGATCGTTGACTTCGGCGCGGGAGAGCCCGATTTCCAGACCCCGCAGCACGTCAAGGATGCGGCGAAGGCAGCCATCGACGCGAACTTCTCGCGCTACACCAACGCGATGGGCATTCCGGAGTTCCGCGAAGCGATCTGTGCGCAGTACAAGCGCGACTATGGCATCGATTGCACGGTGTCGGAGGTGGTGCTCACCAACGGGGGCAAGCAGGCGCTCTTCAACACGGCGCTGGCGCTGTTCAACCCCGGCGACGAGGTGATTACGCACGCGCCGTACTGGCCGACCATCCCCGAGCAGATCAAGATCGCGCAGGCGACGCCGGTAATCGTGCAGACCAAGCCGGACGACGGCTTCACCGTCCATCCAGAGAAGATCGTCGCGGCGATTACGCCGAAGACGAAGGCAATCATCATCAACTCGCCGTGTAACCCGACGGGGTCGCTGACGGATGTGAACGCCATGACACCCATCGTCGAAGCGGCGGCGGCGCGCGGCATCTGGGTGATCGTCGACCTCTGCTACGAGCACCTGATCTACGACGAAGTGAATCACAACCTGCCGAAGCTGCTGTTCGACAAGCATCGCGATCGGTCGGTGATCTGTGGGTCGCTGTCGAAGACCTACGCCATGACCGGCTGGCGCGCGGGATGGACGATTGCGCCGAAGGATCTGACGCAGGCGTTCAACGTCATCATGGGGCACACGACGTCGAACATCGCCTCCATCGTGCAGAAGGCTGGCGTCGTCGCGCTCAACGGTCCGCAGGACGGCGTCAAGGTGATGCTGGACGAATATCGGCGTCGCCGCGACGCGATTCACGGATGGCTGACGGCAAACCCGGCAATCAAGTGCGTGAAGCCTCGCGGCGCGTTTTACCTGTTCCCGGACATCTCCGAGCTGCTCGGGGGCGAGGTGAAAACGTCGTCCGACTTCGCGCAGAAGCTGATCACCGAGGAGTTTGTCGCGCTGACGCCGGGGGAAGGGTTCGATGCGCCTGGCTATCTGCGCATCTCCTACGCGACGTCGATGGACCAGCTGCGTGAAGGGGCGACCAGGATCCTGAAGGTGGCGGAGAAGCTCCAGCCAGCGAAGGCGGGCGCTCGCTAGTCACGAACCACGGAGGCGCGGAGACACGGAGCCGATCTCTTCAACACTGCGCGACATCGTTGGGCCCGACTACGTCAGGTCCGACGATGTTTCGCGCGACCTTTACGGCGTTGACGCGCTCGGCAAAGGCCACCCTCCAGACGTAGTCGTCATCCCCGCCGACACACAACAAGTGGTTGCCATCGCGCGGTTGTGCAACGACCATCGCGTGCCGCTCGTCGTACGCGGCGCCGGAACGGGCTTCACGGGCGGTGCCGTGCCGACCTGCGGTGGCGTGCTGCTCTCGATGGAGCGCTTCAATCGCATCCTCGACATCGACGAGCTGAACCTGCTTGCCGTCGTCGAGCCGAACGTGATCAATGGCGACCTGCAGCGCGAAGTCGAGAAGGTCGGTCTGTTTTACCCGCCGGATCCCGCCAGCCTGAATCAATCGTCCATCGGCGGCAACGTCGCGGAATGCGCCGGTGGGCCGCGCGCGTTCAAATACGGCGTGACGAAACGCTACGTGCTCGCGCTCGAGGCCGTACTGCCGACGGGCGAAGTGATCGACACCGGTTCAAAGGCCGTGAAGAACGTTGTCGGCTACGACCTGACGCAGCTGCTGGTTGGCTCGGAAGGGACGCTGGCGATCATCACGAAGATCACGGTGCGCCTGGTGCCGAAGCCGCCGGCCAATCAGACGCTGCTGGCAACGTTCGATGGGATTCGCGGTGCTGTCGACGCGGTGACCGAGTTGATTCGAAGGCGCGTGGTGCCTGCGGCCATTGAACTGATCGATAGCGATTCGCTGGCGGCCATCGAGGCGAACCTGGGCGGGGGAATGGTGGCGCCGGGCACGCAGGCGGCTCTCATCGTCGAAGTCGATGGCACGGAGCGCGGCGTCGAGGAAGATCTCGATAGGGTCGTGGACGCCTGCCGCGCGGTCGGCGCGAAGGACATTTCTCGCGCGAAGAGCGAGGCGGAGCGCGACACAATCTGGTCGCTCAGGCGACAGACGTCCGTTGCCTTGAAGAAGACGGGCCTCATCAAGATTAATCACGATGTCGTCGTGCCTCGCGGGCGCGTTCCCGAACTATTCGACGTCATCGCCGCGATAAAGAGGACTTATAACCTGCGCGTCGCGTCGTTCGGCCACGCCGGGGACGGCAACATTCACGTCAACCTGCTCATCACGCCGGGCGATGCTGAGGAAGCCGCGCGCGCGAAGCTTGCGGAGCAGTTCCTCTTTACGCGTGTCGTCGAGCTCGAAGGATCGATCAGCGGCGAACACGGCATCGGCTTCGCGAAGGCACCCTATCTGGCGATCGAGCTGTCATCCGAAGAGATTGCACTGATGAAGCGCGTCAAGGCGGCGTTCGACCCGAACGGGATTCTGAATCCTGGAAAAATTTTCCCAAGTTAGCGGTTGGTCACCAGAACAACAGTATCCAGATCGTCGTCCGGTAGCGGTGCGAGCAGCGTCCGCAGACGGACGCCCGCCGTGTTCCAGTACGTGACCTGACCCACGATCTTCATCGGCACGCCACTCGTCGTCTTGAGGCGCTCGAAATCGCCGCGGTTCAGCGCGAGAAATACCCGCTCGTTCAGCCTGAGAAAGGCAATCGCACCGTTGTCGTCGATGATCTGCTGCTCTTTCAGATGCGTGTAGAACGGCAGGTTGCGGACGAAGGCGTTGTACTCGCCGATCGGCTCGCCGCCGAACCGGTTGGCGTGAATCATGGCGGCGACCTGTTCGACCGCTTCCGGCCGCTTGCCGGCGAACGCGCCGAACTGCAGCGTCAGCCACAACACAGCGGCCGAGACTGCCATTACGCCTGGAAGAAGCCGCCACGCGCGCGCTATGGCTAACGCTGCCAGCGCAAGCGCCGCCATGACGATCAGCGCGATGCCGATGAAGGTCACCATCGGATAGGCGTTGACGAACAGCACGCGCGCCCGCCAGAACAGGCCGGCCATCAAGATGAACATCGCTGCCGTCAGAAACGTTCCGATGCGCAGCTCGCGCTGCGCGGCACGATCCTCGGGCGAGGCGAGACGTTGCGCGAGCGCGGCACCGAGCAGCACGGCGATTGGCGGAAGCACGGGCAGGATGTAACGCGGTTGCTTGCCAATCGATACGGTGAAAAGCAAGAGAGGGGCGAGCGTCCAGATGAGCAAACGCCATTCAACGTCGGTGAGCCGTTGCTGTCGGCGGAATAGGGCGCGCAGTCGCCGCCACGGGAGCACGACGAGGAACACGGTCCACGGCATGAGCCCACCGAGCAGAATCGGCACGTAGTACCAGACCGCACGCGGATCGTTGTATCGCGACGTCGCAAATCGCTCGAGGTTGTCGGCAACGAAAAAGCTTTCGAGATACGGGCTGCCATGTTTGGCCCACATGGCCACGTACCACGGAAGGCCGGCAATGCAGAACAGCAGCGCGGCAAGTGCGAAATGCGAGACACGCAGGACGGGCCTTGTCAGGCCCGCCGCGCTGCGATGCTCGCGCCACCAGACCGGCAGCAGGACGATGACGGGGATGACCAGCGCAAGGGGACCCTTCGTCAGAAAGCCGAGGCCGGCGGCCAACCCCGCCAGCGCCGCCCAGGATGCCGGTATTTTCTCGGCGCAATCGGCCGCGCGCATCGCGCACCAGATCGTCGCCGTGACGAAGAGCGCGAGGGGTAGATCCGGCAGGGCGACGCGCGCCATCGCAAAGTATCCGTAGCACGTCGCGGCGATCGCACCGGCGATCCATGCTGCGTCGTCATCGCCCGTCAGCCGCCGCGCCGCGCCCCACGTCAGCAGCACGAGACCGATGCCGGAAAGCGCGGACCCGAACCGCGCCATGAACTCCGAGACGTCTGTCCCAGCGAAACCCGCCGCTGCGAACCAGTAATAGAGGATCGGCTTCTGCCAGCGCTCCTCGTAATTGAAGTGCGGGGTCAGCCAGTCGCCTCCTTCGACCATTTCACGCGCCGCTTCGGCGTAGAACCCTTCGTCGGAGTCGGTGATGGCCTGTGCGCCGAGGCCGAGAAGAAAAGTGAGCGAGGAAAGGAGAAGGAGGGTGATGACCGCGCGTCGCTGCACCGGACGCAATTGTACAGTTTGCACCTGAGCATTTCGCGGCCGCCGCGATGCCATAATCGTGCACATGAAGACCGTCGCGGTCATCGGCGCGTCGAGCGACCGGGGCAAGTTCGGCAACAAAGCCTTCCGCGCCTTTCAGCAGGAAGGCTACAAGGTCGTTCCGATCAATCCGAATGAGTCCTCTGTTGAAGGTGTCGCGACGTTTCCAACAGTGATGGACGTGCCCGACAAGATCGATATGGCGACCGTCTACGTGCCGCCGGAGATCGGCATCACGCTCCTCGACGGATTCGAGAAGAAACAGATCGCCGAGATCTGGATCAATCCGGGCGCCGAAAGCGACGAGCTCATCTCCGAGGCGCGGCGCCGCAAGCTGAACGTGATCGAAGCGTGTAGTATCGTCGGCATCGGCCGCAACCCGTACTCCTTGTAGACCCCAACCGTTCACTATGCCAACGAGCAAGCGCCCCGCGCGTGCGCTGGATCCACAGCCGCCGGCGCCGCCTTCCGCAGCCCAGCCTCCCACACCCCCCGAGACACCGCCGCGACCGAGCCTGAACATCAACGATCTGAAGGACATGAGCATCCAGAAGCTCACGCAGATCGCCAAAGAGCTGAACGTCGCGGGTGTGACGGGCCTGCGCAAGCAGGAGCTGATCTTCCAGATCCTCAAGGCGCAGGCCGAGCAGAGCGGATTCGTCTTCTCGGAAGGCGTGTTGGAAGTACTGCCAGACGGATTCGGGTTCCTCCGCGCACCCGACTACAACTACCTGCCGGGCCCCGACGACATCTACGTGTCGCCCTCTCAGATCCGCAAGTTCGATCTGCACACGGGCGACACAGTTTCCGGCCAGATTCGTCCGCCTAAGGAAGGGGAGCGCTACTTCGCGCTGGTCAAGGTCGAAGCGGTCAACTTCGAGCCGCCAGACAAAGCACGCGAAAAGCTCTTCTTCGAAAACCTGACGCCGCTCTATCCCGACAAGCACATCAAGCTCGAAACGGCGTCCGACAACTTGTCGGCGCGTGTGCTGGATCTGATGACGCCGATCGGCAAAGGGCAGCGCGGTCTCATCGTTGCCCCGCCACGGACCGGCAAGACGATGCTCCTGCAGAACATCGCGCAGTCCATCACGACGAATCACCCCGAGATTTATCTCATCGTGCTGCTGATCGACGAACGGCCCGAAGAGGTGACCGACATGCAGCGGTCGGTGAAGGGTGAGGTGATCTCGTCAACGTTCGATGAGCCCGCCCAGCGGCACGTGCAGGTTGCCGAGATGGTGATCGAAAAGGCGAAACGCCTCGTCGAGCACAAGAAGGACGTCGTCATCCTGCTCGATTCGATTACGCGGCTGGCGCGCGCCTACAACACGGTCATCCCTGCCTCCGGCAAAGTGCTCTCGGGCGGTCTCGATTCCAACGCGCTGCAGAAGCCGAAGCGCTTCTTCGGCGCGGCGCGCAACATTGAGGAGGGTGGATCGCTGACCATCATGGCGACCGCGCTCATCGACACCGGCTCGCGCATGGACGACGTGATCTTCGAGGAGTTCAAGGGGACCGGCAACATGGAGATCCATCTGGATCGCAAGCTGACCGACAAGCGCGTCTTCCCCTCGATCGACATCACACGCAGCGGTACGCGCAAGGAGGAGCTGCTGATCCCGAAGGACGATCTCACGCGCGTCTGGGTGTTGCGCAAGGTACTGACGCCGCTTTCGCCGGTGGAAGCGATGGAGCTGCTGCTCGACAAGATGGGCAAGACGAAGAGCAACGCTGAATTTCTCGCAGCAATGCAGAGGATGGGATAAGCGTATGGCGACGACGATTACCGTGCGGAGGAACGGACCCTACCGGGTTGAAGGCGACGCAGAGATTAAGGTCGTGGACTGGGAAGGGAAGGAGTACACCTTCGAACGGCTGCCGGTTGCGTTGTGCCGCTGCGGCGGGTCAACGAACAAGCCGTTCTGCGACGGCACGCATTCGAAGATTGGATTCCAGGCCGCGGAAGCGGCAGTCGGGCCTGCGGCGGCGGACAAACCCGCCACATAGAAAAGGCGGGTCCCTTTGGACCCGCCAGATTGTTCAGAGCCGCCACATCGTCAGCGAACTCTGATTCGAAGAGTCATCGGTTGCGCCAGCGTCGCGGTGACGTTCGTTCCTTCGTTGACCGTCACTTCGTCGCCGCGCGTGGCGAGCACGACGCCGGTGCCGGCCGCGCCGCCCGCGATGGCGCCCTTGGCCGCACCCTTCTTGCCACCGAGGATGCCGCCGAGAATCGCACCGCCGACCGCGCCGGCGCCGACCTTCGTCGCGTCCTCACCCTTGGTCGCTTCCGCCTCGAACGTCAGCGGATTCGTCTTCAGGTCCTCGCGGTCGCCGCGGATTGTCGCTTCGTTGAACGCGAACGACACATGCGCGCGTCCCTTCACGCGCCCCGCGCGCTCGACGTCGGTCACCGTGCCGCGCAGCACCGTGCCGGCGGGGATAGCGGTGTCGCCGTTGATCGTGATCGCGTTCTGCAGCCGCGCGCTGACCGGCGCTTCCACCTGCGCTGAGGAAGAGGAAATCGTCGACGTCATCTCGAGCGGCAGCGCCGTGCCGGCCGCGATCGTCACCTCACGGTACTCGGGAACATTCGCAGCGGCAGCGGAAGCCGCCGGACGGCTGTTGTTTTCACGCGGCGGCAAGCCAACGTTCGGCTCGCCGCTGTAGTTGTTGTTCGTCTGCGGCGCGGACGTCGTCCTGGACGGAGCGGCCGCCCGGGTCGACGGCTCGCGCCTGCCTGTGGTCGCACGGGCAGATGTGGACGGCTGCGTGCGAACGGCTGAATTGTCCCCAGACGCGGACGGTGGAACTGACTCGGTCGGAGGCGCGGGCGCAACGGTCTGATCCGTCGCCGCTGGCGCGTTCGACGCCTGATCCTGCTCAGGATTCTGCGAATTATTGTTGTTGCGGCCGTTGCATCCCGCCACGAGTGCGGTGGTCAACAGCGCCGCGACCATCCAGTGACTTCTCATCGTTGCCCCCCTGTGGGCTGGGGTAGTTCAAGGATTGGACCATCTTGGAAGTTCCAAGTTCCAAGCTCCAAACTCCAGGCTCCAAACGACCGAAACGATTAGTGACGGTTATCGTGTCTGAACAACTATCAATTTGACTGATATGATCCGACGAGGCACACTGGCACACAGGAGTCAGCCTTAATGCAACGGACGGGTGCGCAAATCATCTGGGAATGCCTTGTACACGAGGGGGTTCGCACTGTCTTCGGGTACCCGGGCGGCGCCATTCTGCCGGCCTACGACGCCATGCTCGATTACCCGATTCGGCACGTCCTCGTCCGCCACGAACAGGGCGCAGGGCATATGGCCGACGGCTATGCCCGCGCCAGCGGTGAAGTCGGCGTTGCGATTGCGACGTCCGGTCCCGGAGCCACCAATCTCGTTACGCCGATTGCGACCGCGCAGATGGACTCGGTGCCGATGGTGTGCATCACCGGGCAAGTGCCCGGCAAGTTGATCGGCTACGACGCGTTCCAGGAGACCGACATCAGCGGCATCACGCTGCCGATCACCAAGCACAGCTATGTCGTGACGCGCGTCGAAGACATCATGCCCGCGATGAAGGAGGCGTTTCATCTTGCCAAGTCCGGGCGTCCGGGTCCGGTCCTCGTCGACATCACCAAAGATGCGCAGCAGGCGTCTTTCGACTGGTCGTGGGACGACAAGCCGGTGAAGATGCGCGGCTATCACGCGCACAGAATTCCTGCGAAGTCGGACACGGCGAAGGCCGTCGAGCTGATCAAGGCCGCGCGCAAGCCGCTGATCCTCGCCGGCCAGGGTGTCATCCAGAGCAATGCGATGAAGGAGCTGCGCGCCTTTGCCGAGATGGTCGATGCGCCCGTCGCGGTGACGCTGCTCGGCATCGGCGGTTTCCCGGCCAGCCATCCGCTGAGCATCGGCATGATGGGGATGCACGGCGAGGCGTGGGTGAACCACGCTATTCAGGAAGCAGATCTGCTGCTGGCGTTCGGCATGCGCTTCGATGACCGCGTCACCGGCAACCTCAAGACCTACGCGCCCCACGCGAAGAAGATCCACGTCGACATCGATCCGTCCGAGATCAACAAGAACGTCCGCGCCGATGCCGCGATCGTCGCCGATCTGCGCGAGACCTTGCGCGAGATGCTGGACATGCTCGAGCCCGTCAACCACGGTCCGTGGCTCAAGTACATCGGCTCGATGAAGGGCGACACCGCGGTACGCGACATTCAGCGACTGCCGGACAGCGGTCACCTCTACGCCGCGCACGTGATCAACGACATCTGGCGGCTCACCAGCGGCAACGCCATCATCGCCACGGATGTGGGGCAGCATCAGATGTGGGAAGCGCAGTATTACCACCACAACGATCCGCGCACGCTCATCACATCAGGTGGTCTGGGGACGATGGGCTTCGGCCTGCCTGCAGCGATTGGCGCGAAGATGGCCAGGCCCGATGCCGAAGTGTGGGCGATCGTCGGCGACGGCGGCTTCCAGATGACGCAGTCCGAGCTGAGCACCGCCGCTCAGGAAGCCGTGAAGGTGAACGTGGCGATCATCAACAACGGCTATCTCGGGATGGTGCGCCAGTGGCAGGAGTTCTTCTACGAGAGGCGCTACGCCGCGACGCCGCTGCGCAGCCCTGACTTCGTGAAGATTGCTGAAGCGCACGGACTCGTCGGCCTTCGCGTCGAGAAGCGTCCCGACGTCGACGCGGTCGTCGAGCGCGCCCGCAACGCGGAAGGCACGGTGGTCATCGACTTCCGTGTTGAACAGGAAGACAGTGTGTATCCGATGGTGCCGGCCGGCGCGGATCTCGATGCGATGATCCGTCGTCCTGAACGCCCGGTGTTAGTGGAAACGGCCGACGATCCGATTTAGCTCATGCAACATACGCTCGTCGTACTCGTCGAAGACAAACCGGGTGTGCTGAACCGCGTTGCGTCGCTGTTCCGCCGCCGCGTCTTCAATATCGAATCGCTCAGCGTCGGCCATACGGCTGAACCTGGCATCTCGCGGATGACGATCGTCATCGACAGCGACCAGGTCAGCGCTGACCGTGTCATCGCATATCTCTACAAGCTGGTGAATGTGCTGCAGGTCGAGGATCTCGGCGCCGTCCCCGCGGTCACGCGCGATCTCGCGCTCGTCAAAGTGGCCGTGGCCGGACATGACCGCGCCGCGTTGCTGCGCGTCGTCGACGAAACCCGCGCGCACATCGTGGACAGCGGCGAGCAGACCATGACGCTGGAGATCACCGGCGAGCCGCCGCACGTCGATGCGGTAATTGCGCGCCTCGAGCCGCTGGGCATCATTGAAATGGTCCGCAGCGGCCAGGTCGCGATGCGCCGCGGCGACACGGCGCTCTCCGCGGCAGGTTGATCCAGTATTCTGTAAGGCTGACGGGCGGGTAAACCGGTAGGGCGGGTAGGAACCTGTCCGCCTCATACCGCCGCACCCGCCCGACCCGCCACACTCGCCCATAAGGAGCATTGAAGAATGGCGACGATGTACTACGACAAGGACGCGGATCTCGATCTGATTCGCAACAAGAAAGTCGCGATCATCGGATACGGATCGCAAGGCCACGCGCACGCCCTCAACCTCAAAGACAGCGGCGTGGACGTCGTCGTCGGGCTCCCATCCACCAGCCGGTCGATTCAGAAGGCGAAGAATGCCGGGCTCCGGGTCATGACCGTTCCGGAAGCCTCCGCGTGGGGCGATGTCGTCATGATTCTGATTCCGGATCAGAAACAGAAAGAGGTGTACAACGCCGACATCAAGCAGCACTTGACGACGGGGAAGATGCTGATGTTCGGCCACGGCCTGAGCATCCGCTTCGGGTTCGTCGTGCCGCCGAAGGACGTCGACGTGACGATGATTGCGCCGAAGGCGCCGGGGCACCGCGTGCGCGAGATCTTCCCGGAGGGCGGCGGCGTGCCTGGTCTGCTCGCCGTGCATCAGGACTACACGGGTAAGGCGAAGGCGCTGGCGCTGTCGTACGGCAAGGGCATCGGCTGCGCGCGCGCGGGAATTATCGAGACGACGTTCAAGGAAGAGACGGAGACCGATCTCTTTGGCGAGCAGTCGGTCCTCTGCGGCGGCGTCAGCGCGCTGATGAAGGCGGGGTTCGAGACGCTGGTGAACGCGGGGTATCAGCCGGAGATCGCGTACTTCGAGTGTATGCACGAGTTGAAGCTGATCGTCGATCTGTTCTATCGCGGCGGTCTCGCTTACATGCGCTACTCGGTCAGCGACACGGCAGAGTGGGGCGACTACACGGCGGGGCCGAAGATCGTTACCGCTGAGACGAAGAAAGTCATGCAGCAGATCCTCGCCGACATTCAGTCGGGCAAGTTCGCCAACGAGTGGATGGCGGAATACGAGGCGGGACTGCCGAATTTCAAGCGCATTCGCGCGGAAGAAGCCAAGCATCCGGTGGAAGTGGTCGGCGCGAAGCTGCGCTCGATGATGCCATTCCTGGATCCAGTGAACATTCCCGCGCCGGTGACGGTGTAGGTGGCGGGGAATAAGTACAGCTCGCGCATCACGCAGCCGCGCAGTCAGGGCGCGTCGCAGGCGATGCTGTACGGCACCGGCCTGACGCCGGCCGATCTGCAGAAGGCGCAGGTCGGCATTGCGAGCATGTGGTGGGAAGGCAACACCTGCAACATGCATCTCGACAAGCTGGCCGGCTACGTCAAGGAAGGCGTGCAGGCGGCGGGGCTTGTCGGTCTGCGGTTCAACACCATCGGCGTCAGCGACGGCATCTCCATGGGCACTGATGGGATGAGCTACTCGCTTCCGTCGCGCGATCTCATTGCGGATTCGATCGAGACCGTCGTCGGCGCGCAGTGGTACGACGCGGTCGTCACCATCCCCGGCTGCGACAAGAACATGCCGGGATCGGTCATGGCGATGCTCCGATTGAATCGGCCAGCCATCATGGTCTACGGCGGCACGATTAAGCCCGGCTACGCACAGGGGAAGCCGCGCGACGTCATCTCCGCGTTCCAGTCATACGGCGAGTATCTGGCCGGCACTATTACGGATCAGCAGCGGCTCGACATCGTGATGCACGCCTGCCCGGGCGCTGGTGCGTGCGGCGGCATGTACACGGCGAACACGATGGCGACGGCTATCGAAGCGCTTGGATTGTCGCTGCCATACAGCTCGTCAACGCCGGCCGAGGACGCAGGAAAGATCGACGAATGCCGCCGCGCGGGCGCGGCCATTCGCGATCTGCTCGAAAAGGAACTGAAGCCGCGCGACATCGTCACGAAGAAGTCGTTCGAGAACGCGCTCGTGCTGGTGATGGCGGTTGGTGGATCGACCAACGCCGTTCTGCATCTGATTGCGATGGCCAAGGCGGCAAACATCGACTTGACGCTCGAAGACTTCCAGCATGCGAGCGATCGCGTGCCGCTGCTCGCCGATCTGAAGCCGAGCGGGACCTACGTTCAGGAGGATCTGCACGAAGCGGGCGGTACGCCGGCGCTCATGCGGTATCTGCTCGAGAAGGGTTACCTGCACGGCGACTGCATGACGGTAACGGGCAAGACGCTGGCGGAGAACGTCAAGGACGTGCCCCCGCTGAAAGCAGGGCAGCAAGTGATTCAGCCGGTCGAGAAACCGGTGTTCCCACGCGGCCACCTGCGCATTCTTCGTGGCAACCTCGCACCCGACGGTGCGGTCGCGAAGATCACGGGCAAGGAAGGTGAACGATTTTCGGGGCCGGCGAAGGTGTTCGACTCCGAGGAGGACATGCTGCACGGGCTCGAGAACGGCGAAATCGCGAAGGGTTCGGTCGTCGTGATCCGCTACGAAGGGCCGAAGGGTGGTCCGGGCATGCCGGAGATGCTGACGCCGACGTCAGCGATCATGGGCGCGGGTCTTGGCAAGGATGTGGCGCTGCTCACCGATGGCCGATTCTCGGGCGGATCGCACGGCTTCATCATCGGCCACATCACGCCCGAGGCGGTCGACGGCGGACCGATCGGCCTGGTGCGCGATGGCGATCGCATCACCATCGACGCGGCGAAGTGCGAGATTCATCTGCATGTGAGCGACGCGGACCTCGCGGAGCGGCGTCAGTCGTGGACGGCACCGGCACCCAAAGCCACGCGAGGTGTGCTCTCGAAGTACATCCGGTTGGTGAAGCCGGCGTCAGAAGGGTGCGTCACGGACGAGGCTTAAGGCTTCCGCTCAGGGCTGCCGGTGCAGCGTGCCGACGATGGCGATGCCGCGCGGGATTGCCATCGGACTCACGGAGACATTCCGCCGATGTCCGAAGCTCGCGGCGCGTGCGGAGATGACGCCAATCGCGGTGCCGAAGATCACATCCGACGCCCAGTGCTTGTCGTCGACCATCCTTGAAACGCTGACGTACGCGCCGACGCCGTAAAGCGGCGCGCCCCACTTCCATCCGTAGTGCTCGCGGATCACTTCCGCCGTCGCAAACGTCGCCGACGTGTGGCCTGATGGAAAAGCGTGTGGACCGCCGTTCGGCCGCGTCCGCTTCGTCGAGACTTTCAATCCCTGCGTCAGCACGCCGTTGACGATTTGCGCGTCGATCAAATCTGCGCCCGTCGAGGTGATGCCTGGTCGATGCGCGGCGCGACCGACAACGTACATGCCGAGCGCGAATGCGTTTTGTTCGACGCCGTCGCCGATGGTCGCACCCGCGCGAAAGAAATCGTGCCGCCCACCTGAGGGATCGTAGATGCTGTCCGCGATCTCGTCGTCTTTCGGATGTATGGCGAGCGCGGCCGCACCGCCGGCTCCAACAATCAAACCGTTCGTCGGCGTGAAGAGATGGGCGAAGTCGGCAGGCAGCGACGTAAAGAGCGCCGCGACCGACTGCGCGCCCGCCGGAACCGCCATCAGCGTTAACGTGAGAGCGAGGCCGGCAGCCCTCATCGCGCCGGCAGCCTCAAGGCGACGCCGAAATCGATATGGCGCGTGAAGAATGTGCCCGACAGTTCGGCACCGGCACCGCGCAGGTGCTTCTCGGCGACTCGCGTGATCCGCGCGTCTCCGATCGCGTAGACGAACTGCCACAGGCGATACTCGAGCCCCGCGCCAAGCTGCCACGCGCGGCCGCCGTACTGATACTGCTCCTGATGAACGTTCGCGAACGTCGTTTCGACGTGCGGCGTGGAGATGCCGAGGCCCCCGCGGACGACGGCCGCGCAGCGCGTGGCGCATCCGGGCGCGAAGCGATAGGCGACATTGCCAAGGAGGAAGTTCAGCCCGTGCGACTGCTGGAAGGCGTTGAGCGCGAGGGCATGCGGATCGATTTGACCGATCGCCTTCGCGTGCGTCCACTCGACCTCGTAGCCGAAGCCGCGCGTCTGCGCCGGCAGCCAGCCGACGCGCACGCCGTAATACCACGGCGAGCGGAATGCCTGGCCTTTATAGGCGACGTTCGGAACCTCGAAGGATGGCGCCGCGGAAGACGTGACGGTGAGCGTGTTCGTGGAGGTGGCCGACGCGCCCATGTAGCCGCCAAACAGCCAATCGGCGCGTGCGTTGGTGGCGAAGCAGAGGAAGATCAGCCCGAAAATGGACAGTGGAGGGTGGGTCCTTTTGGACCCGCCAGATCTAACGCAGCTCATTCGTCGGCAGCGGAACAGTCTCGGATGTCGGCGGAGGCGGGGCCACGCCCATGATCGCGCGGAGCTGCTCGCCTTCCATGACTTCGATCTCGAGCAGCTTGCGCGTAACGCTCTCCAGCACATCGCGCTTGCTCGTGAGCACCTGCCGCGCGGTGGCGTGCGCGTCGTTCATGATGCGCTTGACCTCGGCATCGATCAGCCGCGCCGTGTCTTCCGCATAGGCGCCGCGCTCGGGACCGATCGGAATGTCGAGAAACTTGCTGCGCTTGTGGCCGTCGTAGTTGATGGCGCCGAGCGTGTCGCTCATGCCCCATTCAGTAACCATCGCCCTGGCGATATCGGTCGCGCGCTGCAGATCGTTCTGTGCACCCGTCGAAATCTCACCGAGCGCGATCTCTTCGGCCGTGCGTCCGCCGAGCAGCACCGCGAGCTGGTTCTGCAGATCTTTCCGCTGCATCAGATAGCGATCCTCGAGCGGCAGCTGCATCGTGTAGCCGAGCGCGCCGAAGCCGCGCTGCACGATCGAAATCTTGTGGACCGGATCCATGTCCGGCAGCGCCGTCGCGACGATGGCGTGTCCGGACTCGTGATACGCGACGATCTCGCGCTCCTTCTGGCTCATCACGCGCTTCTTCTCGAGTCCGGCGATTAAGCGGTCGATCGCTTCGTCAAAGTCCCGCGGTTCGACCGCGGTCTTGTCCTTGCGCGCGGCGAGCAGCGCCGCCTCGTTGACGAGATTCGCCAGGTCGGCGCCCGCGAATCCAGCCGTTCGCGCCGCGACGATCCTTAGATCAACGGTCGGCGACAGCTTGACGTTCTTCGTGTGGATGCGGAGGACTTCCTCACGCCCCTTCACATCGGGTTTGTCGACGAGGACCTGGCGATCGAAGCGACCCGGACGCAGCAGGGCAGGGTCGAGCACCTCCGGCCGGTTCGTCGCAGCCATGATGATGATCGCCTTGCGCGAGTCGAAGCCGTCCATCTCCGCCAGGAGCTGGTTCAGCGTCTGCTCGCGTTCCTCGTGCGATCCCATCGGGCTTTGCACGCGCGCGCGCCCCAGCGCATCGAGCTCGTCGATGAAGATGATGCACGGCGCTTTTGCCTCCGCCTGCGAGAAGAGATCGCGCACGCGCGCCGCGCCGACGCCGACGAACATCTCGACGAACTCGGATCCGCTCAGGCTGAAGAAGGGCACCTTCGCTTCGCCGGCCACTGCGCGAGCCAGCAGCGTCTTGCCCGTGCCGGGAGGACCGACGAGCAGCACGCCCTTCGGGATGCGCCCGCCAAGCGTGGTGTATTTCTTCGGGGTCTTCAGGAACTCGACGATCTCTTTCAGCTCCTGCTCGGCCTCGTCCACGCCCGCTACATCCGCGAAGCTCACCTTCACATCGTCTTCGGAGAACACGCGATGCTTGCTGCGGGCAAACGACATCACGCCGCCTTCAGCGCCGCTCATGCGACGGAAGAAGAAGCTCCACACGCCGAAGAGCAGCAGCAGCGGAAGCACCCAGCCGAGAACTTCCGGCAGCCACCGACTGACCATCTCGCCGGTATACTTGACGCTCGCCGCATCAAGATCCTCGACCAGCTTCGGATCCTCGATGCGCGTCGTGTTGAACCCGCGTCCGCCGTTCGTGTCGCGCTTGTAGGTGCCGCGGATCGTCTGCTCGCCGACAAACACCTCCGCAACCTGACCTGCACGTACTGCCTGCTTGAACTCGCTGTACGAGATCTGCCGTCCCGATGGCGCCATGAACCACGCTTGCGCCAGCGCCAGGAGGAAGAGCAGGCCGAGGATGTACCACACAGCTCCGGACGGGCGCCCGGACCCGAGCGTCCGGCGCTCGCCGCTCGTGCGCTTATCGCGTGGATTCATCCCCGGTGGAAGTCGACTATTTGCCATTTAAACCGTCGTCTTCGTTCGCGCTTGTTCGAATGTCAGGCCATTCTTCGCGACGTCAACCGTCACGCGGGCGCCTTCGCGGAACTCGCCTTCGAGCACGCGCATGGCCAGCGGATCCAGCACGCTGCGCTGAATCGTCCGCTTCAACGGCCGCGCGCCATACATCGGATCGTAACCTTCGCTGACGATAAATGCCTTGGCTGCATCCGTAAGCTCGACATGGATCTTCCGATCCTCGAGCCGCTTCAGGAGGTTGTGCACCTGGATGTCGATAATCTGCTTCATGTGCTCGAGTCCGAGCGCATGGAAGAAGATGATCTCGTCCACGCGGTTGAGGAACTCCGGCCGGAAATGCTGCCGCAGCGCCTCCGTCACCTGCCGCCGCACGCCTTCGTTCAGCTCACCAACATTTTCGGAGATGAACTGACTGCCAAGGTTGGACGTCATGATCACGACCACATTTTTGAAGTCGACCGTGCGCCCCTTCCCATCCGTGAGTCGGCCGTCGTCGAGCAGCTGCAGCAACACGTTGAGCACTTCGGGATGGGCCTTCTCGACCTCGTCGAACAGTACGACGCTGTACGGCTTGCGACGGACGGCTTCCGTCAGCTGGCCGGCCTCGTCATAGCCCACGTATCCGGGGGGCGCACCGATCATCCGCGATACCGTGTGCTTTTCCTGATATTCGGACATGTCAATCCGGATCAGCGCCTGATCGTCGTCGAACAGGAATTCGGCGAGCGCACGTGCCAGCTCCGTCTTCCCGACACCCGTCGGACCGAGGAAGATGAAGCTGCCGAGCGGACGATTCGGATCCTGCAGCCCGGCGCGCGCACGCCGCATCGCGTTGGCGACCGCGGTGATTGCCTCGTCCTGCCCGACGACGCGCTTGTGGAGGCGTTCTTCCATGTGAATCAGCTTCTGGATTTCGCCTTCCATCAGCCGGCTCACCGGAATGTTCGTCCACTTGGCGACGACCTCGGCGATGTCCTCTTCGTCGACTTCTTCTTTCAGCATGCGCGGGCCTTTTGACGCCGGCGCCGAGCCCGAGTCCGCCTGCGCGATCCGTTTCTCGAGATCCGGGATGCGGCCGTACTGCAGTTCGGACGCTTTCGCGTAGTCGCCGACGCGCTGTGCCGCGGCGAGCTCGGTGCGCGCATCTTCGAGCTGCTGTTTGAGATCGCTCGTCCCCTTGATGGCGGCCTTCTCGGACTCCCACTGCGCGGTCAGGCGTGACTGTTCTTCCTTCAGGTTGGCGAGCTCCTGTTCGAGTTTGCCGAGCCGTTCGACCGACGCTTTGTCCTTTTCCTTGCGCAGCGCCTCGCGTTCGATCTCGAGCTGCATGATGCGCCGTCGGACCTCGTCGAGCTCCGCGGGCATCGAGTCGATCTCCATGCGCAGCTTCGACGCCGCCTCGTCAATGAGGTCGATCGCCTTGTCCGGCAGGAACCGGTCGGAGATATAGCGGTGCGAGAGGACGGCCGCAGCCACCAGCGCTGCGTCCTTGAATTTCACATTGTGGTGAATCTCGTAGCGCTCGCGCAGTCCACGCAGGATCGAGATCGTGTCCTCGACCGTCGGTTCGTCCACCATCACCGGCTGGAACCGCCGTTCGAGCGCCGGATCCTTTTCGATGTGCTTCCGATACTCGTCGATCGTCGTCGCGCCGATCGTGTGCAGCTCGCCACGCGCCAGCATCGGCTTCAGCATCTGCGAGGCGTCCATCGCCCCCTCGGCAGCGCCAGCGCCGACGACGGTGTGGAGCTCGTCGATGAACAGAATGATCAACCCTTCGGAGTCGGCAATCTCCTTGAGCACCGCCTTCAGCCGTTCTTCGAACTCGCCGCGATATTTCGCGCCGGCGACGAGGGCGCCCATGTCGAGCGCGAAGATGCGCTTGTTCTTCAAGCCTTCGGGTACATCGCCGCGGACGATCCGCTGCGCGAGACCCTCGACGATGGCGGTCTTGCCGACGCCCGGTTCGCCGATCAGGACTGGATTGTTCTTCGTGCGGCGGGAAAGAACCTGGATGACGCGGCGGACTTCCTCGTCGCGACCGATTACGGGATCGAGTTTGCCCTTGCGGGCGAGCTCGGTCAGGTCGCGGCCATAGCGGGTGAGCGCCTCATAGGTCGCTTCCGGGTTCTGCGATGTCACGCGCTGGTTGCCGCGCACCTGGGTGAGCGCCTGATAAAGTGCGTCTTTCGTCACGCCGAGACGCTTGAGGAGCTGCGCAGAGGGCGAGCGGCCCTTTTCATCCGCCAACGCGAGGAATAGATGTTCGGTGCTGGTGTACTCGTCCTGCATGCGCGTCGCTTCGGCCTGCGCGGACTGGACGATCAGATTCATGCGCGGCGACAGCCGCACGTCGGCGCCGTAGGCCTTCGGCATCGACTCGAAGAGCATCCGTGCCTGGCCGGCGACGTCTTTCGGATCGAGCGTCATCTTCCGGAGGACTGACGGCACGATGCCGCCTTCCTGCTCGGCGAGTGCGACCAGCAGATGCTCCGGCGTGATCTCGGCGTGGGTCATTTCCGACGCGAGGTTCTGCGCCGTCATGATTGCTTCCTGCGCCTTTTCGGTGAGCTTCTTGAAGTCCATAGTGGTTTACGCGGCGCTGTGTTTCTTGGCGCCTTCTTCTTGTAATTTCGCGAGCGCTTCGTAATGCGTGCGCTCTTCCGAGGTCAGCTGCGACGGGAGCTGAATTTCGACGCGCGCGTAGACGTCGCCTTTCTCCTCGCTGTTCTTGCCGACTGCCGGCATGCCGTATCCCTTCAGTCGGAACACCTGTCCGTTCTGCGTCAGCGCCGGGATCTTCAGGCGGACCGTTTTGCCCGAGAGCGTCGGCACTTCGACTTCGCCGCCGAGCACCGCGGTGGTCACCGGCAGCGGCGCCTTGACGTAGAGATCGCGTCCCTTGCGCTCGAAGAGCTGATGCGGGGCCAGCCGTACGCGCAGATACAGATCTCCAGACGCCGCGCCGCCGCTTCCCGATTCACCTTCGCCCGAGATCCTGACGCGCGATCCGTCGCCGACGCCCGCGGGGATGCGCACATCAACCGTCCGCGCGTGGCCGTCGTGTTTCAGCGACAGACGACGAGTGCTGCCGTGATAGGCATCCTCGAGCGTTAGCTCGATCTCGTGCTCGACATCGCGGCCCTGGCGCGAGCGTGCGCGGGCGCCCCGTGTCCCGGCGCGGGGGGAGCCTTCGCGGCTGCCCAATCCGCCGCCGAAGAAGGTGGTAAAGAAGTCGGAGAACGGATTCTGATCTCCGAACATCTCCTCCATTTCTTCCTGCGTCATCGTCCGGAAGCCGCCGCCGCCGCTCGGGCCGCCGAAATCGACGTTCCACTGACCCCCGGCAAACGGATTTGGAGCGCCGGTGCGTTCGGCCTGTTCGTACGCACGCCAGTTTGCGCCAAGCTCGTCGTATTTCTTGCGCTTGGCGGCATCGCCGAGGACCTCGTAGGCCTCGTTGATCTCCTTGAACTTCGATTCGGCCGCCTTGTCGCCCGGATTGACGTCAGGGTGATGCTTGCGCGCGAGTTTGCGGAAGGCCTGCTTGATCTCCTTGTCCGTCGCGCCTTTGCTCACGCCGAGCGTGGCGTAATAGTCTTTGAATTCCATACGCGTCGGGCCGCGCTACGCGCGCTTAAAACCCCACCATTTCGTTGAGGCGGCGGATCTCGTTCAGCAATTGCCGCCGGCCCGCGCCCGTGCTCAGGGTGTTTTCGTCCATCAGCGGCTGGATGCGCTGCATCACCTCGGCGATCGACAGCAGTCGCTGCACGCCGGCGAGATTGATTCCGAGCTCGTCCACCAGGTGTTTGATCACCCGCAGGCGCTCCAGCTCGTCGCGGGAGTAGAGGCGCATGCTGCCGATGGTGCGCGAGGGTTGAATCAGTCCGAGCCGCTCGTACTTGCGGAGCGTCTGCGGATGCATGCCGAGGATGTCGGCCGCCATGCTGATCAAAAAGAGATCTTGCTGCTCGACAGCCATAGAGCGTCCCAAAACCTTAGTCGATCCGAGTATGGGCCTTGATACGCCTCGTGTCAAGCCCGTGAGTCGCCCCGTTTGCGAGTCAGAGTCGGGTGACGCGCCGTACCCGAGTCAGAGTCGGGTGATGGCTCGTTCCCGACTCTGACTCCCGGATAGGATGTTCTCTCCGTCGATGATTCCGTCCGGGTCGGACCTCCTAACAGTCGGGCTGCTCGTCGGCCTCGAGGCGATGCTCAGCGCCGACAACGCGCTCGTGATGGCGGTCATCGTCCTGGGCCTCCCTCGGCATCTTCAGAAAAAGGCGCTGCGACAGGGACTCGCGGGGGCTTTCACGTCGCGTATCGCGGCCACGCTGCTGGCTGTGAAGCTGATTCGTGTTCTGTTTGTAAAGCTGTTCGGCGGGGTGTACCTGCTGTATCTCGCCTACGCGCATTTTTTCGGTCGAGGCGACGCGGCGAATCGCCGCGCGGCGCAGAAAGCGCGTCCCATGTTCGGCCTGTCGGCTTACTGGGCGACGGTCGTGCGCGTCGAGGCGATCAATCTGATGTTCTCGATCGACTCGATTCTCGTCGCCGTCGCCGTGTCGCGCGTGACGTGGGTCGTCATCACCGGCGGAATCCTCGGGCTGGTCGCGATGCGCGTAATCGCCGCACAGCTGCTGAAGCTGGTGGAACGCTATCCGCCGCTGGTGGATGGCGCCTTCATCATCATCGCGTGGATCGGCATTCAACTGTCGATCGAGTATCTCGACTCCGCAGGTTATATCGACCTCGAGATCCCGAGAGCGCTGTCACTCGGCCTGATCGTCGCGATATTTGCAGCCGCCTACATCTACGCGCGGATCAAGGGACCCGTCGAGCACGCGCTCGACCCGATGGAGGAGAAGGCGACGGAGTTGCTTGCAGACGACCAGCAGACATAGGAGGCGCGCCCTCCGGATTATCGTCGTCCGGTCGGCGTGAGCTGCACCTCGTGCCGCTCGGCGCCGCGCATGAACACGACCTTCACCGGCGTATCGGCCTTCAGTAATTCCAGCGCGAACGTGTAGTCGTAGATGTTGGTGATCGACTGGCCGGCAATTTCGACGATGACGTCGCCCTTCATCAGGCCGGCTTTCTCCGCGGGACCACCTCCAACGACACCGGCCAGCAGCAGCCCTTTCGCCTCGGTCGTGTAATCCGGAATCGTGCCCGTTGTCACGCGCACACCGGCGAGCGTCGCACCCGTCTGCGGCGGATCGACTTTCGTGAACGGCGGCGCCATGTCGGTGTTGGCGACGCCTTGGATCACAGCGGCAGCGAAATCGACGATGCGATCGAGATCTTCATAGTCGATCTTGTCGGCCGTATCGCTCGGACGGTGGTAGTCCGGATGCGAGCCGGTCGTGAAGAAGAGCGTCGGCAGCCCTGACTGATTGAAGTTCGAGCTGTCCGTCGGCTGATACGGATCCGCATTCGCGGCGAGATCGAATCCGGCGGCGACGTTCGCGCGCTCGAGGATACGCGCCCAGATCGGGCTCGATCCGACACCGTCAGCCGCAAGCTTGTTGTTCTGCATGCGACCGACCATGTCGAAGTTGATGTAGGCGGCGACCTGATTCAACGGCACCGGCGGATTCATGACGAACGCGCTCGAGCCGACCAGGCCGATCTCTTCGCCCGACCAGAGCGTGAACATCACGTTGCGGCGCATCGGCGTCTTTGAAAGCGTCTCGGCGATGGCCAGTACCGCGGCCGTGCCCGATGCGTTGTCGTCGGCGCCGTGATGGATTTGACCGGCTTCGTCCTTGTTCGCGAGTGAGGTGCCACGCGTACCGTGGCCGAGATGATCGTAATGCGCGCCGATGATCACCCACGGTCTGTCAGCCGTCGCGTTCGCGGCCGGCAGATACGCGACGACGTTGCGCCCGGTTTGCTTCTCGCGGACGACTTTCGTCGTGACATCGACCTGGGCGGGCAACGCGAAGCCGGCGACATGCGGATTGCCGGAGTCGAGCTCCTGCTGTGCCGCGGCAAGTGTCTTCGGCGCGCCTTCGAACAACGCGTTGGCCACCGCGCCGCTGATGGTCGCCGCTGGAATTCCGGATCCGGAGAGCGCGGTGTCTGATGTCATGCGAATCGTCTGACCCGCATTGGGGGACCGCGGGCCAGTGACAATCAACAAACCTTTCGCGCCGCGCTGCCGTGCGTTGAGCGCTTTGTAGCGAAGATCCGAATAGCGGGCGAGTGCGGCCTTGGTCTTCGCATCCGCATCTTCGGGGAAATAGTGGAGGACCAACGCGATCTTGTCCTTGACGTCGATGCCGGCGTAGCTGTCGTATCCGAGGCCAGCGGATTCCGGGACCACCAGGCCATACCCGGCGAACACGACCGGGCCGTTCACCGTCGCATCGTCTGAGAACGAGAGCGCCTGAATCTGCTCGGTGCCGCGGAAGGCCTTCGATGCACCGCCGCCCGCGCGCATCGTCAGATTCGATCCGCCATCGCGCGTGCCGGCGGTGAATTCGAACGGCATGAACAGGTCGCGATGGCCGGGCAGCGGCTTGGCGCCCACGCGCGCGAGCTGCATGGCGATGTAGTCGCCGGCCAGCCGTTCGCCTGGCGATCCGGTGTCACGTCCTTCCAGACGATCGGAAGCGAGAAATTCGACGGCGGTGCGCGTGCGCGACGCAGCCGTCGTCTGCTGCGCCGCGGCAACCGGCATCAGCAGCGCAGGCCTCATGAAGCCCGCTGCGAGGAGGAAAACAAGCGCGATGCGTTTCATAAACTGCAACCTTGAGTCGCCCCATCACCCGAGTCAGAGTACGGTACGGCTCATCACCGTACTCTGACTCGCAAGGGGGCGGCCTTTAGCGCCGCGAGCGCTTTCTCATGATTCCACTGCGCCAGGAAGATCTGACCATCGGTCAAACCGCCGCGCGTCGACGTCCACGCCAGCTGCGTGCCATCCGGCGACGGCACCGGCAATCCGTCGAAGCCGTCCGCATACGTAATCCGCACGGGCTCCTTCTTGCCGTCGATGTCCACCATATAGATCTCGAAGTTCTCGAACCCGAGCTTGTTCGACGCAAACAGGATGTACTGCCCCGACGGATGGATGTACGGCGCCCAGCTCATCGCGCCAAAATCGGTAATCTGCCTGACGTCGCTGCCATCCGGATTCATCGTGAACACGTTCGCGATGAGTCCGGACGTGTCGAACCGACGCCAGATGATCCGCTTGCCGTCCGGCGAGAAGAACGGACCGCCGTCGTAGCCGGGGACAGTCGTCAGACGCTTCTGACCTGACCCGTCCGCGCGCATGATGTAGATCTCGGCGAAGTAACTCGGATCGATTCCGAGCTGCTTCTGCTCCTCGGCGTTGAGCGTGCGGTTGTAGGCGTCGCGCATCGACGTGAACACGATCCACTGACCGTCAGGCGAGTAGCTGCCCTCCGCGTCGTAGCCGCGCGCGTTCGTCAGCCGTGTGTACGTTCCCGATTTTTCCGCGTAGCTATAGATCTCGAACTCGGGGTCGTAATCCCACGAGTAGCGGCGTGTTTTGCCGGATGCGCGGAAGTCGAGCTCCTCCTGCTGATACTGCTTCGACTTCGGGTCGTGATGCGTCGACGCGAACTCGATCTCGTCGCTGCCGGGCCGGAAGAACGAACACGTCGTCTTGCCGTATCCGGGGGAGATGCGCTTGGTATCGCCGGTCGTCAGATCCAGCGCATAGATTTGATAGAAGGGGTTGCCCGGCTCGCGCTCGCTCTGAAAGACGAGCCGCTTGCCGTCAGGCGCCCAATAACCTTCGCCTGCCCGTCGGCCTTCGACGGTCAGCCGTCGGATGCGCGTCAGGAAATCGGCCTCATGACTGGGCGTTGTCTGGGCCGCCAGGGCCGTTGCCAGCGCGGCCACGCCAACGCCGGCAAATATCAGGCGTTTCATTGCGCAAAGGTTAGCATTGATTCGTGCGGCTGTCGGTGCTCCGTGGCCTCTCCGTCCGCGACTGGATCGTCGCCATCGGCGGTGCGCTGGTCATCGTCTCGATAGTGATGGTCCTCGTGTGGACCGGCCGTCACGCCATGTCCATCTACAGGCTCAACCGCGGCGTCGGCGGGACGATGTTCTACGATGCGGCGGGGCGCCCCTGGTTCCCGCTCGACGAGTCGCGCAGGGACGTACCCTTCGATCAGATTTCGACCAACTTTAAAGACGCGGTGATCTCGGTCGAGGATCATCGCTACTACTCTCACTTTGGCATCGATCCGATCGCTGTCACACGCGCCGCGGTTTACAACCTCCGGTCGAGCGAAGGAACGCAGGGTGGCAGCACCATCACCCAGCAGCTTGCGCGCACGCTGTACCTCTCGAACGCGCGCACCTTCGGCCGCAAGGCGAAGGAAGCGGCGCTGGCCGTGCTCCTCGAGATCTTCCTGAGCAAGAAAGACATCCTCGAGCTCTATTTCAATCGCGTCTATTTGAGCGGCGGCGTTTACGGCGTGGAGACAATGTCGGAGAAGCTGTACGGCAAGCACGCCTCAGACCTCACGCTCGCCGAGGCTGCGCTCATCGCCGGCATCATCCAGGCTCCTGCCACCTACTCGCCGTGGACGCACTTCGACAGTGCTCGCCGCCGCAGCTTTGTGGTCCTCCAGCGGATGCGCGAGGAAAAAAAGATCACGCCGCAGCAGGAGCAGCAGGCGAGAGCCGAGCAGATCCGCATCCGTCCGCAGAGCGCCGTATCGAACGCGCGGCAAGGGTACGCGAAAGAATTTCTCCGACAGCAGTTCCGCGACATCTACGGCGGTGACAATCCTCCGGACTGGAAAGTCCATACGAGCTTTGTCCCGGAAGTGCAGGACGCTGCCGAAGCCGCGGTGCGGAACGGATTGCGTCAGCTCGGTGGCGGCGGCCTGCAGGCCGCGCTCGTGGCAATCGATCCGCAGACGGGTAATCTGCTTGCGCTCGTGGGCGGATCGGATTTCTCGCAGACGCCATACAACCGCGCCGTTCGCAGCCGCCGTCAGCCGGGCTCTGCCTTCAAACCGTTTGTCTACTCAGTAGCTCTTGAAGACGGGATGTCACCCGTCTCCACCATCAGCGGGATCAAGCAGGTGGCGATCTCCGCGCCGGAGGGCGTATGGATTCCCCGCGACGAACGCGCCAGCGAGGAGGACACGCTGACGTTGCGCGAGGCGCTGCTCGAATCAAATAACGCGGCGGCGGTCCTGCTGCAGCAGCATGTCGGCTCGCGTCCCGTGCTGCGCCTGGCGAACGATCTCGGGGTCCGCGATCAGCCGGACGTGCCGTCGCTGGCACTCGGCAGCGGTCTCGTCACGCCGCTGCAGCTCACCGCTGCTTTTGCCGTGTTTCCGACGCTCGGCTATCGCGTGCAGCCGCGCGGCCTGATCGACGTCGAGAATGCGGATGGCGAGCTCGTGCATCGCACGAACATCGAGAAGGATCAGGTGCTCTCGCCGCAGGTGTCGTTCCAGATGCTGACGATGCTCGAGGATGTGATCGATCGCGGCACGGGGGCGGCAGCGAGAAGGCTCGGCGTTCACGGGGCGGTGGGTGGCAAGACCGGCACGACGAACGACTATCACGACGCGTGGTTCGTCGGCTTCAACTCTGCGGTGGTGGCCGGCGTGTGGGTCGGCTACGACCAGCCAGAACGCATTCGCGTCGGCGGCACCGGCGCGCGCGTCGCGCTGCCCATCTGGGCCGACTTCATGCGCCGCACGACACAGCGTCTTCCGGCGCACGCGTTCGAGCCGCCGGGTGACATGCGGACGGAGGAACTCTGTCACGTGTCATATCTACGGCCGGTTGAAGGGTGTCCAACCTACGTGGAGTACTTCAAAGAGGGCGACGATATCCCAGCGCGCTTGTGCACAATCCACCAGGGCAACATCAAACAACGCGTGCAGCGCGCTGTGCAGGGCGTTTTCGGGGCCATTGGCCGCGGCTTGAAAGGCATCTTCAGCAGGTAGAATCCGTGTAGTGCCGCATCGCAGTCCAAACTTCGCGTCGATGATTCTGGAGAACATCGACGAGATCATCTTCACGCTCAATCCCGTCGCGAAGGGTGCAGCGCTCGGCTTCGTCAGCAGCCGCATCACGGATGTGCTCGGCTATACGCCTGACGAGATGATCGCTCTTGGCAACTCGATCATTCATCCGGACGATGTCGAACACGTCAGACAGAAGACGCGCGAAGCATTTCTCAGCTCCGCGACGACCACCTTCGAGTACCGCATCAGGCATTGCAACGGGCAGTACCGATGGTTCGAAAATCGGCTGCGCGGCATCGGCTCGCAAGGAAACGACGGGCCGAAGGTCTTCGGCGTCGCACGCGATATCACCGACCGGATCGAAACGGAACACGAGCGGCGCCGCGGCGAGGAAGACGTGCAGCAGACGCATAAGATGGAAGCGCTCGGTCGGCTCGCCGGCGGCATCGCGCACGACTTCAACAATCTGCTGACGACGATCGGCGGCAACGCGAGTTTCGTGATGGAACTGCTGCCGGCGAGCGAAAGCACCGCGCGTGAAGCGCTTGGCGACATTCTCGCGGCCTGCGATCGCGCGGTCCGTTTCACGCGTCAGCTGCTTGCCTTCAGCCGCAAGCAGGTGCTCCAGCCCGAGCCATTGCAGATCGGCGTCGTCGTCTCCGGCATGCAGCAGATGCTGGCGCGTCTGCTTGGACCGGAATACGAACTGAAGGTCGACATCGGTCCGGATCTGCCGCCGATACCATCGGACCGGGGGCAGATGGAGCAGGTCGTGATGAACCTCGTCGTTAACGCGCGCGACGCGATGCCGAAGGGCGGTGTCATCGAGGTCCGCGCCCGGTTGGCGACACAGAGGGATATGGAAGCCGTCGCCCGCATGACGTCACAGCCAGCGCAGGTGGTTGTCTTTGAGGTAGCGGATCAGGGCCATGGAATCCCCGAGCACGTTCGCAAGCGGATCTTCGAGCCGTTCTTCACGACGAAGGAACCCGGGAAGGGAACCGGGCTCGGCCTGGCGATGGTGTACGGCTTCGTGCGGCAGACTGGCGGCCACGTGGAGCTGGCAAGCGCCGAAGCAGGAACGACGTTCAGCATCTATCTGCCTGCGCTTGCAGTCGAGAAGCCGGCGACAAAATCCCTGCCGTCGAGCGAGCGATTCGAGGAGCGTTCGCTCACGATCCTTGTCGTGGATGACGAGCCAGGTGTTCGACATCTTGCGTCGGTCATACTGCGGCGGTCTGGATATAAGGTGATTGAAGCGAGCGGCGCTGCGGAGGCCGAGCATCTCGCCGCCGAACATAGCGACGAGATCGATGTGCTGCTGACCGACATCGTGATGCCCGGCATGCGCGGCCCCGAGCTGGCTGGGCGGATACGCAGCGCACGGCCCGCCTTACGCGTTGTTTACATGTCCGGGTTTCGCGACGCCGAGCCGCTGGCGGACGTCGAGCGCGGTGAAGCGGTGTTTCTGGAGAAGCCGTTCCTGCGTGCGGCGCTGCTCGAAGCGATCGGTCGGGTAGGTACATCCGCCTAGTACAGACTGCGAACCGGCGGCCACAGTTCAAGCGTCAAAGGGTAAAATCAAAAACTTATGCGTGCCCCCTTCCTCGCTCTTCTTGTGTTCTGTACCGGAGCGGCCGCTGGCTGCGGTGGTGGCAACCAGCAGCAAGCGGGCCCGGGCGGCGCCGGCGGCCGTGGTGCGTTCCCCGCCATGGGTGTGAAGACGGTCACCGTCGAGCCGAAGCCGATTCCGCAGACCAGCGAATTCGTCGCGACCATCAAGTCGCTCCGCTCGACGAACATCCAGCCGCAGGTCGATGGTTTCGTCCGCCAGATCATGGTCAAAGCCGGCGATCGCGTCCGCGCAGGGCAGCCGCTCGTGCAGATCGACCCGGAAAAGCAGCAGGCGACCGTGGCCACGACACAATCACAGCGCGCCGCGCGTGAAGCTGACCTCGCCTATGCGCGGCAGCAGCTGGCGCGCATGCAGAAGCTGTTCGATGCGGGCGCGGTCAGCCGCCAGGAGCTCGAGCAGGCGGAAACGAATGTGAAGACCGCCGAAGCGCAGCTCGAAGCCGTGGCGTCGCAGATTCGCGAGAATCAGGTGCAGCTGCAGTACTACCGCGTCACCGCTCCGGCCGACGGCATCGTCGGCGACATCGAAGTGCGGCAAGGGGATCGCGTGACGCCGCAGACGCTCATCACGACGATCGATGCGCCGGAAGGTCTCGAAGCGTACGTCAACGTGCCGCTCGAGCGCGTTCCCCAGTTGCGCCAGGGCCTGACGGTGGAGCTGCTCGATACCGACGGCAAGGTCATCGCCAGCAATCCGATCACCTTCATCGCGCCGCGCGCTGACGATGCGACGCAGACGATTCTCGTCAAGGCCACGTTGCAGCGGCGGCCGCCGGGCATTCGCGTCCAGCAGTACGTTCGCGCTCGCATTGTCTGGACGAACGCACCGACGATCGCCGTACCCGTCATCGCGGTCAACCGCATCAGCGGCCAGTACTTCATCTTCGTCGCCGAGCAGGGACAGGGCGGCGCCATCGTGGCACGGCAGAAGCCGATTACGGTCGGTGATCTCGTCGGTGACAATTACATCGTCCGCAGCGGCGTGAAGGAAGGCGAGAAGGTGATTGTCTCCAACATTCAGAAGTTGCAGGACGGCGTTCCCGTTAAGCCTGAAGCCTGATGTTCGTAGATACCTTCATCCGCCGACCGATTCTCGCGACGGTGTGCTCGCTGGTGATCATCCTCGCGGGCGTGCTCGCGATCCCGCAGATGCCCATCGCGCAGTACCCGCAGGTCGCGCCACCGACCGTCAGCGTGACGGCGATCTACACCGGCGCCAATGCTGAGACGGTCGAAACCGCCGTAACGACGCCGATCGAGCAGGCGATCAACGGTGTCGAGGGGATGCTCTACATGACCTCCTCGAGCACCAACAGCGGCATCTGCACCATCACGGTCACGTTCGACATCACGCGCAATCCCGACATCGCGGCGGTCGACGTGCAGAACCGCGTCAACCAGGCGCTCGGCCGGCTGCCCGCGGAAGTGCGTCAGCTTGGCGTAACCGTGACGAAGTCCGCGACGAACTTCGTTCTTGCGGCCGGTGCCTACTCCGAGCAGGGCGAATACGACTCGCTGTTCCTCTCGAACTACATCGACGTTTATGTGAAAGACGCGCTGAAGCGCGTGCCGGGCGTCGCCGACATCTTCATCTTCGGCGCGGGCAACTACTCGATGCGCGTCTGGCTCGACCCGGTCCGCCTGGCGGCACGCCAGCTCACGGCCAACGACGTCGTCAACGCCTTGCGCGAGCAGAACGTCAACGTCGCGGCGGGCAGCGTAGGCGATTCTCCGGCACCAGCGGGGCAGGTTTATCAACTCAGCGTTCGTGCCGCTGGCCGCCTGCACGAGCGCTCCGAGTTCGACAACATCATCGTCAAGGCCGGCAACGAAGGCTCACTCGTGCGGCTTGCCGACGTTGCCAAGGTGGAGCTGGGCGCCGAGAGCTACAACACCGTGCTGCGGTTCAACGGCCGCGATGCCGTCGGCTTCGGCGTCATCGCGCTGCCGACCGCCAACGCGCTCGACGTCAACACCGCGGTGCTGGCCGAGCTGCAGCGGCTGTCGAAGTCGTTCCCGCCCGGCCTCGAGTACGCGATTGCGTTCAACACCACGACCGTCGTGCAGGAATCGATTCGCGAGGTGCTGATCACGCTCGGCATCGCCATTCTGCTCGTCATCGTCGTGATGTTCCTGTTCCTTCAGAGCTGGCGCGCCACGCTGATTCCGACGTTGACGCTGCCCGTATCGCTCATCGGTGCATTCGCATTCGTGCACCTGCTCGGCTTCTCGATCAATACGTTGACGCTGTTCGCCATCGTGCTGGCCACCGGCATCGTCGTAGACGATGCGATCGTGGTGATCGAGAACATCGAGCGCCACGTGCAGACGTACAAGAAGGATTCGGCGATCGCCGCGTCCGATGCGATGCGCGAGGTATTCAGCGCCGTGATCGCCACCGCGCTTGTCCTAATTGCCGTATTCGTTCCCGTCGCGTTCTTCCCCGGAACGACGGGGCGTCTGTATCAGCAGTTTGCGCTGACGATTGCCTTCGCTGTGGCGATCTCGGCCTTCAACGCGCTGACGCTAACGCCGGCGCTGTCTGCGCTGCTGCTTCGGCATAGCGAAAAGGCGGAACTGGGCAAAGGCGCTTTCTTCGGGATCGTCGAGCGCATCATCCATGGCGGCACGAACGGCTACGTGCGCATCGTTGGCGGACTGATGCGGCTGCGCTGGGGGATGGTCGTGGCGTTCATGGCGCTGCTGGGCGCGACGTATTTCGTCTACACGCGGCTGCCGCAATCGTTCCTGCCGGAAGAGGACGCCGGCTACTTCATCACCATCGTGCAGGCGCCGGCGGGTTCGTCACTGCAATACACGTCGGAAGTCGCCAAACAGGCGGAGACAGTTCTCTCGAAGATTCCTGAAGCCGACGGTGTGTTCTCGGTGACCGGCTTCAGCTTCACGGGCAGCGCGCCAAATCAGGCGTTGATCTTCGTGCCGCTCAAGTCGTTCGATGAGCGGAAGGGGGACGAGCACCGGCTGCCGGCTATTCTTCAACGCGCGCGCGGCCAGCTGTTCGCCATCCAGAACGCGTTCGTGATTCCGTTTGCTCCGCCATCGATTCAAGGCCTCGGCGCATTCGGCGGCTTCACCTTCGAGGTGCTCGACCAGGGCGGCGCCACCGACATTCAGAACCTCGCGGCAGCCGCTTTTGGCGTGATCGGCGCCTCACAGAAATCGCAGCGCGTCACCGGTTTGTTCAGTGCCTTCCAGGCAAATAATCCGCAGCTCGCCGTCGACATCGATCGCGAGAAGGCGCGCAGCCTCGGCCTGCCGATCAGCGAGATCACAAACGCGATGCAGATCTATCTCGGCTCCGCGTATGTGAACGACTTCGACCTGAACAATCGCGCCTACCGCGTCTACGTGCAGGCGGACAAGCAGTTCCGCGCCGATCCGCAGGCACTCGGTCAGTACTACGCACGGACCAATACCGGTCAAATGGTGCCGCTTGCCAGCGTCGTCCGCGTGAAGGAGACAACCGGGCCCCAGGTGATCAGCCACTTCAACCTGTTCCGCTCGGCGGAGATCAACGGATCGGCATTGCCTGGCGTCAGCTCGGGCCAGGCCATTCAGGAGATGGAGCAGCTCGCGTCGCAGGCGCTGCCGCAGGGATTCGGCTACGCGTGGTCGGGGATTTCGCTCGAAGAAATCAAGGCAGGGCGTCAGTCGATTTACATCTTCGGCATCGCGCTGCTCCTCGTGTATCTGACGCTCGCCGCGCAGTATGAATCGCTCGTGCTGCCGTTCATCGTCCTGCTCGGCGTCCCGCTTGCGGTGCTTGGCGCGCTGTCGGCGCAATGGCTGCGCGGCCTGCAAAACGATCTGTACTGCCAGGTCGGCCTGGTCATGCTGATCGGTCTCGCCGCAAAGAACGCGATTCTGATCGTCGAGTTCGCGGAGCAGCTGCGGCGGCGCGGCCTGTCGATTGTCGAGGCCGCGATCGAGGCGGCGCGCATCCGTCTGCGGCCGATCCTCATGACGTCGCTGGCGTTCATCCTTGGCGTGATGCCGCTGGTGTTTGCGTCAGGTGCGGGACAGGAAGGCCGTCATTCCGTCGGCACGGCTGTGGCTGGCGGAATGTTGTTCGCGACGTTTCTGAACGTGCTGTTCATCCCCATTCTCTATGTGGTTATTCAGACGATTCGTGGAGGAGGATCTGCGCCTGTTGAAGCGACGACAAACAATGCATAGGCTGCGCGTTCTTCGCGGACATTTAGCTGTCGCGATCCTGCTGGTGGCGTCGACGTCTGCTGTCGGACAACCGCTCGAGCGATTGACGTTTCAGGAAGCAATCGATCGCGCGACGAAAAACAATCCGACGGTGGTGCGCGCGACGGAAGGCATCCTGCGCGCGGAAGCGATCCTCCAGCAGACGCGCTCTTCGTCGCTGCCGACGCTCAATGCCACGCTGGCCACCAATTTCACCAACCCCGTGAAGTTCGACACGGGAAGCGGGACGGCAACCGTCGTGCCGCTTGTGCAGACGAATACGTCCCCGCTGCTCACCATTCCCATCCTGACGCCCGTTGCCTGGGCGCAGCGCAATCAAGCGGGCGATCAGATACTCGTGGCACAGGCGAACGAGAAGGATGTGCGACGTCAGGTCGCCGTAGCAGCTGGACAGGCGTACCTTGCCATCATCGCGCGGCGGCGCGTACTTGACCTCAATTCGCGAGCGCGCGACAACGCCCGGGCGCACTTCATGTTCGCCAACCAGCGGTTTGAAGGTGGCATCGGCAGCCGGCTGAACATGCTGCGCGCCGAGCAGGAGACGTTGAGCGACGAGACGCGCGTCGAGGAAGCGCTGCTGCTCATTCAGCAGGCGCAGGAGGCGCTTGGCGTGCTCGTCGGATCCGACGGCCCGGTCGATGCCGTGGACTACCCGAACTTCGACATTCCCGACGAGCTCGGCCAGCTGACGAATCGGACCGACATCCAATTGGTGCGCGCGCGGGAAGCAGCCGCCCAGCGCGTCTACAGCGACTCGTGGAAGGATCGTCTGCCATCGCTCACATCAGCGTTCACGCCGTCGCTGCTCGAGCCGCCGGGAGTGTTTGCGAAGGCGTTTTCGTGGCGCGCGCAGGTGCTCTTTGCCGTGCCGCTCTACGACAGCGGCCTGCGCGCAGGGGAGAAGGCGCAGCGGCTGTCGGACCTGAACATCATCAAGTTCGAGCGCGCCAATCTCGAACGCCAGGCGGCGTCCGATATTCGCATCGCCCGCGACGCCGTCGCGTCGACGGGGCGCGCCTTCGTGCAGGCGCAGGCGGCCGCCGATCGCGCGAATCAGGTCGTGAATATTACGGACGTGGCGTTTCGGGAGGGTGCGTCGACGAATATCGAGGTGCTCGACGCCCAGCGCCAGGCGCGGGACGTCGAGACGCAGGCAGCCATCGCAGAGGATGCATTGAAGCGAGCGCAACTCGATCTGCTGGTTGCGCTCGGCAGGTTTCCAGCTACTCCTTGATAACGGTCGTGCCTGAGCCGCGCGCCGCCATCGCAATGATGACGACGAGCAGCACGAGCGCGATAACCCCGATGGCGATCCAGATCGGATTCGTCCACCACGCACCACCACTGCTGTGGGTGTTGATGTCGACGTCAACCTTGCCCTGCACAGGCTGACCCTGCGCAAGAGCGACCGCCGGCATCACCGCTGGACCCAGAGCCATCACCGCGACGAGCATCAGAGACGCGACGAGAAATCGCATTGCAGTTCCTCCTGCTCAGGTCCTTTCACGACCTGAATCACACCAGAGGCGTTGCAATTTGCGTGAGCTGATGAATAACCCCTCTCGAAACGGTGGTTACCGATCCGCGATTTGAATATTGCGTCGAACCTGCTGAAACGTCCGGTCGTACGTGTCAGCCTCGGTGCGGGGCGCGACGCCGATTACATACAGCAGACTCCCGTCGCGCAGTTCGGTCGTCGACAGCGCGATGTACTCCGGCTGGCCGGTCACCTCGGAAACATTCGCGAGCTGGACGGTGATGCCGTTGCGGCCGCCGACGCTGTCGTTGCGTGCGCGGCCGGATTGCTGCAGGTTCGGATTGCCCTGCGCGAAGCTGCGGAGCAGCGAGTTCGTATCGTTCTGCAGGTTGCCCGTGCCTTGCGCGACGCCCACTTCGACGCCGTGCGTAAACGCGCTGCCGCCGTTGTTGCCCTGGAAGTAGGCGCCTTGCGGGGCGTAGGTCACAGAGCTGCCGCCGCCCTCAACTGGCGACCAGTTCGACGGCACACTCACACGCAGCGCGTTGGTTGGCTGATACGTGCGGAAGCTGCCAGAGGGGGGCTCGACGTTGACCGCGCGTCCGCCCGTGCCTACTGGCCGGCCGGTCTTCTGCTGGTTGGCAATCTGCTGCGCGGTGAGCGCGGGCGACATCCCCTTCAGGCGGTTCTGAATCGAGTTGAACTCTGCGGTGTTCTGGTAGCCGCCCCCTGTGAAGTGCAGTGCCTGCGCTTCCTGCCGAATGCGCTGCTCGCGGTTGCCCGGGTTCGGGTGATCGCTGAGCCACTCCGGGCCGCTGCCGCCCTGCGCCGCTAGAGTGTGAAACATATTCGCCATGTCGACCGGGTTGTAACCGGCGCGCGCCATGATCTGCGAACCGAGGATGTCGGCCTGGCTCTCGTACTCGCGGCTGAACTTCATGAAGTAGGTGCTGATGCCGAAGTTCGACCCCTGCGCGATGATGCTGCCAGCGGCGCCACCAACGATGGCGCCGAGGATCTGACCCGCCACCGCGCCGATCTCGTACTTCGTGGCTTTCGTCGCCTGCGCGGTGCCGTGCCGGAGCACGACGTGGCTCAGCTCGTGCGCCATGACGCCGGCGATCTCACCCTCA
The DNA here is from genome assembly GCA_035492455.1 of Vicinamibacterales bacterium. GTDB lineage: Bacteria > Acidobacteriota > Vicinamibacteria > Vicinamibacterales > UBA2999 > Gp6-AA40. The sequence goes on along the minus strand of DATJJE010000009.1, from coordinate 16,337 downwards.
TCGTGCGCAGCCTCGATCATGCCGCGGTTGACGAACATCGGTCCGCCCGGCAGCGCGAAGGCGTTGATCTCCTTCTGGTTGACGACGCGGAATGTGTAACGGAACTCGGGGTGCTGGTATTCCGCGGGGATCGAGCGCACCAGCCGCTGGCCGATGCCTTCGACGTACTCCTCGGTTGCCGCGTCGTTCAGCATGGGCAGCTCTTTCATCGCCTGCTGCGCCGCTTCCTGTCCCACCTGCACATCGTCCGACGGCTTGTACTTGTTTGGCGTCGGGGCGACAATATGGGTCTGCGCCGAGGCAACGGACGCCGTCAGCACCAGCGCGACAAAAATTCGTTTGTAGCGATAGGTAGACATTGCTGACCTCATGGCACGGGGTAGTGCAATGACATTGCCGTCTGTGGACACCCTAATATCTCAACACCAATCCGGCGGTTAGACGCCAGAAGCTCAGCTTCGTTCCCCCGATGGTTACAGCGCCCGAATCGCTGGTCAGGTTCCTGAAACGGCGAAGCTCGAACCGTGCGCCGGCGCGGGGGGAGAGCATGCCGATCGCCCCGCCGCCGATGTCGAGCCCGAGCAGATCGCTCTTGGTGTCCAGCACGCCGCGGCTGGTGCTGACGCGCGTATGCATCAGTCCCAGACCCCCGATCAGATAAGGTCGCAGCGATTCCTGCGTGATCATCTTTGGCACCGCGATGATGACGTTGCCCGTGAGCGTGGTCTCTACGCTGGATGTGATGAGGTCCTGCGCACCGCCGCCGAAGAACTGCGGCGTCTGACCGAGGTCGGCTTCGACCCCGAGGAACTTGTCCGTGAGGATCATCGTGGACAGGCCGAACGTGAGCTTTTTGCCGCTCGCCGTCGTCCCGGCGATGGCGATGCTGGTGTCCGTCCCGAACTTTGTGCCGACGAAGGGGACGATCAGCAGATCCGTTTGCGCGAGCGCCACGTGGGGTACGAGCAGAAAGAGGGCGGCCAGTAGGACGCGCCTTGTCCGGCGCGTCAGAACGTCCACGGGCTAGCCAATAAATAGTCGGAGGAACGCCTTGGCGAAGACTGACGCGTTGACGTCGCCGTTCTGCAGGGAGAACGGTTCGCTGAGGCCGTCGCTGTTGGCGAGCAGAATCAGCGTCAGGTCGCGGGAAGGGATTTTGACGATGAGCGAGGAATACGCGCCGGGCGTGCTGCCGAACTGCCAGTAAATCGTCTGGCCATTGTAGTTCTGCACGAACCAGCCGAGCCCCGTCGGCATTCCTGCCTGCGCGCTCCACATCGTCCCCATGGTCTCGCGGTGCAGAAAGTCGCCGCTGTCGAGCGAGATGATGAAGCGCGCGAGATCATCGACTGTGGAGATGGCGCCTGTCGCCGCGTTAACCGCTTTGCTCACGTCGGTGTTGACGCTGGCGCTGCTGCCGCTCACTTTGTACGGGACTGCCATGCGCTTCAGCACCGAGCTGAAGCGATCGAGTTGGGAAGCGGTGAACTGCACGCGGTCGTCAGCAGATTGATCGTCGACGTTCTGCGCGGGCACCGAATTGAACATGCCGAGCCGCTCGAAAAGTCGCTCGTTCAGCACCTGGCGGAACGGCATCAGATCCTTCTGGATGCAGGTCTCGGTGACGTCCGTAAGCGCGGCGTAGCGGCTTGGATCGTACTTAAAGGATCCACCGCTCGAGCGATGGGACAGTGCGTCGCGAATCGTAATGGTGCTGTCTGGCGCCTGCATCGATCGCTGCTGGATGCGATCGTCCAGCGTGACATGGGCGTTCTCATAGCACCCCTCGAGCAGCAACGCCGACGAGAGCGACTCCGTCAAACCTGCTATGTGGTATGGCGTGTCGGGCCGCGCATGAATCGCGTGCTCGATGTCGGCGTACCCCAGGCCCGTGTCCCACATCACCCGCTGATTGGAGACGATGGCCGCGGACACCGCAGGGATGTTGGCCTGAACGCGCAAGGCATCGAGATATCGCTCGAACAGAGCGAAGTTGAGGTCCTGGGCGGACGCATACGGCGCCGTCGCAACGGACACAAGGACCGCAAAGAGCGCAATTCTGAGTGAACGACGCATGGTCTTGGGGCTGGGAACCCTAGAAGCTGATCATAACATCCAGGCTTGATTCCGCTGTCCGGCACTAATGTTCTGTGTTACATTTTCGGCAATTCGCGCAATGGGAAATACTCTCCGGCGCTTGGTGAGGCAATTGCTGCGTACGTCCGATATGAGGAGCGTGCGGAACGGTGTTCTCACCTTTATTCTTTTCGCGGCAACGGTTTCCGTTGCGGCGGCGGAAGGCGTGCGGATTGTCCCCTTGGTGCGTGATGATTCCGTTTTGGTGTCCTTCGAATTGACCGACGGCTATACGCCGGCGGTGAAGGATGCAGTGCACAGCGGACTAAAAACGACATTCACTTACGAAATTGAGCTGCGGCAACACGTGCCCGCGTGGGTGGACCGGACGATTCAGACCTCGGTTGTCACCAACAGCGTGCAGTACGACAACTTGACGCGGCGCGCGAAGCTGACGCGGACCGTCGACGGCATGGTCGAATCCACCGAGGAGACCGAGGATGAAGCGGTCATGCGGCAGTGGATGACGACGTTCCAGCGGATGCCGCTCTTCAAGACGGCGGAGCTCGAGACGAACCGCGAGTACTACGTGCGGGTGAAAGCGACGGCGCGGCCGACCAACGGCTCGATGCTGTGGCCGTGGGGCTCGGGCATCTCAGGGATCACGAAGTTCACGTTCCTGCGGTAGTCGATTCTGCCGCATCGATCGTCAAAGCGGACCTTCTGGTCCGCTTTTTTCTTGTACGCGCCGAGGCTACGTCTACGCGCGAGGCAAGAGTGAATGACCTGGGTTGTCCCACCCTCCCGGTATGTTTGGCGCAGGGAGGATGGACATGGCCTGTGCCACGCATCGAATCGACAACCGACACTCACGAGGCCGGGTTCTTTGCTTCGAATGCTACCGGGCGCGGCTGGATCGTCCCGAGCCGCTGCCGGTCTTCGTCATCCCATTTCCGCGCCTGCTCAGCGAGCGCGAACGGCAGCATCGGAAGCGGATGCTTTCACACCTCACGGCGTCCAGTACGCGTGTCAGCCTTCGCTGACGAAGAATCCGCGCCGGTTGATGGTGAACGACGCCGGCGTGTCTGTCGCCCCGAAGTCGATCGTGGTCATGTGCTGCTTCAGTTTATGGAAATGCACGTACATCAACTCACGGCCGTCCACGCCGAATGTCCGGCCATTCGTCCAGCGCAGGTTTCCGTCGCCGAGGGCCTTCTGGTACGCACCGTTGGTGGCGAGTTCCTCATCCCAGTAGATCCGCTCTGAGCGGACATACTTCGTCAACTCGCGCTCGTCCAGGTGTTCATAATGCGACGTCGCGAACAAGCCGCGGACGTTGGGAATCCGCTCGAAGAGGCGATTGATCTCGGGCGTATTGCGATACAGGGTGCAATGCCCGGAGAGCTTGTCCTTGCGCGATGAGAAGATGTCGCACGCCTGCAGCCGCGCATCGGTGGCGAAATGCCTGATGTTGCCCCAGACAATGTCGAGGTCGGAGCAGCTCCAGAAATCGAACGACCCCAAATCGTCGGCAAAGATCACCCCATAGGTAATCTTCAGATCGCACAGCTTGCGGCGCTGGATGTCGATTCTCGTTCCGAGCAGATCCGAGCAGCGCCTATTGAGCTCCGAAATCGTGGTCGGTTTGAAGGTGACGTTAGGTGGAATGGCGCCACCGGGGTCGAGGTCGCCGTAGATCAACCACTCCACGTCGCGGTTCGCGGCGCACGACAGCAGGAACGCGGGCATCCAGAACGGCGCCTTGCCGAAGAAGGTGACGACGATCGCGAGCGACGGGCAGCTAGTAGGCAGATGCGCGCGCGGTCTTCGCGCCGGCCCAGGTCGCGGCTTTGTCCGGCGACATCACATCGAGCAGCGTGTTGATCACCTTGCCGGTCGGTCCAAGGCGGAACTGATAAATATAGCGTTCGAGGTTGGCCGGTTGCGCATCCTTCGGAATCGACGCGCCGTGCGCACCCTCGGAGTTAAGGAACGCGAAAATTGAGTTCGCGCGGAACGGCACATCCTTCACCAGTTCGCACTTCGCCGGATCAACGTAGTGCACGCGACTGGTCGGCGCCTCCGCATCGTCGGTAACGCGGTAGATCTGCGTCCCGTGCGCCTCGCTGTCGCCGTGCCGCGCCAGGTAGACGATGCCCGTCACGAAACCCCATTTCGGATCGCGGTGTGGCATCAGCTCGTAACCAGGACGACGCAGCATGATGCGGCCGTCGGATGGATGCAGGCGCAGATCGAGGCCGCTTGGCAGCGAACGGACAACCGAGCGTATGTAGCGGCAAATCGCGTCCTGAAATATCTGATTGAGAAGTCTGTACAGAATGTCGCCGACGATCGTATTGGCGACAAACGCCCACACGTGCCGCGAATACAGAGGCGCGACGCCCATCGGCACCGCCCAGTGCTGATCGCGGTCGTGCGCAAAGAAGATCGACGCAGGCATGGCATCGATGATCCGGTCATACACGTCATGCGGCAGCCAGTTATTGACGACGATGTGAGGATAGGGGTCGAGTTCCAGCGGCGTCGCCTCGAAGGCACTGGCCACGTGCGCCTCGATGCGGTCGGCGTTCAGCCACCGGGTGACCGATGTCAGATCGAAGCGCCGATCCCAGTCCACGCGCTGAATGGTCATCAGCTGTTCCGTCTGGATGCGGAGGCGCTCGACGACGGCGGTCAGCTCGCGGGTGCGATCGGCGAGCGAGTCGACGCGCGCGAGCGTGCGAAAAAAAGTCTTTGGTCTGAGCAGATCGGCGGCGGAAGACACCCGACCCAGCAGTCTTGCGAACATGCGCGTCTACCATAGCATGGCGATCCTTACTGGCCTCCTGCGTCGCTTGACCTAAGATGACTGCATCGTGATGCCGGTCGACACCACATCGACTCCAACTGTTGACCTCGTCGACTTCATCGCGGCGATGGACAATCCCGTGCAGCGCAACCTGCGCATCACGCAGTGCTACGCGGAGCTGTCGAACGCGATGCGCGCGCGGATTGGCGATACGGCGAACTGGTGCACGTTTGCGACGTGGGCATCGCGGCAGGCCGGGAGCACCATTCGCGGCGAAGATTTTCTCGACACGTTCGGCCGGGTCCTTGGGCATCGATCGTGGCTGCGTGCGCCGCTGCAGTCGATCTCGCGCGTGCTGCTGCGCGCGGGATTGTTTCAGCCGAGCAGCTGGCTGGGACGGCTCACAGCCGGCATTCACACCCCGTTTGATGCGTTCGAGCGCGCGAGCGCGGAGGTCGCTGCCGGCAATCTAAAAGTTTTCGCGGAGATCGGCCGCGAGTTCGCGCGTTTCCTCGCGACCGTGCCGGCGGACGCAACGGAAGTGTCACCACAGTTTCTGGCGTTCGCTGCTGGCTTGCGCGTCGGGCCGCCGCCCGATGATCAGGACCTGTTGCGCCAGGCCTTCTCGCATTACCTGCGTCAGCGGCACTGCGCCGATTCGGGCGAGCGCGCGGCCTGGATTCTCCTCGCGAATCTGAAGATTGGCCTGCACGAGCAGATGCGGCTTCAACCGCAGATCCTCGCGGCGATCGATGCGCCGATCGTCACGTTCGGAGATCTCACTGGTGCGGAGGGATGGGTGTCAGCGCGGCTCCGAAGGGAAGCGGTGAAGGCGACACAGGAGGCCATCACGCAGCTGCTGATGGTCCTGGCGATTCCGGTAGGTTCCGGTTACACCTCGCTCGCGCTCGGATGCGATTTGGACGCGCCTGTCCCGCAGGCTCTCCAAGGCGCGCGTCCGTTTCTGGACACCTTCGTCAGACAGTGGGATCCGTGTCCGCGCGACGGCACCCAATGCGGCGCGACCGACTGGTGCGACCTCCGCCAGCGCATGCACTTCATCGTGCACTTATTTCGCGCGTATGCGGAGAGCGCCGCGTTGTTCTCGCCGCCGCTTACGTCCGACGAGGCCGCGCTCCGCGTTACGGCGCGGTAGCCGCGGTAGCGGCGATCAGCTTCTCGCCGTTTGGAAGAATCACTGTCAGCAGCCGGCCGATCGGAGCGCCATTCTTGACGGGCTCGACCGTCACAGTGACTTCGTCGCCGGCCTTGAACGAGCTGCGCGCCCACCCGCGCTGCGTCATGGCCGTCGGATTCTGCGTCTCAACCGCCCAGTTGCGAACGGCTCCCGTCTCGTCCTTCGCGTCGAACTGAAGGAAGCAATGGGGGTTGCTCCAGATCCATTGCGTGACCGTTCCCTTCAGCGTGATCTCTTTGCCGGTATCGAGCGCCGCTGCGCCGTGATGTGCGACCAGCGGAGCCGACATAAGCAGCATACCCAACGCCGCGATGCGCATCGTTCGCATGTCAACCTCATTTAGTGGTTTTGGCCTTGCTCGAGATGACGCGCCTGTAGGCCGCGGCTTCGGAGGCCGACGGAATCATCTCCATCAAATCCGTGCCGTTCGGCATCAGGCGGATCGGCATTTTGTCCACAGCCATCCAGGGCTTCGTATAGATGACGGGGTCGTCGATCGTGATCGTCAGCTCCATCGTCTGCTGATTCACACGGTGATAGCGCTCTTCCACCTTCAGGCCGTTACTGTGCGGATTTCCCGCGTTATCGAGCCATGTTCGGTCGTCGGTGCCGACGGTCTGAACGACGAACGTAGTGTCGTCCACCCAACGGCCGACCGAGTAGCCGTACCAACGCGGGTCAGGATTGGTCGGCAGCGCGCGGCCGTCAGTCCAGATGACGCGCCACCGCTTCTCGAACATGTAGAGGATCAGCACCTGATTCGGCGTCTGCACGATCTGAAACGGCCGCAGCTCGTACATCACGATGCGTGGAAAGCCGGTCGGATCGCCCATCGTCGAAAGGGGGTCGTTGTCGTCGGCGACATCCACCAGCCGCGTACCGTTTCCCGGATGGTTGGCCCTGGCCATCTCCGCTCCCTGTGGGGTGAACGGAGCGGCGACGTGTCCGGTCGGCTGGACGCCGGCCATGCCGGCATCCCATGTCCCCGACAGATCACGTCGCGGAGCTGGCCCCGCAGGTCCCGTCGGCGGCCCGGATAAACCCGAGTTGTTCCAGGGTTTCGTCTGTGCGTAGGGAAACGCCGCGACGACAATCGCCGCGGATAAGGCGAGGAAACCGAGGTGCGGCCGCATGGCGGAAACCCTCCCCCTTGCCCGCCGAAGGCTTGGCGAATGCGGGCGCGCGAATTATACGTATAATCCGGCGCATTCCGGAGGACATCATGCGCCATACAGCGGTTGTCGCGACGGTCGCGCTGTTGCTGCTCGTCACCGTTCATCCACGCGCGCAGGCCCCGGCGTTGAACCGCGAGGTCGCGCCGCTGCTGCCGGTCAAACAGATCGCCTATCTCAGAGCATCCAACGCCGAGTCTCTCGATCACTTCGGTTGTGGCGGAGGAAACCAGGGCCACACCGGCACGTCGATCGGGATAAGCGGCGACGGGATGACGATGGCTGTCGGCGCGCCGTTCGAGAGCGGAGGCGCGAAAGGGATCAACGGCAATCAGAACGACAACTCGGTGTATGCGGCGGGAGCCGTCTACGTCTACATCCGCAACGGCAACAACTGGACGCAACAGGCGTACGTCAAGGCATCCAATCCCGGACCCAACGACCATTTCGGATCGTCGGTGGCGCTGAGTCGCGACGGCAACACCATGGCCGTGGCCGCGCATTGGGAATCGAGCGCCGCAACCGGCATCAACGGCAATCAGAATGACGACTCCATTCCGCAGGCGGGCGCCGTCTACGTATTCACGCGTACCGGGGCGACGTGGACGCAGCAGGCGTATGTGAAGGCCTCGAACACCGGCAAGGCGGACGAGGGGAACACGCCCGGCGACGGTGATCAGTTCGGCTTCTCGCTGGCGCTCAGCGGCGACGGCAACACGATGGCGGTCGGCGCGATCACCGAGGACAGCGCCGCGCAGGGGATCAACGGCAACGACAAGGATGACAGCGCATTGTCAGCGGGCGCCGTGTATGTCTTCTCCCGTACGGGCACCACGTGGCGGCAGCAGGCGTACGTCAAGCCTGCGACCAACGAGGCAGGCGATCTCTTCGGCTTCTCCGTGGGCCTCAGTGCCGATGGCAACACGCTGGCCGCGGCAGCGTTCAACGAGAGCACCTCCGGGCGCGGCATCAATCCGCCGCACGACAACAAGTTCGGCCAGTCGGGTGCGCTTTTCGTCTTCACGCGAGGGAACGGAAGCTGGAGTCAGCAGGCGTTCATCAAGGGGTCGCGTAGCGAGCCGAGCGATGGCTTCGGTTATGCGACGTCGATCAGCGCCGACGGCAACACGATCGCGGTTGGTGTGGGCGACGAGTCGTGCCTCACTCCCGGGATCGATCCGCCCGGCTGCGCGGACGATGCGCCGCCGGGACGGGGGGCGAATATCTGGGCGGGCGCGGCGTATGTGTTCGTGCGCAACGGTGCGACCTGGAGCGAGCAGTCGTTCATCAAGGCGCCCAACGCGCGGCCGTACAACTCGTTCGGCGCGAGGCTGGCACTGAGCGGCGACGGCAACTCGCTCGCGGTCACGTCGTATTTAGAAGACAACGCGGGCCGCGGCATCCGTCCGCCTAACCTGACGCAGTTCCTGATTCAGGAAATTTTCAACGGGTGGCGGGAGCACAAGAACGAGGCCGAGGAGTCGGGCGCGATGTATCTCTTCACGCGCGCGGCGGGGAAGTGGACCGCGGGCGCCTACATCAAGGGTGACAACACTGACGCAGGTGACGAGTTCGGCAGCGCGGTAGCGATCAGCGACGACGGGCACACGTTCATCGCCGGCGCGCATCAGGAGGATGGGCCGAATAATGCAGTGGCCGACTCCGGCGCGGCGTACGTGTTCGCGTATTAGCCGCGTTTCACGAGTCCGCGCGATCTCTGCGCCGGAGCGCTTTCACCTTTGCTCGCAGCTTCTTGGATTCGAGCCGCTTCTCGCGCGCGGCGGGGCGCGGCTTCGTCTTCTTGCGCCGACGCGGCTTCCTGGTCGCCTGCTCGATCAGCGCGACGAGACGCTCACGCGCCGCCTCCCGGTTCCGCGCCTGCGTACGGTGCTCGCGGCTGTCGATCACCAGCACGCCATCAGCGGTGATGCGGTTGGCCGCCAGTGCGAGCAACCGATCCTTCACGTCGGGCGGGAGTGACGACGCGCGCACGTCGAACCGGAGCTCGACGGCGGTTGAAACCTTGTTGACGTTTTGACCGCCCGGCCCGGACGCACGGACGAAGCGCTCCTCAATCTCGCGATTGTCGATCGCAATCGCGTCGGTGATGTGAATCACGCCGCGCGGCACGGTCGGCGCACTACGGAACGGGTAGCAGCGGCGTGTCCTTCGGCCGCACGTGCTGGTCGGCCACATTCAGCAGCATCGTCGTCGCCGCGTAATCGCCCATCAGCGCGACGATGTTCACGAGCTGCTGGTTGCCAAACAGCTTCTGTGCCCGTGCGAAGGTGTCGGACCCGACCATGTGCTTGCCGATGGCGTCGCGGCCAAGCTGTACGATGATCGCGTCCTTTTCCGCGAGCCTCGTCAGCGGTCTGCGGAACTTGACGGTGTCGATGACGTCCTGCTGTAGGCCGGCTTTCTGCGCGGGCGGTTCGTGCGCGGTCCACACGTAGACGCAGTCCGTCTCGCGCGCCGTCACCAGGATCGCCAGCTCCACGAGCCGGTCGCCGAGACCTGCCTTGTGCCGGAGATAGTCGTTGACGGCAGTCATCGATTCCGCGACGGGCGGGCTGTATTGACGGATGGCCCCAGGGCCGAAGGCGTCGGGCGTCAAACCCTGCCTCACCGCCGGAAAGCGATTGCCCGTCTCGGGATGAACGTCTTTCGGAAATTGTGCCTGCCCGGCAACCACGCCGAACCCGACGACCAGCAACAGCCCTGTCACAACGTGAACTGATTTCATGTGACGCTCCGCGCGGATTATGCACCGTTGCCGCGCCGGTGGCCCTATAATCCACGCAACATTGGCGGTCTCATGAAGAGGAGCATCATGAAATCGAAGAAGCCCAGCCGAAGGAAGTTCCTGAGCGCCGGCGCCGTCGTCGCGGGGGCAGCCGCGGGAGCGTTGAAGACGGGGAACGCAGAGGCCCAGGAAGGAGCAGCAGCGGCGCCAGCGGCACGGGCCGCCGCTCCGAAGAAAGACATCAAGGAGCTGATCGCCTACGGCGAGCGCTCGCGTTTCGTCACCTCGCTGCGTGAGCCGGCCGAAGGCCGCCCCTCGCCCGATGCCTTCGGCCTGACCTTCCACGTCGTCACCCCGCTCGGCGAATCGGTCGGCAGCATCACGCCGTCGTCGCTGCATTACATCGCCGCGCACCGCGGCTTCTACGTCCCCGACATCGATCCGAAAGAGCACCGCCTGATGATCCACGGCATGGTGGACCGCCCGCTGATCTTGACGATGGACGAGATCAAACGCTTCCCGTCGGTGACGCGCGTCCACTTCGTCGAGTGCATCGGCAACCGTTCGACGGCGCGGCGCCAGACGGTCGCGCAGACGCACGGTATGACCAGCTGCAGCGAGTGGACGGGCGTGCTGCTCTCGACGCTGCTGAAGGAATGCGGTGTGCAGAAAGGCGCTTCGTGGTTCGTCTCGGAAGGCGCGGAAGAAGTGAAGGGCGCCTCCAGCGTTCCGCTCGACAAAGGGATGGAAGACTGCCTCGTGGCGTGGGGCCAGAACGGCGAGCCGGTACGCCCGCAGCAGGGATTCCCGCTGCGCCTGATCGTCCCAGGCTTCGAAGGCATCTATCAGACGAAGTACCTGCGGCGCATCAAGGTGGTCGATCGGTACTACATGACCTATAACGACTACGGCCACCTGCAGAAGGACCCGAAGGTGCAGGCGCTCACGTCGCAGCTTGGGCCGAAGTCGGTTATCACATTCCCGGGCGGCGGACATCAGCTGAAAGGACCGGGCTTCTACGAGATCAGCGGCCTCGCATGGTCCGGCGCCGGCGCCGTCAAAAGAGTTGATGTCTCTGTTGACGGCGGCAAGACGTGGAAGCTCGCGGAGCTCCGCACACCGGCGCATCGCATGGCGCACACGCGCTTCGCGCTGCCGTGGACGTGGGACGGCAAGGAAGTGGACATCATGTCGCGCTGCACGGACGACCTCGGCACGGTGCAGCCCTCGCGCGCACAGGTTGCGAAGTACTGGGGCGAGCCGTTGACGCCGCAATTCAACGTCAAGGGCGCGGACAACACGATTCAGGTGTGGCGCATCAAGGCAGACGGGAGCGTGATCAATGCGAATTTTATTTAGCGCCTTCCTGCTGATCTTCGGCGTCACGCTCGCGGCGCAGTCGCCGACGTATCACCTGGGACGAACGCCGACGCCGGACGAAATCAAGGCGTGGGATATCTCCATCAGCCCGGACGGCCACGAACTGCCGCCGGGTCACGGCACTGCGAAAGAAGGCCGAGATCTCTTCATCGAGAAGGGATGTGTGCAGTGTCACGGCCGCAACGGCGAAGGCGGAAAGGCGCCGACGCTGATTGTCATGAAAGGGATGCCCACTGCCGCGGGCAGGCCGATGCCGGGCATGGACATGGGCATCCAGGGGCCCGGCTTGATGGCCGCCTGGTCGCCGTTCGCGACGGTGATGTGGGACTACATCAACCGCGGCATGCCGCTCGGACGCGAGGGTTCGCTGAAACCGAACGAGGTCTACGCGATCACCGCGTTCCTGCTCTTCAGAAACGACGTGATCATGAGCGAAGACGAAGTGCTCGACGAAAAGACGCTGCCCGCGCTCAAGATGCCGAACACGAGTGGATACACCGAGCATGTGGCGGAGTGGAAGCACGCCACGCCGCGGCTGGCGAATTATCCGTAAGAGTGGGTCGCCCAAAAGCGGCCCTACGAGGTGCGTATGAAAAGACATCTACTCGTCGCTCTCGCCATCGCAGCCACACTGGTCGCGGCTCCCGCCTCGGCGCAGCTCGCGCCGTACAACGCGGCCGGTGCGACGATGGGGCATTGGCACATCGCTTCGAAAGACGTTGAGGCGAACAAAAAGCTGTTCGTCGCCATGGGCGGGAAGCTGTACATGCCAGGCGGACAGCCGCTGATCGCATTCCCCGGCCTCTACATCAGCCTCATTCTCGGCGACGAAAAAGGCGAGGGCGGCACGGTCGGCTCGGTCGTCAACCACGTCGGCTTCTACGTGGACGACGTGCAGAAGCGCACGGCGGAATGGAAGAAGGCAGGCGTCAAGGTGCTGCCTGGCAATCCGCTTCCAAACGGCGGTGGCAACCGGCTGGATCAGGCGTTTGTCGAAACGCCGGACGGCGTGCGCATGGAGATCCAGGAAGACAAGACGCAGAAGGTCCCGATTCGCAACGGCCACGTGCATTTCTTCCTGCCGAAGGACGAGATTCCGAAGGCGGTGGCGTGGTACGCGAAGGTGTTCGGCGGACAGGCGACGACCCGCAACGACGCGCCTGTCGTGGACCTGCCGGGCGTGCAGCTCCGCTTCAACGCTGCCGACAAAGCACAGGCGCCGACGCGGCACCGTGCGCTCGACCACTTTGGCTTCGACGTCGGCGATCACCCGGCATTCGTGAAGCGGCTGGAATCGCAGGGCATCAAGCTGGATCAGCCGGTCGGCAAGGGCGCGACTGGCAACACGATTACCTACATCACGGATCCGTGGGGGACGCGCATCGAGATCGTGCAGCGGCTTCCGGTCGGACCCGCCGTGCAGACGCAGTAACACTTCGCGCCTTCGTGACACTACCTGAGTGATGGGCCGGCTAACGCCGGCCCCTGCACATCAGGATGGGCCGGGTGAAGCCGGCCCTACGTGGATATGGGCGGCGGCTGGGATCAAAATCCCGAGCCCCGAATCCCGATCCCGGCATCGGAGGTCACAAATGGCGCGCATCGACGAAATCGCTCCGGACGTCTACCGCATTTCCAGCTACGTCCCGCAGATCAACCTGCAGTTCAACCACTTCCTCATCAAAGACGATGACCCGCTGCTGTTTCATACCGGCATGCGGCGAATGTTCCCTGAAATCCGCGACGCGGTCGCGAAGCTGATCGATCCGGCCTCGCTGCGCTGGATCAGCTGGAGCCACTTCGAGACGGACGAGTGCGGCGCGCTGAACGACTGGCTCCAGATCGCGCCGCGCGCGCAGGCGGCCTGCAGCATGGTCGGTGCGCTGGTCAATGTCGAGGACTTCGCCGCCCGACCGCCGCGCGGGCTCATGAAAGACGACGTGATCGAGACGGGGCGCAACCGCTTCCGCTTCATTCCGACGCCGCACCTGCCGCACGGCTGGGATGCGGGCGTCCTCTTCGAGGAAAAGAGCAGACTGCTCCTGTGCTCCGACCTCTTTCATCAGGTCGGCGACCGCGAGGCGATCACCACGGACGATGTGGTCGAACGATGGGGATCGGCGGTTGCCGAATATCAGAAGCACCCGGTGCTGATGGACTACATGCCGTACACACCAGCGACACGCTCGAAGCTCGAGCAGCTTGCCGCACTGAACCCGAAGATGCTCGCGGCGATGCACGGCTCGACCTTTGTCGGCGACGGCGCCGCCGCGCTGCGCGCCGGCGCGGACATGATGGAACGGGAGTTCGGCTGCTACGATCGAGTGGATGCGCAGCAGTCAACAGTGGCAGGAAGCCGCTGACGCGATGCTCGCCGAGACGATCGCCTCGGCGCCTGCAGGAACCGCGACCGACGCGGAGGCGGAGCTCTATCGACGCTTCGCCCCGCGCATCCGCCTCTTCGGCCTGAAGCACCTCCGCGATGAAGCTGCCGCCCAGGATCTCGTCCAGCAGGTCTTCATCGTCACGCTCGAGCGGCTGCGGGCAGGGGCGGTGCGCAACGTTGAGGCGATCGGCTCGTTCATCCTCGGCACGAGCAGGACGATGGCATCGGCGCAGAGGAAGGTTGGCAGCCGGCGAACCGCGCTGCTCGACAGGTTCGATGATCGCAATGCCATGGCCCCTCCCATTGATGCGGTGACGTTCGATCTCCCACGCGTCGTCCGCTGCCTCGACACGCTGCCGCTGCGCGATCGCACGATTCTGATTCTGACGTTCTATGCCGACAAGCCAGCGCCCGAGATCGCCGCGGAGCTGCAGATCGCGCCGGGTGCGGTGCGCGTCGCGCGGTCGCGTGCTCTGGCGCGGATGCGCGAGTGTGTTGGCGCGCCTGACAAGGCGCGCCCTACAGGAGGTTCGCGGTGAGCGTCGAGCGCTGCGGCCGCGGAGCGAGCTTCGCCGACCTCGTGGACTACTGGGCAGGCGATCTGACCGGCGCCGATGCCGCGCAGCTGGAGGCGCATCTATTCGAATGCGCGGAGTGCGCGAAATACCTCGAGGAGGTCGTCGCGCTCGGTCACGCGATCGGTGAGGGCATGCGCGGCGCGCACTTCCAGAGCATCGTCACGGACTCGGTGCTCAACAGGCTGTCGCGCGACGGCGTGCGCATCCGAAGCTATGCGTTTGAGCCAGGTCAGACAATTCCGTGCTCCGTCTGGCCCGACGACGACCTGGTTGTTTCGAGGCTACGGGCCGATCTCACGGGATACACCAACGTAGGATTGGTCCTGGCGCGCGAGGATGGCGTGGAGATGTCGCGCATCGTCGACATTCCGATTGGCCCGGAGACAACGGAGATCATCGATGCGGTACCAGCGGCGCGACTTCGCGCAGTGCCGTCGTGCCGGCTGCGCCTCGTGCTGTCCGGCACCCGTGAAGGCAGGGAACAGGTAATCGCCGAATACGGGCTGGAGCACACCGGGACCGAGACTCGTTAGCCTCGACGGATCTTTTCGATCTTCGAGTCACGCTCCGACGCGAGGTGCTCGCGCTCGCGCCGGAACTGCCGCTCGACCTCTTCGCGCTCGGCGGGCTCCCACACCTTCTTTAACGCTGACGCCTGCAGGATCTCCTGCTCGGCGATCTTCGCCTCATAGTAGCTCCGCACCTCCGCGATCTGCTTCTTCTGCTCGTCGGTCATCGGGGTGGTCGTGACGCCCTCCTCCGCATCCTTCTTGCGGAGGCGCTCCATCGCCAGCTCGAATGCGGATTTCGGGGCCTCGTCGGTCATGAATCCATTATGGGCCGGCTGAAGCCGGCCCTACGTACTGGCTCGCGGCCTATAATCCGCGGAATGAAATTCATGGCGCTCGTGCCGGCGTTCGCATTGTGTCTCGCGCTGTCCTCGGATGCGTCCGCGCAGCTCGTTGCCGCGAAGGACGGGCCCGTCGTCTACGGCCACCATCACCTCAACGTCACCAGCATCGACGCGCACAAGAAGTTCTGGGTCGATACGCTCGGCGGGAAGTCGGTGAAGGTCGGCACGAGCCCGAACGAGATTGTGATGTTCCCGAACGTGCTCGTCTTCCTCCGCCAGCAGATGCCCACGGGCGGCACAAAGGGGACGACGGTCAATCACATCGCATTCGCGGTGAAAGATGTCCGTGAGATGAAGGACAAGGCGAAGGCAGCCGGATATCAGATCGTGACGAACGAAGAAGCGGGCGCAGGCGATGTCATTACCGACGACGTCTCGTTCAACAAGGCGCAGGGCAGCTACTCGGCGTTCGTGATGGGACCTGACGACATCAAGGTGCAGCTCTACGAGGTGAAGAACAGCTCCACGCCGATAGCGCTGCATCACATTCACTTCGCCGGCCCGGCGACCGAGATGCGCGACTGGTACGAGAGGACGTTCGGCGCACAGCCCGCGACGCGAGGCGCGTTCATCTCGGCGGCGCTGCCGGGAGTCGAGTTGACGTTCGCGCCATCAACAACGCCGGGGCTACCGACGCGCGGCCACGTGCTCGATCACATCGGCTTCGAGGTGAAAAATCTCGAGGCGTTCCTGAAGAAGCTTGAAGGCGACGGCGTGAAGATCGACCGGCCGTACACGAAAGTGCCGGCGCTCAATATCGCCATCGGATTCATTTATGATCCGTGGGGTACCTACATTGAGCTCACCGAAGGGCTCGATCAAGTGCGCTGACGCGCGGAGAATCTATGGCTGCACCCTCGTGGAACATCAGCGGGCAGTATTGCGAAACCTGCAGCTGCGACTTCGTCTGCCCTTGCATCCTCGGTCAGATGGCGGTCCGTCCGACCAAGGGCTCGTGCACGTTCGCTATGGCTATGCAGATCGAGCGCGGTGCGTTCGGCAGCGTCTCGCTCGACGGTATTCCGTTCGTTGTCCTCGGCTACACGCCGGAGGAGATGGGGAAGGGCAATTGGTCGGTC
>DATJJE010000008.1:0-35592 GCA_035492455.1 Vicinamibacterales bacterium | reverse complement strand
ATCATGCCTTTGAAGCCACGCATCTTCTGTGCAGCGGGAATAATCTGTTCCTGAACCGACTTGATGCCGTCCGCAACTTTCGCTGGCGAACCCTGCAATGTCGTCATGCGTGCAAACATGTTGAGCCTCCTCCGAGGGGGGGATCCTACATCTGGGTGCGGCACGTTGTGGTTGTTCAATGACAACGGCTCTTAGGCACACCCAACAGCCCTTACGGAAGATCACGAACTCGGCGGGCCTCAGCGCAGCCACACCGACCACGTAGGTGGAACGCCCATTGTCGATGTCGCTTGGGTCATCAATGCTCGTTCGGCTCGAACACCGCCGATTGGGTGCCGTGGTAGATGAACGGCCGGGATTGCTCCCGGCCTTCGGTGGGTGCGTGAGAACCGCCTACATCGGCTGCGACATTCGCGCCACCGCCTGCTTGAAGTTGTTCAGCCCAACTTCGATGGGAACGAGCGGCTCGATGTGCATGTCCGAGAACGGCATGAAGGGCATCTGCGTCAGGATTTCACTCAATTCTTCGTGGGAGGCGACGTTGAGGATGCCGCCCCCACCGCCACGGGCGAACCCCCACGTCTGTTCGAGCTTCTTGGCGGCGGTGTGCCGCTTCACCCACTCCTCCATCGCGGTGATCATCGTCGGGGCGAGCTGCGGGGGAATTTGAAACTTCGGTGTTGATGTCACAAGGAATCGCATGTGCAACCTCCACGAGAAAAGCGGATGGTATGCGGTGCGACGCACTCGATCAACCGGAGTTCCCCACACGGGGTCACGTTCACCTCCGTGGAGGTGCGAGAGGTTGTCGTTGATATCTGAGCCACCGGAGCGACGGAGGTGCGTCTGGGTGCGCGGGCTCGGTGAGGTGCCGCGAACAGAGCAAGGAAAGGGCCGGGATCGCTCCCGGCCTTCTCCTGTCTAAAACCTTCCTACCTGGGGTTGTCGGTGGTGGTCGAGTGGTCAGAAGTTGCCAACCTCTCGCTTCTCCGAACAAAATCCCTCAAGAATTGGTCGGGGCGACTGGATTTGAACCAGCGACCCCTCGGTCCCGAACCGAGTGCTCTACCAGGCTGAGCCACGCCCCGACAACCCGTCTAGCCTATCAGACAATCCGGCGGGTTCGGAAGAACCCGACACGTCCGTGCCGGCGGACTACCGCGCCGGCGTTGGCGCGTCGAGCGGCAGTGTCTCCAGGTATGCCAGCGCGTCATGCGCCGTCATATCCGGCTGCAGCGGCGTGATCGAGATGTAACCGTCGCGCACCGCCTGGTAATCGGAGCGGTCGTGCGGCTCCCACTCGTTCTCCCCTTCTTCAATCCAGTAGTACGGCCGCTTCCGCGGATCGATGCGCTCGTCGACCACGGTGATGTGATTGCGCTTGGCCTGAACGGTCACACGGAAGCCCTTGTTCGACCCGTGCGGGACGTTGATGTTCAGGAATGTGAACTTCGGCATGCCGCGCTCGAGCACCAGCTCGGCGACCACCGCCGCCGCGCGTGCGGCTGATTCAAACTCGAACTCGTTACGTCGATGAAAGTTCTGCGTCGACACGGCAATCGCGGGAATGCCGAGCAGTGCGCCCTCGAGCGCGCCCGATACGGTACCCGAATACGTCACATCGTCACCCAGATTCCACCCTTTGTTGATGCCTGAGACGATCAAGTCGGGCTTCCGCTTGATGACGTGCGAAATGGCCAGATTCACGCAATCCGTTGGTGTCCCGTCAATACCGAACGTCTTCGGCGCAATCGTCTCGATGCGCAGCGGACGACGAAGCGTGAGGGCATGACCGATTGCACTCGCCTCCTGCATGGGCGCCACGATAGTTACATTGCCGAGATGGTGCAGCGCCGCAGCCAGCGCTTTAATGCCGTCGGAGTGAACGCCGTCGTCATTGGTGACCAGAATTTCGGGCATCGGAATCTTTGATTGTATCGGTGCGAATGAACAGCAGCAACACCGCAGCTACGCCGGCCAGCGCTGCTCCGGTCATGAAGGCGACAGGTGCACCGAAGTGTTCGTAAAGCTCGCCGAAGAGCACGCTCGCGATCAGCGCGCCGATGCCCGTGACGGCGTTGTACCACCCGAATGCCGCGCCGCGTCGGTCGGCGGGCGTCAGGTCCGCGACGAGCGCCTTCTCCGCGCCTTCGGCCAATGCGAAGTAGACACCGTAGAACAGGAACCACGAGATGAACGCCGCCGCGCTCGTCGACATCGCGAATCCGAAGTAGACGAGCGCGTAGATCATCCAGCCGCTGATGATCATCCGCTTTCGTCCGAACCGATCGGATAATCCTCCGCCCCACGTAGACAGCGACGCCTTGACAACGTGAATCGCAGACCAGAGGAGCGGCACATAGGTTGCGCCGCCGAGCGCGTCCGAGAGACGCAGTAGGAGAAACGCGTCCGCCGAGTTGCCAAGTCCGAACACCAGCAACACGCCGAGGAGCGCGACGACGCGGCGCGGGAGTCGTCGGTAGTTGGCTGGTTCGGCGGGGCGAGCTTCGGTGGTGAGTGGTGCGGTGGTTCGGGGTTCGATCGCCGCACTTTCGTCGACAAAGAACAACAGCACGACGGCGATGGCCCCGGGAACCACGGTGAGGCCGAACAGCAATCGATACTGCTCCGGCGCGAAGAGCAGGATGACCGTGGCGAGCAGCGGACCCACGATCGCGCCCGAGTGATCCATGGCGCGGTGGAATCCATAGATGCGGCCGCGCGTCGTAGGCGTCGCAAACCTCGCCAGCAGCACGTCGCGCGGAGCGCCCCTAATCCCCTTGCCCACGCGGTCGAGCGCACGAATGACCAGCACCTGTGGCCACGACGTGGTGATGGCGATGAACGGACGCGCGATTGAGGACAACGCGTAGCCGCCGATGACGATCGGCCGGCGGCGGCTTACGCGATCCGACCAGTAACCGGAGATTACCTTGAGAAAGCTGTTGACCCCCTCGGCAACGCCCTCGATGATGCCGAGCGACACAGCGCTTGCGCCAAGGACGCCTGACAGGTAGACCGGCAGCAAGGGATAGATCATTTCTGTCGCGGCATCGGTGAACAGGCTGGTCCACCCAAGGAACCAGACGGGTCGCGGAATCTCTCTTTTTTGGGCCGATTCTGGAGTCATCGAGGTCGGTACCTTACGATCAGATCAGACATGCCCACACTGCAGGATGTTCTCTCCGCTCGCACGCGCGAGGCCGCGCCCGAACTGGTGCAACAGCTCGGCGGGGAACGGCTGCGGTGTTATGCGTGCGGCCATCAATGCCCGATTCCCACGGGCGCCATGGGCGTCTGCAAAGTTCGCTACAACCGCGGCGGACAACTGCAGGTGCCATGGGGCTATGTCGGCGGAGTGCAGTGTGACCCGGTCGAGAAGAAGCCATTCTTCCACGTCCATCCCGGTGCGCTCGCCTACAGCTTCGGGATGCTCGGCTGCGACCTGCACTGCAGTTATTGCCAGAACTGGGTGACGTCGCAGGCGCTGCGCGATCCGCACGCGGGCGCCCCGCCACAAGACACCACGCCACAATTGCTGGTGCAGGACGCGCTGCGTCAAGGCGCGAAGCTGGTCGTGTCGACGTACAACGAGCCGCTGATAACGGCGGAGTGGGCGACGGCAATTTTCAAGGAAGCGCGCGAGCACGGGCTGGCGACGGCCTTCGTCTCCAACGGCAACGGCACGGCGCGCGTGCTCGAATACCTGCGACCGCATATCGACGCATACAAGGTCGATCTCAAGAGCTTTGATGATCGGCGATACCGGGAGCTTGGCGGTCGCCTTCAGCCGATCGTCGACACCATCAGGTGGCTGCACGGCGCCGGCGTCTGGGTGGAGATCGTTACGTTGCTCGTACCGGGGTTCAATGACAGCGACGAAGAGCTCGCGGAATTAACGAGGTTCATCGCGAGCGTCTCGCCAGACATCCCGTGGCACGTGACGGCGTTCCATCAGGACTACAAAATGACCGGCCCCGAGAATACGACGCCCGCGATGCTCCTGCGCGCGGCCACGATCGCGCGCCGCTCGGGTCTCCGCTACGTCTACGCGGGCAATCAGCCAGGACGGGTCGGCGAGCTCGAACATACCGATTGCGCGACCTGTGGGGAGCGCTTGATCGGCCGTTACGGTTACTTCATCCAGGAATACCGGCTGACACGCGACGGCGGATGTCCGCGGTGCCACGCCAAGATTCCGGGGATCTGGAGCCACACGTTCGAGGGACAGCGCACGGCTTTCCCTTTCCTTCCGCACGACCGTACTCGCCTTTCCGTGATATGAAACCGGGTGTGACTCAGGACGTCTACGGACGCCCGCTGCGCAATCTCCGGGTGTCGGTCACCGACCGTTGCAATCTCCGCTGTGCCTACTGCATGCCGGAGCAGGACTACGTCTGGTTGCCAAAAAACGACCTGCTGCAGTTCGAGGAGATTGAAGCGCTTGTCGACCTCTTCCTCGATGAAGGCGTGGACAAAGTGCGCCTCACCGGTGGCGAGCCGTTGCTGCGTCGCGATCTCCCTGTGCTTGTCAAAGGGCTCGCGGCGAAATCGCGCATTCGCGACCTTGCGATGACGACCAATGGCGTCCTTCTCGCCGACCATGTATGGGCGCTGAAGGACGCCGGTCTGCATCGCGTCACCGTAAGCCTCGATACGCTTCGCCACGATCGGTTCGCGAAGCTCGCCCGATTCGACGAGCTGGATCGCGTCGTTTCCGGCATCGACGCCGCCGCAAAGGCTTTCGGCGAATTGAAAATCGATACCGTCGTCATTCGCGGTGTCAACGAGGACGAACTGGTAGACCTCATCGAGTTCGGCCGCGGCCGCCACGCCGAAATCCGATTCATCGAATACATGGATGTCGGCGGCGCGACCCAAT
Source organism: Vicinamibacterales bacterium (assembly GCA_035492455.1). GTDB lineage: Bacteria > Acidobacteriota > Vicinamibacteria > Vicinamibacterales > UBA2999 > Gp6-AA40. The sequence goes on along the minus strand of DATJJE010000008.1, from coordinate 30,710 downwards.
GGTCGATGGATCGCGTCGTCTCGAAGGCCGAAATGCTCGATGCGCTGGCTGCGCGCTACGGCACGGCGACGCCGATTGTCGAGGACTCGTCGGCACCCGCAAGGCGCTACCGGCTTCCGGACGGAACGGTGTTCGGGATCATCGCGTCGACGACGGCGCCGTTCTGCAGCGATTGCGACCGGAGCCGCCTGACCGCCGACGGCATGTGGTACCTGTGCCTCTACGCGTCCGAGGGCAGGGATCTTCGGCGGGCGCTTCGATCAGGCGCGTCGCGCGTGGAGATCGCGTCGCTGATTCGTTCCGTGTGGCAAGGCCGGCGCGATCGGGGTGCAGAAGAGCGGCTCGCCACGGGTGCACGCACTCCGCTCATCCCGCTCGATCGCCTGCGCCGCGATCCACACCTCGAGATGCACACGCGTGGCGGATAGTGCGAAGTGATTTGTGATTTGTGATTGGTGATTGGTGATTGGCCCGAACCCGGGGAAATCACAAATCGCTAATCACGAATCACAAATGTCGTCGAACGCCGCGGTGAGGCGCTCGGCAATCTGCCGTGCGTCGCGGTTCTCGATATCGCTCCGCTGCAGCATGAACACGAGTTCGCCATTGCGAAGAATCCCGATCGACGGCGAGGAGGGCGGGTACGGCGCAAAGTACCCGCGCGCGCGATCGGTCGCTTCGATGTCGGCGCCTGCGAACACGGTCCCGACCAATTGCGGGCGACAGGCATGCTGCAGCGCGAGCGCAACGCCCGGCCGCGCCTTGCCCGCTGCGCAGCCGCATATCGAGTTGACGACGATCATTGTGACGCCGGGAGATGCAACGGCGGTATCGACATCTGCGGCCGTTCGCAGCTCGCGCACGCCGAGACGCGTAAGCTCGGCCCGCATCGGCGCGATGAATTGTTCAGGATAGGGCATGCCCGCGATTGTAGATCGCGCAGCGCAAATTACGACTCGACGACCTGGCGCAGCTTGCGTAGAAGTTCTTCCGGCGTGAACGGCTTCTGCAGGAACGCAGCGCTTTCCCCCAGCATTCCGTTGCGGACGATGGCGTTGTCCGTATAGCCGGACATATAGAGCACGCGCAGATTCGGCCGATCGAGGCGCAGCCGATCGGCGAGCTCGACACCGCTCGGGCCAGGCATGATCAGATCGGTCAACAGCACGTCGATGTAGGGATGCTGCTCCGCGCACGCGATCGCCTGCTCCCCGTCCGCGGCCTCGACAACCGTGTAACCGGCACGTTCCATGATTTCCCGCGCCAGCCGGCGAATCATCGGTGCATCTTCGACGAGCAGCACGGTCTCGGTTCCCTTTGACCACTCATTACGCGCAGTCTCGTTGTTTGACGCTGTCCCGCGATCGGAAGCGTCCACTGGCAGATACACCTTGAACGTCGTTCCGACGCCTTCTTCGCTGTACACCCAGATGTTGCCGCCGCTCTGTTTCACGATGCCGTATACCGTCGCAAGTCCGAGGCCCGACCCTTTGCCCGGTTCCTTCGTCGTGAAGAACGGCTCGAAGATGCGCGCCTGCACATCCTGCGACATGCCGACGCCGGTGTCGCTCACCGACAGCCGCGCGTATCGGCCGGGCCTCGCGCCGATGTGCGTCGTGCAGTAGTCGTCATCCAGTGTGACGTCCGCAGTTTCGATCGTCAGGCGGCCTCCTCGCGGCATCGCATCGCGTGCATTGACCACGAGATTGGCCAGCGCCGACTCGAGCTGGCTGAGGTCGGCGCGGATCGGCGGCAGCTCGGTGGCGCAAACGATGCGGAGGTCGATGTTCTCGCCGATCAGCTGCCGCAGCATGCCCGCGAGCGCCGTGACGGTGTCGTTCAGATTTACTTTCGACGGGTGCAGCACCTGCCGCCGGCCGAACGCGAGCAGCTGTCGCGTCAGCGCCGAAGCGCGATTGGCGGCGGCGAGAATCTCGAGAACGTTGCGGGACGCGGCATCGTTGTCGGCGACCTGTTCGGCGACGAGCGTCCCGAAGCCGACGATGGCGGTGAGGATGTTGTTGAAGTCGTGGGCGATACCGCCGGCAAGCTGGCCGACGGTCTCCATCTTCTGCGCCTGGTAGAACTGCTTCTCGAGCCGCTCACGATCCGCGAGCACCGCCGCAAGCTGCGCCGCCGCCTCGACAACGTACTCACGTCCCGTGTGCGAACGGAGCAGCGACGCAATCAGCGTCCGCGTTTCAGCGTCAGCATCGACGACACGGAGGCGGATGGGATCGGATGTGGTCGACCCCATCGACATGTTCACAGCGTCGGCACCGGCGCAACTCCCGCCAGCGCGAGAAACACTTCGACGTGGTCACGGCTGAACTTGCCTCCCGCGGCGTCCTGAACGAGGTGACGCGCCGCGTCCTCCGCAGTCAGCGCCGGACGATACGGCCGGTGCGACGTCAACGCGTCGTACACGTCGCAGATACCCACGATTTGCGCCAGCAGCGGCACCTCGGCTCCACGCAGCCCTTGCGGATAGCCGGAGCCGTCCAGCCGTTCGTGGTGACACCGGATGATCGGCCTGACGCTGCGCAGCGACTGCAGTGGCGCGCACAGCGAGTCACCAATATCCGGGTGCTTCTTCATCAATTCGAATTCCGCCGCCGTAAGTGGACCGCGCTTCAACAGCACCGCATCCGGAATGCCCACCTTCCCTACGTCGTGCAGGTATCCACCGCGATGCAGCGCCTGGAGATCTTTTTCGCCGACGCCAAGCGCCTTGCCCAGCGCGACCGCGTGGCCCGCGAGACGCTCACAATGTCCGCCCGTCGTCGGATCGCGCGCCTCGATCGTCAGTGCAAGCGTCATGAACGCCGCTTCCGCCGAATCGAGCGCGTCGAGCAGGTGCTTCATGCGCGTCAGCGAGTTGACGCGGGCGCGGAGCTCGAGGGGATGCACGGGCTTAGACAGGAATTCGTCTGCACCGGCTTCAATGCCCTTGATCCGATCCTGCAGATCGCTCAGACCGGTCACCAGCACGACGGGAGTCAGGCGTGTCGCTGGATCCGACTTCAGGCGCCGGCACACCTCGAGCCCGTCAAGCTGCGGCATCGTCACATCGAGTAAGACGACGTCTGGATGAAAGTCTCGAACAGCGGCCAGCGCAGCTTCGCCGTCGCCAACATCGATGACTTCATGGCCATCCGTGGCGAGCAGCTTCCGGAACAGCGCACGAATGCTGTCGGTATCGTCGGCGACGAGGATGCGACTATGGCGCGGAGAGGGCGACTGCGATTCGAATTCGATCACGTTGTGCCTGCGACGTTACGACGAGGCGCTCTGGTTTGCGCGCGCCGACATCGGCACGCGCTGATGGAGACCGTGACGCTCAAGCTGACGGTAGAACGCGCGGCGACTGATGCCGAGCAACCGCGCGGCGACGGCCTTGTTGCCGCGAACCTGCTGCAACGTGCGGATGATGTGCTCGCGTTCCACTTCCACAAGCGGCGCAGGACTGCCATCGGCCCGCGGCGTTGCCGCCGCAGCCGGCGAAAAGGATGATGCCGCCGGAGCAAGCCGCTGCTCATGCATGCTGCCGGCAAGATCGCCCTCGGCCACAAAATCGCCTTCGGCGAGGATGCAGGCACGTTCGATCACATTGCGAAGCTGACGCACGTTGCCATCCCAGCTCGCTTCCTGGAGCATCCGCTCAGCTCCTGGCGTGAGTCCGACCAGCAGCTTGCTGAAACGCTGTGAGAACCCGCGGACGAACGCGGCGGTGAGATATGGAATGTCCTCGCGTCGCTCGCTGAGCCGCGGCAGGCGAATTTCGACGATGTTGAGGCGATAGTAGAGATCGTTGCGGAACCGTCCAGCGGCAACTTCCGCGAGGAGATCGCGGTTCGTCGCGGCGATTAGACGCACGTCTACTTTCCGCGGCTCGAGGGATCCCACGCGCTGCACTTCGCCCTCTTCGAGGACGCGCAGCAGTTTTGCCTGGACGGGCGGCGGAAGCTCGCCGACTTCGTCGAGGAACAGCGTGCCGCCGTCCGCTGTTTCAAACAGCCCGGCCTTGTGCTCGGTCGCGCCGGTGAATGCACCTCGAACGTGGCCGAACAGCTCGCTTTCGAAGAGCGTCTCGACGACCGCGGAGCAGTTGACCGTGACAAACCGCTTGGCGCTGCGCGGCCCCAGCTTGTGCAACGCGCGCGCGACCAGCTCCTTGCCGGTGCCGGTCTCGCCGGAGACCAACGCAACCCGAACGTGCGGGGCGAGGCGGCGGATTAATTCGAACACCTCCTGCATTGCCGGACCGCGGCCGACCATGCCGCAGAACTCCAGCCGCTGCGCCAGGTCGCCTTCCATCGTGAGGACCTCGCGGCGGTGTGCGGCTTCTTCACGAACCGTGGACAGGAGATGCCGGAGACGCTGCAGATCGAATGGCTTGGTGAGGTAATCGAGGGCGCCGAGCTTTACGGCTTCGACCGCGCTGTCGATCGTGGCAAATCCCGTCATTAGCACCACTTTGCATTTCGGGCTGACCTCGCGCACAGAACGCAGCACGTCGAGGCCCGTGATGCCAGGCATCCGCAAATCGAGAAGAACCAGCTCCGCCGGACGTTGGCGCAGTTGCTTCATCGCATCTTCGCCGTTCGTTGTCGTGGCAACGTCGAAGCCTTCCGCGATCGCAATCGTGCCTATGAGCGTGAGAATGGCGCGGTCATCGTCGACGACGAGCAACCTGGGACGTTGGTTCTGCATGTCAGAAATGTGCGGGTCTAAACCGCCCGCCTGCGCGCACGCATTCGGGCACCGGGTTTAACCTGCTGTATCGACGGAACTTCGGAGAGGCTTTAGGTGTGGCAGGACACCCGACGACGCAATTGTCCGCTTGTGCCCTGTGCGGTCAGGTCACAACCTCGCCGTGCGGCGTGGCTCCTACCGCAGTGCAGGACCGTGTCGCCGCAGCCATTCGCGCGCGGCGCGGTAGTCGGGACAGGCTTCCGCCACCAGACGCCAGTACGCCGGGGAATGGTCCATGCGCCGCAAGTGCATCAACTCGTGGATGAGAACGTACTCGCTGATAGAGGGTGGCATTACGACCAGGCGCCAGTTCAGGCAGATATGGCCGTCGCGGCCGCATGAGCCCCACCGCGAGCGCTGGTTGCGGATGCTGATACGCGACACCGTGAGACCGTGAGCCGCGGCGAGCGCGAGCAGTCGTGGCGGAAGTTCACGAGCGGCCTGCTCGCGAAGCGCGCGGCGATCGTCGAACGACCGGCGTTGCTGCGGCAGCCGCGCGCGCTGCCGGGCGATCCAATCCGCCTGGCGCGTTGCGAACGCCTCCGCCTCGCGGCGCGAGCCGCCGCGTGGAATCGTCACACGCACGCGGCCATCCGCATCGACGCGAATGACGTATCGTCTGGCGCGGCGGTGACGAACGAAATATGCGGGTTCAGTGGGATCAGTGGGTTCGAGAGGAAGGGCCAATTGCATCCGATGCGAGAATAAACCAACTCGTGACCGAAGTACTACGGGTTGATCCCGAGAATCCCGATCGGACCGTGATTGCACGTGCCGCCGCGTGTCTTCGCCGTGGAGGACTCGTGGCCTTCCCTACCGAAACGGTCTACGGCCTCGGTGCGCACGCGCTCGATCGCGCAGCCATCCAGCGCGTCTTCGCTGCGAAGGAGCGCCCCGCGAACGACCCGCTGATCGTTCATGTCGCGTCGCTCGATGAGGCTGCATCGCTCGTCGCCGACATCCCTGATGCAGCTCGCCAACTTGCGTCGAAGTTCTGGCCGGGTCCATTGACGATGGTGCTGAAACGGTCAGCTGCAGTACCACGCGAAGTGACCGCTGGACTCGACACAGTGGCTGTGCGGGTGCCATCGCATCCGGTGGCGCGTGCATTGATCGAGACAGCAGGCATACCAGTAGCGGCACCGAGCGCCAATCTGTTTTCGCGGCCGAGTCCAACGCAGGCATCGCATGTCCTGGCGGATCTCGAGGACCGGATCGACATGATCGTGGACGGCGGTGCGACCCATGTTGGGCTGGAGTCAACAGTGGTGGATCTGTCGGGGCCGGCTGCCACTATCCTGCGACCGGGTGCCATCAGTACAGAGCACCTCCGAGAGCTCCTGCCGGACGTCCGCATTCAGCGCTCGATAACGCAGCCGACTGATGCCATGCCAGCACCAGGCATGCTCGCAAGACATTACTCGCCGCGAACCCCGGTCGTTCTGTACGCCGGGGAGCGCGGCCGCGCGCTGCGTGCGCTGCAGCGCGACGCGCAGGAACGCCTCGACCGCGGCGAGCGGATTGTGGTCCTCGCCTACACGGGAGACGTGAAAGAGCTCGGGTCGCTTCCCGTTCAGGTTGTCGAGCTCGGAAGCGAGGCCGACCCGCCGGCTGTTGCCGCGCGGCTGTACGCGGCCCTGCGTGAGAGCGACGAGCTTGGCGCGACCGCGATTCTGGTGCGCTCGATGAACACCGAGCATCCGCTGAGCGCAGCCATTCACGATCGCCTTCGCCGCGCAGCGGCGAGGTAGGCATCTGCCTTGCGAAAACGTGAGGCATGGCCGAGAAAAGCACAACTGCCCTTGAAACTCCACTCCGCGATCAGCTGGACCGTCTGGCTTCGGTCGATCCGGGGTCGTTTGTCAGCGTTTACCTGGACCTCCGACCGGACCAGAACGGTCAGAGGAGCCACATCGACACATTTCTGAAGAACAGTTTCGACGAACAGACGCGATCGATGACCGGCGAGACGCGCCGCGCATTCGATGACGTGCTCAAGCGCATGCGCGAGCACCTCACGGCGCGGGACGCCTCCTCCAAGGCGATCGCGATATTCGCGTCAACAACGGGCGACTTCTTCGAATCGATTCCGCTGGACGTGCCGCTGGGCCAGCCGTCGATGCACGTCGGCTCGGTGCCGCACCTCTACCCGCTCGCGCGACTGAACGATCAGTACCCGAGGTACGCCGCTTTGCTCGTCGACACCAACAGTGCGGATCTCTACGTCTTCGCCCTCGGCGCAACAATGCGACATGACGCAATCACCAACGAGAAGACGCGGCGGACACAGATGGGCGGATGGTCGCAGGCGCGTTACCAGCGGCGTGCCGACAACTTTCATAAGCAGCACATGAAGGAAGTCGTCGACCTGCTCGACAAGGTCGTCACGCAGGAGCGTCTCAATCACATCGTCGTTGCATCCGATGAGGTCGCGAAGCCGTTCCTGATGGCGCAGCTGCCGAAGCACCTTGCGGACAAGGTAATCGACGTCGTGCAAGTCGACGTGAAGTCGATTGAACAGCATCACCTGCTGAAGGAGACGATGGAAGCGCTGCGGCGTAAGGACGCGGAAACCGATGCCGAGCACGTAGAGCGGATGCTGGATGCGTGGCGGGCAGGTGGTCTCGCGGTCGCCGGCATCGAGGCGACGATCCGCGCGCTCGACATGCGTCAGGTAGAAGAGCTGCTAATCGCGGCGCGGCCCGATCGGCTGAAAGGCGCGACGGACGAACTGATCGCCAAGGCGCAGCAGAACAGCGCGCGCATCCGTTTCATCGAAGACGACAAGCTGCTTGCCGACGTCGGCGGCATCGGCGCGCTCCTCCGCTTCAAAGTGTAGGGGCGGGTCGTCAGACCCGCCCAGGGTGACCCCATGAGCAAACACAACAAGGTGAACAAGAGCAATTACGATCAGGCGGGCCGATTGACGCCGGACGACATGGCGCGCGAGCGGGCGCGTGAGATCTACATGTCGGATACGCGCCGCAAGTTCAGCGCGTCGAGGCACTCGCCGGCGAAGGGCGCCGCACCGGCACCCAACCAGGCTCGAACCGAGCGCGCAGCAGAAGAGTAACGACCTCGCCGTAGCTGCGCAGGCCGGACTCGACGCGGTTCGCCTTCAGGTACTTGTCGTAGACGCGCCAGCTTGCCTGCTGCAGCGCGGGAATCTCGCCGCGGCGCAGTCGCGCGACGATCGCGGTGATGTCGCGCCGCGGTCCTTCAGCGAGCGCAGCGTTCAGCCGCCCGCGTTCCTGCGCGTTGACCTCGCCGTTGATCTGCCAGTAGAGAAACATCCAGCCGCTGTACTGGTGAGGCGGCAACGCGCGAACGCATGTCAGCCAGCCGATGAAGTTCGCTTCAGCCTCGTTCGCATAGCCGGCGAGATGCCCCCATTCGTGCGCCGCGACAAATGGTCGCTCGAATGGCAGCAGATCGGGGTTCGCGATCACCTCGAGACCAAACGGATTGACCATCCCGTCAACGCCCGTCCACCGGAAATAGGGTCCGAGGAGGCTGTGTTTCAGCCGACCTGGTTCGACCTGGCGCGCATCACTCAACGCATGTTGGACTTCGCCAAACGCAGTTCGCAGCTCGGTGTCCTGCCATTCGGGAACTGCCGGCTGTTGCGCGTGCGCGGCGGAATACAGCGAATTCATCTGACTCACCGCTGTGAGACCGAGTTCAATCACCTGACTCGAGGTCGGCGCCGCACGCTCCAGCACCAGGCGCTCCGGCATCCGCACGCGCCGGTAATTGAACCCCCACAGCAAGAGAAACAGCACATAGAGCGCCGCCGCGGCAGCGGTGAGATGCGCGAGCGTCAGCACGACGCCGCGGACCTTCCGCGTGCGGCGCGCGTCGCGCACTGCCCTGCCGACCGCCACGGCGACTGCTACCACAGTTGCGATCAAGAGCAGGTCGAGGAGAGCAAACGGCAGGTAGTTAGAGGCGGGGGTCAGGACCCGTTCAATGTAGGGATAGAGGGACGTCGAGTACCACGCCTCAACCCGGGCCGCAGGGAGCGGCGCAACAGCTAGAGTCGCGGCGACCGCGGCAACGACGACCTCAACCGTATAGACCGGCCGCCAAAAGGCAACGCTCTTGCTCATCCGCTCATTTTGAGGGCTTTTCCGCTCGCGACTGCTCAAAACCGATACGGAAGGGCCGTGCCCGTGACAGTGGGGTTTACATGAACGGTTCACATCCACAGGACGAAACAAGCGCCTTCGACCTATCCGAGCTTGCCGACCGCATCCGACAGGGGGATCTGCCGGTCGTCAAAGCGCCAGACCCGCTGGCGCCCGGCGACCAATGCCATTTTGCAACGCCGGTCCGCTTTGGCCGCCGGCGCGTCGACCAGTACGGCCATCTGCTGCTGACAAGTGGCTGGCTGAAATTCCGTGGCACTCTCGATCTCAGCGTGACGTGGAGCGAAGTTGCGGACGTTCAGCGCGTCGTTCGCGAAGTCGTTGTCTCGTTGCAGGACAGCCGGCGCCTCCTCCGGTTTTCGTGTCACTCGGCCACTGAAGCCGCGCGCGGCGCTTTGATTGCACAGCAACTGGCGCAGAGTGCGAGAGTGCATACTGCTGAGCCGAGCGCGTCGTTCGTACAGCACGCAGCGCTGTAGGATTTTTCGACTTCCCACGGCACGAGTCGGGATCCTTCTCTTCATCGGGGCGCTTACCCTCGCGCGCCCCGCATCGGCCTATTCCGTCCTCGCGCACGAATCGATGGTCGACGCAGTGTGGGACGACGTGATCGCGCCGATACTGAAGGCACGCTTCCCGGGCGCCGATGCCGATGCCATCAGCAGCGCCCGCGCGTATGCGTACGGTGGATCCGTGATGCCGGACATGGGCTACTACCCGTTCGGCAGCCACTTCTTCACCAACCTGCTCCACTACACGCGTTCGGGCGATTTCGTGGAGGCGCTGATTCGCGACGCCCACGACGTCAACGAGTATGCGTTCGCGCTCGGTGCGCTGGCGCATTACGTCTCGGATTCAACCGGGCATCCACTCGGCACCAATCGCGCCGTTCCGCTCCAGTACCCGAAGCTGCGCGCCAAATTCGGCGACCAGGTCACCTACGTCGACGATCCGAAGCGGCACATCATGGTCGAATTCGCTTTCGACGTCGTCCAGGTCGCCAACGGCGCGTATCTGCCGCAGGCCTACCACAATTTCATCGGCTTCGACGTGGCGATGGACCTCGTGCAGCGCGCTTTTCGGGAGACCTATGGCATCGAGGTGAAGGATGTGTTCGCGAGCACCGATCTCGCCGTCGGCACGTTCCGCTACGCCGTTGGCACGACGATCCCTCAGATGACGCAGGTTGCGTGGGAGAAGAAACGCGACGAGATCGAGAAGCTCTCGCCGCACGTGCAGCGAAGCGCGTTCGTCTACACGTTCACGCGGCAGCAGTACGAGAAGGAATTCGGCACGAAATATCAGCGGCCTGGCATCTTCGCGCGTTTCTTCGTCTGGGTCGTGCGCGTCATACCGAAGGTCGGACCGTTCAGCGCGCTGGCGTTCAAGACGCCGACGCCGGAAGCCGAGCGGCTGTTCACCGAAAGCTTCAAGACCTCACGTGACAGATATCGAATGCTGCTGCTCGCCATCCGCGGCAACCGCCTCGATCTCCGCAACACCGATTTCGATACTGGCCAGCCGACTCGCCGCGGCGAGTACAAGCTTGCCGATGAAACCTATGCGGAACTCGCGTCCCGGTTGAAAGACAAGAAGGACGTTCCGCCGGCGATTCGCGCCGAGATCGCTCGCTTTTACGGCCAGTCGACGCCGACAAACTAAGAGTCGTCTCCTCTAGAACGCGTTGCCGAGATACGGCAGCATGCGGCCGAAGTAGATGACGCCGATCCAGAGAAAGATCTGCGACGCGGCGAGCACCTTGACCATTGCCGGCGCGCTGTCACCGGGCCCGAGATCCCACACCTCGTCGTGCCACGTCAGATACAGCACGTCGGCGCCCGCGAGCAGGATGCAGAGGATCTTCCAGTGGAAGGCGGCATTGTCAATGTACTGAAAGGCCTGGCCGATGAAGAACAACATTCCCGTGACGGAGTTCGCAACAAAGCCCCACACACCCCATGGCAGCAAACGATGGAAGCCTTCGAGCGACGCGTTGCGCATCCAGCCAAGCAGCCGCATGTTGCCGACGAGCACCACGCCGAACAGCAGGCACAGCCCCATGAAGTGAATCGTCTCGAGCGTCTTCCACGCCCAGGGATGCGAGTACTGATACGTAGTGATGAAATCGCTGCCGAGCCAGCGCGGTGCGAACAAGCCTTCAGTCGCTGCAACTGTCTCCGGGCTGCTGAGAATCTCCGGGTGCCGGATTTCGCCGCCGACGTTCGCCGCGCTCGACATCAAGCCGATCGTCAGCGCGCCCAGCAGCAGCACGACGGCCGTGTTCCTCGTGCCCAACGCTGACCGCCGCCGTGAATGCCACAGCCCATACCAGGCCGCCACGCCGGTCGCCTCCATGAAGATGAGCGCCATCAACGCCGATCGCTGATGCAGGTTGACGACGCCCTGCGACACGCCGGCCATTCCGCGCACCGCCTTCTGCGCGGAGTACCCGGTCATATACGTCGGCAGCGACAGCAGCGCGATGACGAACATCACGGCAAGCCCGCCGCGCTTCAAATCCTCGCTCTTCTTGACCAGCGCCAGCAGAAACACACCGAAGCCGACAATCATGCCGACCGTTGGGAAGTGGTTCAGCAGCAGGTGAAGATGAACGAGGTCAGAGCTTGGCACCATTCGCTTCAACCGCGTAGGCAATCAGCCGACCCGACGTGATGACCGCCAGCCACAGGACAATGCAGGCATACGCCATGTTCGTGATCCTCGGCGGAATCACCCCGTCGCTCTGGTCGCTGTCCACGAACTGACGCAGTCGCACCATCAGCGCGAGTACAACGCCGAGGCACGCAAGCTTGGCGTAGAGCTCCCACACGCGGGCGATTCCGGTTGCATCCGTCATGAACAGCAGCGTGCCCGACAGCAGATTCAGGTAGAAACCAATCCAGAACAGCCGGAACAGGACGCGAAAGGACGAGAGCGGGATCTGACGTCCGACGCCGAGCAGGCGCAGGCACAGGATGAAACCGATGCCGGCGGTCAGCCCCATGCCCAGGGCGTGAACGAAGAGCCACCACGCGTAGCCCCACCAGAGCGAATCAGACTCGGCGATTGACGTTGAGAGCGGGAGGTTCTGGATCCATTCGAGAACGCCCATCTGCGCTGATGTTACGCGAATCCCGTGGCGATGGTTCCGCCGCCGTCGACGATGATCGTTTGACCGGTGATGTAGTTGGATGCATCGGACGCCAGGAACACGGCGACGCCTTTCAGCTCGCCCGGTAGCCCGACACGTCCGAGCGGCGTCACCTTGTTGAGGCTGTCCTCGACCTGTGCGATGGAAGAATCGGACAGCCGCGTATGAAAGAAGCCGGGGGCAATGGCGTTCACACGGATGTTGTGCCGACCCCATGACGCCGCCAGCTCGCGCGTCAGCCCCATCAAGCCCGCCTTGCTGGCAGCGTATCCCGCGTAAAACGGTCCGTTGACATTCCCCTGCAGGCCGGCGATTGACGCGACGTTGATGATGCGGCCGTACCGGCGCTTGATCATTTCGCGGCCGACGGCCTGCGCACAGATGAAAGCGCCGGTGAGGTTGACGTCAAGGACCTTCTGCCACTGCGCCAGTGTCATCTCCTCCGGCCGCTCGCCCCATGACACTCCGGCGTTGTTAACCAGGATGTCGACGGCGCCGAATCGCTCGAGCGTCGCGTCGACGACAGCCTGCACCTCCATGGCGTTGGAGACGTCGCAGCGCATGGCGTGCACGATAAAGCCGCGCGCGCGCAGGGATTCGGCGCCGGGAACGAGCCATTCGTCACGCCGCGCGCATAGCATCAACGATGCGCCTGCTTCGGCAAGGCCTTCGGCGAACTCCGCGCCGAGACCGCGCGATCCGCCGGTCACGATCGCTACCCGTCCGGAAAGGTCAAATAGCTTTTGCATGTGCGTGGGGTCCGGCTTCAGCCGCACCGTCGGTACAATACGCCGTTATGCGCGCAGTCGTCCTCACCGCCCTTGGAGATCCTGACAACCTCCGCCTCGAAGAGCGACCGGACCCGCATCCCGGTGCTGGCGAAGCGCTCGTTCGTCTGCATGCGGCGGCGCTGAACCGTCGCGACGTATGGATCCGCAAGGGTCAGTACGCAGGGATCAAAGTGCCGATCATCCTCGGCTCCGACGGTGCAGGTGAGGTCGTCGAAGTCGGCGAGCGGGTCGATCGCGTGTGGAAGGGACGCGAGGTGGTCATCGATCCGTCGTTCAACTGGGGATCCGACGAGCGCGCGCAGGACAGCGCGTTCAATATTCTCGGTCTGCCCGTTGACGGCACATACGCGGAGATGGTGACGGTGCCCGCCGCGAATCTATATCCCAAGCCCGCGGGCCTGTCGTGGGAGGAAGCGGCGGCGGTGCCGCTCGCATCGGTGACCGCCTACCGCGCACTCGTGACGCGTGCGAACGTGCAAGCCGGCGAGACCGTGCTCGTCACCGGAATAGGTGGCGGTGTGGCGACCTGTGCACTGCAGATCGCGCGACACCTCGGCGCGAAGGTGTTCGTCACCTCGGGACACGAGTCGAAGATTGCCGCCGCCAAACGGCTCGGCGCCATGGGCGGTGTCAATCACCGCAAGGACGACTGGGTGAAGGCGCTGGTTGCGGTCATCGGCTCGCGACCAGATGTGATCGTCGACGGGGCCGGTGGCGAAACATTCAACCGCGCACTTGATGCTCTCAAGCCGGGCGGCCGCCTTGTCAGCTACGGCTCGACGCTCGGCGCGGCGCAGAACGTCGAAGTGCGCCGTATCTTCTGGAAACAACTGAGCGTGCTCGGCAGCACGATGGGATCGCCGTCCGATTTCGCCGCGATGCTGAGGCTGTATGAAGAAGGATTGAAGCCGGTCATCGACAAGGTCTTCCCGCTCGAACAGGCCGGCGATGCCCACATCCGCATGGAGGCCGGAGATCAGTTCGGCAAGATTGTCCTCAAGATCTGAGATCCGGCTACAGCCGGGCCTACTGAGCTGAAATTGCGGACTTGCCGCCGCGCAGGACGTATTTCTGGATCTTGCCGGTGGCCGTCTTCGGCAGTTCGTTGACGAAGGTGACGGCGTGCGGCGCTTTGAAATGTGCGAGGCGATCGCGCACAAACTCGATCAACTCGAGAGCGGTGGCTGACGCGCCAGGCTTCAGCACGACGAACGCGTGCGGTGCTTCACCCCATTTGTCGTGCTTCACGCCGACAACCCCGACTTCCTGCACCGCCGGATGCCGCATCAGCGTGCCTTCGACTTCGACCGACGAAATGTTCTCGCCGCCGCTGATGATCACGTCCTTGAACCGATCGCGAATCTCGACGTATCCGTCCGGGTGCACGACCGCCGCGTCGCCGCTATGGAACCAGCCGCCGCGCATCGCCTCCTCGGTCGCCTTCGGATCGTTGTAATACCCTTCCATGACGACGTTGCCGCGCACACAGATCTCGCCGAGCGTCTGGCCGTCGTGCGCGACTTCGTTGAGGTTGTCGTCAAGAACACGCAAATCCCCCGACGTCACCAGCTCCACGCCTTGCCGGGCCTTGATGATGCAGCGCTGCTCGAGCGCCAGCGTCGCATGCTCGGGCCGCGGTTCACAGACGGTGATGAACGGTGCCGTCTCGGTCAGCCCGTACACCTGCGTCACGTGCCAGCCCAGCTCCCCTTCCATCCGTTGAATGGTCGCCGCGGCCGGCGGCGCACCGGCCGTAACCACACGAATGCCCTTCGGCGCGTCGTGTCGCACGTCGTCCGGTGCGTTGGCGAGCGAGATGAGTACCGTCGGCGCCGCGCACAGCGACGTAATCGACTCCTCTCGAATCAGCCGGAAGGCCTGGATGGGATCGACCTTTCGCAGGCAGACATGCACCGCCCCCACCGCCGTCACCGTCCACGTGTAGGTCCATCCGTTCGCGTGAAACATCGGCAGCGTCCACAGATACCGATCGGCCGGCGTCATCGGCAGATGGACGAGCGTGCCGACGACGTTCATGTAAGCGTTGCGATGGGTGATCATCACGCCCTTGGGACGTGATGTGGTGCCGCTTGTGTAATTGATCGTTAACAGATCCCGCTCGCTGATCGGCACGCTCTTGAACGTCGGCGCTGCCGCAGCGACGAGTGATTCGTAGTCAAACCAGGTCGGCCGCGATCCCTCGAGCGCCACGAAGTGCTGAACGCCGGTTATCTGGTCGCGGATCCCATCAATCGCCTCGAGGTAATCCTCGTGCGCGCAGACCACGCGAGCACCGCTGTGATTGATGATGTAGGCGAAATCCGCCGCCGTCAGCCGGAAGTTGACCGGGACAAGGACCGCACCGATTTGCGGGACGGCATAAAACGATTCGAGCTGCGCGTGAGTGTTCGGAGCAATGTAAACGACACGGTCGCCCTGCTTGACGCCGAGCGCCTGTAGTGCGGCCGACCAGCGATCGCAGCGCCCGAGGAATCGTTCGTAGGTGAAGCGCTCGTCGCCGTCGACGACGGCTTCACGCGTCGGGTACAGGCGGCCGGCACGCCGCGCGAACTCGAGTGGGGTAAGTGGAACTTCCATGCCCGCGGACCGACGGACGTCCGCCCTACCCTCGCTCTTTGGTGACGATGTGCTGCAGATCCTCGTCCTTGCACGGAGGGTCTTCCCAGAACGCCGCCTTCGGATCGGTGTTCAGGTTGATCATCCTCGGCGTCCACACCCACGGCTTCTGCAGCACCTGGGGATCTTCGACGAGGACCTCGTACTTGATCGTGTTGCCGGTGCGCGTCAGCCTTTCGACGACGTGCAGCTCGTCGCTGTGAAAGTATCCAGGCCAGCCAAGCCACGTCTCGTCGTTGAAGTTGTCGGTGTCGATGACGAGCGTGTCACCCTCCCACTTCGCAACCGAGTCGCCCTTATAGCTGGGGTCACGTTCGGTGTGATGCGGCTTGCCGATCGGGATCCAGCGGAACGTGTTTTCGTTGTCGTAGAGGAACACGACTTCCGTCTGGTTCATCACGATCTTGTTGGGGAAACCGATGCGCGGTACGCCCGCGGGACCGCAACTGAACGTCGGGTCCTCGTGGTTGCCATTGACGTCGAGCTCCTGCACTTTGTCCCAGAACTGCGGCTTGTAGATGGGTTTGTTCGCATCGGCACGCTGGCGCACGCCGCTGTCTCGCTCGAAATTTTCGGCGAGCTGCCCTTTGCTCGTCCCCAGCGCCGAGCCCTGACTGCGCGCGTTCAGCTGCAGCGTGACGTTTCCCTTCTCGTCGGTGAGATCGGCGAGCGTGCGGCCTCCGCCGAACCCGCCGCCACCACCACCCCACCAGCCGTTCAAATCCGGATGGCCGTCGCCCATGCGCGGCGTCGGCGGCGCGTTGTCGGGCTGCCGCGCGGCACTCTGTCCGCGCTCCGCGCCGACTGATGCCCACGTCAACGAAACGATCGCGACGCCGATCATCCAAGCCTTCATGCGGACCTCCGGGCCGACATTCTATGCTAAAGTTTGCGCGCTTTTCAGATGCGCACACGCGTCTTAATCATTGCTGCGACAGCGGTTCTGGCGGCAGTTGCACTGCACGCGCAGAACGGTCCGGCTAAAGCCGGACCCTACAACGGAGCCGACCGTGCGTCGGTGCTGCGCGACATCGGCATCGCGCACGGCATGCTGCGCGGCCTGCAGTACGCGGACGCGACGACGACAGCGCAGTTTCAAGCCACGGGGACGCAGTACCTCGTCGGGCAGGCGTTCAAGCCTGGCGGGCCGTGGCCGGCAGCCAGGCTGACGAAATACAACGTGTGGATCAACTACGCCGTGCCGGGGATGCGCATCGATCTCGAGCGCACCAACCCCGATGGTCCCGTGCAGGGCGGCGGCGGACTCCCGTTCGCACAGCCGCAGCGCCAGATTACCGTCATCGGCGGCACGCGAGCGTGGAACGAAACGATGCTGCCAGGCGGACCCGCAACGCCGGCCATCGGTCAGGAAAAAGATCGCGCGGCGCAGATCTGGATGCTGCCGCAAGGCGTCGTCAAGGCAGCGCGGATGGCGGGCGACAAGCTGGTGGTCGGCATGGACGGAAACAAGATCACCCTCACCTTCCCGCTGCCGCCGCCCGCGTCGAGCTACACGGAGAAAGTGCGGCTCGACGAGCGCAAGCTGGTCGAGCACGTGGAGGTAATGGTCGACAATCCGGTGCTTGGTCCGGCACTCCTCGAAGCCGATTACGACAACTACAAGGATCCTGATCTCAGCGACATTCCGTTCCCGTTCCACATCGTCCAGAAGTTTCGTGGTTCGCCGATTCTCGACATCACTGTCACCAACGCGCGCATGTACAACCCGTACGTCGTGGTTCCAATACCCGACAACGTGGAACAGGCGTACGCCGCAGGTGCGCCCGATCCCCAGTCGAAGGTCGATATTCAGAAGGCGGGCAGCGGCGTGTGGTTTGTCACGGGCGCGAGCCACAACAGCGTCGCTGTGGAATTCAAGGACTACATCGCCCTGGTTGAAAGTCCCATCGGCGAGAACCGCGCCGGCCCTCTATTCGACGCGCTGAAGAAGCAGTTCCCGACCAAGAAAATCCGCTACGTGATCAACTCGCATCACCACTTCGATCACGCCGGCGGCTTGCGCCACGTCGTGGCCGAAGGCGCCACTATCGTCACGTATCGCGATAACAAACCGTACTACGAGAAGGTTCTCGCCTCGGGCGGGAGGAAACCACGCGTCGAGGCAGTGGCGGACAGGCGCGTGCTCACGGACGGCTCGCAAACGCTCGAGCTCTACAAAATCCAGGGCAGCAATCACGCGGACACGATGTTGATCGCATACCTCCCGAAGGACAAGCTGCTGGTGGAAGCCGATATGTGGAATCCGCCGGCGCAACCAAATACAACGGCACTGGCCGGTGTTGCCGCAGCCGAGCCGCTGAACTTGTGGGCCAATCTTGAGCGGTTGAAGCTCGACGTTGCTCAGATTGCGCCGCTGCACGGGCGCATGGTGCCCTTTACCGAATTCCGCCGCGCCATCGGTCAAGCGAACAACACGAATTAGCTTCCAACCTCGAGCTTCCCGTTCAGGTCACGTCGTTTGCACTCGACCTGAGCGGAGGAAACGTATGGGTTGGCTTCAGGTGTTGCTGCTTGTGATGCTTGCGGTTTCCACGTCAGGCTGCGAGCTGGCCGGCGGCATCTTCAAAGCGGGTGCATGGGTTGGCGCGCTCGCCGTGATAATCGTCGTCGGTCTCGTCGCGTTCTTCGCGGCCAAGATCCGCGGGTAGCCTAACGCGTCCCGAGCGGAACGATGCCCCCGACATCCGTTTTCGGGACGCCCTCGTACATCAGGCGATCCTGATCCGAGAAGATTGCGTAGGCGCACGGGTCGCGCGTGTCCTTCAGCGCGAACGTGTAGGTTCGCGAGTCGCTATTGAGCTGGATGGTGAACCCCGCCGGCAACGGCGGCAGATTCAGCTGCTCGAGCGGACGGTACGCGCGCGGCGCGATCGCTCCAATTCCCTCCGCGGCATTGATCTTCGTCGCGTAGTCGATTGCCTGCTGCCGCCTCGCCCGCTCCATAGCGGATTCGACTTCCCCGTGTAGACACAAACGTGGGAGGGGCCGCTGCGCGGCCAGCGGATTGCCCGCCAGCGTCAGCGTCAATCCAACCAGCAGTGATTTGATCATTCGCGCCTCCAACATGCCTTGAGACGCTGATCAGCGCCGAGTGGCCTTTATTCGCGCGCGCTGTTGTGACGGCCCGCTGGCCACCAGACCTGCTGGTTCAGCTCGGGATAGCGAAACGCCGCGATCTTCGCCTGCGTGGCCGGCGCGAGAAGAAACGCCTGAAACGCCTCCGCCCCGGCGCTGTTCACCGCATTCACTTTCTTCGCATCGACGACGATCGCAACCATGATGCGCTGGAAGATGGGATCGGCCACGACGAGTGGCTCGAGCGCGAGCGGCGTCTGGCGCTTGAGGCGCAGAAACGGCGGCACGCCCCACAAGGTATAGGCCCCGTCTTTCGCGGCCTCACGCGCAGCCTCCGGACCCTGCACATGTCGATCGAGATACCAGTCGCCTTTCGCGGGCGCTCCCGCTCTTGCCCAGAGAATCTCCTCGATGTACTTATTGCCCTCGCTGCTGTTCACCAGAAACCGTGTCCGCGACGCTGCGATGCGACGGAATGCTTCGGTCGCATCCGTCAGTCCACGCACGTGCGCAGGATCGCCCGGGGGCCCGAGCAGCGCTATCTGATTGGCGAACACGGCATGCGGCCACAGACCGTACTTCTCGGTGATGAACGGTTCGACCCCTTCGTGCCCGTAATGTGCGATGACGAGATCGGCTTTCCCCTCGCGCGCGATCGCAAATGGATCGTTGCCGGTGTAGACAATCTCGGCGCGCTGACCGGACTGCGCCGCAAAATCTCCGAGCAGCGGCCGCACGACGTCGTCAGGTACGTTCACCATCGCCAGCCTGACCGTCTTCGCCTGCGGCTGCGCGCCAACGCGAAGGGCGGCCGCGGCGACACAACAGACGAGGACCGCCGCACGTACGCGGATAGTCATCACAGATCTCCCTTTAGCCATGCGCGCGCCACCAAGGCCGCAGGATCTTCATTCTGTTTGGTCACATCGCCGCGCGCGACGGCGCTGACCCATTCTGCCCCATCGCAGGCGGGTATGCGGGACCTGATCGTTGCGGTGTATTTGGCTGTTCGGGATGGACCTGGTTCGGCGGGCGCTACATCAATAGCTTCGGCTCTTTCCTCAGCCGCGTCGTTGCCGCTTTCTCCGCCTGTGAAAATTCATTCGGCCAATCTGTTGCGCGTCTGCCGCCACGCCATGACGAGCGCCGCGACTCCTGCTGTCTGCGGTCGTACATCAGTTCCGGCTTGCCCCAGATGGCTTTCATCAGGCGATCCTCGGGAGTGGTCATGCCGTGCGTATCGGCAGATTGGATCGGCGGATTAGAGCCGTCTTCGCATCAACACCACGCCCGAGTCGGGTGAGCTGAATCCCATGCGCTCGTAAAACGGCACAAGTTCCGGCCTGCAATACAGTTCGACGAGCTCCACACTCTTCACCTCTGGGTGTTCCAGTACCCGATCGACCACCCATCGTCCCAGGCCGCGGCCGCGCTGATCCGCCGCCACAATGACGTCGAAGATAAAGGCCCGAGCGATCCGGTCTGTCAGCACGCGCGCAAACGCGACGAGCCGATCGTCGGCCTCGTCGCAGATGCCGATGACAACATCCGATCCCTTCAAAATGGCCTGCGTGTGTTCGATGGTGCGGTTGTTCGTCCACCACTCATGTTTGTAGAGCTCCATGAGCTGATGGAGTCGTTCGTTACCGATCGACTCGATAACGCGGTATGTTGAGGGCATGAGCCATTGTTGGCTCGGTGGTTGATCGGATTGTCAGACGTGCATTCATCGGGCGGCGGCGATACAGAAGCTCACGGACGCCGCGATGCGGGACTATGCGAGCGGTGCGTCCACGCAAGACAGATCCGGTCCTCGCGTGGGTCCGTGTTCTATCTGTGCGAGTTGTCGTCGGTGGACAGCGCGTTTCCGAAGTATCCGCGGCTGCCCGTGGTTCGATGTGCCGGTTACCGCAGAGTGACTACTTCTTCGGTTTGACCACCGTATCCCGTCCACCAGCGGCGATGGCGCCGTTGAACGTCGCACCCTCTCTCATGATGACCTTCGGCGACAGCAGCGTTCCAGAGACCGTTGCCGTGTCCGTCAATTCCACGCGCTCGGCCGCGATATCGCCCTTCATCGTGCCGTGAATCATCAGGCGGGTGGCCCGGATGCGAGCGTCGATACTGGCGCTTGGCGCGACGAACAAGGCGCCCTGTTCCATGGCGATTTCACCGATTACGCGGCCGTGAATCGTGATGTCTTCCTGACTCGTAACGTGCCCGTTGATGGTGAGCGATGCTCCGATGGTGGTCATAGATAGACGGTTCCTCAGGGTTGCGCCTTTCTTCTCGGCGCAGATCGTCAAAATCTATAGACCGACACGAATTAACTCTGATCAACCGGAGGCGCTCACAATGCGGAGCATTGCGAGGTACCGACCTCGTGCTGAAGGTCGATCGTGAGCTCTGCGAACCTCGGGGTGGAGTCGGTGGCGTGCTGCGTCACGACGGTTCGATGGGACGCGCTGCACGACAACTGCGCTGTGCCTCTTAAGATCACTTTGGAACCGTCGAGGATCTTCGATGCCGAGGATGCAATCTTCAACGACAGCGTGAAGTCCCCTTCATCGACGAACGCACCGACCCCGTCGGCTTCCAGTCCGGTGATGAGCGAACCGGCACCGGTCGTCTGCGCGATGTGCAGTTCGAGAGCGGCGGTTGTGTTGCCC
The DNA here is from genome assembly GCA_035492455.1 of Vicinamibacterales bacterium. GTDB lineage: Bacteria > Acidobacteriota > Vicinamibacteria > Vicinamibacterales > UBA2999 > Gp6-AA40. The sequence continues at coordinate 9,463 of DATJJE010000008.1, read as the reverse complement.
GGTATCGCGGCGACGGCTTGACCTGTGTACGTGCCGCTTATTGTGCCGGTGATTCCGTCAGCCGTTCGTAACGTGATGCTGAACACGCCGTTGATCAGCGGAAAAGAAACGGTCACTCGACCCGGCGTCAAAACCGGATTCGACGCGGAAACGGAGACCGGGGTTGCTCCCTCCGCAAGCGGGCCGAGGGCCGTCGGCGTTAGCGGTGAGGTGCATGCCGGAAAGAGCGCACTTAATGCGGTGACCGTGACGATGCGGCGCAGCGTTGCAGGAAATGGGGGAAGGCCTTGGGTCATGGCGCACGTGCAAAGCAATAACGCGGCCTGAAATGAACCAAGGTGCTAATAGGGGCGCCCTTAAGGACAGTCGCGCAGTTAGTGGGTGCGACGTGTCGAAGTCATAGGCAAGAACTTGGCGACCCAGGACAACATGTCGTCACCGGCCACAACATTTCGTGACGTGCGTTGCGCGGCGAATCAGAGCACCGTCAGAAACGTGTAACCGTATTCCTGCGCACGATTCGCGGCCAGTACGCCTGCTGTCACGATGTGGCCGTTCGAGACGGTGTTCGCAATTAGTTCTTTATAGATGGATTCGGAGTCGCCGCCGGAGTCTGCAGGAATACTTCCGGCACGACCGCGTGGACCCAAGTTCGGTAACGCCAGACCGTAATCAACGGAGTAATACAAATTCCTGGAGGGCGGCTGATTCGTTTTTGGATCGGTCAGCTTCCGCGGTAATGCGTCCAGTCACCCCTGTGGACGACGCGTCGGTTGGAAGCGCGTGATGCGGCTTTGCCCGGTCGCGGCTCGTACGCCCAGCATCACAGCGAATGCGGCTCCTAGCCCTTGAACCAGCGAGCGGCAGGTTGGTGCGTCGGGCCTCATGCTGCCTCCTCGTGCGTGGAGGCAGCCTATACCTCAAACCCCTCGCTTGAGATCCGTTCGATCCGGCGGATTCGTCAACTTTCGTCAATCGGTTCATCGTTCGAATAAATGCGCCATCCCGTCAGCATGAGTTCCGGCTGGCCCCAGATGGCTTTCATCAGGCGCTCTTCGGAGTGGACATGCTGTGGTTGTTCGCACGTCGGATGGATCGGAGGCGCTGCGCTCGATTATCCGCGGCGGCGTGCGAATTGTCGGCGCGGTTCGATACGCGCTGATCGAAAAGCATCCAGGTTCGCGGGCGGCACCGTAGCACGGCAATTGCACCCCTCACCTTTCTGTCGACTTGCGACACGCGAAGGAGGGCGCGATGAAATGCGGCGTACTAGTGTTATTGCCGGTATTTGTCTTTTTCGTGGTCGGCGTGTCGCCGGCCTATGCACGAGATGGTCGCGGCGCCGCTGTGGAGGGACAGCAGGGAGTTCACACCTTACAAGTACCTCCGGGCCCGCCGAGAAGGAATCCAAGCCCGCCGTGTTTCGACGACGCGAATCGGTACGTCGACTGCGGAAACGGCACGGTGACCGACACGGTCACTGGTTTGGTCTGGTTGAAAGATGCGAGTTGCCTCGGAAGCGCCCCGTGGGCCGCTGCAAATAATCTCGCCGCGGCGCTGGCCGAGGGAGACTGCGGATTGACAGACGGCTCGGTGCGAGGCGACTGGCGGTTACCGACGATGCTCGAGTGGGCGGCAACGGTCGCGCAGGCGGTGCGGCTGGGGTGCGTATTCGCGAGCAGTCCGTCGTTGACCAACGATCCGGGCACTGCTTGCCTGTCGGCTGGACCCTCGGCTTTCGACCTGGGAGCGTCAGATATCAACTTCTGGTCGAGTACAGCCGACGAGGTTCATCCGTTCTTTGCCCTGAACGCTTATCTGGTCGACGGTATCGTGAGTTACGCGAGCTTCAAGACCGCCGCGCTGCGGGTATGGCCGGTGCGAGCTCACTAGCGCGGGCTTTGACGAGTGACCCGGCCGACGCCGCACTAACGTTCTCGCTAAGTCGATACGGAACCGACCAAAAAAGAGCCGCTTCACGAGAGGCGTGAAGCGGCTGAAACATTCGCGATTCGCATTCGCTGCTGCGTGCGCACAGCGTCTGGCGGGCCAATTGCTCCACCCATAGATCCACTCGCGGCGGAGTACAAATTCGCCGCAGCCACCAACGCGCGCTGCGCGCGCTCGATTAACAGCGCCAGTGAGCAGACGTCGAATGACAGCGTTGGCACCATTGCCGTCAACTTCGGCCATGTGCCGCAATTCGTTGGCGATGGGGCTGGGGAAGACGAATACGCTGTAGGCATTGCGCGCGCCACTGCTGACGTTATCAAGCCAGCTTCGGCAACGATTCGGCAATGCGGGGGAAAAAATTTGGTCGGGATGGCGGGATTCGAACCCACGACCCCTTGACCCCCAGTCAAGTGCGCTACCAGGCTGCGCTACATCCCGATCTTCTACCGCCGGTGCGGACCTGACAAAGTCCGCGCTGCTAATGCTTACGTGTCGCCTTCTTCTTGCGTGACGCCGCGGGCGCGACCTTCCGAGACGCGACGCGTTTCGGAGCAGCAGCGGCGCGCTTTGCCGCCACCGCACGTTTCGGCGCGACGCGTTTCGCCGGCCGGCGCGTGTCGTGCCCATTCGACGGCGAGGGCGCGTCGTCGAGCATCGACTGCAGTTCGCGCAAACCCTCGCGCACCACAGCGATGCGCTTCTTCACGTCCGCGCCCAGCGCATCGAGCACTTCCGCGGCTTCGGCCTGCGAGACGACTGACACCAGCGGCGCTTCGGCTTCGAGCTTCCGACGCGCACCTGCGACGGTCAGCCCCTCGCCGAACACCAACTGCTTGATCCGCTGAACGTGCTCAAGATCGCTCTGCCGATAGAGCCGCGGGCTGTCCGGCGACTTCCCCTGCACGCCGATTCCGGGAAATTCCTTCTCCCAGGACCGCAGCACGTACGGCTGCACCTGCAGCAGCTCGCAGACCTCCCCGGCCTTGTACAGCTTGGGGGTCACTTCCGAAAGTATACAGGGTTCATTGCGTTCAGGAACCTCCTGCACTCCGCCTGCGGGTTCGCACGTGAAAACGAATCGGCGTGCCTTCGAATCCGAACCGCTCCCGCAGCTGGTTGACCAGGAACCGCTCGTACGAGAAGTGGAACTTCGTCGCCACGTTCGTGAAGAACACGAACGTGGGCGGCGCAACGCCCGTCTGCGCCGCGTACAGGATGCGCACGTGCTGACGCCCGGGGCTCGCCGGCGGATGCGCAGCGGTCACCTCCGCGACGAACTTGTTCAGCTCCGGCGTCTTGACGCGCTTCTTCCGAGATTCGGTGACGCGATCGATCGTCTCGAGCAGCTTCGGCGCACGCTCGCCGGTCAACGCCGAGATGTGCAGGATCGGCGCGTAATCCAGGAACTTCATCTGAAGCCGCAGCGCCTCGTCAAAGGTCTTGACGAAGTCTGCCCCGCGATCTTTCAGCAGGTCCCACTTGTTCGCGACAATGATGATGCCGCGCCCGGCCTTGTCGGCTTCGCCCGCGATCGCCGCGTCCTGATCGGTCGCGCCCTGCGTCGCGTCGATCATCAACACGACGATGTCCGCCGATTCGATCGATCGCTTGGCCAGCAGCACGCTGACCGATTCCACCTGGCTTTTCGCCACTCGACCCGGACGACGGATACCCGCGGTATCCACGATGCGGAACTTGCGCCGGTGCCACGTCAGCAGAGTGTCAACCGCATCGCGGGTGGTGCCCGGAATCTCGCTGACGATCATCCGCTCTTCACGCAGCAGACGGTTGACGAGCGACGATTTCCCCGCGTTCGGCCGGCCCACGATCGTCACCGCCACTTCGTCTTTCGGCGCTGCCTCATCGCGTACCGCGCCTTCCCACGAGCGCAGCCGCTGAACGATTTCGTCGAGCAGATCGCCAACGCCTTCGCCGTGCTCCGCGGATACTTCAGTGATCGGATCAAATCCAAGCTGATAAAACTCGACGCTGCCTTTGGCGCGTCGATCGTCGGTCTTGTTGATCGCCAGCAGCGCAGGCTTGTTTGCGGCGCGAACGGCTTCCGCAATCTGCTGGTCGCCGGAAACGAGCCCCTGCCGCCCGTCGACGACGAAGACGAGCAGATCGGCGGACTGAATCGCGCGGCGGCCGCGTTGCAACACGACCTCGTGCATCGGATCCTCGCTGGCGCCGAACATGCCGCCCGTATCAACGACCTCGAACGGTACGCCCCGCCAGTCGGCGTGCTGCGCAATCACGTCACGCGTCGTGCCCGCAACCGGCGTCACGATCGCGCGCCGCGTTCCCGTGATGCGATTGAACAGCGTAGACTTGCCGACGTTCGGGCGTCCGACGAGCACAACGGATGGAAGGCGGCGCGGCACCGCCCTAATTTAATTGGATCCGTTCGGATCGCCGAACCAAATGCGGATGGTGCGGCCGTCGGGCAACGTGATTTGCTCGACGAAGGCGAGCGCCGACCCGTCGCGGGCGGGATAACCGATCACCGAGTAGGTCTTCCCGACTTCGAAGAACCCGTTCTTGCTGAGACCGGCGCGACGCAGGCCGTTGGGAGCGGCTGTCTCGAAGGTCCACGTCGTCATCTTGCCAGTGCCATCGTCGACCTCGATGTCGAACCGGGAGTGCGGATTGATCCAGTGGATCGCCTTCAGCGTGCCGGTCCAGTGGCGCGACGGCTTATTGATTTCGAATTCGGACTGCAGCGCGTGATGCGCAAGGGCCATGGCAGGCAGGAGTACGCCTGCCATCAGGCCCACTGTCAGTCGATTGAAGCGGTTAATTCGCGTTCGGATCACCAAACCAAATCTTGACTGTCTTGCCGTCGGGGCCGGTCAGCGACTCGAGGAAGGCCATCCGTGAGCCGTCGCGTGCCTGGTAACCGACAAAGGTATACGACTCGCCGACCCTGAACACGCCTTTCTGACTGAAACCGGCGCGCCGCAGCCCGTTCGGCGCAGCGGTTTCGAACACCCACGTGGATGTTTGGCCGTTTCCCTCGTCCACATCGAGGAGGAAATGCGTGTGCGGATTGGTCCAGCGGACTTCTTTTAGAGTGCCCTTCCAAGTCTGCTGCTTGCCGTTCATGTCGAACTCCGACTGGACGGCGTGGTGTGCCAGAACCGGCGCGGCCGTGGTCAACAGGCCGGCGGCAGCCAGCCCGGACAGCAGTCGTTTCATGGGCAGCATCCTCCAACGAGACGAAACAGTAGCGGAAAACGTTCAATATCTTATGTCCGAGCGGCGGCGTAAACTGACGAAATCCGTGGCATTTCCGTTAACACTTAGCGGGAGGGTTGACTGCGTAAGTTACGGAGAATATAGTAGTTACACTCAACGAGGAGCGCCTAAGGGATGATCAAGGTCGACATCGTTAACGAGGTTTCGAAGATCGCCGACATCACCAAGGTCAAGGCCGAGGTAGCCGTCGATGCGGTATTCGATGCGATGCGCGTGTCGATGCAGCGAGGCGACCGGATTGAGCTCCGCGGCTTCGGCGTCTTTCAGGTGAAGCCCCGCAAGCGCGGCATCGGCCGCAATCCGCGGACCGGGAAGGAAGTCCGCATCCCGCCCGGCCGCACGATCCGCTTCAAGCCCGGCAAGGACTTGCAGAACATCGGTTAGTCTGCCCTTATGGGCTCGCGTCCCGATTTTCCCGACATCGATTTCTCGGGGTCGTCTTCGATCTCTGAGCAACCGCCCGTCTTCATTCCGCCAGCGCCGTCGTATCGCCTGCGCCGTGAACCGATGCTCCGCTACATCGTCCTGTTCGCGTTGACAGTGCTGTCGACGACGCAGGCGGGCGGTCTGCATTACGCCAGCTTCACGACGGCGTTCAGCGAAAACATTCCGCGCATCCCGCTTGTCAGTCTGCTGTTGCACGGTTTGTGGTACAGCTTGTCGATCCTCGCCATCCTCGGTTGCCACGAACTGGGACACTACTTCGCGTGCCGCTACTACAGAGTTGATTCGTCGCGGCCGTACTTCCTGCCGATGCCGTTCCTGCTCACGGGAACGCTTGGCGCGTTCATCCGTATTCGCGCGCCAATTCCCGGCAAGCGGGCGCTGTTCGACATCGGCATCGCCGGACCGATTGCGGGCTTTCTCGTGGCCGTCCCCGTGCTGCTCGTCGGAATGCACATGTCGACGGTGGTGAGGGTGCCGGAGAACTTCCGCGGCGAGATCTATGAGTTGGGCGAACCACTGCTCTTCAAAGCGGCGGAGTGGCTGACGTTCGGCAGCATTCCCGATGGCTACTCGGTCAACATGCATCCGATGGCATTCGCCGCATGGTTCGGGATGCTGGCAACCGCGCTGAACCTGTTCCCGATCGGTCAGCTCGATGGCGGTCACATTTCGTACGCCGTGCTCGGTCGTCGCAGTACGGCGGTGACAATGGTGATGGTGCCGTGCCTGATCGGATTGTCGTTTGTGTCGACGTCGTGGGTCGTGTGGACGGCGCTGACGATCGGGATGCTGCTGGTGTTCGGCCCGCGGCATCCTCGTGTGTTCGACGAGGATCAACCGCTGGATCGGAATCGGCTGCTGCTGGCTGTGTTCGCGCTGCTGATGTTCGTCCTCTGCTTCACGCCGGCACCGATTCAGCCGGCGGCGCTGGTTGGGAGACATTAAGCGGGCCCGCGTCGCGGACCGCGGGCATCACAGCACACTCAGCGGATCGACATCGATCGTCAGCCGCCTTCTGATTTCCGGCATTCCGGCAACGACTTGCATCAGTGCCTGACGCATCTCCGCTCGACGCGTTCCCTTCAGGAAAAACTGCACGCGATGCTCGCCGCGAAGGCGGCCGAGCGGTGCGGGCGCGGGACCGAGAATTGTGAACGAGCTCGTCGCGGTCGCGGGCTCGAGGCGCCGTACGATCTCTCTCGCCTGCTGCATTGCGTCATCGAACGTGCGGCCGCGGACCACACCGTTGATCAGCGCGAAGAAGGGCGGATAGCGCATGCCGCGACGGTAGACGATCTCGCGCTCGAAGAATGCCGGATAGTCCTGCCGGCAGGCGAGCTGCACGCTGTAGTGCTCGGGATAGATCGTCTGCACGATCGCTTCGCCCGTCCGCTCGCCGCGGCCCGCCCGGCCGGCGACCTGGGTCAGAAGCTGAAACGTCCGCTCTGATGCACGGAAGTCCGCGAGGCCGAGACCCACGTCGGCGGAGATCACACCCACGAGGGTGACGCCTGGAAAGTCGTGTCCTTTCGCGATCATCTGCGTGCCGACGAGGATGTCGAGCTCACGCGCGGCGAACTTCGACAGGATGGCTGTCAGCGCTCCTTTGCGGCGGACGGAATCACGATCGACGCGGCCGAGGCGCGCCGCGGGGAATCGCTCGCGCAGCTGTTCTTCAATTCGCTCGGTGCCGAACCCCGTATGTTCAAGATACGGCGCGGTGCACTTGCGGCATTGCGTCGGCACCGTCACGGCGTAGTTGCAGTAATGACATCTCGCCCGCCATCCCCCTCGACCCGCTTCGCTCCCTCGCGGCAAGCCTGCACGGTGCACGGTAAGCGACACGCTGCAGTTCGGGCACTCGAACGTGTCGCCGCACTGGCGACAGAACACGGCTGTTGAATATCCACGGCGGTTCAACAGGACGAGCACCTGCTCGAGGCGCGCGAGGCGATCGGCAATCGCCGCCGCAAGATCGCGGCTGATCACCGCATCCGGTCCTTCGTCGGCGTACTCGGTGCGCATGTTGACAAGGCGGACGGCGGCAAGCGGTCGATCGAGGACACGCTTCGCCAGTGTGATGCGGACGTACTTTCCGCTCGCCGCGTTCTGATAACTCTCCATCGACGGAGTCGCGGAGCCGAGGACGACGAGCGCGCGTTCACGGCTGGCGCGGACGATGGCGACGTCGCGTCCGTGGTATCGCGGCGTCTCTTCCTGCTTGTACGAGCTGTCGTGCTCCTCGTCGACGATGACGAGGCCAAGGCGATCGAGCGGCGCGAAGACGGCCGATCGGGTCCCGACCACGACGTCCACTTCACCTCGGCGGATGCGATGCCACTGGTCGTGGCGCTCGCCGTCAGACAGCGCGCTGTGCTGGATGGCGACCCGGCTGCCGAACGCGCCGCGAAAGAGCGCGGTGACTGAAGGCGTCAGCGCAATCTCCGGCACCATCAGCAGAACCTGCCGGCCGCGGCGCACGACTCGCTCCGCCAGGCGCAGATAGATTTCGGTTTTGCCGCTGCCCGTTACGCCGTGCAGCAGCGCGACGCGAAATTCTTCAGTGTCCGCGAGGGCGAACAGTTCGTCGAGGGCACCGCGTTGCTCATCGGTCGGCTCGCGGTTCGCATCGGGGACAACGTCAGCCATCGCCGCACGTTCGAACGGGTCGCGATCGTCGCGTTCGGATTCGATACTCGCCAGTCCACGCCTGACGAGGCCGCTCACGACACCCGCCGTGACGCCGCGGTCCCGCAGTTCGGTCGAGACAATCCCAGCAGACGCTGCGGCCAGGATCTCCAGCGCCGCGCGCTGTTTCTCGGTAACGGGAGAGTCCGCCTTCACGCGGACCAGCTCGATGCCATGAACGGTGGCCCGGACGACGCGCTGCTTTCTGAACGCGTTCGCCTTCCCCCGCGCGCCGGGCGGCATGGCTACCGCCAGCGCATCGCCGATGCCGGCAACGTAGTAGTCCGCCACCCAGCGACAGAGGTCGACGATGGACGCGGGGAGCAACGGCTCGCGATCCACCGCCTCCGCGATGTTCTTGACGTCGGTCCCCTCCTCCACGAGGGCGTCATGGCGCACCACGCAGCCGGTGAGCATGCGGGTGCCGACGGGGACGCGCACGCGCGCGCCGATGGGTGGAACATCAATCGACTCGGGGACGTTGTACGTGAGCAGGTCGAGAAACGGAACGGGAACAGCGACGGAGATTAAGGGCACGACTTCGTGGTCTTAATCGTCACCGTTTAGAATGGCGCGGACGCGCTTCATGTCCTCCCACACCTCGCGTTTCGCCGACGGCGTACGCAGCAGGTAGGCCGGGTGATACGTCGGCATGAGAATCGCGTCGCGATACTTGTACTCGCGTCCGCGGATGCGAGTGATCGGATCGTTGGTGCGCAGCAGACACTGCGCTGCGAACTTGCCGAGCGCGACAATCACCTTCGGCTTCACGGTATCGATCTGGCGGAACAGAAACGGCTCGCACTGCTCGACTTCGTCCGGCTCAGGATTGCGATTGCCCGGGGGACGGCACTTGATCACGTTGGCAATGTAGACGTCCTCCCGCTTGAGGCCGATAGCCTCGATGATCTTCGTCAGCAGCTGGCCGGCACGGCCGACGAAGGGTTCGCCCTGCAGATCTTCATCCGCGCCCGGTGCTTCGCCGACGAACATCAAATCCGCGTTCGGATTCCCCACGCCGAACACCACCTGCGATCGCCCCAGCGCGTGCAGCTTGCACCTCGAGCAGGCGGGGCCGATGTCGTTGCGAAGAGCGGCGAGGGCGGCTTCGGCCGAG
>DATJJE010000007.1:0-80113 GCA_035492455.1 Vicinamibacterales bacterium | reverse complement strand
CAGGCCGGTCATGGTGAAGTAGAGCGCGAGGAAATTGCTGTGGCTGGGGAACTCTCCCAGGTGGAAATGGTGGCTGTATTCGAAGTACTTGACCACGAGGAAGACGAGCCCGAGCAGGATCGTCGCCCCCATGTAGATCCGGAACGTACCGAAGCGGCGGCGCATCAGCGATGCCCAGGCCATGACCATCGTGACCGAGGACGAGATCAGAACGATCGTATTGAAGGTGGCCAGCGGGACGTCCAGAACCGTGTCGCCCCGCGGCCAGCTCGGCGCTCCGGTCCGGATCAGGATGTAGCTCGCAAACAGCGCTCCAAACAGCATGACTTCCGAGGCAAGGAACAGCCAGATACCGATCTTGCCGTTGGTCAGGCCGGTGTCGCGTCGAGGCTCGACGGTGTAGGGAACGTCCATCGATCAGGCCTCGAACTGGGGCACGAAGTCCTTGCCCGCACCGGGAACGCTGTACTCGTAGGGCCCGCGGTACGCTTCGGGCGAGCCGTGGAAATTGCCGTGTGGTGGAGGCGAAGGCGCCGACCACTCGATCGTCGTCGCTTGCCACGGGTTCTCCCCGACCGTCGCACCGTTCCGGATGCTCCAGAAGAAATTGACGATAAAGGGAATCTGGAAGAGCGCCATGGTCCACGCGCCCCACGACGAGACGGCGTTCCAGTGCATCGTCGGCTGCGCAAAGGCGTAGGCCGCTCCGCCGTCGAACAGGCGCCGCGACACGCCGGCGAGGCCGATGATGAACATCGGCATGAAGATGACGTTCATGCAGATGAGCGAGCCGACGAAGTGGATCTTGCCCAGTGTCTCGTTCATCATCCGCCCCGTCGCCTTCGGATACCAGTAGTAGATCCCCGCCATCAGTCCGAAGATCGTTCCCGGTGCGACGACGTAGTGGAAGTGGGCGATGACGTAGTACGTGTCGTGCAGCGGGATGTCCGTGATGTTCAAGCCGAGCGGAAGCCCCGTCAGCCCGCCGATGCCGAACATCGGCAGAAAGGCGAGCGCGAAGAGCATCGGCGTGTTGAAGCGCATCGATGCACCCCAGAGCGAGATCATCAGGGACGTCAGAATCACGACCGACGGGATCGAGATGATCATCGTGGTCGTCTGGAAGAAGGCAGCCATTGCCGTCCCCATGCCGGTCATGAACATGTGGTGCGCCCACACGATGAACGACATGAAGCCGAGGAAGACCAGCGAGTAGACCATCGAGCGGTAGCCCCACAGCGGCTTCCGCGTGTTGTTGGCGATGATCTCGGCCACGATTCCCATAGCCGGGAGAATCAGGACGTAGACCTCCGGGTGCGCCAGGAACCAGAACAGGTGCTGCCACAGCAGCGGGTTGCCGCCGCCGGCGTTGGTGAGCGCCTGACCGCTGACGACGAGACCGCTCGGGAGGAAGAAGCTCGTCCCAGCCACGCGATCCATCAACTGCATCACACCCGCAGCCTCCAGCGGCGGAAACGCCAGCAGCAGGAGGAAGGCGGTGACGAACTGCGCCCACACGAAAAACGGGAAGCGCATGAACGTGAGGCCCTTGGCGCGAAGCTGGATCGTCGTCGTAATGAAGTTCAGCGCTCCGAGCAGCGACGAGGTGATCAGGAAGATCATCCCGACGAGCCACCAGGTCTGACCCGAGCCCGCAATGTCGGACAGAGGCACGTAGGAGGTCCACCCGGACTGCGCGGCGCCGCCGGCGGGGATCACAAAGCTCGCGAGCATCGTGATGCCACCCAAGAAGAGGCACCAGTAGCTCAGCATGTTGATTCGCGGGAACGCCATGTCCGGGGCGCCGATCTGCAGCGGAAGCACAAAGTTCCCGAATCCCCCGACGGCGAGGGGCACCACGCCCAGGAAAACCATGATGGTGCCGTGCATCGCCCCGAGCTCGTTGTAGAACTCGGGGAGCATCGTCCCGCCCGGCATGCGCGAGTCGCCGAGGATCGCGCCAAGCCACGGAATCGCCGCGCCCGGGTAGGCGAGATTCCAGCGCATGAGCATCATCAGCGAGAAGCCAAAGAGGAGGAACAGGAGGCCGGTGACGGCGTACTGGATGCCGATGACCTTGTGATCGGTCGAGAAGACGTACTTGCGCCAGAAGCCCAGTTCCTCATGGTGAGCTTCGTGCGCGGCGTGCGACGGGTGCGCCGCGACAGTCCCTGGGTCACTCATGCGCCTGTTCTCCCGATCCTTAGTTCGTTACTTCAGTTCGTTACTTCGCGGCGGGGACGGCGAACTTGAAGTTCTGTGTCTTCGTATCGCTGCCGCTCACCGTGACCATGGCCGTCTGCGTCCCCAGCCGTTCGTGCCACGCGGTGATCTCATAGGTCCCTGGATCGAGACCCGAGATCGTGAACTTCCCGTCCGTCTTCGTCACCGAGTAGAAGGGATGGCTGAAGACAGCCATGTAGGCGCTCATCCACGGATGGACGTCGCACTTGATCTGGAACGCGTTCTCGGCTTTGGGGAACATCGTGGTCATCTCTTTGACCGTTGCCGGCTGACCACGATTGAAAGACGGATTGACCTTGGGAAGCGTGTGGATGTTGTGGAGAATGCCGTCGGTATTGAGAATCCTGTAAGTCTGGCCGACCTGAATCCCCATTACGTGCGGGATGTACATGCAGCCTTCCTGATCCACGGTCACCGGCTCCTTCGGGGCGGGATACGTCTTGCCTGCCGGCAGTCCCTTGGAGACATAGACCATGACGTTGGCCATGGTCTGGCCAGTGCCGAGGACCAGCATCTCGGGCATTACGGGGTGTCCCGCGTGCTTTTTGTCGCAAACGGGCTCGGCGTTCATGGCGATCGGCCTGAGCACGGGAGGTTTCCCGTCGAAATTGATCGTTCCAGTAATGGTCGAAGCGGCGGTGGCTACGCCCGGCGAGAACAGCACGGCGACCAGCCCAGCCGCCAACCACAACTTGGTACCTGATCCGCCCATGCTCGGTTCCTTGGTCATGCAAACCTCCCGTTCGGCGCAGGAAATCGCTCTTTGCGCCAGACTCTACACGAAAACTCGATATGCCGGCAATGCGATCAAGCGTTTTCAAACATGAGCGATTCGGCTAGCCTCGGGTCGCGCAGCGGCACGAGCGCCTGCCGCCGCATCAGCCAGCCCGCAGCCGCCACAAAGCATCCGCCCACCGCCAGGAACGTGGCAATGTCGAGGACCGACGGACGAACGCCTTCGGGGTGAAGCGTCGGCATGACCTGCCAGTAAATGTCGACGAAATGCATCACGAGCAGCCACGTTCCTCCGATCGCCAGCGTCCATCCCCGTCGCTTCACCGCGCGGCCCATCAGGTAGAAAAACGGAATGCCGAAGTGCCCCGCCATGAGGAGGAGCGAGACGATCTCCCACGATCCCTCGAGCCGCGCCTTGAACCAGAACGATTCCTCCGGGAGGTTGGCGTACCAAATGAGAAAGAACTGCGAGAAGCCGATGTAGGCCCAGAACGCCGTGAACGCGAAGAGGAACTTTCCGAGGTCGTGTAGATGCTCCGCGCTAATCACCGTGTCGAGCAGCCCCGCCCCCCGCATCGCCGGCACGACGACCGAGAGCAGCGCGATGAATCCAATGAAGGAGCCCGCGAAGAAATAGACGCCGAACATCGTCGAGTACCAATGCGGCGTGAGCGACACGATCCAGTCGATCGCGGCAAACGTCGACGTCAGCGCGAGGACGATGATGCAGGGGCCGGCGAACTTCCGCAGACGCGCGGAGACCGCGAAATCCCCCGTCGAGTCCTGACCCCGTGAGAGACGGTAGTAAAGGAGCGCGATGAAGGACCAGCAGATGTAGTAGATCGCCGCCCGGATCAGGAAGAACGGCACGTTGAGGAACGGCGCCTTCCAGCGCAGCAGCGCATCCTGTTCGGCCGCGCCCGGGACGGACCACGGATAGAGATAGTGCAGGCCAAAGAGTACAGGGACGAAGAGGGTCGCCATAACCGGGATCGTCGCGAAGACGGTCTCGCAGACCCGACGCACCACGATCCCCCATCCTCCCTGGCATGCATACATGAACAGCGTGAAGAAGAGGCCGCCGAGGGCCAGGCTCAGAAAAAACAGGTACGACATCAGCCACGAGAAAAAGAACTGCTTCGGATTCGCTGGCCCGAGAATGGCGCAGCCCACCACACCAAGCAGGGCGCACGCGCTCCCAATGACCGGAATGCGGTTCCACGAATGTCCAGGCGGGATCGTCGCCTCTTCAGACCGCAGCGACACCACATGATCGTGTTCGGACGTCATTCAGGACTCCAGGAGCTCGACACTTCGTGCGCCCAGCGACTCCAACAGCTTCTCCGTGGCCGACGGATCGAACCGCGGATCCCACGATTCGATCGAGATGAAGAAGGCGTCGTCGGTCACCCGCTCGAAGACCCGTGAGTGGAAGAGCGGATGGTTGTGCATCGGGAGCCGGTTCAAGGCGAGCATGCCGATGACGGCACCGAATGCGGCAAACAGCACTCCCAGCTCGAAGGTGATCGGAATGAAGGCGGGCCAGGAGAGGTACGGTTTGCCGCTGATCACGAGAGGATACGCACTGGCATGGACCCACCACTGCAGGCCGAACCCGCCCGCGGCGCCGGTCAATCCCGCGACGAGGACGATCCACGGAAGGGGGGAGCGCCGGAGTCCCATCGCTCCGTCGATGCCGTGGACGGGAAAGGGCGTGTGGGCATCCCACCGCGTGAAGCCTTCGTCACGCACGCGCGCGCAGGCGTGTAAGAGGTCCGCCGGGGTCGCGAATTCGGCGAGGACGCCGTAGTAGGGCCCTTGCGGCAGCTCGTTCAGCAGGGGTATCCGCATCAGTAGGCACTCCCTGGCGCGGGCTTGCGATGCGTCGGCACCGTCGCCCGCCGGTAGTCACCGACCTGGCGTTCGGCGCCCTCTCCCGCATGCGGATTGGCCTGCGGCAGCACGGTCTTGACCTCGGAGGTCGCCACCATCGGCAGAAAACGCACGAACAGGCAGAACATCGTGAAGAAAAGGCCGAAGCTCCCGAGCAGACACGAGATGTCCCAGATGGTGGGACTGAAGTAACCCCACGCGGACGGGAGGAAATCACGATGGAGCGAGGTGACGATGATCACGAATCGCTCGAACCACATGCCGATGTTGACGATGATCGACGCCACGAACAGGTAGGGAATATTCGTGCGGGCTTTCTTGAACCAGAAGACCTGAGGGCTGATTACGTTGCAGGTGATCATGATCCAGTACGCCCACGCATATGGCCCGAGCGCGCGGTTCATGAAGGTGAAGAACTCGTACGGGTTGCCGCTATACCAGGACGTGAAGAACTCGGTGGCGTAAGCGTAGCCGACCATCGACCCGGTGACGAGCATGATCTTCGCCATGTAATCGAAGTGGCGGAGCGTGATGATGTGCTCGAGGCGAAACGCCGTGCGGCAGATCACCATCAGGGTCACCACCATCGCGAAGCCGGAGAAGATAGCGCCGGCAACGAAGTAGGGCGGGAAGATCGTCGTATGCCATCCGGGCAGCAGGGAGACGGCGAAATCCATCGACACCACTGAGTGAACCGAGAGGACCAGCGGCGTCGCAAGGGCCGCCAGCACGAGATAGGCGCTCTCGTAGTGGTTCCAGTTCCGCACCGAGCCGCGCCATCCGAGCGCGAAGAAACCGTAGACCGCCTGCCGGACGCGCGTCTTCGCCCGATCGCGCATGGTTGCGAGGTCCGGAATCAGGCCGACGTACCAGAACAGAACCGAGACGGTTCCATAGACGCTGACCGCGAACACGTCCCAGAGAAGGGGACTCCTGAAGTTCGGCCACACGCCCATCTGGTTCGGGACCGGGAAGACCCAGTAGATGACCCAGACGCGTCCCACGTGGATCCCCGGGAACAGCATGGCGCACATGACCGCGAAGATGGTCATTGCCTCCGCTGAGCGATTGATCGAGGTGCGCCATTTCTGGCGGAAGAGGAAGAGGATCGCCGAGATCAGGGTGCCGGCGTGCCCGATGCCGACCCAGAACACGAAGTTGGTGATGTCCCACGCCCAGCCGACGGGGATGTTGAGACCCCAGATGCCGATTCCCTCCCAGAACAGCCACGAGACGGCCACGCCGAGAAGGCCGAGGAGGATGACGGAAGGGATGAAGAAGATCCACCAGCCGATCGGTGTCGGCCGCTCGACGGTCTCAGCGACGACTTCGGTGATGGCGTGGAAATCCGGTGACCGCAGGATGAGCGTTGGGTTGCCCTCGACAGGGTTGTCGAGCAGTTCTGCTTCCGTCTGGGCCAAGCCTGTTCCCCCAGTTTGAGTTTGAAGGGTACCCGCTTGTAGGTGATGAGTGGCGGTTGGTACCTACCATCTGCGCATCGCGGGAGTCAAGCGTCCGCCTCCGCGCGAAGCACGGTGAGGCCGACCTGCTGGAGCAGCGGTTCGACGTCGTCTCCCGAAGCAGGAACACATGCGAAGATCCTCGCGGCGTTCTTCTTGACCCATGGGTCCGCCGCTGGCAGCGCGCGCACAGTCTGATCGGCGCCGAGAAGCCATTGCCACGCACCGCGCGTCGCGGTGGCGAACTCCTGGAGCAGCGCCGGCGCTCCAGTTGCGTGCTGGACCCGCGAGATGCGCGAGGCCAGTTCGCGCGCTTCGACCAGTCCCGAGTTCATGCTGTGCACGCCGATCGGTGCCGCCTGGTGAGCCGCGTCCCCGGCGAGCCAGACGCGTCCCATACCAAAGCTCCGTGTCAGGCGACGCTCGAACAGGCCGAACGTCGACCAGTAGATCTGGGTCGGCCGGGCCGTGCACCAGGGAGCCCTCGCGACGATCAACTGCTGGAGCCGCGCCATCGAGGCATCGTGTTCCGCGTTGTCACGGATCTGGAACCCCCAGCGGCATCGCCCCTCCTCCAGAGGCCAGTAAACGCTCGTCAGGTCTGGGTCGACAATCACGCGCGCTTCCGCGGGAAGATCCCCCGTCGCCTCGATCTCATAGAGGGAGAAGATCTGGGCCGCGCCGTGTTCCTCCATCTCGATGCCGGACATTCGCCGGACGGCCGAATCGTACCCATCGGCCCCAATCACATAACCTGGCTGGATGGTGTCGGTTCGCGCGACGACCCACTCGGTTCGCGCGATGGGATAGCCGACGGCGACATGGTCGAGTGTGGCGATTTCCGCCCGCACCCTCGCGTCCTCGACGGCGAGGCCCTGCAGCCGGTGTGCCCAGCGGACCTTCAGGTCCTTGTGCCGGAGCGCCTCCTCCACGGTCCTCTCGAGCACGCTTTGACGCACGACGAGGAGATACGGATGCGTGGACGCGAGGCGCGAATAGTCGACTTCGGCGCGCCTCTCACCGCCTTCATAGAACGCGACTTTCGTCAGCTTCCGTCCCGCGTTGACCAGCGCATCGGCGAGTCCCGCCTCCTCAAGAACCTGCAGCGTGCGTGGATGAATCGCGAGGGCGTAGCTGTGCTGGGTGGTCCGCACGTGCATGTCGATGATCTCTACGCGGACCCCAGACTGCTGTAGGAACAGGGCCGCGGCGAGACCGACGGGACCGGCGCCTACGACGAGGACCTCAGGATCGGAGTGACGGACCATCAACCTTCTCCCTCGTTCTACACGATATGACGTGTCTGGATGGTGCCATGTTGCGTCGCATCGCGCAGGCCGTCTTTCACGACGCGGGACGCCCGAGACGTAGCCGCGCCAGCACCTTGCGCGGGTCGACTGAGGGATGGAATCGACGCGGCGCGGGAAGCTGCAGGTACAGGATCGCGCCGGCCGCCAGCAAGCCCAGAAGCCACGAGTGGATTCGATCCGCACGCAGGATTTCGCACGACAAGAACACGTAGACCGAGAATCGCGCCCGCTCATGGCGGCGCAGCATCAACGTGCCGACCACTGGCGCGATGATGAAGTAAACGAAGGCGTCCCACGGCAGCCGGCTGCCGAAGTTCAGCCAGCGTGTGTGAAGGACCAATGCGAGAAGATGAATCACCGGGCTGGCGAGCAGCACGCCGGTCAGCAGCCAGAGTCCGGCCGGCCGTCGCGTGCCGTCGGCGGTGTCAGATTGCATCGGCCGAGTGCAGCTGCGCGACGATCGCGTCAATAGGCGCCTTCGCGCAGGCGAACATCGGCGTGTCGCGCTGTGTATAGAGGCTCGCCTCCGTATAACGCAGCCGACCCACCAGATCGACGAATTCCTGCGGGTAGTCCGAGTCGAACGCCACGACGAAGTCCTGGTCGTCGATGCCGTAGCTGTAGCTGGTGTTCAAGCGGACGCCCTTGAACGGCGCGGACGCGGCGATATGCTCGTCCATCATCCCCTGCCGCGCATGCGGCGAAAGCCGGTACCACGACCGGGTCTTCGTGAACGGATACACGAAGAGGTACTTGCCCTCGCCCGGGAGCAGTTCGACACTCTCTCCTGCGCTCTTGCTCCGGTTGACATACGGAGAGTGGCGCTGGAGCGAAAGGAAGCTATGGACCTGCGACACGTAGGCGCCCAGTTGCGACCGCCTGATCGCCGCTTCCATCGACTGAAAGCACAATGGGTCGAACGCGATCCGCCAGAGCATGAAATCGACGTCCGCGCGCAGGCCGACCAGTGAGTAGGTGCGGAGGATGAAGTCCTCCAGCGACTCCCACTTGCGCACGAGTTCGATGAACTCGGCACCCGCGGCCTGCCGCTCGTCCGCCGGGAGCCGACGGAAAACCGGGTCGAGCCGGTAGAACGAAAAGTTCAGGAACTGACGGCGTTGCCTGTCCGAGTTCTTGCCCGTGACGATTCCGGTCGGGTCGAGGTCGACGGAAGGGCCGCGACGCGGCGGCGACCCGGCGTCTCCCGGAGGGCGCTCCATGCTGCATACCCATGACTCTTGCCACGGATTTTGTCAAGCGTGTGGACCCTGTAAGATGCCACCGGTGAAGACAGACCACCTGTATTTCGGCGTGCTGGCAATTACGGCGTTGTTCGCGCTGATCCTCGTCGTTTACTTCGCGATCAAGGAGCGCGGTGGCATCGCGTGGTCAGTGATCCCGTTCTGCGTCTCGATCGGCATCCTGGTGTGGACCCTGATCGTGTTCTTCCACAACCCCGCTCAGAACACTTCGCCGAAGTAGCTCCATACCCAGTCGCGGCCGCGCTCGACAAACGGACGCGATCGCCATGCGTCGAGCTCCAGCTTCTTCGACTTCGTCACATCACGGTCGAAGTCCTGCAGCAAACGCGACGCGAGGCCGCGGTCGAAGACGGCGACATTCAGTTCGTCATTTAATTCGAGCGATCGGTTGTCGAAGTTGGCCGAGCCGACGATGCTCAGGAGGCCATCGACCACCATCGCCTTCGTGTGCAGCATGGTGGGCTGGTATTCGGCGATCTCGATGCCGAGCTCGAGCAGATGCTGGTATTCCGCCCGGCTGGCGTACTTGACCGACTTCGCGTCGGTCTTGTCGCCTTCGACGAGCATGCGGATGCGGACGCCGCGCCTGCGCGCCTCCTCGATGCTCCAGAGCGACGATTCGTCGACGATAAGGTAAGGCGATTCGATGTCGATTGAATGGCGCGCCGCGCCGATGGCGAGCAGGTAGAGCAGCTTCAATTCGTTCGCGCCGCTTTGCGGCGCGCTCCAGACGACGATCGATTTCGCCGTGCCCGTGGCGGGTGCGGTGTTGGCTTCAACCTGCGGCTCCACGATTCCGCCCACCACAATCCAGTTCTGGTTGAATGCGGCTTCGACGTCGGCGACGACAGGGCCGTGCATCTCGACCATGGTGTCCCGCCACATCGGCATGTCCTTGTCGTCATGCGCCCATTGATCGGCGATGCCCATGCCGCCGATGAACGCCACGCTGCCATCGACGATGAGCGCCTTGCGGTGCGTCCGGTAATTGATTTCTTCGAACTGCAGGCTGACGAGCGGGTTCACCCAGTGGATCTCCGCTCCCGCCGCTTTCAACCGGTCGCTGTCGTCGCCCGACATCTTCTTCGAGCCGACCGAGTCGAGGATGATGAACACCTTCACGCCGCGTTTTGCGGCGGCCTCGAGCGCGTCGGTGAATTGGGTGCCAACGTCGCCCTTCTCGTAGATGTAGGTTTCGAGCGCGACACGCTGCTGCGCCTGTTTGATGGCGGCAAGCATTGCGGGGAATGCCTGCGGGCCGTCCGTGAGGACGGTGTACGAGTCGTTCGATGTCAGGCGGTGGCCGAGCAGATTGGCGAGATATTGCGGGTAGCGAGAATCGTCAGCGGCAAGAGGGCTTTTGATCTGGATGGTCTCCTGGTCCTGAGCAATCAGAAGTCCTGCCGCCAAGACGATCAAGCCGATAAGGATGGCCGCAAGAATGCGATGGTGCCGCGCCCAGTGCAGCCGATGAGCTTTGGTTTTAGTCGCCATACCGCCCAGCACGCTGTTGCAACACGAGCGCCGTCGTGAATGTCACGAACGGTTCACAACTGTGGGTCGTCAAAGGGACAGATGATGTTTTTTTAACGAGGTCCTACATGCGATCGACGACCGTCGTTCTTCTCGCCATCATTCTTGCCAGTTGTTCAGCTCACTCCAACAAACAGACCACTCAACGCGCCTCCCGCTCCCGCAGCAATGACGAGGTAGTACCGGTCCTAACGGCTGTTGTCGCCCAGAAGGCGGAGCCCCTCGACATTGCCGCGTCTGGCACGGCGGAAGCCATTTCGTCCGTGCAGATTCACTCGCAGGTCACCGGACAACTCAGCGCCGTGCATTTCGCCGAAGGCCAGGACGTGGCCAAAGGGGAGCCGCTGTTCGACATCGATCCGCGCCCATTTCAGGCGGCGCTGGCGCAGGCGCAGGCAGTGTTTGCGAGGGACACGGCGCAGAAGGCGAACGCGGCAACAGAGGTCGCACGGTACAAGCCTTTGCTCGATCGCGGACTGATTTCGCGCGAGCAGTACGACTCGTACGTGGCGACCGCCGCCGCCACGGATGCAACGACAGGAGCGGATCAGGCGGCGATCGAGGCAGCGACACTGAATCTGCAGTTCACGCGAATTGCTGCGCCCATTTCCGGCCGCGCAGGATCGCTGACCGTTCATCCCGGGGATCTGGTGCGCGCGAACGACGCGACGCCGATGGTAACGATCAACCAGATGGCACCGATCAACGTCTCGTTCGCCGTGCCGGGGAAGTTGCTCGATGACATTCGCCGGTATCAGGCGGCAGCGCCGCTGCACGTCGCTGCGCTCATCGGTGGCGCGAACGGCGCGGAACCTCGCGGCAACGTCACGTTCATCGACAACGCCGTCGATCCTGCGACCGGCACGATCAAGCTGAAAGCGCGGTTCGACAACGCGAAGCGCGAGTTGTGGCCGGGTGAATTCGTCAGCGTCAAGCTGCAGCTGACCACCGAGCCGCACGCCGTCGTCGCGCCCGTAGCCGCGGTGCAGACCAGCCAGAACGGCCAGTACGTTTACGTGGTGAAGGAGGACGGAACAGTAGAGATGCGTCCGGTGAGCGTCGAGCGCACCAGTGGCTCGGAAGCCGTTATCGCGTCAGGTCTTCGCGCGGGCGAGACTGTTGTGACCGATGGTCAGCTCCGGCTCACACCGGGCACGCACGTCGCGGTTCGTTCTGCTGCCGGCACCGCTGTTGGAGCGACGAAGTGAACCTCTCGGCGCCATTCATCCGTCGTCCGGTAGCGACGAGCCTGATGATCCTTGCGATCCTCGTCTTCGGCCTCATCGGCTACCGCGTGCTTCCCGTCAGCGATTTGCCGGCGATCGAGTTTCCGACCATTCAGGTGCAGGCAAATCTTCCCGGCGCGAGCCCCGAAACGATGGCGGCGGCCGTTGCGACGCCGCTCGAGAAGCAGTTCTCGACCATCGCCGGCATTGACTCGATCAGCTCGGTGAACTCGCAAGGGACCACGAACA
Source organism: Vicinamibacterales bacterium (assembly GCA_035492455.1). GTDB lineage: Bacteria > Acidobacteriota > Vicinamibacteria > Vicinamibacterales > UBA2999 > Gp6-AA40. Next base: position 68,201 of record DATJJE010000007.1, on the reverse strand, counting down.
TCACGCTGCAGTTCACCCTCGAACGTGACATCGATGCGGCAGCGCAGGATGTCCAGTCGATGATCGCGAAGACGCAGCGGCAGTTGCCGCCGGACATGCCGGCGCCGCCCTCATATCAGAAGGTGAACCCTGCGGATGCGCCGATTCTCTATCTAGCGCTCAGCTCCGAGACGTTGCCGCTGTCACAAGTGGACGAGTACGCCGAGACACTGATCGCACAGCGGCTCTCGACGGTGAGCGGCGTCGCGCAGGTGTCGGTGTTCGGCGCGCAGAAGTACGCCGTCCGGGTCGATGTCAATCCGCGCGAGCTGGCAGCGCGCGATATCGGCATCGATCAGGTCGCGCAGTCCATTCAGCAGGCGAATGCCAACCGGCCGACCGGCACGCTGTACGGACCTGACCGCTCGTTTGTCGTGCAGGCCAACGGCCAGTTGACGAGCGCAGCTGCCTACGCGCCGGTTGTCGTCGCCTACAAGAACGGCAGCCCGGTACGGCTCGACGAGGTGGCGCGCGTTTACGACGGCGTCGAGAACGACAAGACCGCGAGCTGGTTCAACGGACGGCGGACCGTTTACCTGGCCATCCAGCGCCAGCCCGGCACCAACACCGTCGCTGTCGTGGACTCGATCCGCGCGCTGCTTCCGCAGCTCGAACAGCAGCTGCCCGCATCCGTGACATTGTCTGTGCGGCTGGATCGATCCATTCCCATCCGCGAGTCCGTCGACGATGTGAAGTTCACGCTGCTGCTGACGATCTGTCTCGTCGTCCTGGTGATCTTTCTGTTTCTGCGGAACCTGTCGGCGACGATCATTCCCAGCCTCGCGCTGCCTGCATCCATCCTCGGCACATTCGCCGTGATGTACATGTGCGGATACAGCCTGGACAATCTGTCGTTGATGGCGCTGACGCTCTCGGTCGGCTTTGTCGTGGACGACGCCATCGTGATGCTCGAGAACATCGCGCGGCACATGGAGCACGGCGAGGACGCGACTACCGCGGCGTTCGAGGGCTCGCGGGAAATCTCGTTCACGATTCTGTCGATGACGCTGTCGCTGACCGCGGTGTTCATCCCGGTGCTCTTTATGGGCGGCATCGTGGGACGGCTCATGCACGAGTTCGCGGTGACGATCGCCGCGGCGATTCTTGTGTCTGGACTCGTGTCCCTCACGCTGACGCCGATGCTTGCGAGCCGCTTCCTCACACCGCCGCGCCACTCCGGACATGGCCGTCTCTACCAGCTCACGGAACGAATATTCGATGTGTGGCTGCGTGTCTATTCGTGGTCGCTCGGCGAGGCGCTGCGTTACCGGGCCGCGACGATGGCCGTGCTCGTGCTGCTCCTCGCCGGCACGGCATACCTGTTCGTCGCCATTCCGAAGGGCTTCATCCCGAGTCAGGACACGGGCCAATTGAATGGGCAGGTCGAGGCCATCCAGGGCATCGGCTTTGACGCGATGGTGGCTCACGAGCTGCAGGTCGCCGACATCATCCAGAACGATCCGAACGTTGCCGCGCTGACGCACAACGTGGCGAACGGCAACACGGGCCGGCTCAACATCGAGTTGAAGCCGCGCGCCGAGCGCAGGTTGTCGGCCGACGAGGTGATCGACGAGCTGCGGCCGAAGCTGGGGGCGGTTCCCGGCGTGCGCGTCTATCTGCAGAATCCGCCGTCGATCCGTATTGGCGGCATCCAGTCGCGCAGCCTGTATCAATACACGCTGCAGGATGCCGACACTTCGGAGCTGTACCGCGTCGCACCAGCATTCCAGGAGCAGGTTCGCCGGCTGCCTGGCGTGGTCGATGTGACGAGCGACCTGCAGATCACGAACCCGCAGGTGAACGTGTCGCTCGATCGCGATCGCATCGCCGCGCTCGGTCTGACGGTTGACGCGGTCGAGAACGCGCTGAGCAGCGCCTACGGCTCGCGTCAAGTGTCGACCATCTTCGCGCCGAACAACGAGTATCAGGTGATCATGCAGGTCGCGCCCGAGTTTCAGCACGACGCCGACGCGCTGGCGCTGCTCTACGTGCGCGGCGCGAATGGAACCGTTGTTCCGCTTTCAGCGGTCGCGACGATTGCTCCCGGTGTCGGACCGCTGCAGGTCAATCACACGGGCCAGCTTCCTTCGGTGACGATCTCCTTTAACGTCAAAGCCGGCGTATCGCTTGGTGATGCCGTCGCCGAAGTCGAGCAGGCGGCGCGGATGTCGCTGCCGGCGACGGTGACCGGCAGCTTCCAGGGAACCGCGCAAGCTTTCCAGTCGTCGATGCAGGGTCTCGGCTGGATTCTGCTCATCGCGATTTTCGTCATCTATGTCGTTCTCGGCATGCTGTACGAAAGCTTCATTCATCCGCTGACGATTCTGTCCGGGCTGCCAGCGGCAGGATTCGGCGCGCTGCTCACGCTGATGCTGTTCAAAACCGATTTGAACATCTACGCGTTCGTCGGCGTGATCATGCTTGTGGGCCTCGTCAAGAAGAACGGCATCATGATGGTGGACGTCGCCATCGAGAAGCGGCGTCTCGAAGGCAAGTCGGCGCATGACGCCATCTTCGAAGCGTCACTCGTGCGCTTCCGTCCAATCATGATGACGACGATGGCGGCACTCGTCGGCACGCTGCCGATTGCCTTTGGCTGGGGTGCCGGCGCCGAGGCGCGGCGTCCGCTTGGCCTTGCGGTCGTCGGCGGACTACTCGTTTCGCAGACGCTCACCCTCTACGTGACGCCGGTCTTCTACACCTACATGGAGGCGCTGACCGAGCGCCTGCGATCAGGCGCGCTCTTCCCGAATGCGGGCGAGGTTCACAACCACTTTGACCGCCTTCTCCACGTTCTGCGCCGAGAACCACTCTAGGCGCTCGACCTTGACGGCGCTACCTCATAGGTATATGAGGCAGGTTGTTCTGGAGGAGCGGATGATGAAATGGATTCGTAGCGCGACGCTGTTTATAGCGGGCATCGCGGTTGGCGCCCTGCTGACGCAATCGGTCGCCGGGCAGAACCGGTCCACGGGCCATCGGATCAACCACGTCGGGATCAGCGTCACGAACTTTGATGAATCGCTGAAGTTCTACACGCAGGTCATGGGCTTCAAGGAGGCGTACCGCTTCCCCAGCCAGAATGGCCAGCCAAGCACGACGTTCCTGCAGGTCAATCGCGACACGTTCATCGAGATGGCGCCCGCCAACGCGAGACAACCGGCGGGGCTGACACACATCGGGCTCTACTCCGACGATGCCCAGGCGAGCGTGGCGCAGTTCCGCCAGGCGGGAGCGACGGCCGGCGACGTACGTCCGAGCGAGAACAGCGGATCGCGCCTCTCGAACGTCACCGATCCCAATATGATCCGGATCGAAATCAACGAGCAGCCTGCCGGGTCGCTGATGAGGAAAGCCATGGAGGCTTGGAAATGAGAAGGCCAGTCGTGACACTCATAGCGCTCGTGGCCGCACTGCCGATCGCATCCCGTCCCGTCGCCGCCCATCATGGCGCCGCAGCATTCGAGAACGACCCGGCCAAACGCCTGGTGTTGAAGGGCGTCGTCACGCAGTGGATCTGGGCCAATCCGCACACGTTTCTCCAGTTCGACGTGAAGGGTGAGGATGGGCAGGTCGTGCACTGGGTCGTGGAAGCGAGCAATCCGCCAGACATGCAGAACCGCGGGTGGACAAACAAGAGCTTCAAGGCAGGAGACGAGGTGACGGTGACGGTGCGTCCCGTCAAAACCGGCCGGCCGGTCGGCAGCATCATCCAGGTGCAGTTTGCCGATGGTCACGTGCTGAGCGCGGTCAACGGAAACCCGGGCGCGCCGACGGCGCCGTAAAAGTCTCGGTAGAGTCCGCCTTCAGCGGACCGCGAGGGGGTCATGAAGCAGCGTGTGGCGTTGACGTGTGCCGTCGGTGCGATCGCGACGGTCGTGCTGTTTGGTCAGGGTGAGGTCCGCCAGCCAGGAGCGGTGTACGACTTCGATTTCAAGAACGAGAAGCCGGCGCCTGCACCGAAGCGCGACATTTCCGGCGTGTGGGAGCCTGCCGCGGGCCCCAGCGCCGGCATCAACGCCAATGGCGCGCAGCAGATGCCTTCCGACGGCAAGCCGGAGCACGAGCTGCCGTTTACGCCCGAAGGCCGCGCGGCGTTTCTCTCGCACAAGCCGACCTTCGGCGTCACGATGGTGCCGTCGGCGCTGACCAACGATCCGATGCCCGGGTGCGATCCGCAGGGCTTTCCGCGCATCGTGCTCCACAATTTCAGAACCAGCCGCATCATCCAGACGCCCGAGAATGTGGTGATCCTCTACGAGTTCAACAAGAAGTGGCGCACCATCTGGACCGACGGCCGGCCGCTTCCCAAAGAGGCGAAGGACGTCGCCGAGCCGCGGTGGTGGGGCTATTCGACGGGCCGATGGGTGGATGACTACACGTTCGCCGCTGATTCAATTGGTTTCGACGACAGAACATGGCTCGATAACGCCGGCCGTCCGCATAGCGACGAGATGAGGGTGCACGAGGAGTACAAGCGTACCGATCGCGATCACCTCCAGATGACCATTGTCATTGACGATCCGAAGTTCTATACGAAGCCCTGGACGGCGCTGGTCCTGTCGCTCCGTCTCCAATCGCCGAAGTTCGATATCCGCGAGATGGAGTGCTCGCCGACCGAGACGGCACTCTACAACAAGCTGTTCGCGAATCCGGCCGCCGGCGTCGAACCGTAGGCCGGCCTGCTAGCTGGAACGCTCTTCCCAGATGCGGACGAGGTTCACAATCACTTCGACCGCCTTCTCCATGTCTTGGGCCGAGACCCACTCCAGGCGCGAATGGAAGTTGTGTTCGCCCGCGAAGATGTTCGGCGTCGGCAGGCCCATGAACGACAACTTCGACCCATCCGTGCCGCCGCGGATGGGACGCTCGCGCGGTTCCATCCCTGCTCGGCGAATGGCCTCGCGTGCGTAGTCGACGACATGCGGATGCCGGTCGAGCACCTCGCGCATGTTGCGGTACTGCTCTTCGATGACGATGTCGATTCTGGCGCCGTAGCGCGCCGCCGCATCGCGCGCAAGCCGCTCGAGCGCTTGTTCCTTGTCGCCGAGCGCCGCGGTACGGAAGTCCCGGATGATGAACCGCACGCTCGCTTTTTCGACCCCACCCTGCAGCACGTACGGATGCACGAACCCGTCGTAGCCCTCGGTCCGCTCGGGCGACATGTCTCGCGGCAGGTGGGCGAGAAACTCCCCAGCCGCCTTGATGGCATTCACCAGTTGATCCTTCGCGTAGCCGGGATGCGTGTTGAAACCCGTGAACGTCACCGTCATCGCATCCGCCGAAAAGCTCTCGAACTCCAGCTCCCCGCGCGTGCTGCCATCCATCGTGTAGGCATACGCGGCGCCAAACCGCTTCACGTCGAAGTACTGCGTGCCGCGCCCGATCTCTTCGTCCGGAGTGAAGGCGATCTTGATCGGGCCATGCGCGATTTCGGCATGCCGCACGAGATAGTCCGCGGCCGTGACGATCTCCGCCACTCCTGCCTTGTTGTCAGCGCCGAGCAAGGTCGTCCCGGACGCGGTGACGATGTCGTCGCCGACGCGCTCGGCAAGCGGAGCACAGTCCGACGGCCGCAGCATAGTGGACGGATCGTCGGGCAGGATGATGTCCCGGCCGTCCCAGCGCTCGTGCACTATCGGTCTCACGTTCGCGCCGGTCACTTCGGGGGACGTGTCGACGTGCGCGATGAATCCGATAGCTGGAACTGTCTTCTCGGATGTTGACGGAACCGTTGCGGTAACGTAGCCGTATTCGTCGATGGCCGCATCGGCAAGACCAAGACTGCGCAGCTCCTGTGCGAGGTCGCGCAGCAGCACGAGTTGTTTGCTCGTGCTTGGATAGCTGGTGGAGTTTTCGTCGGCTTGCGTGTCGTACTGCACGTAGCGGAGGAAACGTTCGAGCACCGCGGTCATTCGTTATAATCCTTACCCCTACAGGAGGAATCATGAAGCGATTTTTCATACTCGCGCTCGTCACCGGCGTCGCACAGGTTGCCGTGATGCGCGCGCAGAGCGCGCCGCAAAGCGACGTCGTCAAGGCTGACGAAGCGATCACCAAGGCGCTGCTGAGCGGCGACAAGGCCGCCGCGGAAAAGATGCTCGACGCGGACTTCAGCTGGATCGATCCCGACGGTGTTTATTACGCGACGAAGGGCGAGGCGTTCGCGCATGGCGTGAAGCCGCTTGTCGGTACGGGCGCCGATGTGAAGATCCTCGAGCATCGCTACGGCAAGCTCGTCTACGTCGAGCGAAGCCAGGGCGAGAAGAAGTTCTCGGGGCACTTCTGGGCGCAGCGCGCCAATGGTTGGAAGCTGCTCCACATCAACGATCTCGAAGTGAGGCCGCGCGACTACGAGCCAGTGCGGATCACGTTCGACGTACCGTGCGTGAACCCGTGTCAGACGCTTCCGTACAAGCCGCTTGGAGCCGGCGAAAAGTCCGCTCTCCAGGCGTGGCAGGAGCAGGAGAGCGGCTCGGAAGGGTGGGGCAAGCGCGTCGCCGACAACCTGGATCAGCGCGCGATTAACACCTACGGGGGCCGCTCTGCATCGAAGAAAGATCGGCTTGCCGGCATGCTGCGCGCGCAGCAGCAGAACCCGAATCGGCCCAAAATCGGCGCGGCGCCGGTCGCATTCGGCCGCGCGTGGGACTTCGGCGATTCCGTCCTGTGGGTGCAGTTGCAGCCCACCTATGGCGAGAAGCCGTACTGGTCAAGCCGCGTGTATGCGAACGTCAACGGCCTGTGGCAGATGACGGAGAGCTACCACACCTACATCAAGGATGCGCCGATCATGTCGCCTGTTCCCGAGTCGACAACGAAGAAGGGCGCCACGAACTAATCATGACGAAGCACGTCGTCTGGGGCCTGTGTGCGTTGGCGATTGCCGCGAGCGCCGCGGCCCAGACGGCGGCGCCGAAGACGCACGACATCAAAGCCACACCCGAAACGACCTTCTACCGTTACCTCGACGCGGACGCGAAGCCGGTTCTCACCATTAACTCCGGCGACATCATCAAGCTCGAGACGGCAACGGGGACGCCTGCCTACTTCGAGCGGCTGGGTGTGTCGAAGGAGAAGATCCCGGCGGAGCTCTCGGCGACGTTCAAGGGCGCCGACAACGACGGCGCGCGGCGCGATCACACGCTGACGGGCCCGATCTACGTCACCGGTGCGGAGCCTGGCGACTCGATCGAGATCCGGCTGCGGGCCATCGATCTTCGCGTGCCGATCGGCGGTCAGGGAATTGGCGGCAATGCGGCGCTCGCCAGCGAATTTACGCCGCGTGACAAGATCATCACCATCGATGTCAAGAGCAAGACGGCCGAATACCAGCCGGGCGTCGTCGTCCCGTTGACGAAACCGTTCTGGGGATCGATTGCGGTCGTCCCGCCTCGCTCGGTCGGTCGCATCACCGATCAACGTCCGGGCCCCTGGGGCGCCAACATGGACAACCGCGATCTGGTCGCGGGCACGACGCTCTACCTACCTGTATTCGTGCCAGGAGCACTGCTGTCGCTCGGCGACGGCCATGCCGCGCAGGGAGAAGGCGAGGTCGGCGGCTCGGCGATCGAGACGTCCCTCAAGGGCGAGATCCAGGTCGTGCTGCACAAAGGGCAGACCCTGAAGCTGCCGCGCGCCGAAACGCCAACCGAGTACATGACGATGGGGTTCGACGAGGATCTCGACGAAGCCGTTCGCATCGCGACGCGGGAGATGCTCGATTGGATCGTCGAAATGAAACGAATTCCGCGTGACGAGGCGTATCTGCTGGCGAGCGTGGCGATGGACCTGCGCGTCACGCAGGTCGTCGACGGCGCCAAGGGTATTCACGCCGTGATCCAGAAATCGATCTTCCGGAAATGAGCGGGATTCGCGGCGCGCTCATCATCGGCGTCCTAATCGCCGCAGCGGTGGTGCTCGACGCGCAAGGTCGAGGTGGAGCGCCGCAGCCTGGCGATTGTCCGCGCGATCCCGTGTCTTTCCATCCATGCGCGCTGGCGAAGGCAAAAACCTTCAACGTGCCGCGCACATCCGATGGTCAGCCCGACATGCAAGGAGTCTGGCGCGGCCAGGGCGGCGGTGTGGAGAACATCGAGGACCACGCCGGCAACGGCGACGTCAACGCCGGCCCCACGTGGGTTGTCGATACGCCGGACGGTAAGATCCCGTACCAGCCGTGGGGGCTGCAGCAACGGAAGGAGAACTGGGACAAATACATCGATCCGAATGTCCCCTGTTTGACGTCCGGGGTACCCCGAATGCTGTATACCCCTGGCGACATCACGATCGTGCAGACGCCTGACACGTTCGTCCTCACCCATTCACGCAGCCATACCTTCCGCGTGATCCCTCTCGGATCGCAGCCTCGAATCGAGAGTTCCGTCCGGCTGTGGCTGGGGACCTCGCGTGGTCGCTGGGAGGGGAACACGCTCGTGGTCGACGTGTCCAATCAGAACGGCAGAACGTGGCTGGACCAGGCGGGAAATTTCTTCAGCGAAGCCGTTCATGTCGTTGAACGCTTCACGATGGTCGATGCGAACACAATCCACTACGAAGCGCGCATCGATGACCCGACCGTCTACACCCGCCCATGGACGATGGTCTTTGCCATCAGGCGAATGGCCGATCCACGCTACGAAGTGTTCGAGGAGGCCTGTCACGAGGGAGAACGTGACACGGAGCAATTGCTCGGCACCGGCTACAGGTTCTATCCAGGACCCACGCCTCGTCGGTAATCCACAAAAGCAGGAACGATGATTGCGACCTTCCGAGTGAACGGGAGGTACAAACGTGGACTCACAAACTATGTGGCTGGTTATAGCCGCGGTCATCGTTGCGCTTGCCATTGGCGCCGTCGCCTGGATGTACGCGCAGCGGCAGCGGCGCGAACGGCTGCGTACGCATTTCGGACCCGAGTATGACCGAGCAGTACGCGAGGTTGGCTCGCCCGCGAAAGCGGAAGCAGTCCTTGTCGATCGCGCACGCCGCGTCAAGGAGCTCAACATTCGTCCCCTCTCTCAAGCGCAGGCTGAGGCGTTTGGCCGGGAGTGGCAGCGTGTGCAGGCACTTTTTGTCGATGATCCCAACGGTGCCGTGGCAGCGGCCGATCGTCTGGTCACCGAAGTGATGTCGGCACGCGGCTATCCAATCGAAGACTTCGACACACGCGCTGCGGATCTATCTGTTCAGCATCCGCGCGTCGTCGACAACTACCGCACCGCGAGGGCGCTGGCGACCCGGCGGGCCCGCGGCGAGGCTGCAACGGAGGAGTTGCGTCAGGCGGTCGTCAACTACCGGGCGCTGTTCGAGGATCTCCTTGCGACTGACAAGGGAACGATCAGGAGGGCGTCATGACGGATCAGAATCCGGTTGTTGAGCGCGAAGGGCGTGCCGTATCTGCTGAGGAAAAGCGGATGGCGCTCTTTCCGGTGGAAGAGGGTCGCGGCTTTCACACTCGATGGGATGCAATTCAGACGGGGTTCGTCGATGAGCCTCGCGCCGCGGTCGAGCAGGCGGATGCGCTCGTCAGCGAAATGCTGAAACGTCTGACCGACGTGTTCGGCACGGAGCGTGGACGCCTGGAAGAGCAGTGGAAGCGAGGCCAGAACGTTTCAACCGAGGACTTGCGCATCGCTCTCAAACGGTATCGCTCGTTTTTCGAGCGACTCCTGAGCATCTGAAGGCGACGGCCCACCCCCGGGGCCGTCTCTCCGATTGAACCCGCCTCCGCTTAGGTATAGAGTCGCCGCGGAGGCTTACATGAGGCGCTCTTTCTTCTTGCAACTTGCGGCGTTCGCTCTGTGTGCGTCGCCCGCGTTCGCGCAGGCCAAAGCCACCGCGCAGAACGTGCCCGAGATTCCTTACGACTCGGTACCGAACTTCATCAAGCTGCCGGCGGGTCTGTATCTCGGCGAGGCGATTGGCGTGGCCACGAATTCCAAGGGTCATGTCTTCGTCTACACGCGCAGCGCAAACACGCGGCTGTTCGAATTCGACCAGAACGGCACGTTCGTCCGCGAGATTGGCGAAGGCGCCTACAACTTCGAGTTCGCGCACAGTGTGCGCGTGGACAAGGACGACAACATCTGGGTCGTCGACGAAGGGACGAACACGATCGTTCGCTTCAATCCCGAAGGGCACATCACGATGGTGCTGGGTCGCCGTCCTCCAGCAGTGCTCGGCCAGCTCATCGCTCCGCCGCAGGGACCGACGCCGCCGGCAGCGAAGTACACGTTCGGCCGTCCAACGGACGTCGCGTGGGATCCGCAGGGGAACATCTTCATCTCCGACGGCTACGTGAATCACCGCGTCGTGAAGTTCGACAAGAACGGCCGCTTCGTGAAGCAGGTGGGCAGCGAGCGCCCCGGCGCGGAGCCAAGCCAGTTCAGTACGCCGCACGGTATCGCCGTGGACAACAACGGCAACGTCTACGTGGCCGATCGCGGCAACAATCGCATGCAGGTGTTCGACAACAACCTGGTGCTGCGCCGCATTCAGGACAACATCGGTGTGTCCTGGACGGTCTGCATTTCGCCCGGTCCGCACCAGTACGTCTTCAGCTCCAACTCGAACCCGAACGGCAATACACCTGGCTCGTGGGACATCACGGGCGAGATCTACAAGATGGAGCTCGACGGAACGATCCTCGGGAAGTTCGGCCATGCCAGCAAACAGCTTGGCGGCTTCCAGGTGGTGCACATGATGGACTGCCGCAACCCGGACCAGATCATCGTCGCCGAGATCGAATCGTGGCGCGTGCAGAAGCTGATGCTGAAGCCATCGACCGGCACGCCGGTCAAGCCGACGACAACGGCAGCGAGATAGGAGGACGATCATGAAACGCACACTTCAGATCGCTCTCGGCCTTCTCACTCTCGGTGTCACCTCGCTCGGCGCTCAGCTCGTCGTGCCGGAGCTGACATATGACGTGCAGATCGAGCCGCTCAAGCTCCCGGGCAACCTGAACTTCGGTGAGGTTGCGGGCGTTGCAACCAATTCAAAGGGCGACGTGTTTGTCTACACGCGCACCGGCCATCCGACGATCTCCCTCGGCAGCGCGCGTCCGTTCGCGCACGGCGGCTCGCGCATGTTCCGGTTCGACAAGACCGGGAAGTACGTCGGCGAGATCGGCCAGGGATCGTACGCGATGTTGTTTGCGGAAAAGGTGAAGGTCGATCCGCAGGACAACATCTGGATGGTCGATCAGATGGCGAATACGGTCCTCGAGTTCGACTCCGAGGGCCGCGTCGTGATGCTCCTCGGACGCAAGGCCGAATCCGAGCGCGTGCCGGTGAACCTTCCTCCTCCTCCTCCGGCAGCCGCAGGCGCGGGTCGCGGTGCCGGTGGCGCTCCTCCACCCGATGCTGAAGGTGGCGGCGGCCGCGGACGCGGAGGTCCTCCCGGAGTGGGCGGCCAGCAGGACGTGTTCAACCGGCCGACCGACGTCGCCTGGGACGCCGCGGGCAACATCTATGTTGCGGACGGTCTCGGCACGAACAGCCGCATCGCGAAGTTCGACAAGAACGGCAAGTTCGTGCGTTCGTGGGGACAGACCGGAACGGCCAACGGGCAATTCCGCCAGCCGCGCGCGATCGCCGTCGACAGTCAGGGTCTCGTCTATGTCGCCGATGCGGGCAACCGCCGCATCCAGGTATTCGACGGCGACGGCAATTTCAAGACGAAGTTTGTGAACGTCGGGACCCCACGCGCGATTTGCATCACCCAGGGGCCGCGGCAGGTGATGTACGTGTCGAACTCGAATCCGCCGGAGGATATCGATTACGACGGCAACATCTTCAAGGTCGATCTCACCGGCAAGCTCCTGGGAACGTTCGGCCGCGCGGGACGGCTGGCGAAGGAGTTCAACGCGGTGAACCAGCTCGAATGCAGGACGGAGAACGAAGTCTGGGCAGCCGAGCTGGGCAACTGGCGCGTGTCGAAGATCACGCTGCGCGGAGCGGCGAGCACTAATTGAGGGTGGGCCGGCTAAGGCGGCCCCCGCCCCACCGATGCCGGTGGAGTCCGCCTTTAGGCGGACCAGGCGAACCTAGTAGACGTAGACGGCGCCGGAGCCACGGACCGAGTTATCGGCCATGTTGCCTCCGACGCCGCTCGATCCGCCATCCTCGCCGAATGCAGCGATCGCCAGCGTGTTGGCATCGCCGCTCATTGCCACCCCTGAGCCGAATTCGTCATACGCGTCGGAGTTCGGCGACTTCAGATACGTACGCTGCGTCCACGTGGTGCCGTTGCGTGTGAACACATAGACCGCGCCGGATTCTTCGGCGGAGAAGTCCTGCGGATTGGCGCCTGGTCCGCGGCCGCCGCCCCCCTGCAGCATCGACGAAGCGACGAACACGTTGCCGTTGGTGCTGATCGCGAGCCGGATCCCGAACAGGTCGTTGACGCGGACATTCGACGACTTGATGTACGCCTGCTGCGACCACGTGCCGTTGGTGTTCACGAACACGTACATCGCGCCGTTCGAGTTATCGCCGATCTGTTGCCCGTCGTACTCCTTGCCGTTGATGCCGCCGACTGTGCCGTCTTCGTCAGCGGCGTCGACGACGAGCGTTTTGCCGTCGCCGCTGATTGCCAGAGCCGATCCGAACGCATCCTGCGGATGATTGAGGTTCGACTGCTTCAGATACGTCGTCTGCTTCCAGGAGCTACCGTCGCGGACGAAGATATAGGCGCATCCCGATCCATTCTTCGAGTTGTCAGCCTGGTTGCCGTTCACGCCCGCCACGCCACCGTCCTCGTCGAACCCGGAAATGGCGAGCACGCTGCCGTCGCTCGACAAATCGACCGCGAAGCCGAAGAGATCACCCGGATCCGTCTGTTCGCCCTTCAGGTACGACGTCTGTGACCATGTCGAGCCGGAGCGCGTGAAGGTGTAGACCGCCCCTGCATTCGCCGCCGAGTTGTCGGCCTGGTTGCCATTCACACCGCGCGCGTTGCTGGCCTCCGTCGGCGCTCCTACAGCCATCATGTTTCCGTCGTCACTTAGCGCGACCGACCAGCCGAACTGATCGCCGGCGTCGGAGTTCGACGCCTTGACGTAAGCCTGTTGCGCCCACTTGCCGCCGCTACGTGTGAAGACATATGCCGCGCCCGAGTCTTCCGCATCGTTGTTGGACTGATCGCCGTTGATGCCGCGCGCGTTGCTGTCCTCGCGCGTGGCGGTTACCGCCAGCGTGCTCCCGTTCGCGCTGATGGCGAGCGAGAACCCGAAGCTGTCGTAGGCATCGGTGTTCGATGCCTTCAGATACGCCTCCTGGGCCCACGGTTTACCGGCGCCTGACCGGGTAAAGATGTAAACGGCCCCGGATCCGCCCGCCGCGTCGTCCTTCTGGTTTCCGTTGACACCCTTTGCACCGCTGCTTTCGTCCGGTGCTGCGACTGCGATCGTGTTGCCGTCGCGGCTCATGACCAGCGTCCGGCCCGTCAAGGCGCTGCCGAAGCCGAGCTTTGCGTCGGGGCTCGGGTCCGACGCCTTCAGGTAAGCGATCGGAGTGAAATTGCGTTTCAGGAAACCGGGGTCGCCTCCCGTCGCCGTCTGCGCGACAACAATCGCGCCCGCCGCGACGAATAGCACCGGGATCAGAACACAAACGAATCGCTTCATGGTTAAACGCGCGCGGTCGCGGTCGGCGCCACGGTGTGGCGGCCCATCTTCGCGTCGACGGAAATCAGGTTCCATGACCGCAGCGCGAGCAGGATGAAAAACGCGATGGCGTAATCGAGCTGCAGCCAGGCGATGGTGAAGTCCTGCCGCATCATCGTTCCAAACGTCAGCGCCGCAATCATCAGGGCGCCGGCGATGAGCGCCGTGCGCGTCGCCAGCCCCACCATGATGCAGAAGCCGATCAGCGTCTCGATGAATGGCAGCACCGTCGCAAAGGGGATGAGAAACGCCGTGGGCATCACCGGCACGTCCTTGAACTGCGTCAGCATGTAGTTTTGAAATGCCGGCAGTCCGAGCGCGATGCGGACGATGCCGCGCATCATGATGTTCACGCCGAACGTGAAGCGGAAGATGCCGTAGGCGAGCGCTTCGTTCGAGCGCGAGTCGGTAACGGGGTTGGCCATTGTCGCTCCTTGTAGCGGCAAAATGTGACGTGTCGAGGCGGGTGTGTCAACCCGCCTCGTAATTATCAAAATGCCTTGACCGGGCCTCTTTTCTTCGAGCCCTTCTTCTTCGATCCCTTTTTCTTCGTTCCGCCCTTCTTTGCCCCACCCTTTTTGGCCATCACACCCTCCTCTGTATGAACGAGTAACCGGCAGTGTCTCTGAGCGCACGTCTGGCCGCACGCGAAGGCTTATAGGTTCCCAGCCTGACCGACAGCGCGAGATAGCGTCGGCCGTCGCGCAGCAGCAGACCTTTCGCGCACAGCGGCTCGAGCCGTTCGGCAATTGCCTCCTCGCCTGCCGGCGCGCCTTCCGCGCGCGCGACGTCAACAAGCCTGCGGATGTCGGCAATGGCGTCGCACTGTAGATAGAGCTCGCGGTCTAAGTGTTCGAGCACCGTGACAGCGGCCCGTGCGGCCGGGCGCGTGTCGCAGATGGCGAGCTTGCCGTCGACGTCCGCATGGAACAGTGTGCTTTCGCCGCTCATCGACTTCCACGCCCGCAGCTCTCTCAGCAGTGGTCCGATGTACTCATGCACCCTCTGCTCGCGCTGGTAATCGAACGCGAAGTGATAGGCCAGGTTTGCGACCGCCGCAGCCGGCAGCGGGTAGACGAGCTGGTACGCGGGCAGCGGACGAACGTTGCTGAACCCGAGGCGCTCCGCGCCGAAGAAATTCGGACTGAAGCGATCGAGACGCAGGCCGCCGAATCCGATCGGCGGCACCAGATGGGTGAGCAGCGGCACGATCTCCGCCATTCGCCGATAGTCGTCCGGCGGCTCACCTGGAAATCCCCACAGTACGTTCCAGTACGGCCGCACGCCCAGCTCCGTGCACCACTTGAGCAGTTGAATGTTCTGCAGCGCCGTCACACCCTTCTGCATCAGGGTGAGCACGCTGTCGCTGAAGCTTTCGATGCCGGGCTGAATCTGCGTCACGCCCGCATCGCGCAGCGCGCGGACCTGCTCCTTTTTGAGGTTCGACTTCGTCTCGTAGAACAGTTCCACGTCGAGATCGCTCGCCGCAAGGGCGGGCAGAAAGTCGTTGAAGTAGCGCATGTCGAGGATGTTGTCGACGACCTGAATCTCACATCCCGGATGCTGCTCGACAATCGCGGTGAGCTCCGCCAGCGCGCGCGCTCCGGTCTTACTACGAAACGCCATCGTCTGACCGTTGAGACCGCAGAACGTGCAGTGCTTCTTCTCGCCCCACCAGCATCCGCGCGACGTCTCGAAGAACAACCGCGGCTGCCACGTGCTTTTGTAGCCGGTGGCATTGAACTCGGCGAAGAAATCGTCGAAGTCCGGATAGGGAAGCGCGTTCATGTCGCGCACCGGCGGTGCGTTGTCGAAGGAGCCGAAGAGGAACTCACGTTTGACCGTTGCGCGCGTCTTCACGCCTTCGAGTCCCGCCAGCGGCGTGCCTTTGAAGACCCGTGCGACGACCTCCGGAAAAATGAGGTCGCCCTCGCCTGAAACCGCCGCGTCCACGAACGGAAACTGGCGAACCGTTTCCGCTCCCATCACCCCCTCGCAGTTCGATCCGCCAAACACGATCGTGATGTGCGGCGCGCGTTCCTTGAGCCGCCGCGCCAGCGCCAGCGAAGCGACGTGCTGCTGAAAGACAGTCGTGAAGCCGACGAGCCGCGGACGCAATGCGAGCACCTGCTCCGCGCATTCATCGAGGAACGGCTGCACGTGGCGTCTGTTGTCCTTCAGCCGCCGGACGGTCGAGTGATGGAGCGGTGCCACGTCATCGATGACCCACCCCGATCGGCATCGCAGAATCTCATCGAAGTACCGCTCGTCGTCCGCCTGTGTGCGATCGAAGAGCGCGTGCGCGAACAGCCACTCCCCGGCAAGCTGCCGCGCCGACAGCCGGTCGTCCGTTGATAATTCGAAGTACAGACGCCGGCCAATGCGCTTCGCGAACGGCAGGCCGAAGTAGCGGATGACCGAGCTGACGCCGTCGCGATTGAGCGCACCCTTTAAGAGACTGAGGCCCATCGAGGGAGAAAAGAGCTCGCCGAAGGGCATGCTGATGAGGACCACATCTGCCTGCCTCGGCAACGGCCTGCTCATACGGCGAAATGCTCCCACCGCTCGCCGATCTCGCCGAGCAGCGCTTCGAATCTTGGTACGCCGCGCAGTGGTTTCAGCAACGGATCGTGTTCGGCAAGCAGCGGGTAGTTAATGAATCCGAGCGAGGCGGCGCGCCCGAGCCAATTGATCGCCGATTCGTGCTCGCCGGCCACCGCATAGGCGTCGGCAACGAACCAGCAGTACTGCGCGTCGCCGCCGAGCACTGCTTCAACGTCAGGCGTCAGGTGGTGAGTCGAATCGGCATAGAACTGGCCAAGCTGAGCGAACGGACTGTCAGGAAAATCACGCGCGAGCGAATCGAAGATGGCGAGCGCCTCTGGCTTGCGGCCGCCAAGGGCCAGCGCCTGCCCGTAGGCGAGGCGAACGCCGGGGTTATCGAGGTTGCCCGCGTAATGGCGGGCAAACACCTCGATTGCATCGTCGAACCGTCCGTCCATCGTCGCCAGCACCGCCGGCAGCACCTGAAAGAGAGGCGTGAGCGGATCGATCGCCTTCAGCCGTTCCGCCCAAGGCCGTGCGGCCGCTGCCTTACCGGTGATGCCACAGAACACACAGAGCCACACCAGCGTGTCCGGATCGTTGGGGTCTATGTCGAGCGCCCGCTTAAGGCTTTTGATGCCTTCCTGAATCTTCCCTTCGTGGATCGACACGAGGCCGAGCAGCCGGTGGCCGTGTTCCGATTCCGGTGCAATCGTCAGGATTCGCTGAGCTGCGGCTCGCGCTCGATCGAGGTGCGCCGGGTCGTTGTCGATGCCGGCATTGACGTACTGCCAGTGCACGTGACCCGAGGCTGACAGCAACAGGATGTTCTCACCGACCAGTTGCTCGCTGCCTTGCAGGAACGACAGCGCACGGTCCAGACCGTCCCTGGTGAAGGTCAGCATCTCCTGCTTGGCCTTCAAGTAGGACTCGTACGCCCGAATGTCGTCGAGCGGCCGCGCCAGCAGCCGCTGGCTTTCCTTCGGGGTGAGCACCAGGTTCAACGCGTCGACGATGCCGCGGGAGATCGACTCCTGAATCGTGAAGACATCCTCGGTCGTCCCGGAGTACTTGTGCGCCCAGAGCGCCGAATCCGTTGCGATGTCGATCAGCTTCGTGGTGACCCGCAGCGAGGAACCGCTGCGCCGGACTGACCCCTCGAGCAGATACTGAACGCCGAGACTCGCCGCGATGTCAGCGAGCGGCTGCGACCTTCCTTTCAACCGCATGCTCGACGTTCGCGATATGACGCGCAGCGCGCGGACCGACGAAAGATCCGTGATGATCTCGTCGGTCAAGCCGTCTGCAAAGTAGTCGTCACCTTCCGTGAGGGTCACGAACGGCAGGACGACGATCGATCGCCGCGAGACAGGGACGACAGAGGTCTGCAGTTCCTGCGGCACGGTCAGCCCCTGCAGCTGCCGCAGACCGCGCGCCACCTCGCGTGCGGTTTGAAGCCGTTCCCGCGGATTCTTTCTCAGCAGCTGTACGACGAACCTATCCACGTCGATCGAAATGTCGGCGTTCTTCGTTCGCGGCGGTGCGAGGTCGTCCGTGCGAATCGCGTGCGATATCGCCTCCGGATATCCGCCTTTGAAGGGCAGCTCGCCCGTGAGCATCTGGTAGAGCACGACTCCGAGCGACCAGACGTCGCTGCGTGCGTCAGCGTCGTCGCCGCGCGTCTGTTCGGGCGACATGTAGGCAACGGTGCCGACCATCGATCCAGTGAGCGTCAACTGCAGTGAGTCGGCGAACTTGGCCAGACCAAAGTCGAGAATCCTCACGCCATGCTCGCTCAGCATCAGGTTGCCGGGCTTGATATCACGGTGGATGACGCCCTGGGCGTGCGCCTTTGCCAGACCGTCGGCAACCTGCGTCGCAATCCAGAGCGCCTCGTCGATACTGACCGGCCCCTGCTCCAGCCGCTCCTTCAGCGTCTGCCCATCGCAGTACGCCATGACGATGAACAGCTGATCGTCGGGGGTCGATTCGATGCTGTGAACGGGACAGATGTTCGGATGGTCGGTGGCTGACGCCGCCTGCGCTTCGCGGAGGAACCGTTGCTTTACGTGTTCGTCATGACTCCACTCGGGCGGCAGGAACTTCAGCGCGACCTGACGGCCGAGTTTTGTGTCGCGCGCCCTGTAGACAACGCCCATGCCCCCGCCTCCGAGCTTCGCGGCGATCTCATAGTGGGCGACGGTCTTGCCGACCAGTGGATCCGTGGACGTGTGAGAGGACAACAGGGGCGGTTATATCCCCCTCGACTCACGCGGGGCAAGCACGCATCAGCGAACGTCGTCTACTTGCGCAACCAGATGGCGCGTTCTTCTGCGGCGTTGATGGCGGCGCGGGACGGACGCTTCCCACCATCGTCGTGTGTGACCGGTGTGCGCGAAGCGGCGAAGAAGATCAGCGCCGTCGCGGCCGCGGCGGCGATGGCACCGGCGACGAGCATGCCATCCTGGTGGTGTGTCTTTCGTGGGGGGATGAAAGGCATGGCCGAAGTCGAGGCAAGGCAGGTACCGCCTTAAAACCGAAGGAATACGACGATTAACTCCCAAGTTCCAAGTCCCAACTCGCAAATTCGTTGGTGGAAGTTGGAAATTGGAAGTCGGGAGTCTTACAACTGGCGGTCGCGGGTTTCGCGGGTGGCGAGCAGGCCGATCAATGTGAGGAGCGCCGCTCCAGTCAGGTAGTAGCCGACGTACTGCAGACCGTATTTTGTGGCGAGATAGGTGGCGATGTACGGCGCGAGCGACGCGCCGAAGATACCCGCGAGATTGAACGTCAGCGAGCTGCCGGTGTAGCGCACGGCGGTGGGAAACAGTTCAGAGAGTGTCGTGCCCAGGGGTCCGTAGGTCAGTCCCATCAGAGACAGGCCGAGGATCATCGCCAGCGTTGCGCCCGTTATTCCCGACGACAACATCGGGGCGAGCACGAGGCCGAAGACAGCAATTGCGACCGTCACCCAGATGAGCGTCGCCCGGCGTCCGCGTTCGGCCAGCACGGCGCTGGCCGGAATCGTTGCCGCGAAAAAGACGATGCCAACGAGCTGGATGAGGAGGAATGTCGCGCGGCTGTAGTGCAGCGCGGTGGTGCCCCACGACAGCGCGAACACGGTCATCAGGTAGAAGAGCACGAACGTCGCCAGCGAGACGAGGATGCCGGCGACGAGCGTGCCGAAATGGTCGCGGAAGACGACCGCCATCGGCAGGCTTACACGCTGTTCGCGCGCGAGCGCGGCGCGGAACACCGGCGTTTCCGAAATCGTGAGCCGGACGTAAAGGCCGACAAGCACGAGAGCGGCGCTGAAGAGAAAGGGCAGCCGCCAGCCGAACGCGAAGAACTGGTCGTTGGTAAGGCCCTCGGTCAGAAAAAGAAACACGCTGCCGGAAAAGAAGAAACCGATCGGCGCGCCGAGCTGCGGGAACATGCCATACCACGCGCGGCGATTCGGCGGCGCGTTTTCCACCGCGAGCAGCACCGCGCCGCCCCACTCGCCTCCAAGCCCGAGCCCCTGGCCGAACCGGCAGAGCGACAGCAGCGCCGGCGCGGCGACGCCAATCGTGGCGTAGGTGGGCAACACGCCGATCGCCACGGTTGAGATGCCCATCGTCAGCAGCGCGGCAACGAGCGTGGCCTTGCGGCCGATACGGTCGCCGAAGTGGCCGAAGAGCGCCGACCCGATTGGCCGCGCGATGAACGCGATGGCGAAGGTGGCCAGCGAAGCGAGGATGCCCGACGCCGGATCGGTGGACGGAAAAAACAGCCGTGGGAACACGAGGACGGCGGCGGTGGCGTAGATATAGAAGTCGAAGAACTCGATCGTTGTGCCGATCAGGCTCGCAAACAACACCTGCCCGGCGGTGTTGACCGGGCGCTCGGACGCGACCGCCTGCCTCTGCCGCATGGCCGGTATTTAATCAGAAACGCGGTAAACTTCGGCCGCCATGCGCATGAAAGCCGTTCTCGCCGCAGCCCTTCTGCTCGTCGCTGCGTCCGCAGCCGACGCGCGCATTACGAAGCTGAAGATCGTCACCAAGGAGTCGCCGACCTTCGGCGGCTACACCTTCCCCGGCGTTGGGCAGTATGAAAAGGTGGTCGGCAAAGCGTACGGCGAGCTCGATCCCAACGATCCAAAAAACGCCGTGATCGTCGACATCAAGCTCGCACCGCGCAACGCGCGCGGCAAGGTGGAGTATGCGGTCGATTTCTACATCCTGAAGCCGATCGATCTGAGCAAGGGCAATCACAAGGTGATGTACGAGCCGCCCAACCGCGGGCGGAAGACGCACGGATCGCTGAACCGAGGGGCTGGCACCAACGACCCGGGCTCGGTGGCCAATCCGCAGGAACTTGCGAACCTGTTCCTGCCACCGCGCGGCTACACGATGGTGTGGAGCGGATGGGATTTCAGCGCGGGCACGGACAGCGAGGACTACAACACCACCATCACCCTGCCGGTGGCGAAGAACCCTGACGGGTCATCGATCACCGGTCCGTCCTACGAATACATCGTCAGCGGCGCGGCGTCATATGAGCTGAACTATCCGCCCGCGGCGCTCGATCAGACGAAAGCGACGCTCACGCATCGTGTGCATCTCGACGATGTGCCGCAGGCGATCCCGGTAAACGGGTGGGCGTACGACGCCAAGGGAACGTCCATTCATCTGCTGCCCGCGGGCACGCGGTTCACGCAGGGCGACATCTACGAGTTCTCCTATACGGCCAAGGATCCGACCGTCAACGGCGTCGGCTTCGCGGCCGTCCGCGATTTCAACGCGTTCCTTCGCTACGAAAAAGCCGACGAGAGCGGCTCGGCGAATCCGATGGCGGGCGACATCACGCGCATCTACACAGAGGTGCAATCGCAGCCAGGGCGCATGCTGAACGACTTTCGAGCCCTCGGGTTCAACCAGGCCGAGAACGGCAAGATCGTCTTCGACGGCATGCTGCAGTGGATTGCGGCTGCCGACGGCATCAACATGAATTCGCGCTTTTCGCAGCCCGGGCGAACGGAGCGCAATCGTCAGGACCAGCTGTACGTAGAAGGTGTGTTTCCATTCGCGAACCAGCGGCTGAAGGATCCGATCAGCGGCAAAACGGCGGGCCGCTACGATGCATGCTCGAAGACGAATACGTGTCCGCTGGCGATGGAGATCTACTCAGCGAATGAATACTGGGTGAAGGGCGCGTCGTTGTTCCATACCGATCCGGCGGGAAAGATGGATCTCCCGGATCACCCGATGACGCGCCTCTACTTCATCTCGAGCATGCAGCATGGCACGGGCAACGGCGATGCGAAGGGCGCGTGCCAGCAATTCGGCAACCCGCTCGACTCGGGCCCTGTGCAGCGGGCGTTGTGGGAAGCACTCGATCAGTGGGCGTCGAAAGGAGTCGCGCCGCCACCCAGCATGGTGCCTCGCCTCGCCGACGGCACGCTCGTGCCGCCAATGCCGCAGCAGACGCAGGGTTTCCCGAAGATTCCGAGCGTTACATACACGGGCCTGAAGTCGACACGGTATCTGCTGAACTATGGCCCGCGCTACTACGACACAGGGATCATGACCGTCAATCCGCCGGTCATCACGCCGCCGATGTTCGACAACCCTGCGAATGGTCCGATTTATCCGACTTACGTTCCGAAGACGGATGCGGACGGCAACGACATCGCGGGCGTACGGCTGCCGGATGTCAGGGTGCCGCTTGCCACGTATACCGGATGGTCGCTGCGTTCCGGGCCGCAGGCCAACGATGGGTGTGAAGGCACCGGCCAGATGATTGCGTTTCCGAAGACGAAGGCCGAGCGCCTTGCGTCCGGCGACCCGCGGCTTTCGATTGAAGAGCGCTACGCGTCGGTCGAGGTTTACGCTGCCGCCGCGAAACAAGCCATCGACGACCTGGTCGCCAAGCGGTACATGCTGCGTGAAGATGCCGACGCATACGGGCAGCGCATGCTGCGCCTCTGGCAGAAAGTGGCTGCCAGCGGTCGCGCCAGTCAACAGACGCAATGAGCCGTGGTAGACGAGCGATCACCGCCGGAGCGGCCGTGCTCCTGATCGCATTGGCAGGAGCATCGGCCGCACGTGTTGCGGCGCAGAGCACGACGCCTGATCCGTCGGACATCGCGGAAGGCAGGCGGCTCTTCGAGCAAAAGGGGAATTGCCAGGCATGTCACGGGTGGAGCGGCGACGGGCACAAGACCGACAACCAGATGCCTGACGGCGCGAACCTGCGCGAGACGAAACTACCGCGCGCGGGTCTCGTGATGACAGTCAAGTGCGGCCGGCTCAATTCTCAGATGCCGGCGTTCGACAAGTTCGCCTACACCGACGGCCGCTGTTACGGAAAAACGCAGGCGGATCTGAAGACGTATGCGACGCGCATGCCCGATCCGCCGGCCACCCTCCAGCAGCGCGAAATCGATCTGATCGTCGACTTCATGCTCGCGCGCATCGTCGGCCAGGGGCCGATGGACCACGCCAAATGCGTCCAGTTCTGGGACGAGGACGCGGACGTCTGTAAGCAGTTGCCGAACTAGTTCAACGCGAATACGAACATGTAGCTCGCATCCTGGAACCCGTCGAACTTGACAGGGTGCAGATGCCGACCGCCCGCCTGGACCGCGAGGTACTGCTTCGCGCCTATGGCGTAGGTGACCGGCGCTCCCTTGAGAGCGGTGCCGACATTGAAGCGCCACAGCTCCTCGAGTGTTTCGTCGTTGTAGGCGACGACCCAGCCGTCCTGCAGCGCCGTGAAGAGCACGCCGCCTGCCGTGTCGATCGCCCCTGAGCGAATCTCGATGTCGGTGATCGCCTTTGCCACGACCTTGTGCTTCACCGTGTCGAACGCGGTGACCGCGCCGTAGTACAGGTCGCTGCTGTAAGTACGCTTCTCGCTCTTCTTCTCGTCGATGCCGCCGTTGGCTGACAGGAACGCGACCGCTGCGCCGTTCGATGAGAAGCATCCTTCGATGCCGACGCCGTAGGCGATATTCTTCGCCGGATTGTAGGCCGTGGGCTGATGCGCGATCCCGCCGTGCCACGTCGGGCAGGTGCGCTTCGTGCCGTCGCCGCGCAGCGCGCGTGCGTCGGGGTTGTAGGTCTGCACATCCAGCTTCGGGTCGTATTCGACGGGAAGACCTGTCTTCTGATTGAGGCCTTTCGTCCAGTTCAGATCGTTGACGTACTGCGTGCCCTTGATGAACTTTCCGTTGGTGCGGTCGAGCGAGTAGTAGAAGCCGTTGCGTGCGAAGTGGCCGACGACCTTGCGCATCTGTCCGTCGATGAGCGTGTCGTACAGCATGTGGATGCCGACTTCGTCGTAGTCCCACGAGTCGTTCGGCGTGTATTGGAAGTACCAGGCGAGCTTGCCCGTGTCGATGTTCAACGCAACGACGGAATTGGTGTAGAGGTTGTCACCGGGTCGCGCTTGCGGATCGTACTGAGGGATGGGATTGCCCGTTCCCCAGATCGTCAACCGCGTCGCGGGATCGTAGGAACCCGTCTGCCACAGGCCGGCGCCGCCCGTCTTCCACGCGTTGTTCTTGTCCTTCCACGTTTCGCTGCCCGGATCGCCGGGCTTCGGAATGGCGTACCAGCGCCACAGCTCGTTGCCGGTGCGCGCGTCGAGCGCCGCGATCCAGCCGCGCGTCTTCCCGTCGCCGGCGCCGTTGGCGATGATCACCTTGCCGTCGACGGTAATCGGCGCGGCGAAGAAGCGCTCGCGGTTGCCGAATTCGTCGGTCTTCGCAATCGCCTTGTCCCAGACGATCTCACCGGTGTCGCGGTTGACGGCGATGACGCGGCCGTCGGGCAAGTTGCCAATCACCAGGTCCTCCCACAGCGCGATGCCGCGGGTGCGTGGCGGATTGCCCTGGTGCTTCACGCCGGGGTCGGCGATCCACGCAAACGACCCCTTCGCCGGGTCGCGCGCGTCGATCTTGTAGATCGTTCCCCAGCCGTCTGTTGTGTACATGAAACCGTTGTCGACGAGCGGGTTCACCTCGTTTTCGGGGCCGTTCTGCCCGACGTCCTGCATGCCGCCGAGCGCCAGCGCCCACACCATGCGCAGGTTCTTGACGTTCTCGCGGTTAATCTGTGTCAGCTTTGAATAGCGCGTTGCGCCGTAGTCGCCATTCATCATCAACCAGTTCTGCGGCTCGTTCTGCGCGTTGATCAGGCGATCGCCGTTGACCGTCATCTTGTACTGGGCAACGAGCGGCATGGCGGCCATCAGAACGCCGGCAGTCACCGCGCATACAAGAGTCCTGAATTTCGGCATGAGGTGCTCCGATGAAAGCTGTTTCGGGCCGGGCCGTGGGGTGCGGGGGAATTATTGTCCGGTCCGCGCTGTTGTCAATCGTTTGATGTATTCTTTCCGCCTTCGCGCTTCGCGCTACGGCGGACAAGCCGCGACCGCGGCCCTCAAGAGGAGAGCGAGATGGAACCGAGAAAACCAAAGCTGCCGGCCGAGGCCGTGCAGCTCTATAACGAATTCATTCACGGCCACATCAGCCGCCGCGAGTTCTTCGACGGCGCGAGGAGATTCGCCGTGGGTGGTCTGGCGGCCGGGACCATCATCGACATGCTGATGCCCGATTACGCCGCCGGCCAGCAGGTGAGCAAGACCGACGAGCGCCTCAAGACCAGCTACGAGACGGTGCAGTCGCCGATGGGCAACGGCTCGATCAAGGGCTACCTCGCGCGGCCGAAGAGCGTGCTCGACATGAAGCTGCCGGGCGTGCTGATCGTCCACGAAAACCGTGGTCTCAACCCGCACATGGAAGACGTCGCGCGCCGGTTTGCCCTGATGAACTTCATGGCGTTCGCGCCGGATGGCCTCACCTCTGTCGGCGGCTACCCGGGTGACGATGTGAAGGGCGGCGAGCTGTTCGGCAAGGTGGATCGCAACAAGATGACGGAAGACTTCGTTGCGGCCGCCTACTGGCTGAAGAATCGCCCCGACTGCACGGGCAAGATCGGCGCGACCGGGTTCTGCTTCGGCGGCGGCGTTGCGAACACGCTGGCGGTCCGCCTCGGTGCCGACATCGCCGCGGTGGCGCCGTTCTATGGCGCGGTGCCGATGCCGGCCGACATCCCGAAGATTAAAGCTGCCGTTCTCGTCCACCACGGTGCGCTCGACACGCGGCTTGCGGCGACGTGGCCGGATTACGACAAGGCGCTGACGGCGGCTGGCGTGCCGCACGAAGGGCACATCTACGAGGGCGCTGTGCACGGCTTCAACAACGACGCGACGCCCGAGCGCTACAACAAGGCCGCCGCCGACTTCGCGTGGAACCGCACCATCGAGTGGTTCAACAAGTACGTGAGGACGTCAGCCGGCACGAACTGAGCGCTACCTGAACCCATGGTCGCGCGCGAAGACGATCGCCTGCGCGCGCGACCACACTCCCAGCTTGTCGAAGACATTCGAGGTGTGATTACGGACCGTTTTCTCGCTGATGGCGAGGCGGTCCGCGATATCGGTGTTGCTCAGGCCCTCCGCAATCAGCCCGAGAATCTCCCGCTCGCGGCCCGACAGCGAGGCAAATACGGCCGCGTCGGCCGCCTTGTCCAGCCCGAGAAATTCGACGATCGCGTCGCAGAACCGCGTCCACGCCGGCTCGTGCTCCAGCAGCACGTGATTGCGCGAGTCGAGCTCGACGAACTGCGCGCCCGGAATGCCGGCGGCCAGCCGGTGTCCTTCATCAATCCTCGTAATCTCGTCACCGCGCGCGTGCAGAACGAGCGTCGGCGTACGTACGTCGCCGAGAATGCTCGAGACGTCAACGTGGCCACGCGCCTCGAACAGCGCCGCCGCGACATCGCCGGTCGACGTTTTCGCGCACAGCTCGTTGAACCAGTCGATCTGTTCGTGTGTCCCCGTCGGAATGAAGCGTGACGTGAACAGCTGGCGGAACGCCGGGTTGTCGCGGCCCCAACCGACGCGCGTCAGATCGACGATGGCGCGGTACTCGCGCTCGGTGAGCTGATCGTCGCGCCGGAATTTTCCGCGCGCGTAGCCGCCATAGAGAATCATCCGGGCGACGCGATCAGGGTGTTTTACCGCATAGGAGATGCAGGTGGCCGCGCCTTGAGAGATACCGAGCAGCGTCACCGGTTCGGTCTCGCCAGACGCCTCGATGATCGACTCCAGATCGGAAACCCATCGATCGAGCGTGAGCTCGCGAGCCGTCCACTCGCTCATGCCGCAGCCGCGTTCGTCGAAGCGGATAAAGCGCGTCTGACTCGAGAAGAATTGAATCCAGTGCTTCCACACCGGACTCGCGAGCTCGTACTCGAGGTGCGTCAGCCAGTTTGCGGCCTTTACGACCGGCGGGCCGGCGCCCGAATCGGCCCACGCCAGCCGCGTCCCGTCGGACGCGCGCACGTATTGGACACGCTGGCGGACTCGTGCTGATGTGCTCATCGCTGCCGTTGGGACGAATGTCCCGCTGTTTCGGCGGCGATTCTACTCAATTCGGGACAGACCACCCATGGTGGCGCTGCGGAGCGCTCGGCATCCTCTCATCTGCAGATAGGAGGACAGACCGTGCTCAAGAGACTGACATTCTTTGCTTACGGCGTTGCCGCGTATTTCGTGTTCCTCGGCACCTTTCTCTACGCCATCGCATTTGTCGGCGGCTTCGCCGTGCCGACCCGCCTCGATGGCGCGCCTTCATCTCCGCTTCTCCAGGCGCTGGCGATCGACGCGCTGCTGCTGACGGTGTTCGCCGTGCAGCACAGCGTCATGGCGCGTCGCTGGTTCAAGGAGTGGTGGACGCAGATCGTGCCGTGGAGCATCGAGCGCTCCACCTTCGTGCTCTTCGCGAGCGTTGCGCTATTGCTGCTGTTCTGGCAGTGGCGCCCGATCGGCATCCAGATATGGTCGGTGGAGAATCCGTTCATCCGCGGCGTGCTCTGGATGCTGTTCGCCGCCGGATGGGTAACGGTGCTCGTCGTCACCTTCCTGATCAATCACTTCGATCTATTCGGACTGCGGCAGGTATGGCTGCCGCTGGTCGGCCGCCCCTATAGCCGCATCGAATTCCGGATGCCCGCGCCATATCGAGTAGTCCGTCATCCGCTGTATTTCGGATTTCTGCTGGCGTTCTGGATGACGCCGACGATGACGCTGGCGCATCTGGTCTTCGCGCTCGCGACGACCGCCTACATCGTGCTCGCCATCCAGTTCGAGGAGCGCGACCTTATTTCGGAATACGGCTCGGTGTACGAGGAGTACCGGACGCGCGTACCGATGCTGCTGCCCGTGAAAGCAGGTAGGCGGCCGACACTACCGCAATCAGCGCCATCAGCCATCGGATCGCGCTCGCCGCGTCCGCTGCCGTAAGTTCGGGCCAGGGAAACTGACGCAGCGTGTCGAAGCGATCGGTCATCCAGTGCCATGCGGTATGCGCGACGATTGCCGAGAGGATGATGGTCCCCATCCTCTCGGCGACGACATAGCGGAACAGCAGGCCGAGCGCAGGCACCATGACCACCAGCACCAGCAGCTGGCCGAGCTCGACGCCGATGTTGAACGAGAGCAGCGACGTGAGCAGGTGCGAGCCGGCGAACTGCATCGTGTGCTGCAGGCCGAACGAGAAGCCGAACCCGTGCACGAGGCCGAACAGGAACGTGATCAGCCATCGGCGATGCGGCCGCTCGACGGCGATGTTCTCCAGCGCCATGTAGACGATCGACGTGGCGATGAGCGTCTCGATGAGCGGAGGAAACCAGAGCGCGCCGGGCGCGTAGTTGTAGGCGGCGGCGATCAGCGTGATCGAATGCGCGACGGTAAACGCCGTGACAATCGGCACGAGCGTCCACACACGGCGGAATGGAACCACCAGGCAGAACAGGAACAGCAGGTGATCGGTGCCGTCGAGAATGTGGAAGAACCCCAGCCTGATGAAGCGCAGCACCGCCTGATGCCACCGCGGATCGAGTGGCACCAGTCCGGCGTCGCCTTCGAGCTCGTACGGGCGGACCACACCGCCCGGCGGCATGAACCGCAGCGCCGTGACAACGCGGATGCCGAGGCGGTCGAACGCCATGTGGATGGCGAAATGCGACTGGTCCGACTGAATCGGATACTCGAACAGCACGTCGAGAATTCCCTGTTCCCAGAAGATCGACGTGTCGTTCGTCAACCGTGGACCGTTGAGATGCGCCAGCGCGTCCTCGTACGAGCTGAACGAACGATCCGATTCGAGTGACATGCGCACCGACAGGATGCGCGGGTCGGCGACGAGTGACTCCTCCTCGTACAGCTCGACCTTGCGGGCCAGCCAGATCATCGCCGCGTCACGCAGCGACTGATCTACCCGATCGAGGTCCACGTAGTCGCGCTCGCGCCGCGGGAACTCGATGTCCATGATTGCCTTGAGCGGTACGCGGACGAGCAGCTTGAAGCTGTGCCCTTCAGGCTTGGCGAACGCCTGTACGGTGACGTCGCGCGGGATGTCGTGGGCGAAGACGCGTGTCGCTGGGAGCAGGAGGAGAGCGATTAACAGACTGATGCGACAGGTGCGAGAAGTGCGACAGGTGCGATAGGTGCGAATAGTGCGTCCGAGAGTGCGAGGGTGCGACGGTTCAGATCGAACCATCGCACAGTCTCGCACCGTCGGACGCACCCTTCGCACCATCGGCACCCATTGCACCGCCGCACCTATTTCGTGGCGTTCGTCCCCGGCCAGATCACGCCCTGGTTCTTCTTGGTAACCGGCGCCAGGCCCTTGTAGACGAATTTCTGGAGGCGTTTGCCTTCCCAGGTTTCCGTCGTATAGATGTTGCCCTTCGAGTCCGTGGCGATGCTGTGCACGCCGTAGAACTGACCGGGCTGCCGCCCGCCGTCGCCGAACGTCGTCAGCTCCTGCAGCGTCTGTCGATCGACGATGCGGACGATGTCGTTCATGCCATCGGCCATGTAGATGTACTTCTGTTCCGGATCTTTCGAGAAGGCGACATCCCACACGGCGCCGGAGCCTTTGGTGTTCTTCGCGAACCACGCTTCCTTGACGAACTTGCCTTCAGGCGTGAACACCTGCAGACGATCACCGACGCGGTCGCACACATAGATGAAGCGATCGTTCGACATGTCGGCGCAGTGGACCGGGTTGTAGAACTGCTGCGCCGGCTTCGCGGCTGGATCGTACGGCGGCAGCGGCGTATCGTCCGGCTTGTTGCCATACGCGCCCCACCACCGTTTCATCTTGCCGGTGTCGGCATCGAGCACGGCGACGCGCTTGTTCAAATATCCGTCGGCGACGTACGCTTCGTTGGCTTTGGCATCGACGAAGATCTTCGCCACGCGGCCGAAGTTCATGGTGTCGTTGCTGCCGCCCACGAACCCGGCGACCTGTCCTTCCTGGTTGCCCGCGGAGGCGCCGGTCTTGCGGCGCGCGCCCTTCTTGCCGATCTGCAGGAGGAACTTGCCGTCCTTGGTGAACTTCAGGATGTGCGAGTCGGGACCGCCGTTGCCGCCGATCCAGACGTTGCCTTTGTGGTCAATGAAGATGCCGTGGTTGCCCTCCGGCCATTCGTATGGCGCGCCCGCGACCTGGCCGCCCCAGTGCCGCAGCAGGTTGCCTGCCTGATCGAATTCGAGGACCGGCGGCGCACCCGCGCAGCACAGCTCCGCGGTCTTCTTCTCGATGCCTTTCTCCTGGTCGGCGAGCGTCGCGGAACTGCGATGCACGATCCAGATGTGGTCGTCTGCATCGACCCACACGCCGATGGTCTGTCCGAGCACCCAGTGGTTGGGCATCGGCTTGGGCCACATCGGATCGACTTCGAACCGCGGCGCCATCGCCGCGCCTTTGCTCTGCGCGTCGGCAACCCTGTTCAGAATCGCCTGCGCGACGGCAAGCACGGCGAGCACCACGAGCAGAGTCAGAACCAGCTTTTTCATACTGAGCCTCACTTTCGCGGCCAGACGACGCCCTGGGCTTCCTTCACGGAGGCCATGCCTTTGTAGACGAACTTCTGCAGCCGTTTCCCTTCGTAGGTCTCGGTTGTGTAGAGGTTGCCCTTGGAATCAATGGCGATGCTGTGCACGCCGTAGAACTGTCCCGGCTGCCGTCCGCCGTCGCCGAATGTCGTCAGCTCCTGCAGCGTCTGCCGATCGATCACCTTCACCTTCTCGTTCACGCCATCAGCCATGAAGATGTACTTCTGCTGCGCGTCTTTCGAGAATGCGATGTCCCACACCGACCCGGCATTGAGCGTATTCTTCTCGTACCACTGCTCCTTGACGAATTTGCCTTCGGGTGTGAAGACCTGCAGGCGATCGCCAACGCGATCGCAGACGTAGATCAACCGATCGACCGACATGTCGGCGCAGTGCACCGGGTTGTAGAACTGCTGCGCCGGTGGATTCGCGGGATTGTACGGCGGCATTGGCGTGTCGTCCGGCTTGTTGCCGTACGCGCCCCAGAAGCGCTTCATCTTGCCGGTGTCCGCGTCGATCACGGCGACACGCTTATTCAGATAGCCGTCGGCGATGTAGGCTTCGTTCTCTTTCGGGTCGACGAAGATCTTCGCGACGCGGCCGAAGCTGACCGGATCGTTGCTGCCGCCGATGAAGCCGGCTACCTGCCCTTCCTGATTGCCGGCACCCGCGCCTTCCTTGCGGCGCGCCCCCTTCTTGCCGACCTGCATCAGGAACTTGCCGTCCTTGGTGAATTTGAGGATGTGCGAGTCGGGACCGCCGTTGCCGCCCACCCACACGTTGCCTTTGTAGTCGATGAAGATGCCGTGGTTGGAGTCGGGCCACTCATAACCCTGACCCGGTCCACCCCAGTGGCGCAGCAGGTTGCCTTCCTGATCGAACTCGAGGACCGGCGGTGCGCCCGCGCAGCACTCGCCCTGTTTGGTCTCCAGCGTCTTTTCGTTGTTGCCGAGTGTCGCGGAGCTGCGGTGGATGATCCAGACGTGATCGTCGGCGTCCACCCATACGCCAATCGTTGACCCGAGTATCCAGTGATTGGGCAGCGGCTTCGGCCAGAGCGGGTCGACTTCGAAGCGTGGCGCCTGAACGGCGCTCTTCCCCTGCGCCGCGGCTCGATCGAGCCAGCTTTGTGTCAGACCGAGGGCAACAAGAAGGGCAATGACGCTGGTACCGACGGCGACGGTCCGGTTCCTCATTTTCACCCTCCCGGTGAGGGCGGAAGATTGGCACGAGCCGCGCCGCGACGCAAGCCTTTCCGGGATGTGGGATGGGGATTCGGGATTCGCTACGAATCCCGAACCCCGAGGCCCGAGTACCGCTAATTACAGGATTCCGCGAGGCGTTTGATGGACGAGCCCTGAAGTTCCCGATCCAGCAGCATGCCCGACACGCTGACCTGTTCGCCCACATGCTTGGCGAGGTTCAGCCGGTGCCGCGCGTCGACGATCTCGAGCGTTTTCGATCCTTTATGCAGGAAGCCCGTCTTCCAGCTGCGGCCCTTCGGCGCGTCCTCGCCCTCCGTGTTCTTCAGGCGGAACGTCTCGTCGTCCTGAACGAGACAGCCTTCGATCGTCACGGGCTCCGCTTCCTTGGTGGCCTCGGCGTCCTGCGGCCTGGCCGCAAGTCTGGCTGCGGTCACGTTCGTCCGCACCTCGGCTTTCGGGGCCTCTGACGCGACCGGTGCGGCCGCCGGCGCTTCGGTCAATGTCGCCGCGCTTGTCGGCTCCGATGTGCGCGCCGCAATCAGAATTCCTGTGCCCAGGATGCACACCACGATTAATCCGATCGCCGCCGTCCGATTCCGGAAGAACTTCTTCACGTCGGCGAAATTCTTCACGTCGGCGAAACGCGTCGATTTCTTCGAGGGCATGAGTCCTCCTTTGGACGGAGGGATATCGGCAAACGCGGTGCCCGCCGAACGGTCGAAAATTGTGAGGAATCTCAGGAGGCGGAGCAGCGGCGGCAGGAGGCACCAGCCAAATTTGTGATCCTGCCGCCGATCTTGATCGCGCTACAGCCGTGCAGTCGTGGCGGTCGTTTTCGACTGGAGCGCGGCCTTGACGCGCTGCGGTGTGAACGGCCCTTCGCGCAGGCGGACACCGACCGCATCGAATATCGCGTTGCCAATCGCCGCAAACATCGGCACGATGCCCGGCTCGCCGGAACCGGAGGAGGCGCGCTCCGGACGGTTGATGAGCACGACGTCGACGTCGGGCACTTTGTTGAACGTGATCACGGGATACGTCTTCCAGTCCACGGTCTTGATGCCGTTCGCATCCCACTTCACTTCTTCCATCAATGCGCGGCTCACGCCGTGCATCACGTTGGCTTCGATCTGGAACTTCAGCCCGTCGGGGTTGATGATCAGCCCGCAGTCGTGTCCCATCGTCATCTTCTTCACCGTGACGATGCCGCTGCCGCGATCGACTTCGACGTCCGCAATCGCACAAACGAGCGTCGGGCCACGCGCAATCAGCGCGATGCCGCGGCCCGTAGCCTTTGCGTTCTCTGCATCGGGTGAGGGAGAGGGCCGTTCCTTCCACGCTGCCTGCTTTGCCGTTGCCTGCAGCAGTTCGGACGCGCGTTGATCGTTGGTCAGATGCCGCAGGCGGAATTGATATGCATCCACGCGATGCGCCGCCGCCACCTCATCGACCATCGTTTCACTGGCAAACCAGCCGGCCGGTTCGCCGGGCGAGCGCAGCGGATTCGTACGAAGCGGCGTCGGATCGTCCTGCGGCCATGGGATGTACGCGGCTGTAACTTTCTGATTCGGGATCTCGTACATCTGCGCGACGGCGCCGGCACCAGTCGGACTCGCCGGATATGGCGCGGTGTTCTTCTGGCCGATCTGGCGCTCACCAAGCTGCGGCGTGCCCTGGGCTTCGGTCCACGGGAACGTACGGCCGGCGTACTCCCACGCGATCATTTTTCCCTGCGCGTCGGTGCCGACGCGCACGTTCATCAGCTGCTGCGGCCCCTTCGGCTCCCAGATGAATTCGTCCTGCCGGCTCCACTGCACGCGCACCGGTTTCCCGACGGCGCGCGACAGCAGCACCGCATCTTCTGCCGCGTCATCGGACGTGAGCCGGCCATAACAGCCCGAGTGCTCGACCCAGTTGACGATCACATTTCGCTTCGCCAGTCCGAGCATGTCCGAAATACGGTCGCGCGTGGTAAACGGGCCCTGCGCTCCGGTCCAAATCGTGACCTTGTCCGGTTGAACGTCGGCAATCGCCACCGAGGGCAGCATCATCGCGTGATTCTGAAACGCCCAGCGGTACGTCGCTTCGAAGGTCCGTGCCGCCTTCGCGAGTGCCGCAGCGGTATCGCCTTTCGGCATCGGACCGTTGTCGGTGAAGCTCTTGGTGTTGGTGAGGTACTGATCGACCACAGCGGGACTCGCCGGCAGCGGAGATGACGGTGCAGCCCATGTCACCTTGAGATTGCGAGCGGCTTGGATGGCCGCCCATTCCGTCTGCGCGACGACGCCGACGAACGTACCATCCTGCACTACCTTCACGAGGCCTTTGATGTTGGCAACCGAGTTCTCGTCAACGCGCGGCTTCGACAACGTCGTGGCCGGACGAATGACGCGTCCGTGCAGCATGCCGGGCACTCTGACATCGGCGATGTATGGATACGCCGCGGTCAGCTTGCGCGGCAGATCGACGCGCGGCACCGACGTGCCGACGACTTTATAGTCCGTGTACTTCTTCGGCTTGACCGCCGGCGCAATCTGCAGCCCTCCCTGCTGGCCGGTGACGGGCATCGTGATGTTGAATTTCTTTCCACCGACGAGCGCCATGTACGACACGCTCTTGGTCGGATCAGCCGTATCGCTGACGATGCCATCTTTGACGGTGAGCCGCTCGACAGGGACGTCGAGACGCGTCGACGCCATCTTCAGCAGTTCGACTCGAGCGACCGCCGTTGCCTGCCGCAGATGCTGGCCTGCGGCCTGAATGGTGTTGCTGCCGGCGGTGCGGCCTTCATCGACCGTTTTCGCGGTGTCGCCCATCTGCATGCGGATGCGATCGAAGGGGACATCGAGCTCGTCGGCGGCGATCTGCGCCAGCGCCGTTTCGATGCCGGTGCCGAGATCAACCTTGCCCGTCTGCACGATCACCGTTCCGTCCTCGCGTACCGCGACCCACGAGTCGAGGTTTCTCGGGTCGAGGTAATCGGGATTGCCGTACGGATCGATGTGCGCGGTGGCCTGACCGAACGCTTTCTCGAGCGGGCCAAGAATGCTGAAGCTGACGACGAACGCGCCGCCCTTGAGGAGTTCTCTTCGGGAGATCATGCGCGTGCCTGCAGCGTGCGCGCTGCCCTCTTGATGGCGCGGATGACGCGAAGGTGGCTGCCGCAGCGGCAGAGCA
This sequence comes from Vicinamibacterales bacterium, assembly GCA_035492455.1. GTDB lineage: Bacteria > Acidobacteriota > Vicinamibacteria > Vicinamibacterales > UBA2999 > Gp6-AA40. Next base: position 33,611 of record DATJJE010000007.1, on the reverse strand, counting down.
CCGGGTCGAGCGCGCGCTTGATGTCGGCATCGGTCGGATTCGGGTTCTTGTCGAGCAGCACCTTCGCCGTCATGAGGATGCCGTTCATACAGTAGCCGCACTGCGCCGCCTGCTCCTCGATGAACGCCGCCTGCAGCGGATGCGGCTTCTCGACGGTCCCGAGGCCATCAAGCGTCTGGATGTTCTTGTTCCCCATCGTCGAGACCGGAATCGTGCACGAGCGGACCGCGTTGCCGTCGACAATGACTGTGCAGGCTCCGCACTGGGCAAGACCGCAGCCGAACCGGGGTCCATGCTGGTCGAGGTCGTTTCTGAGGACGTAGAGCAGCGGCGTCGTCGGGTCGGTATCGACGACCCGCGTCATGCCGTTCACTTTCAACGAGATCTGCGCCATGTCAGCTCCTCGGGAAGATACCGGTGGCTGGATGGTATATCAGGCGGAACTTCTGAACGCTTGCAAACGTCGAATTTAGCCGTATAGAATCACGTGTCTTACGGCCTAGGCGGCTCGATTCGTGTACTTTGGAGGCTGAAAATGCGGTCTAGATTGGCTCTTGCGGCGGTTGTTTCGGTCCTGTTTGCGTTGCCGGCCTGGGCACACCATTCCCACGGCAACTACGTTGATTCGTTCACCGATATCACGGGCACGGTCAAGGAGGTCCATCTCCTGCTGCCGCATTCGTGGATTTATCTCGAGGTGAAGGATCCAAAGGGCGGCGAACCGCAGATCTGGGCGCTTGAAGCGACGGGCCGCAACGGCCTCGAGCGGATTGGCGTGACGAAGGAATATGTCGCGCCGGGCGATACTATCAAGGCCCGCTGCCACGTGCTGCGCGACGGTTCCAACGGCTGCCTGCTCGGCTTCCTCAAGGCGAAGGACGGCACCGTGAAGGACTGGGACGGCAACAACGCCGCCCTGCCGAAAGACTTCTAAAGCGAACTCGACGATTTGAAGGGCCGGGTCGTTACCCGGCCCTTCGTGTTTCTCCTCGGACACTCCCCATGCAACCTCGCGAACGCGGACCCTATTCAGCAATCGTCGATCGACCGCCGCTGCCACCACTGCCTGGCGGCAATCGCATCATCTTCTGGACCATCGTCAACGTCGAAGTCTGGGACATCACTCGGCCGATGCCCCGTTTGCTCCTGATGCCCCCGCAGGGACAAGTCAGGTTTCCCGACGTCGGCAACTGGGCATGGCATGAATACGGGAACCGCGTCGGCTTCTGGCGGTTCTTCGAGTTGTTCGAACGGCTCGGCATCAAGCCGTCGCTGTCGATCAACGGCCGCGTCTGTGTCGATTACCCGCGCATCGTCGAGGCCACGGCGAAAGCCGGATGGGAGATGGTCGGTCACAGTTACGAGCAGCAGCCGATCCACGTCGAGCACGAGCCGGAAGACATGATCGTCAAAACGCTCGACGTCCTGCAGAAGCACACCGGTCAGCGCCCGATTGGATGGCTGAGCCCCGGCTTCGGCCAGACGTTCCAGTCGTCCGACTGGCTCGCCGCCGCCGGCGTCAAGTACACCTGTGAGTATCCGTTCGACGACGAGCCGACGAGGCTGAAGACGAAACATGGTCCGCTGATCTCGCTCCCATATCCCATCGAATGCCAGGATGTGACGACACTGGCGGTACAGACGCAGGAGGCGCAGTACTTCGCGCGCAAGTGCATCGACGCCTTCGATCAGCTGTACAAAGAAAGCGAGAAGCGGCCGAAGGTCTTCTCGATCGCCATTCATCCGTACGCCGCGGGTCAGGCACATGCGTTCAAGTATCTCGAGCAGATCTACGACCACGTGCTGAAACAGAAGGGCGTGCTCGTGTGGAACGGACGGGAGATGTACGAGCAGTGGTACCTGAAGAATCCCGATAAGTTCGCCGGCGCTCCGCTATAGATGAATTTTCGAGTTGGGATCACGCGCGACACGCTGCGCGCGGACGGCACGTCCATCTTCGACGCGCGTGCCCTGCAGATCTTCGACGATGCGAAGCTGCAGTGGGAGTTCATCCCGGAGAACGTCAAAGAGCTCACCGCGGCGCACGGCGCGCAATACGACGGGCTGTGCGTTCTCAATCCGAAAGTTCCCGCGGCCGTTGTCTCCGGTTCCGACAAGCGCGTGAAGATCGTCGCGCGCATGGGCGTTGGCTACGACAGCGTGGATGTCAAGGCGTGCACGGAAAACGGCGTCGTCCTGACGAACACCCCTGACGGCGTTCGTCGTCCGGTCGCAACAAGCATCCTCGCGCTGATGTTGGCGCTCTCACACAAGATTTTCACAAAGGACTCTCTGACGCGAACGGGCCGGTGGGCGGAGACGACCAATCACATGGGCGTCGGCCTGACGGGGAAAACAGTCGGGTCGATTGGCGTCGGCAATATCGGCGGCGAGCTGTATCGGATCATCGCGCCGCTCGAGATGCAGCACATCGCGTACGACCCGTACATGAAGCCGGAGGATGCGGCGAAGCTGCGCGTCCGCCTCGTGGACAGAGAGACGGTCTTCCGCGAGGCCGATTTCGTGTTCGTGAACACGCCGCTGACATCGGAGACACGCGGCTCGATCGGCGCTCGCGAATTGTCGCTGATGAAGCCGACGGCGTACTTCATCAACACCTCACGCGGCCCGATCGTGGACGAAAAGGTGCTGTCAGCGGCGCTCGCGAACCGGCGAATTGCCGGTGCCGCGCTCGACGTTTTCGAGGTCGAGCCGGTTGCCGGCGACAACGCGCTCCTGAAACTCGACAACGTCATCGTCACGCCGCACTCGGTCTGCTGGACGGACGAGTTCTTCCGCAACAATGCGGAGAGCGCCTTCCGGTCCGTTGTCGCCATTGCGGCCGGAAAGGCGCCGACGTTTGTCGTCAACCGCGACGTGCTGCGCGCCGAAAACCTGCGGGTGAGGTTGCTTGACCAAGCCCAGTAGCGCCCATAGAATGAGCGAACTTTCCGAAGAAATTCACGCCCGTTAACACCATTTGGGGGATTCGATGGCCGTCACAGCTACAGCGACGCATCCACAACCGGTCCGCACGAACACGCCGCTGACGACTAACCAGAAGAAAGGGTTCCTCGCGGCCTACGCCGGCTGGACGCTCGACGGCATGGATGCCTTCATCTACGGCCTCGTGCTCGTTCCCGCACTGCGCGAGCTGCTGCCGATGTCGGGCTACGCGGCGACGCCCGTGAACATCGGCATCTGGGGCAGCATCCTGTTTGCGATGTTCCTCGCCGGATGGGGCCTGTCGATGTTCTGGGGAATGATCGGGGACCGCATCGGCCGCGTGCGCGCGCTGGCGCTCACCATCGTCGCCTACTCGGTGTTCACGCTGTTATGCGGTCTGGTCACGCACGTCTACCAGCTGGCGATCCTGCGAGTCCTGTGCGGCTTCGGCCTTGGCGGCGAGCAGCCGGTCGGTTCGACGTTTGTCGCCGAGTCGCTGCCGGAAGATCGGCGCGTCAAGTTCGCGGGATACCTGCATACGGGCTACTACGTCGGCTTCCTGCTCGCGTCGATCGCGAACTACACAATCGGAGCGAATTTCGGCTGGCGCTGGATGTTCGCCTTCGGTGGCGTACCGGCCCTCTTTGTCGGCTGGATCATGTCCAACGTGAAGGAGTCGCACCGGTTCGAGGAAATGAAGAGGGTCAAGAAGCCGTCGATCGCGAAGTCGTTCGGTGCGCTGTTCACATCGAAGTACAAGAACCGCACGATCATCATGTCGCTCGTTTACCTGGTGTCGATCATCGGCCAGTGGGCCGGGTCGATTTACGTGCCGACGGCGCTCACGCAGATCGCGCAACGGCAGGGAGCGGCGGCGGCGGACGCAGCACGCATCGCCTCGTGGGGTGGAGCGGTGCTGGCGATCGGCACCGTGATCGGCTGCCTTCTCGCGCCCGTCCTCGCGGAGAGGTTCGGCCGGCGTGTCGCCATGGCGATGTTCATGTCCCTGCTGGCGGTGACGACGGCCATCTCGTTCGGCTGGGCGTTCTTCATCATGGGGGCGAACGCGCTGCCCATCTTCTTCGGCATGACGTTCCTGCTCGGCCTCGCCGGCGCGAACTTCGCGATGTATACACTGTGGCTGCCGGAGCTGTTCGAGACCAGCAGCCGCGGCAGCGGCATGGGCTTCATCAGCTCGATCGGCCGCTTTGTGGGCGTCGGCATGGTGTTCCTCATCGCCGCCGGTGTGAACCACTTCGGCAACATCGGCACGCCGATCGCGCTGACCTCGATCGTCCTCTTCGCCGGCATGTTCCTCCTGCCCTTCACCGTGGAGACGAAGGGACAGCCGCTTCCGCATTAGAGCTCTGACAATCTGCCGGGTCCGAAAGGACCCGGCCTACCGCTACATATGAAGAAAACAGTCTTGGTCGCACTCGCCGTCATGGGATTCACCCTGCCTCTCGCGGCGCAGGGGCGCCAGGGCGGAGCTGCAGCGCAGCCGCCTGCGCCGCCGGGCATGGAGATCAGCTACCAGTACCGCGTGACGAAGGCGCGCGACGCGGAGTTTCAGAAGTCGCTCGAGGGCTTCAAGATCTTCGACGATCTGTATCACGTCGGCGTCGGCACGGTGTCGACGTGGCTGATTCCGACGACCGCAGGCCTCATCTTGATCGACAGCTCGCAGGAGCCGTACGTCGATCACGTCCTCGATAACATCCGCAACCTCGGCTTCAACCCGAAGGACATCAAGTACGTTCTCATCGTCCACGGTCACCTCGATCATTTCGGCGGCGCCGCGCGCATCAAGCAGCTGTCGGGCGCGCGCATCGGCCTGAGCGAGGCCGACTGGAAGATGGTGGACGATGTGGCTCAGGGTTATCGCGACAAGCCGCAGACGACGCCACCGTTCAACGAGGCGGTGCAGCGCGGTCCGAACGATCTCGTGATCAAGGACGGCGACGTCATCACGCTGGGCAAGACCTCGATCAAGGCGTACCTGACGCCGGGCCACACGCCCGGAAGCATCTCGTACGAGTTCACCGTCCACGAAAACGGCAAGGCCTACAAGGCGTTCCTCTTCGGCGGTCCCGAGCCGCGCGACGGCGTGGAGGGCGGCAAGAAGTTCCAGGCGAGCGTCGCGCGGGTGGCGCAGCTCGAGCCCGACGTGCAGGTCGGCCTGCTGATTCACAGCTACCTCGCGATGTCCACGTACCCCAACGGCGGCACGTTCGAGCGGATGGTGAAGCTGCAGAGCCGCAAGCCCGGCGAACCGAATCCGTTCGTTGATCCCGAATCGTGGAAGCAGTGGCTCGTTCGGCTGAAGCAGGTCGCCGACAAGTGGATCGCCGATGAGACCGCGAAGGCCGGCGGTGCTCCGACCGCGCAGACGGCGCCGCGGCCGGCAGCGCCGGCGCGGCCGCCGATCTATCCGACCAAGCAGCAGTTCGACGCGTCAGCGGAAGCGCAGCGCCACGTCGCGATCGCGAAGCAGCTTGCGGGCACCGACCTGGGTGCAGAGTTCGAGAACACCTGCTCGTACACCGGCCCTGAGCGCGTCGCTCTCAAGCGTGAGCGTCTCGGTCTGCCGCCGCTGAAGGACTACACGGTCGAGCCGACGAAGATCTTCGACAACGTGTGGTTCCTGGGCCTGGCGTCACAGGGGGCGTTTGTCATCACCACGAGTCAGGGACTGATTCTGATCGACACACTCAATTCGACAGAGGAAGCACGCGACATCCTCGTCCCGAGCATGCAGAAGGTCGGCCTCGATCCCGCGCAGATCAAATATATCGTCCTGTCGCACGGTCATCCGGGACAGACCGATCACACGGGCGGCGCCAACTATCTACAGAAGACGTATCGCCCGCGCGTCTACATGGGCAAGGAAGACTGGGACGCGACGCTTCCGGCGCAGAAGCCCGAGCGGCCGCTGGCGATGCGCGACGTCGACATCAAGCACGGCGACACGCTGACGCTCGGCGACACGACGCTCACCTTCACCAACCTGTTCGGCCACACGCCGGGCACGCTGGGCATCTTCATCCCGGTGAAATGGCATGGCGAGCCGCACGTGGTGCTGCTGCATGGCGGTGGCTTGCAGCATCCGAACCGCGATTCGCTCAACCGGTTCGAGAGCGTCATCAAGGACTACGCGTTGAAGATGGGAGCCGACGGAATTCTCAACGCGCACCCAGGGATCTATCAGGACACGCTCGCCGATATGGAGACGATTCGGAAGAATCCGAACGGGCCAAATCCGCTGCTCTACGGCAAGCTGCGGGGTGAGCGCTACTGGAAGATGATGGACGAATGCGCGACCGCACGCGTCATCGCACTGGAACAGGCAGGGACAAAATGAAACGCAGTTCGCCGATCGCTGCCGGCCTTGTCGCACTTGTCGCGCTGGTGTCGGCAGACTTCGCGCACGCGCAGGGGCTGCCGAACGTCATCGAAGGGTTCTTTCCAACGCAGCTCGTTGCCGGACAGACCAACGTGCTGCATCTCGGCATCCCGGGCCGCAACGACGTGACCGCCGTTGAAATCGAGCCGGCGGCCGGAATGACGGTGAAGGACATCAAGAAAGGCGACGTCAGAGAAGGATCGCTTTTCTGGGACGTGACGATTGACGTCGCTGCCGATGCCGCACCGGGCAACCGCACGATCGTTGCGGTGAATCCGATGGGCCGCACGCGCCCGCGGCCGATCGCCGTCTTCGCGCGCGTGCCGGCCATCTCGAACCCGAAGATCGTCTCCGCCCTGGTGAACCAGCCGACCGTGCAGCTGCAGTTCGCGATGACCGAGACGCCGAACGACATCGGCGATTCACCGCGGGTGTGGTTCTTTCTCGGCTGCGGCGGCGAACCGGAATCGGGCGTGCTGAAAGGAAAGCTCGCCAACGGCACGGTCACCGTCGCCATTCCGAATCCGCGCACGCAGTTGAAGCCGTTTGCGCCGCCGCCCAACAATCATTGCGATCTCGAGTTCCGGGCCAGCGATTCGAAGATGGCGGACAGCAACACGCTGAAGACCGTCGTCGATTTCAAATAGAGATTTCTATGCGTTTCAAAGCATTCATCGCAGCAGCGGTCCTCCTGGCGATATCCGCGCCCGCATTCGCGCAAGACGACTACACCGAGTTCGTCAGCAAGGAGGATTTCTTCACCATCACGTTCCCCGGCAAGCCGGTGGTGACCGACGGGACCTGGCTGACGGAGTACTTCGTCAACCTGCCGGCGAAGATCTACACGGTGAACGGCGTCAGCGGAAAGCACACGCTGACGGTCGTCGACTACACGCCGGTCGAGCGAGTGCTCGTCGAGAAGGCGACCAAGTGCCCGCCGGGAGCGGAGACCTGTATCGGCGTCGGCGACACCGGCTATGGCTACTGGAAGAACGACGTGCGCGGCGCCGTCACCTACGCGATGGACAAGCTGATCGCCGACAGGGACGTGAAGGTGACGCACCTGATGTTCAACTTCATGGAGATGGTGGGCGGACAGGAGATTCAGTTCACCAACCTGAAGGATCAGTCACGCACTTTCGCCGCCGCCTACATGCACCGCAATCGTTTGATCATTGCGGAGTCGACAGTGCCGAAGGGATTCCCGCCGCCGACGATCATGCAGCAGTCCTTCGGCTGGCTTGACGAAAACGGCCGCGGCATTCGATATCAGTATCTGTACCTAAACGAGCCCGACCACGCTGTGCCGGCGCCGCCGGTGCGCGGTCAGGCTCCTGCCGCTCCAGGGCAGCCGGCGGTTCGGCCTGACCGCATCGATCCAGGCGCACGCTGAGCGCGCACTCGGGTCGTTGGAAGTTCTTATTGTGCGACCCCGCCGCCCTTCGGATTCGCATTGCAGCGATCCGCGGTCAGCGAACCGGTCGACGCGCCACCCGATGCCGACACATCCCGATAAACCTTGTGGCAGTTCGCGCACGTGTCGTTCAGCTTCTCGGATAGCGCGCTCACCGTGTCCTGATTACGTGTTTGCGCCGCTTTCCAGAGCTCGTCGGTGAAGGCGACGAGGTCTTTCACCGCCTGCTGATAGTCGGCGTTCTGGATTGGCACCGGGCGGCCGTTCTGACATTTGCGCCCGGGCAACAGCAGCATCGGCGACGTATCGCGCAGCGCGAGAATCGCTTCATCCACCGCTTCCCAACCGTAGTACACCGTCTTGCCCCAAAGGACGTAGTCGTAGGGGATGGGCATCTTCGGCTTTTCTTTTCCCGGGTCGTACAGCTGTGTGTTGAAGATGATGTTCGCGTTCGGGAACGTGACGGCGCGCATGAACTGCGCAAGGTTCGCGGTCGCGGTCACCGTCGGCAGACCAGCTGGACTGACCGCAGCAGCGGCGGGAGCCGCCTTGCCTGCAGGCAGCGTGAACTGCGCCGCGGTGGCGTCGGTCAGATCCGCACCCGCGGGATACTTGTTGGCCTGGAGGATGTAGGCAGCGAGATCCGTTGCCTGCGCGCGCGTGAGCGTGCCGGGCGCCTGCTGCGGCATGGTGGCCTGAATTTTCTGGATGACGTCGACAACCGGATGACTGCCGAAGTCGGTGAGGAAGTCGTCACCGGTCAGCGGCGGGCCGACCACGCCTTCCAGCATCTCGCCGTGACACGCGACGCACTGGTCCGAGTACAACGCCTTCCCACGATCTGCCTGCGCGGCCGAATAGGAACCTGCCGCCGTAACTGCGCGCGCCTGCCCGGCATGCCCGGTAATCGAAAACAATCCCACGACCGCGTACGCAGCGACCGCCACGGCGAACGCGCAACGGACCCCTGCCGGGCCAAAAACATTACGGCGCATCTTGTCGTCCTCCAACCCTCGTCTGCGGTCCGTGCACCCGGACCGTTCATATATTTACGTTGATGGGCCCAAATTGTTCAAAAGAAAGAAAATTATAATGCTTTATCCATGCGCACTTTGTCAGCTGTTTCGAGGTATGGCGTCCTTGCTGTGATGCTCACCGCCGCGGCGGCCACGTCTAGTGGAGCGCAGGCGCGGCTCAACGGTCCTGTGACGATCAAGCTCGATGAAATCCCGTGGCCGTCTGCGCTTGCAGGAGGCACCGGAACCTCAGGCGTAAGCGGCATCGAGACCGTCATCCTGAAGGGCGATCCGACGAAGCCCGGCCTGTATGTGCTCGCGCTGCGCGCCGCGCCGAACATGACGATTCAGGCGCACTCGCACAAGGACGACCGTGTGGCCACGGTGCTGAAGGGCACGTGGTACTTCGGCTACGGCAAGGCGTTCGACGAGAAGGCGCTCAAGATGCTGCCCGCCGGCAGCATGTACACCGAACCGGCGAACACGCCGCATTTCGCGCGCACGCGGGAGCAGGTGGTCATCGAGATCGTCGGCTACGGTCCTTCGTCGACGAGCTATGTGAATCCCGCCGACGATCCCGCGAACGCAGCGAAGAAATAGTCAGGCGAGCTGCCGCTCGCACGCGCATGCGACGGCAAGCAGCGCCTCTGTGCCACCGCGGCGACCGACCAGCTGCAGGCCGACAGGCAGGCCGTGCGACGTGTGACCGCACGGCAGTGAGATGGCCGGATTGCCCGTGACGTTGAACAGCTGCGTCAGCCGAAGCATCAACGCGCGGACCGGCTCCTCGCGACCGGCGATCATCGCCGACTCCGCGCCGATGAGCGGCGCTGGAATCGGCACCGTCGGCAGCAGCAACGCGTCCACCCCGTCGAGAGCGGCGTCCACTTCGCCGCGCAGCAGCTCGCGTCCTTCCATCGCCCGCACGTAATCCTGCGCCAGGACGTATCGTCCAAGCTCGAGGCGCCTTCGCACGACTGGCGTGTAGCGATCGGCATGCGAATCGAGCGTTTGCGCGTGATACGTCGCTCCTTCCGACGAGTGGATGTGGACATAGACCGCCGGCGTCAGCTCGGCATGCGGAATGGCGACGTCCGTCACTTGTGCGCCCGCGCCGCGAAGCGCGGCGACAGCTTCATCGAATCGCGCGCGCACGTCGGTGTCGAGCAGATCGGTAAGGTAGCCGCGGGGAATGCCGAATGTCGCGGACCTGAGAAGGTCCGCGCCATCCTTGTCCCGTTTCGCGGTCCTCACGAGATCCGCACGGCTGTTGCCCGCCAGGACTCGATGGACAATCGCGGCATCCTCAACGCTCCGCGCGAACGGGCCGAGATGATCGAACGTTCCCGACAGCGGCACGACCGAATCCGTCGAAATCTCGCCGATCGTCGGCTTCAGACCGACGATCCCGCACGCCGCTGCTGGAATGCGGATCGATCCCCCTGTGTCGCTGCCGACGGCCGCAAGCGCCATTCCGGTTGCGACCGCGACCGCAGATCCGCCGCTCGATCCGCCGGGTGTTCGTCTCGAATCTATTGGATTTCGCACGGGCCCGAATGCCGAGTTCTCGCTCGTCGTTCCGAACGCGAACTCGTCGAGGTTGGTCTTGCCGATCAGCACCGCGCCCGCGTTCCGCAGATGCGTGATGACCGGAGCATCCGCCGCTGCCATGTGTCCCTCGCGCACCCGCGACGCAGCCGTCGTCGGCACGCCCGCCATGTCGATCAAGTCCTTGACCGCTATCGGTACACCGTGCAGCGGACCGCGATCGCGCCCGGCAGCGAGCTCGCCATCCGCGGCGTCAGCGGCGCTGCGCGCCTCGTCTGCCATTACGCGGATGAACGCATTGAGCTTCGGCTGCAGGTCGTCGATGCGTCGAAGACATTGTTCTGTGATCTCGCGCGCGGTGATTTCATGCGCACGCAGCCTGCGGGCAAATTCGTCGATGGTCATAAAAAAAGGCGGGTCCGAAAGGACCCGCCCTACCCTGGTGTTACTCGATAGCGTAGGCCGGGTCCTTTCGGACCCGGCAGATCCGCGAGCTTTAGAACGCCAGATGGAATCCCAGCTGCACGATGCGCGGCAGGTACGCCGTTGCCAGGTTCGGCGACGGCAGACCGTACTGCGCCGGGTTGCTCAACGTCGTCGTGTACGCCCCGTAGTTGGCGTGGTTGAAGATGTTGAACACTTCAGCCATCAGGTCGGCGTTGCGGCGGCCACCGAGCGAGATCCGCTTCTGCAGGCGCATGTCAACACGATGAATCGGCTGGCCAACCAGCTGCGCGCGGTCGAGCAGGAACTGACCGTTGTAGACCTGGCCCTTGATCGAGCCGACGCGATCGCGCACGTCGGGATTCAGTCGCGCCGTCAGCGATTCCGCGGTCGTGCCGGCCGGCGTCAGGATGCCGTAGTTGGCGCCGCCGGTGTTGCGCAGGTCGCTGCCCCAGCTCGTGCTGCGGCGCTCGCCGGAACCGAAGAAGTAGACGCCGCTCACCTGGAAGCCCTTGCCCATATCCCAGATACCGTTGAACGTCGCGCGGTGACGCTGGTCGGTGGCCGTGAGCTGATACATCGGACCCATGTCCGGGGCAATCGTCCCGGTGTAGGGCGTGAGGATCGTCGTGACGTTCGCGTTCGGATCGAGCGTCGTCAGGAATGGCCCGGTGAGATTGCCGATACCGCCATCATCTTTGAAATAGGACAGCGTGTAGGTTGCGTTCGCCTGCCAGCGATTGCTGAACCGCTTGGTGAGCGTGTTCTCCCAGCCGTAGTAGTTCGACCGGCCGTTCATGATCTCGCCGGCGATCGGACCCCATGACGGGAACGGCAGGTGTGCAAGATCGGTTGCCGCGCCGGTCGCCGTGTAGTTGGCGCCGGTTGCCGGGTTGATCGAGCTGTTGAGGTTCTGCCGCCGTTCTTCCGCGCGGCCCCCGGTCCAGACGAAGTTGCTGTCGAGGCCGGTGTTCGTCGCGAGCTCTCGCTGTATGCCGATTGACACCATGTGGCTATAGGAAACCGGGTGGTCGCCGACCGGGATCTCGGATCCGTTGCGGATCGACTGCGGGAAGCAGTTCGGCGAGTTGAACGGCAGGCCGACGATGTCGCACCGGCGCGCGAGGATCTGGTCGAGCGTCGGCTTCGGTCCGCCGAATGGATTGAGGCCGAAGTCCGGGCGTCCGTTGTTCGGCAGCGTGATGTTCGCGTTCTGCGTCAGGATGTACGACTGATGCAGGGCGTCGTCTTCGAGCTCCGTGAAGAAGATCCCCCATCCGCCGCGAATGACGGATTTTTCGTTCAGCTGATACGCGAAACCGAGTCGCGGCGCGACGTTGTTCTTGTCGGTCGGACGCTTGCCCGACAACCACGGCAGGAACTTCACCCACTCGCCCTGCGCGCCGTGATCGAGGTCGTAGCGCACGCCCATGTTGAGCGTGAGCTTCTGACCCATCTTCCAGTCGTCCTGGTACCACGCCGCGTAAATCTGGCGGTGGACGGAATACGACATGTTGCCGATGGTCACGTTGTAGTCACGGAACAGCGGCGACATCGCGTTCCACTGCCAGGTGGACGCATCGCGCCAGTCCGGCAGCAGCTGCTCGAGATTGGCAGGCGCAGCCTGAACCGACGTGAACAGACCGTCGCAGACGTTGCACCAGCCCTGGGACATTGTGTACTTGATGAAGTCGCCACCCATCTTCACGTCGTGGCGTCCACCCAGCTCGAACGCCGTGGTGAAGTCGTCGCGGATCTGGTAGTTGTGCTCGCCCGTGCGCTGCGGCGTGTTGGTGGGCGAACCGATGGTATAGCCCGCGAACGTGATCCCCGGGGCGCCGCCCTGGATTTCACGACCGGAGAATACGTCGAACAGAATCTTGTCGGTCTGAGGTGGACGACGGCTGCCGCTCGTTCCCCAGCCCGAGACCGGTTCGAGCGTGTAGAAGTTCGCCGCCAGGCCGCCCTTGATCTCGTTGATCGTGTTGTTGCTCAGCACCGACGTGTACGTGGCGAAGTACTGATCGACGAATCGATTGTTCTCCGTCGCATTCGAGGGGTGCGTTGTGGCCAGCGCGCCGACGGTCTGAATCGGCTGCAGATTCTTATAGTGGCTGAAGCGGCCGGTCAGGCGGTTCTTCGGGTTGAACTGCATGTCAACCTTCACGCCGCCCTGCTGCAGCGTGTAATTCGCGTTCAGATTCAGGTTGATGTTCGGGCACGCGGCGCCGCACGATCCGAACGGACCTGTCGGACCGCCGAAGGCGAACGTCTGCGGGTTACGCTCGTACTCGTAATTACCAAAGAAATGAATGCGGTCCTTGATGATCGGGCCGCCAAACGTCCCGCTCACCTGCGTATCTTTATAGGGCAGCACTTTCTTCTGAATGAAATCCTTGGCGTTCCAGTTGTCCCGCCGGAAGTAGCCGCCGAAGGTGCCCGTGAACGTGTTGGTTCCCGACTTGGTGATGGCGTTGACCATCATGCCCATGGTGCGACCCTGTGTCGCGTCGAACCGGTTCGTCGTCAGCTGGAACTCGGCGATCGAGTCGCGGCTGTAACGGGGCTGGTTCTGTGCGCAGCAGACCGTGAGGGTAACCGACTGGCCATCGACGTTGGTCTGGAAGAAGCCCTGCCGATCCTGCGGCACCTCGCTCGACGCGTTCGTGCGCGAGCCGGCGGACAGCATCGTCAGGTCCATCCAGTTGCGGCCGTTGATCGGGATGTCCTGCATCTGCCGGGGATCGATGTTGGTGGCGACGGTGGACGTCGTCGTATCGAGCAGCGGCGCTTCACCAGTTACGGTGACCGTTTCCTGGAGCGTGGAGACCTGCAACGCCAGATCGAGGACGACCTGGCGGCCGAGAAGGAGTTCGATACCGGGACGCGTAATGGTCGTGAAGCCCGCCAGTTCCGCGGTGATTTTGTACACGCCCGCACGAACAGGGATGCGATAAACCCCGCGGTCGTCGGTGACGCTGTTGAACGTATTGCCTGATGCTTCGTTAGTCGCGGTGACGGTGACGCCTGGAAGAACGCCGCCGGTGTTGTCCTTGATAGTACCGCTTATCGTTGCATCCTGCGCATATGCGAGGACGGGCAACGCAAGCAACGCGACGGTCAAGCGGACCAATCGCCGGAAGTTCATCAGTGCCTCCTTCGTGAAAATCACGATTTTTGGTGCGGAAGATTATATACGCCGTTGCAATCCGGCCGGAACGGTACCGGGGTGCCTTTCGGACCACGAAAAACGGATGATAGAAGCCGCCAAATGACGAAAACCATGAAGGCGTGGGTGCTGGGCGATCCAGGCGAGTTGACGCTCGTCGACAAGCCTGTGCCGACGGCCGGCGTGGGCGAAGTGCTGGTCCGCGTAGACGCGACGGCCATTTGCGCCACCGATCTCGAAGTAATTAGCCACGGGCCCCCGGCGACTGTCGCAGGCGAGGCGCCGTTCAACAAGAACTTCACCCCCGGGCACGAGTACATGGGCACGATTGTGGAACTCGGGCCCACGGTCGACGAATTTGTCATCGGTGAGCGTGTTGCCGTGGAAATTCATGCCGGGTGCGGGCGATGCGAGCGCTGCCGTCAGGGCATGTACACCTCGTGTCTGAACTACGGCCGAAACTACGGCGAATTCAACAAGGGTCATCGCGCCAACGGATTCACCACCGATGGCGGATTCGCGCAGTACGCCGTCAATCACATCAACACGCTGGTTCGCGTGCCCGCGCATCTCAGCGACGAAGTAGCGACGTTGATCGTGACGGCGGGCACCGCGATGTACGGGCTCGATGTGCTGGGCGGCCTCGTTGCCGGCGAGAGTCTTGTCGTTACCGGGGCGGGGCCGATCGGCCTGTCGGCGGTTGCCGTCGGCAAGGCGCTTGGCGCTGCTCCCGTGATCCTCACCGATATTGTCGACAGCCGGCTCGAGGTCGGCACGCGCGTTGGCGCCGACGTGGTGATCAACGCATCACGCGAAAACGTCGTCGAGGCGGTGCAGAAGCTGACGAGCGACCTCGGCGCGAACCTCGTGTTCGAGTGCTCGGGAGCGCCCAACGCCGTCAACGACGCGATTCGCATGCTGAAGCGCGGCGGACGCGTATGCCTCGGCGCATTCTCCAACAAGCCGTCGCTGGTGGACATCGGACACGTCGTCACGAACAACATTTATATGTATGGAATTCGCGGCGAAGGGCAGGGCGCTGTGCGGCGCGCCGCGTCGCTCATGGCGCAGAAGAAGCTCGACCCGTCGCCGCTGCACACACATACGTTCGCGTTCAACCAGTTGCCGACCGCTCTCCGCTACTTCCGGGAGAAGCTGGACGGCGCGATAAAGGTAGTCATCAGGCCGCAGGAGTTTAAGGATTGAGAGCTTGCCACGCCGAGGCCGCCGCAGGCGCGGAGCCGGCTCATTTATCGCAGGAATTCAGGGACTAGAATAAGCGCCATGAAAATCTCAACACTGGCAACCTGGGCGGCCGCCGCGTTCGTGACGGCCGCTGTTACGGTCAATGCGCAACAGGCGGCGACGCCGGGCGCCAGCCGTCAGGCGGAGTTCGGCGCGTTTCCGACGCGCGAGTTCATCCGGCTCAACGCCGACAAGTTCAAGTGGAACGCCACCGAGGGAAACAAGCTCGGCGTGCAGACCGCAGTGCTCGAGGGCGATCCGTCGAAGCCGGGGTTCTACCTCACGATCAACAAGTTCCCACCGAACACGATGAGCCGGCCGCACACGCATCCTGACGAACGCCACTGCGTCGTGCTGAAGGGCACGTGGTACACCGGCGAAGGAACGAAGACGTGGGACCACGCCAAGGAGGTGGGCCTCAAGCCCGGAGATTACATGCGGCACCCGTCGGGCGGGTTGCACTACGACGGCGCGCATGAAGAAGAAGTGTGGGTCCTTATTTCCGGTTACGGTCCGACGCGCGCCGACGTGATTGATAAAGGCGAGTTGTTCGGCAAGATCAAGTGAAGAAGGGGTCGGGACTCATTACGGAAATCGAAATGAGTCCCGACCCCGTTCAGAGGAGAACAGCAATGCTGAAACGAATGGCGGTTGGAATGGCTGTCGCGGCGCTCGCCGCCATGGCGCTCCAGATCCAGGTTCACGCGCAGCAGCCGCAGCAGCAGCGGCGCGCGGTCGGCGGCACGACGGCGGGCAACGACGCCTATCCGAGCGACGACCAGTGGAAGAACTCGAAGGAAGCGCAGGCGCTCGTCGCCAAAGCCAAAGCGGCAGCCGGCAACGACGCCAAGCTGCAGTCACGCTTCGAGAAAGCGTGCACCGTGCTCGGCCCGCAGCGCCCGGCGGTACTGCGGCAGAACGCCGGCCAACCGGCCGAGCCGCAGCGCCAGGTCGACATCGTCAAGCTGTTCGACAATTTTTATTTCTTTGGCTTCAACACGGTCGGCGCGTGGGCGTTGACGACGAATCAGGGCATCATCCTGATCGACTCGCTCAACACGGTTGACGAGGCGGAGAAGATCATCGAGCCCGGGCTGGTGAAAGCGGGTTTGAAGCCGGCAGACGTGAAATACATCATCGTCGGGCACGGCCACTTCGATCATTTTGGCGGCGCGCCGTACTTCCAGCAGAAGTACGGATCCAAGGTCGTGATGAGCAAGCTCGATTGGGACATGATCGAGCGGCCGAACCCGAACGCGCGCGGTCCGCAAGCCAATCGTCCGCTGCCGAAGCGCGACGTCGAAATCACGCAGGACAACCAGAAGGTGACGCTCGGTGACGAGACAATCACGCTGCGCATCACGCCGGGCCACACGCCGGGCACGCTGGCCTACTACATCCCTGTAAAGGATCACGGCAAGTCGATGAACATCCTCATGCTGTCGGGTGCGAACATCACGCCCGACCGGGCGTCGCTCGATGCCTTCAAGAAGGCGCTCGACTACGCGAAGCAGCAGAAGGTGCAGGCACTCATCAACGGGCACCCGGGACTGTTCGGCGACGAGATCGGGTGGATGGAGCAGATTCGCAGCAACCCGAACGGCCCGAATCCGTTCGTGCTGACGGTCGACGAGTTCGGGAAGTTCGCCGACATCATGAAGGATTGCGCCGAGGCGCGGCTCGTCGCGATGGATTACAAAGGCACGAACTAGTTACTTCGCGAGAGGGTCGGGCCGAAGCTGAATATGCATGGCAATCGGCGTTTGACCCTTACCAGTCTCCATATGGAAGGGCGTGCGTGTTGAGGTGGTCACCCACAACCCACGACCCTTCCAGCCGCCATTCGGATTGTCGATGCGACCGTCGATTCCTTTCGAGTACATCCCCATCGGGTACGGCACGCGGATGGTCACCCACTTGCCATCCTTCAGCGCGAGATAGCCGTCGGATTCGTTGCCGGTCGCAATCGGTGTGTTGTCGCCGAGGCCGAAGGTGTTGCGCTGATCGACCCACGCCCAGTAGCTGCCTTCAACGCTGCCCGACTGCTGCAGGTTCTTGAACTGCGGCAGCGGCTCCGCATAGAACGTCCAACCCTCGTCGCAATGACGCCCGGTGGCCTTCGGTCCGTTGAGCGGTCCCTTGCACTTGCGTCGATCGAAGCTGGCGAGATGGCCACTGCCAAGCGCGACCCAGGCGACGCCGTTGCGATCGACGTCCATGCCGCGCACCGCGTATCCCTTGTCCGCAGGGACTTCGAAGCGCTCCGCCAGCGAGGTCTCGGCGGGATTGGTTCCCGGCGTAAGCCTGATGATCGCGCCCGGATACGCGTTGACCGAGCCCCAGATCGATCCGTCCGGTGCAGGGTTGACGCTATACAGCTCGTCGGCGATCAGCTTGTCCTTCGTCGGATCGATCGGATCCTTCACGCCGACGAACGCATCGCGCTTGCCGTTGCCGTTGGTGTCGAGCACCAGGCCCGTCCACCCCTGCGACTTCTGTGCGTCGTGCGTCTGGTCCCACATCTTCGTGTTCAGCCAGCCGAAGATGGAGTGGCCCATGCCGAGGTCGTTGAACCACAGCGTGTTGTTCGCATCCTCGGCAAAGTTCAGATGATGTGCGTGGAAGCACAGGTCGACATAAGAAATCTTCTTTGTCTTCGGGTCGTACATCGCTGCCTGTCGAACCGCGTCCGTTATCGGGAATCGCTTCGCCGACGGATGGCTCGATCCCGCCCGGCACCACGCCGGCGTCGCCGGTGGTCGGATACGCGCCGTCATCCAGAGGCGCCCCTCTCCATCGAACATCGAGTTGTGCACGTCGCTGCGGCTCGTCCAGATGTTTTCGTTGCCCCAGTACGGCGACGGCTTGAGATTCGGTCCCGATGCGACCGGCGTTTTCGGATCCTGCGGCGGCACATTCAACATCGATGTCTTCGACGTAGTTGGATCCAGTACCGGCGTGTTCTCGGTGCTCATTTCCGGAGAGCTGAACACGAGTCCATTGCCGTTCACTGTCGGATGACGACGATCGGTCACCGCCAGATCGTGGAGATACGTCTTGTCCGTGCCCCAGTTCCACTCGGTGATGACGATGTTGCGCTCGACGCCGGCCGGACGCGGCGGCGCGGGAGGAAGTTCGCCGGCGGCGATGCGATCCGTCCAGTCCGCGAACATCGCCGCAGTGCGTTGCACGCCGAGGAAGCCGAACATCTTCACCATGTCCGCGCCCGCCTGCCCCGACTGGATGCGGCGCAGCCACGCTTCCCTCGTGCTCGGGAACGAACCGAGCTCCCTCGGAATCTCGCGCGTCGCCTTGTCGCCGAGTTGATGGCACGTCATGCAGCTGCCGAAGATGTCGCCCGTCTTTATCAGCGCCAGGAAATGATCCTGGCTCTTCACGTTGGCGGTGAAGTTGTTCGCGCCGCCCTTGCCGGGGAACTCGCTTTTGTCGGGCACGTTGAGGAGCGACATCCAGTACGCCGCGGGGTAATATTGCGCCGCCGCTTTCGGGTTGGGCGCGACAACCGCTGTTAAGTTCAGTGCCTTGCCGGGCGCTGCTTTTACCTTCGGCGAATCGACGAGCCCGTAGCCTCGCACCCAGATGTCGTAGTTCGCCTTCGGCAGGTCCGGCAGCAGGTAGCGGCCGCGGTCGTCCGTGACGACGATCCGCGCGAAGCGGGTCGGCAGCTCGCGCGTCTCGGCGATCACCCACACGCCGGCCTCCGGGCCCTTGCTGCTGGCGACCACGCCGCCGATGTCGTCGTTATCGATGGCGACTGCCGTCCCTTGCTGCGCCGTGACCGCGATTGCAGCGGCCAGCACGAGTGCGACACCAATTCCAAATCTCATTCGCGTTCTCCCTTGGGCATTGAGCATTGAGCTTTGGGCCTTGGGCATTTTATTGAAAAATACTGGTCATGAAGACACAGCAGACTTTGGCCCCAGCGAGCGACGCGAGTCGAGGGCTTTCGCGGCGTGCCGCGATGAAGGCTATTGGCGCGGTTGCGGGTGCGGCGGTTGGGGGCGAGACGCTCTTCGCGCAACGCGCGACCCCACCCACGGTCGTCAGCAACCCGCCGCGCGACTTCAGCCAGCCGACCACGTACTTTACGGATCCCGACATCCTCACGGTCGATCCGGCGTTCGATGGTGTCGTTCTCCCGAACAATGCGATCAAGAGGTTGTGGACTGGCGGCCTGTGGCTGGAAGGACCTGCGTGGAGCAGCGTCGGCCGTTTCCTCGTCTTCAGCGACATCGGCAACAACATGCAGATGCGCTGGCTCGAGGACAACAACGGCGTCAGCGTGTTTCGCAATCCATCGAACAATAGCAACGGCAACACATTCGATTATCAGGGTCGCCAGATTTCGTGCGAGCACCTGACGCGCCGCGTCGTCCGCTACGAGCACGACGGGACGGTCACCATTCTCGCAAGCAAGTACAACGGGAAGCAGCTCAACTCGCCCAACGATGTCGTCGCGCACCCCGATGGCAGCATCTGGTTCACGGATCCGGCCTACGGCGGGCAGATGTTCGAGGGGACACCCGACGCAGCGGGCACAGGGTTGAATCAGGCAGGGCACGTCAACCCGCGGGTTGGCGTCTCGCCCGACGTGGGCCCCTTCCACCGCGAGCTGCCCACCGGCGTGTATCGCATCGATCCGAGTGGTCGCGTCGATCTCCTCGCCGACGAAGGCGTGCTGCCGGATCCAAACGGCCTGGCGTTCTCACCCGATCAGAAGAAGCTGTATGTCGTCAGCTTCGCGAAATTCCCGGGCGACACCGGTCGCGGCGGCGATCGCAGCGTCTACGTGTTCGACATCAACAACAATCGGCTCGGGGCACCGAAGCAGTTCAGCGATTTCATGATCGACGGCGTGAAGTGCGCGCCCGACGGCATTCGCGTCGATGTGGAAGGCAATCTATGGGCAGGGAGCAACGCCGGGCGTGAGCTTGGCTACAACGGTGTGACGGTCTGGAATCCTGCCGGGAAACTAATTGGACGGATCCGGCTGCCGGAGGTCTGCGCCAACATCACGTTCGGCGGGCCGAAGAGGAACCGGCTCTTCATGTGCGCGAGCCAGTCGCTCTATGCGGTCTTCGTGAATACGCAGGGCGCGGCGCCAGGGTAAATCGTTCGAATCGTTCGGGTCGTTCGAACCGTTCGGATCGTTCGCGGCGGTTCGAACGAGAACGAATCGAACGATCCGAACGAATCGAACGATCCGAACGGTTCAGAAGCGCAGCTGCATGCCGACCTGCACGCGCCGCGCCTGCGATGCGGCGGTCGGTTGTCCGAACAGCCTCGACGTCATCGTTCCCGCATAGTTGGTGAAGTTGACGCGGTTGAGGATGTTGTCGGCCTGCGCGAAGAACTCCAGATTGCCGCCACCGTTGGCGCCGGCGCCGCGATCGGGCGACGGCCGGTTGAACGAGAACGCGCGGCCGAGCCGCATGCTCAAGTCCCCCCATCGCGCCGCACCGCGCGCGCTGTTGCGGCCGATCATCCGGCCGGACGCATCGAGCGGCCGATCGTTGATGACGAAGTCGTGGTTATCATCGCGGCCAGTGGTGATGTTGTAGGGCGCACCGGACTGATACACCAGGCCGTTCATCGACAGACGGAATCCGCGGAACGGCGGCAGGAAGACGTTGGTCTGCAGCCGATGCCGGATGTCCTGCGACGAGGGTCCCCACTCCGCATCCGGGTTGTAGCTGTCCACCGGCAGCTGCGTCGCGTTGTCCGCGTGGTTTTTGAACTGCGCCAGCGTGTAGTTGACGCCGACGTTGATCTGCCGGCGCGGAACCGCATATCCCACGTTGATGTTGAGGCTGTCGCGCGCGGACTTTCCCGTCGACTCGAACTGCGTGATGCTGCCAATCGATGGTTCGGGTCGGAGGCCGGTCACCGGATCCGGCGTGTTGATGTCGCGCGACCGCATCTGGTTGCGCCCGCGCAGCATCTGATAGCTGATCATCGCGCGCAGATTCGCGCCGATCGGACGCTCGATGCTTGCCGAGGCCTGATGCACGTGCGGCATTCGCAGATCGGGGCTCGCCTGAATACGCCCGCCGGGCTGAATCACCGGCACGCCGCCGAGCGCCGCGGCGCACGACGCGTCGGCTGAGGCCGCGAACGGATCCGGATACCCGGGGCAATTCACTCGCAGGTCGCGCTGCGCGATGCCGTTGACGCGAAGCGTCTGGTCATAGAGGTTGGAGTCGTACCAGTCGTAGAACAATCCGTAGCCGCCGCGGACGATGGTCTTGCTGCTGCGCGGACTGTAGGTGAGGCCGAGTCGCGGCATCACATTCAGCTTGTCGGCGATGAGCGACTGCATCTCCTGCCTGACGCCGACGCTGATGGTCAGCGTGCGAGTGGTGCGGATGTCATCCTGCCAGTAGAGCGCGCCTTGGTACGCCGTGAACGACGTGTTCACTTCCCCGAGGCGCTGCGTGAACTGCAGCGGTGTCCCCGCGCGGTATGCATCGAGGCTGCTGAAGGTGAACGTGCCGGCGGCGTTGCGTGCGTCGTAGTACCGATAGCGGCCGCCGAACAGCTCGAAGCCGACGCGCGTCGCGTGCTTGCGGCCGATGGTGAAGTCGAGATTGTCCGCGATATCGAACGTGCGCTGGTTCGAGCGCGTGTTGATGCCGGATCCCCCGGCATTGAACGCGTCGAGCACATTCACCGACGGCGTCGTCGACACCGACAGCTGGTTGTTCCACGCATCGCGGTATTCGACATGGAATTCGTTCAGCGTCGAGCGCCCGAAGAGTCCCTGCACCTGCGCCCGGAGCTGTCCGTTGCCGTTGTCGCGATTGTTGGCGCGCTCCGGCAGGTTGAAGCCCCCGACGCCGCCATTGCGCGACACATTCTGCTGGCGCTGATACTCGACGCGCAGCGTCTGCATCTCGGTCAGGGCGTGTTCGATGCCGACGGTTCCAAAGGTGTTGTGCGACGGATTGGAGACGAAGCCGACAAACGGGCTGCCGTCCGGGTTCAACGCGTAGATGTTTGCGGCGGTGTTCGATTCGTTGCGGTCGAGATTCAGGCGCAGCGAGGTTTTGCGCACGACGATCGGCCCGCGGATGCCGCCGCCGACGCGCGCGATGTTCTGCGGCGTCTTCGTGGCGGCAAACGCGTCGCGCGCGTTGAAGATGTCGTTGCGGAAGTTGGCGTTGAGATTGCCGTTCCAGGCCTGCACGTTCGGCCGCGTGATGATCTCGATCTGCACGCGCCCGGCGTCGTGATTGTCGGCCGCGAACGAATTCGTGCGGAAGCGGATCTGGCGGATGTCCTCGCGGTTCGGCAGGCGGCCGCCCGTGAAGCCGTTGACGCGGAATGTCGCGCCCACGCCGCCGGCCATCTGCTCGAGCACCGCCTGCAGCTCGTCGGGATCGTCGGGCAGCTGCTCGACGACGCTTTCATCGAGCACGTTCGTCGTCTCCGCGCTTCCCGACGCCTGGGCGGCGGCGGCCGCATCATCAACGAGCACCTGTTCCTGGAATCCTTCGATGGTCAGTGTGACGGTCTGATTGTTTGCACCGCGGCGCAGCGTCACCGGCATGTCGCGCGCCTGGAATCCACCGGCTTCGACGTGAAGCTGCGCCGTGGCGACGGGCAGCGCCGGAATCGTCGCGACGCCTCGTTCGTCGCCCGTCACCTTTATGGGCGCTGTTCCGGGCACGGTGACGGTGATCACCGCCGCCGGGATTCCTGCACCCGTCTGATCGAGGACGACAACGCGCAGCTGCGCCTGTGCGTTCTGTGGCGGAGGTGTTTGCGCCTGCGCCGACGCGGAGATGAAGAGCGCGGCGAGGGCGAGTGCGGCGCGCGTCATTGCACGAACGTGTCGGCCTTTAAGTTCGGATTGAACTTGTAGCTCTTGACCTTCAGCTCTTCCTGCGTGATCCCTTCGGGCCCGCGCGTGATCAGATGCGGCAGCTTGATGCCGTTCACCGTCTTGTAGTCGCCCATGTGCAGTTCCAGCGTCGTCTGTCCCTGCGGCGGAGCAGCAGGCGCCGCCGCGCCGCGCCGGCGGATGTCGCCGCCGCGAGTCGGCTGACCCGACCACGTGATCATGAGTGGCATGTGCGTGG
This sequence comes from Vicinamibacterales bacterium, assembly GCA_035492455.1. Taxonomy (GTDB): domain Bacteria; phylum Acidobacteriota; class Vicinamibacteria; order Vicinamibacterales; family UBA2999; genus Gp6-AA40. Next base: position 10,324 of record DATJJE010000007.1, on the reverse strand, counting down.
TGGGGTCCAGGAAGAGGCGCGTCGGAACGCCGTTCGCGGGCCGAAGTTCGAGTACATCCGCAGTCCCTTCCGGAGCCTGCGCCGTTCCGATCCACGCAACGGGTCCATCCGTCGTCATCAGCCACACGAGCGCGAGGCGCGCGAGCTCCGCCTGCCGCGTGCGTCGCTGCAGTTCCTTGGCGCGCTCGTCGGCAGGAACGGCATCGGCCTGCGCCGCGCCGGCATTCTGATTGGGATTGCGGCCTCGATCGAACCCGCCGCCGCGGAAGCCGCCACCGCCGCCGCGATCTCCGCCGCCGCGTCCGTTGCGCGGGAATCCGCCGCCGCCAAAGCCGCGGCCCTGCGTCAATCCGCCGCTCGAGTCATCCCACACGTCGGTGCCATTGAGCGCCTCGGTGCGTTCGACATTCGCGCCGGCAAATCCGGTGATCTCGTTACGCCGGTATTTGTCGGGCAGCTCGATGAAGACGTCGAAGTCGCCGTCGATGACCTGATCGGGACCTGTGGAACGCAGGAACGTGCCGGACACCTGAAGCCGCTTGATGGCCGCGAGCTTGTCCTCGCCGCCAATTGCCTTGCGCGCTTCGGCAAGCAGCGACGCGCCTTTTGCCGCATCCTGTGCATGCGCCGCGTGCTGCGACGTCAGCGCCGCGATGACGAAGACTGCCGAAATCGGCGCCGCGAGTCGCTTCAGCACATGGGTTACTACTGTGGCCCCCGGGGGGCCGTTTACCTTGGACGGGTCTAAAGACGCCCTCCTACACTGGCGATTTCACCCTACACCGCAGATTTCACGACACCGCCATCAACTCGCAGCGCGGCGCCCGTCGTCGCGGATGACAAGGGGCTCGCCACATACGCCACCATGGCAGCAACTTCCTCAGGCTTCGCGAACCGTTTGATGAGCGACGTCGGCCGCACCTTCTGAAAGAACTCGGTCTCGAACTGCTGGAACGTCTTTCCTTCGCGCTTGCCGAGCGCCGTGACGAATTCCTCGACGCCGCGCGAGCGTGTCGGCCCCGGCAACACGCTGTTCACCGTAATGCCCGTGCCCGCGAGCGATTCGGCGAGGCCGCGCGACAGCGCGAGCTGCGCGGTTTTCGTCACTCCGTAGTGAATCATCTCCGGCGGAATCTGCACGCCGCTTTCGCTCGAGATGAAGATGATGCGGCCCCAGTTCTTCTTCTTCATCGCCGGTAGGTACAGGCGCGCCAGGCGCACGCCGCTCAGGAAGTTCACCTCGAAGAAGCGCTTCCACTCGTCATCCGTGATCTCGAGGAAATCCTTCGGCTCGAAGATGCCGAGGTTGTTGACGACGATGTCCACGTCCGGAAATTTCTTCGCGACCTCAGTAGCCGCCTCAGCGGTGCTGAGATCCGCGGCGAAGGGAAGCGCCGTGCCCGCCCCGATCTCATTCAGCTTTGCAACAGCTGCATCGGTAGCGTTGGCCGTGCGGCCGTTGACGACGACACGCGCGCTCTCGCGAACGAGCTGCTCCGCGATCGCGTAACCGATTCCTGCTGTACTTCCGCTGACGAGCGCGAGCTTTCCCTCGAGTCCGAGGTCCATTATTTCGGGCGCCCCGTAAATCCCTGAGCAATCATGTCGATCTTGTAAATCGCCTTGGCGTTGTTCCTCACGCCCTCGGGAGTTCTGTACTCCTTGCCGTCGGGAGTCGTCATGCCCGCGCCCTTCGCGTACAGCACCTTCTTGTTGGGTCCGGAGAACGCCACGCTCGACGCGGACCGTGGCAGAGGAATAATGCCCAGTTGTTTTCCTTCCACACTGAACACCTGAATACCCGTATCACCGGCGGTGACGTACAAACGACCTTCCGAGTCGATGCACATCCCATCGCCACCGGCGGTGCCTTGTAGCATCGCAAAATCCCGCTGATTGGTCGTAGTGCCATCCGCCTGGATGTCGAACGTGACGATAGTGCGGCCATTGGTGAGATAGAGAGTCTTTTCGTCCCGGCTCAGCGCCATCCCGTTCGTTCTTACTTCCTTTCCCGCAACGAGGCTCACCTTGCCGGCGGCATTGACGAAATACGTTCCTGCGTCGTCGGAGAAGTACACGCCGCCCTTGGAATCGGCCACGACTTCACCCATGCGCCAGAACGTTTTGTCTCCGAACTTGCTGGCGAGGACCGAGCGCGTGGGATACAGAACAACCAGTTCCGCGGCTTCCTTGCAGTCGGCAGGATGGCCGCCCGGATCCGAACACGTTCGTTCCGCCCCGATGAGGCGGCCCTTGTTGTCGTACGCGAGGGCACCGGTCCCATGCGTATCCCTCACAAGGATAGAAAACTTGTCCTTCGGATCGAGCATGCCAACCGTGCTCGGTTGTTCCTGCGCAAAGAGCAGACCGCCGTCCTTCGTGCCGATGATGCCGTCCGCGTTATCGGGTCCCTGCCAAACCAGTTTCCACTTGGCGCCGGCGGCGATGACGCCGGGGATAGCGGGAACAGTCACTTGCTTCTCAGGGCTCGGCTGTGGAAACGCATTTGGTTGCTGCGCGGCAACGAGTGCACCGAAAGAGATGGCGATCGCAAACGCAACCTTGAATCTCATAGGCTCTCCATGGTCAGGCCTTAACGGACGACGCCGCCGGCCGGATCGCGCACGATCCTGTTGAACTCCGCCTCCTGCGATGGGACGCAGAACTGTTCGGCAATCTCTCGACTGCGCGGCGCCAGCTTCATGACCTTCCGCTCGCTTACCCACGGTGCCGTGAAGATCTTTGGATCCGTCAGTGTCATGTTCAACTCCAGCGTGTCGCGATCCAGCCGGCGATAACGCTCCTCCAGCGTCATCTCGCTGGAGTGAGGCATGCCGAAGTGATCGAGCCAGCTGCGGTCATCGAAGAACCCGGAGGTGACCACGAACGTGTCGCCCTCCCATCGGCCGGTGGAGATTCCGTTGAACGTCAGGTCCGCGTCTTTCGGCAGCGGCCGGCCGTCAGTCCACACCTGGCGATAGGAGTGGCCCCATTCGAAGAACTGAAACATCCGATTCGGTGTCTGCACGATCTCCATCGGATAAACCGCGACGAGTTCGAGTAGGAGGTTGCGAACGAGTCCCAGCGGGTCGCAGTTGCCCATCGGATCGTTGCCGACGGCGGGCGGCACGGCCCGAGGTCCGTACGACGGTTTGTTGGCGTCGAACAACTTCTTGCCCAAGGGGGTGAAGGGCGGAGGTGTCTGACTGAGTGTCAACGACGCGCTTGTTCGTGTCCAGACGCCCGACAGGTCCCGCGGGTCATGGGGGACTGGCGCCTGTGCGTGTCCCGGAGTTGCGGCCGTTAACCCGGCGGTCACCGTCGCGATTGCGACAGCGCAGAATGCACGCACCATATCAGTTCTCGTTGCTGCCGCCAGTGCCCAACACCTGTTTGCCGTTGACCAGGATCGGACGCATGCGGTTGACGACACCTCTCGGCGTGCCAGCGCGAGAGGGATTGAGTGTCATCGTGAGCTCATCGCCGGCTTTGATGGTGGTTGCCGTCCAGCCAGCTTCCCGTAGCACCGTCGGACTATTCATTTCGCCGACCCAATGCACCATCTCGCCCTGTTCGTTCTTGACGTCGAACTCGACGAACGAATGCGGGTTCCTGAACGTGAACCTCGTTACGACACCGGTCAGCGTGACGGCTTTCGTCGGGTCGTAGGATGCATTCGTGCCGTGATGCGCGAACACGGATGTGGAAGCCACCAGCGCCACCGTAGCGATTAAGCACCGTTGAATCACGCCTCTCATACGGATCTCCCACCTAGTTGGTCGATGTCGTCGACAGGCCCTTGAACGTCAGCCTCTGCAGGCCCATCGTCGTTCCTGCGATGTAGATGTTGCCCTTCGAATCGGTGGCGATATGGTGGCCGCCGCCGATCTGCCCGGGCAGCTTGATGCTGCCGATTATCTGCATCGCCTTGCGGTCGACGATCTGGATATCGTTGCCATTGCCGACGTACAGGAACTGTTGATCGGGATCGGCCGAGAACGCCAGGTCGCGGGCGAACTGCGTGTCGGTCTTGACGATCTGCTTCAGGAACTTTCCATCGGGCGTGAACGACTGGACGCGACGGTTCTCGCGATCCGCAACGTAGACGATGCCGTCCTTCGACAGGCGGATCGCATGCACGATGCTGAAATTCTTTGGACCGTCGCCCGCCGGGAATTCCTTCGGCGTCACCACCTCGCAGTGGTCATCGTCGACCGGCTTATTGCCGAACGCGCCCCACATCCGCTTGAACCTGCCGCTATCCGCGTCGAAGACGATGACGCGGTGGTTGCCGTAACCGTCGGCGACGAACAGCTCGTTGGTGCGCGCGTTGTATTGCACATCGGCCGCGCGATGCACGTTCGTGGTGTCCGCGTTCCCTTTGCTCTGATTGCTGTGGCCGATCTGCAGCACGAACTTGCCGTCCTGCGTGAACTTCAGGATCTGATCGTCGGCCACATGCTTCAGGTTGGCGATGCCATTGGTCGGGCAGTTGTTGCCGGTGATCCAGACGAAACCCTTGCTGTCGACGTTGATGCCATGTTCCCGCTGTGGCCACTCGTAGCCAGCGCCTTCGCCGCCCCAGCTCTTGACGTAGTTGCCCGCCTGGTCGAACACCATTACCGCGGGCGCGCGCTTCGGAACGTCCTCAGGTTTGATCAGCGTGCGCGGGCGATGCAGCGCCCAGATGCGATCCTGCGCGTCGACCGAGAAGCTCGAAACGTCACCGAGCTTCCACTGCGCCGGCACCTTCGGCCAGTTGCGCGCGATCTCGAACGTCGGCAGGCTGCGCGTGCCGACGGTGGCGACCGCTCCGGCGGTGACCGCGGTGTTGCTCTGTTTCTTGGCGAGCGCCGGGTTCACGTATCCCTTCTTCAGCACCTTCTTCAGGTCCGGGCGCACGCTCAGATACGTGACGTGATCCGGAATCGCCGAGAATCCGTGCGGCACGCCTTCGGGAATGACGATGATGTCGCCGACGTTGATCACGCGGCTGCTGTAGCCCACCATCGTCCCGCCGCATGACGGACCGTTCAGGATGGTCGTGACCTCGTTGTCGGCGGCGGATTTGCGTCCGTTCACGATCGTGCCGCCGGTAATCAGCGTGCCGGTGCCGGAGATGACGACGTAGGTTTCGGCGGTGCTGTCGTGCGAGATGCCGTTCGGCCCGGTGGCGCCGGCGCGCTGCGTGCCGCATACCGGTGTCGTGGGCGCGGGTGCTGCCGCCGTGGCGGGCGCTGCCGGCGCAGGGAACTTGCCGCGCGCGACGACGGCGACGCCAAGCTGATACGTCCCCATGTCGATGACGCGAAGGGTGTTGTCGGGGATCGTGCGTTTCGTATCGGCGGCCATCTTCAGCACCGCTTTGATGTCGGCATCGCTGACGATCACCGCGTCTTTCGGCGCCTGCGCGGACACGATCGCGGGACCGGCCGCAATCAGGAGCGCCAGCGTTCGGAGGAATTTGTTCTGCATGGCTACTTCACCTCCACGAGCTCAATGGCAACGCGGTCGGGACCTTCGATCATCGCCGCGCGCATGTTGCCCCACGGATGAATCTCTTCGAGGAACTTGACGCCCTCGCTCTTCAAACGAGTGACCGTTGAATCGAGATCGGCCACGCTCAGCGCCCAGTGATCGACGACATGGCCGCGCGTGCTGACGAGGCCGCCGCCGGGCCACGGGCGGATGGAAATGGAAATGTCGTCAAAGAAGACCGCGCCGGATGGGTCACGGACGAAACCGGTCTTCGCGAAGGATGGCCACGTAGGCGGCGCGTAAAGCTGCTTGCAATCCCCGGGCGGCAGCGTTCCCGGCGCGCCGGCGCGTCCCTGCGGCAGCGTAGCGCCGAGATGCGTGATGTACCACTGCATCGCGCAGATCGGGTGCTCGTGGTACATGTGAATGTGGTTGAACCGTTCGACAGTACCGGCCTGCGCGTTTTCGATCATGATGCCGTCGGGGCCGCGCAGGTAGCCAAAGCCGCCGTCGCGCGTCGGCTGCACGCCGTTCGCGCGCATCTCGAGAATCTGCTCCTGCGTCGGCAGGCCGGGCAGCGTGTCACTCGACATGTCCACCAGCTTGCCGTCGGCCGCATCCCACATCTGCGCGATCTGCAAACCCATCTTGCGGAAGTTCTCGTCGTACTTGCGCGAGTCGGGCGTATTCCAGCCGAAGTGCCAGACGGACGTCTGCGGGCCTGTCAGCTCGTTCTGCGGCGGCGTCGCGACCTTCGTGAACAGCAGGTAGACATTGCCGGTCTTCACCGCCTCGTAACCGTTGAAGGTCGTCTTCGTCGCGGTGAGGGCGAACGGCCTCGGATAGTAGGCAGCAGCCTTGGCCGGATCGACCGAGTTGAGGTGCACGTGATGCACGTGCATCGGCGCGATCTTTGGAGCTTGTGCCGCCGGCCCTTGCAGCCACAGGCCACAGAGACACAGAGACACAGAGAAAAATAATGTCCGTCTCATGTCTCGCCCTCGCTATTTCGTCGCGTTCGAGGCTCCCGGCTTGAATGGATATCCGGGGGGCCCATTCACGTAAAACGCGCCGAGATTCGTGATCTTGTCCATGTCCGGATAGAGCACGCCGAAAGCAGGCGCATCCTGGCTGCCGCGCGGCGAATACCAGATGGCGCCGTCACGAGTGATCTGAATCTTCGGCGTGTCGGCAGTACGCTGCGGCTTGGGGTAGAGCGTGAACGACTGGTCGCGCGGGTTGAATTTGAAGATCGACGCCGCGCTGCCGCCGACGTCGGCGACCCAGATATTGCCATCGGGATCCTGCGACACATCGTACGGATTCGCATTCCGGCGTGGCACGTTGTACTCGGTGATGCGGCCGGTTGTCTGATCGAGCTTCGCCAGCTTGCCCGGACGAGGGCCGCCTGCCCACATGCCGAACCAGATGTTGTTCTGCGCATCGACGTTCAGGCGGCGCACCTGGGACGGGTAAGTCGGCGCGGCGAAGATCGTGAATTGGTTGTTGTGCGTGTCGAACTTGGCGATGTTGCCAGAGTCCCACAGCGCAATCCACATGTTGTCGTTCCGATCCGCGATGATGCCGTAGGGGATGGCGTTGTGTGTCGGGATGGGGAAGACCGACACCTTCTTCGTGGCGCGGTCGAACTTCGCGAGGGCGCCGCCCATGATCCAACCCACGTAGACGTTGTTCTGCGAGTCGAAGGCCATCGACTGCAGCCACTTCTTTTCGTTCCTGATGACATGGTCCGGATCCATCGGGATGACGTATTCGAACTTTTCCGTCTTCGGGTTGAAACCGAGCAGGTGCTTTTCGGCGTCCGGCTTCTGTCCTTCAGCTTCCGCCAGCCAAATCATCCCGGTGCGATCGATGTTGACGTCGTGGTTCCCGTTGCGCGGATCGGGCAGCACATATGACTTCTGCGCGCCGGTCCGCGGATCGAGCTTGACCAGTCGATTGGGATAACCGCGATCGGTCAGCCACACGTTGCCTTCCGCATCGAAGCGCACATCCTGGCCAACGCGGCGTCCGGCGAACTGTCCCTTCCAGGAGCTGAATTGCGGATCGTTGATGCCCTGGCCCGGCGCATCGGGCGTCAGGTAGTACTCGATGAACTCCGCCTTGCCGAGCTTCGCTTCCTCGAGCGGTAGCTCTTTGTCGATCTTGACCGCGCGCGGCTGCGCCGACGGCCCGAAATTCTTCACGAGGTACTGCAGCAGTGTTTCACGATCCTCGCGCGAGAAGCGCAGCTCCGAGGCGCGGTACGTCAGCAGCCCTTCGGCGTACGACGCGGGCGCCTTGTCGAACAGGTTCTTGCCCATCATGCGATCGAGCCGCAGGTTCCACGTACCCACTGTCGCCGGCTGCGTGGAGAGGAAGTTCTCGCCGTGGCAGATCATGCAGGTGCGTTCGGCGATGTCGCGTCCCGGTCCCGGCGGATACACCTCGTCATAGCTCGCCTCGAGGCGGATGCGCGACACGCCCTGGCTCTCGCTTTCGTTCGCGTTGACGATGGCGCGAGCCGCTGCCGCCGCCGGCTGCGCGAACATCAGGGTCACCTTCGGGCTCTCGCCGGCCTTGATGGTCAGCTTCTGCACGTCGGACTTCAGGTCCTTTGTCGCCGCGCTGATTTCGTAGTTACCGGGGAAGAGCGCGACGGCGCGGAAGCGCTTCTCGTTCGTGTAGACCATGTAGAGCATCCGCTTGTCGGTGTTTCTGATGAAGACCTGGGCGGCGCTGTAGGGAGTGGAGGATTCGACGGTTCCCGTCAGCGTGGCGGTGCCCGCAACGGTGGCGGTCTGCGCGGCGAGGCCCCAGCTGCCGGCCGCCAATCCGACGAGGATCACCCAGGCATAGCAACGAACCATCGCGCACCTCCTCAAAGACGCGCTGATTATAGGTTCATCGAAGCGCCGTTGGCGGTAGGCTGCGGGCCGCGGTGCCGCTCTCCATTTACGGCCTCCTGCTGGCGTTGCTTGGCGCGCCACAAGGGCCGCCCGCTGCGAATTAGGCGGATGGGGGAGCGCTCTTGCCGCTGCCCGAGTCACTGCGCGGCGCCGCGACCGTCGTCCGGCTCGATGCATTGTTCCGACCGGAAGTGGTGCGCGCAGGTACGAACGGCATGGTGTGCATCAGCGGGCCGAAGGTCGACGCCGAGGTCAGGGCTGGGCGCTCGAAGAACATGTCGTACCCGAAAGTCAGCAGCGTCAGGTTCCGTACGTGATGTCCAGCGGCAACTACTGGGCGCACGTGATGATTCGTCATCTGGCGCTGCGTTGATTGACGTCCGAAATGTGACAACCCCGCAGACCCTAATCCGCTTATGATCCCTCGAGCAATCATGTCGTTTCATTTTCGTGAGGAGAGTGTCGATGGCATTCGGTTTGTACTTCCGACCAACAGGTTTTACGCCGGCAGTGTACGACGACGTGCTCAAGCAGCTCGAACAGGCGGGCGCTGGCTTCGGTAAGGTTCCAGGTCGCCGGTTCCATTGCGCCATGGAGGTTGACGGTGCGGTCTCGGTCTTCGATGTGTGGGACTCCATGGAACAGTTCCAGAAGTTCGGCGAGACGCTGGCGCCCATCATGAAAAAGCTCGGCGTTGACCCGGGCCAGCCTCAAGTCATGAAGGTGCACAACATAAAGAACGGCTAATTCCGCACGAATCGCTGTCGTCCGCGTTGATTGACGGGATAGGAGCTGGCGGGCGCTGAAACTGCCCTGGGCAATGCCGCAGGACGCGAACTTTCGCGCGTAGCGGTGCCAACGCGCGTGTAATTCGTACGTCCGGGCCCCACCCTCTTCGGTGATTTTCCAAACCGTGCGAGATTTTTGAAGCGATTCGCGCACGGACGTATCGAAACGAATCGGATGGAACTTACGGCGAACGCGGCGTCGAGCTGTAAGGTGTCGTGCGCGTGAGAGGGCGCGCGCGCTTTCACGCCCTCGTTGTGCGAATTGCGCGCTCTACGGTGGAGGCGGAGCCCGTTGGCAGCGGTGATGCTGGGCGCGGCTGCTCGCGCAAAAGCTCCGGGCGGACATTGATTGATCTGAGTTCGCGTAAGTTTGGGTCCGGCACCCTGCTGTCTAGTCACCGACCAGTACGATCTGCCTGATCGCCGACAGCGGTTCCCCGCCACGCATCGCGACACTTCCGCACGAAGCGCGCGCCCGCGGGCCACCGATCATTTCGACCGCCATGGGGTCATCCGCGGTATCCAGCGCGGGACTGCGGCGCGGAACGCCTCGTACTCTTTCCCAAACGTCTGCTCGAGCGTGGGTTCTTCGTACGCCACGACGAAGGCGTGGAAGGAGAGCCAGAGCAGCGCGCCGTAGACGATGAGGCGCGAATCGCCCATCAGCACCGCTTGACCCTGGATGATGGCAACGACCGCGACGTATATTGGATTGCGCACATAACGGTAGAGACCGGTCACCACCAGTTTCCGGGGCGGCGCGATGGGCGCGGGGGTGCCGAGACCCTGCAGCGCGAAACGCGCAAATGCGTCAACGAGCCCAGGCACGCCTGCGAGAATCATTAACGCGCCGAGGCCGCGCGTCAATTCCAGACCAAGGAACGGTGGCTGGAGTTGCCAACCCGTGATCGACCAAGGAACGTACCCCGCCAGCGTAAAAGGGGCGACCACGAAGAAGACCGCCGAGCCCAGGACGGCAATGATTCGTTGCGCGGCGGTTCCCGACTGCTTCATTTCTTTGCTCCTCGCGACTCATCGCCTTGCAGGTATTCGCGTAGAAGAACTCGGCCGCGATGAATACGGCTCTTGCATGCTTCGCGAGTGATGCGCAAGTGATCGGCTGCCTCGGCGATGGTGAGTTGCTCCATG
>DATJJE010000006.1:0-25271 GCA_035492455.1 Vicinamibacterales bacterium | reverse complement strand
ACCTCGAAATCACAAATCACAAATCGCAAATTACAACGCGGATCCCGGATCCCGGCTCCCGGATCCCGTCCAGCGACCGCGCTTCCCATGGTCGCGATGGCCCTCGCGCTCTCCGGCTTTGCCGGTCTCGGCATGGAGATTCTGTGGTTCCGCCACTTCTCGATGATGCTCGGCGCTTTCCGTGCGGTGTTCTCGCTGCTGCTGACGATCATTCTCGTTGGCATCGGGGCCGGCTCGTTCATTTCGAGCGCGCTGCAAAGGCGCACCGGTAATGCCGGCGCATGGCTGCTTGGCATTCAGTCGATATTCATCGTCTTCACGCTGGCGGGAATGTGGGGGGCGAATTCAGCGCTGATTGATCAAACGGTGTCGACGGCGATCAACGCGAATGCATCGCGCCCATCGGCGTTCGCGGAGCTGTGGTTCAACATTCGCCCGATGCTGCCGGAGGTGATGTTGCCGGCGCTGCTGATGGGATTCAGCTTTCCGCTCGGCAACACGCTCGTCCAGCATGCGGAGCTGGCCGTCGGTCGCCGGGCCGGCCTGCTGTATCTCGCCAATACCGGCGGCGCGGTGTGCGGCAGCCTCGTCTCGGGCTTTCTGTTGCTGCCGTTGTTGGGTCTTCAGGCAAGCACGACCATCCTGGCGATGGTCGCCGCTATCGGATTAGTCCCTCTGTTTCTCGCTATTCGAATCCCGAACCCCGAGTCCCGAATCCAGACGGCGGTACCGCTTGCTGCCGCCGCCATCGCCATCGCGGCATGGCTCTTCCTGCCGTCCGACTACATCTCCAATCGCGCGCTGCCGAAGCCCGAGCCGAACGAACGCGTGCTCGATCAAACCGAAGGCGTCAACGAGATCGTGACCATCACCGAGACGACCGGCAAGGGACGGCGCCTGATGACGAACGGCCACGCGATGTCGGCGACGTGGCCGCTGTCGCAGCGCTACATGCGCGCGCTCGCCCACGTGCCCCTGCTCATGACGGACAACCCGGAGCGGGTGCTCGTCATCGGCTTCGGCGTCGGCAACACGACCGCTGCCGCCACGCTGCATCCATCCGTTCAACACGTCGAAGTCGCGGATCTGTCCCGCAACGTCCTCAATCACGCGGGCTTCTTCGACGGGGCGAACGGCAACGTGATCCGCTATCCGCGCGTGTCGATCTACGTCAACGACGGCCGCCACCATCTGCTCATGGAATCGCGCGCGTCGTATGACCTCATCACGCTCGAGCCGCCGCCGATCGGCTACGCCGGCGTTGCGTCGCTCTACTCGGAGGAGTTCTATGCGCTCGCGCGCTCGCGTCTGAAGCCCAAGGGATTTGTCAGCCAGTGGCTCCCCTCATATCAGGTCCCGACGGAGACGACGCTCTCGATGATCAAATCGTTCGTCGACGTGTTCCCGCAATCGGTGCTGCTGTCGGGAGCGGAGGCGGATCTGATTCTGATCGGCGCCAACGATCGAATCGAGATCGATCCGTACCAATTGTTTACCGCGATGACGCAGCGCCCTGCTGTACGCGCCGATCTCGCACGTTTGAGTCTCGGCACCCCGCGCGAGATTGTGGGTATGTTCCTGGGCGACGCGCAGAAGCTGGCGGAGTCGACACGAGACGTGGTGCCGGTGACAGACGACCGGCCAGTGCAGGAATACGGTGTGCGATCGCTGCTGAATCTCGGTGAATTCGTGCCCGCGTCGGTCGTCAATCTCGACGGAGTGTCCGCCTGGTGTCCGAAGTGTTTCGACAACGGGATGCCGGTCTCGGTAGTAGCAGGCCTTGATTTGTATCTCCGGCTCTTGCGCGAAGCGTATGCTGCGACTCCTGCTCAAGGTCTGCGCACGCGCCAGCTCGCCGAAGGCGGACGCATTGTCGCCGGCAGCGAGTACCTCGGCGCGGTCGTTCCGGAAACGGCCGACGTTCACAACGAGCTCGGGATAGCGTACGCATCGCGCGGTCAACTCGATGCGGCGATCGGCGAATTCCGCACCGCACTCATGCTCGATCCGGATTCCGCGCAGACTCATTGGCATCTGGGCGCCGCGCTTGCCGAACGTGGAGCGCTCGAAGAGGCCGAAGAGCATCTACGCATATCCGTGCAGCGCGATCCAACAAATGTTGATGCAGCGCACGATCTTGAAAGCGTCGTCGCGCTTCGTAAGCGATAGATACTCCTCGCTTGACTTAACCCGTTGTAAGGCGGTAGTTTCGAGCGCCCCACTGCATCCATGTCGAGGGCACAGCGTGTGCGTGGGGGCTTCTATCTGCGCTCTAAACGGAAGGAGATTTCATGACTTGGGGTTTGGTCAGGCGGGTACTACTGATCGGCGTAATCCTTCTGCTCCCTGTCGCGGCGTTCGCGCAGGACGCGGTGCTCACCGGCACCGTTACTGACTCCACCGGCGGTGTACTGCCGGGCGTGACCGTCACCGCAACAAATGAAGCGACAGGAAACAAGTTCGTCGGCGTCACCGACGAGCGCGGGATTTACCGCATGCCGGTGCGTGTCGGCAGCTATCAGGTCACCGCGGAACTCCAGGGGTTTTCGACCGCGATGCGCGCAGGCGTCAACCTGCTCGTCGGTCAGACAGCGTCCCTCAACATGCAGCTCGGTCCTTCGACGCTGCAGGAAACGGTGACGGTCACCGGCGAGGCACCGCTCATCGACTTGAAGAACTCCGCGATCGGCGGCAACGTCGATCCGAAGCAGGTCCAGGAGCTGCCGGTCAACGGCCGCAACTGGATGGCGCTGGCGCTGGTCGCGCCGGGCAGCCGCACCGACCCGTTCGCCAGCGGCACCGCGGCGCAGACCCCCTTGCCCGATCGGAACGGCGGTGAGGCGCGTGAGTTCCAGCTGAACGTCGATGGCCAGCAGGTCTCCGCCGACATTGGCACCGGCGGCCAGCCGAAGTACAGCCAGGACTCGATCGCTGAGTTCCAGTTCGTCGCCAACCGCTTCGACGCGACGATGGGACGGTCGACGGGCGTGCAGGTAAACGCCATCACCAAGTCCGGCACGAACCTGCTGCAGGGCCTCGTGCGCGGCAACTTCCGCGACGACAAGTTCAACGCGGTCAACCCGGTGCTCAACCGCAAGGAGCCGATCAAGAACCAGCAGTACAGCTTCACGCTCGGCGGCCCGATCGTGAAGGACAAGCTGCACTTCTTCGGCAACTATGAATACGAGCGGCAGCCGCAGACGGCCATCTTCAACACGCCGTATCCGGCGTTCAACATCGACACGAGCGGCACCGACACACAGAACAAGGGCGGCTTCCGCCTCGACTACCAGCTCTCCACGAACACGCGCGTTATGGGCAAGGTCTCTCGCGGTGTACAGAACCAGCCGATGGTTCCCGGCAACACGCAGAGCTATGCGTCAGCCGTGGCGACCAACCGCGAGTATAACGACGAGCGCGTCGTGAACTTCACGCAGGTGCTGAGCAACAAGGCGGTCAACGAAATCAAGGGCGGCGAAGCCGTGTTCGGTCTCTCGAACCGCAACCTGACCACCTGGTCGAACCACTGGCTGAAATCGGAGGGGATCAACACCGGTTCGCCACGCATCACCTTCCGCGGCTTCTCGATCGGCGGCAACCAGAACTACCCGCGCCATCAGGACCAGTGGGTGTGGAACGTCCGCGACGATTTCACCTACTCGTATGATGCGAAGGGTCGTCATGACATGCGCCTCGGCGGCGAGTTCCTGCACCGCCATCAGATTCAGGACAACTGCCGCCAGTGCATGGGCACCGTGCAGGCCAACGGCACACCGCTCGTCGCGGGCCTCCCGACCATCCCGACGCCGGCACAGATGCAGGCATGGTTCCCCGATCCGTTCAACGCGGACACGTGGAATCTCGCGGCGATCTCGCCGTGGGTGAGCAGCTACAGCATCGGCATCGGCGACTTCAACGTGCACCTGCGCTCGAAGAAGTTCGCCAGCTGGCTGCAGGATGACTGGAACATCTCCAACCGCCTGACGCTGAATCTCGGCGTGCGCTACGACCTCGAGATGGACGTGTTCGCGAACAACGTCGAGGTCCAGCCGTTCCAGCAGGCGGGACGTCCGAACGACACGAAGAACGTGCAGCCGCGCCTCGGCTTCAACTTCAAGGCGAACGACAGCACGGTGGTTCGCGGCGGCGCGGGCCTCTACTACGGCGATGCGATTGGTGCCGATCAGTCGTTTGCGACCGGCAACGCGCAGATCGTGGTTATTCAGTACGCACAGACGGCGGCGACGTTCCGTCCCGACTTCGCGGTGAATCCGACCGGCAACGGCCAGCTGCCGACCTTCGCTCAGGCGCTGCAGCGCTTCTGCTACGCCAACGGCAACCAGCCGGGCTGTCTGATTCGCGACCTGCAGGAGTTCGTCGGCCTGCCGCAGTACGTGCACCTGCCGCGCACGTTCCAAACCTCGCTCGGGTTCCAGCATCAGTTCGGTTCGACCACCGCGCTGGCATCCGACTTCGTCTGGTTCAAGGGCGATCACGAGAAGGACGTGGTGGACAACATCAACCTCAAGTTCGATGCCGCGACGGGTCTGCCGCTTGCGTTCGCCGATCGCGCGAACCGTCCGTTCCCGGACTGGGGCATCGTCTCGATGAACACGCACCTCGGCAAGTCCGAGTACCGCGGCCTGCAGTCGTCGTTGACCAAGCGCTTCAGCCATAACTGGCAGGGATCGGCGACGTATACGCTGTCGTGGCTCTACAACCAGAACACGAAGGCGTTCAGCGGACTGACGCAGACGACGGTCGCGACGCCGGTCGACCTCGGCGGCGAGTGGGGCCTGTCGGCCGACGATCAGCGTCACCGTCTCGTCCTCAACGGCATCTGGCAGGTCTACAAGGGCTTCCAGGTAAGCGGCCTGCACTACCTCGGGGCGGGCATCCGCGACCAGATCATCTATGGTGGTGACCTGCGCGGTGTCGGCTGCGCGTGCTTCGACCAGCGCCTGCGTCCGAACGGGACCATCATCCCGAAGGCGGATTTCATCGCGCCGGCGCAGAACCGCACGGATCTCCGTCTGCAGCAGAAGATCAACATCGGCGGCCGCCGGTCGTTCGATTTGATCTGGGACGTGTTCAACCTGTTCAACCGTCCGAACTGGGGCGTTGGTGAGAACGAGGCAACGGTCGCGCAGTTCCTCCAGCACACATCCGCGACGGTCCGGACGATGCAGTTCGGCTTCCGGCTGACGTACTAAACCAATCCGGCCCCCAAATTCCAACGTATGATTTGGGGGCCGGCTTGCCTTGTTCTACCCGCGCCATCCTGTCCTGACCCGATAGCGCCTCGCTCGAACCCGCGCGAAAATCACCAGCCGTGTTGCGCACGCTTGCGATCGTCGCGGTGGGTCTGTGCGCCGGCGTTGTCGCCGACGCAGAGACGACGCCCTCCAAATGGTGGTCCTCCCGACAGGTTCAGATGGAGCTGCACCTGACGTCGCAGCAGGTGAAGAGAATCGACGCAATCTTCGAATCAAGCCTGCCGGCGCGGCGTGCGCTGCGCCAGGAGCTTGACGCGCTGGAACGCCAGCTCGACGCGCTGCTGGATAGCGCCGCTGTGGATGACAGCGTCGCAGCGGCATTGGTCACACGCGTGGAAACGGCGCGTGCACACAGAAACATTGCGCGCATGACGATGCTGTATCGAATCCGGCAAGTGCTCACCGCTGAGCAACGACGCTGGTTCGAGGCGCATACGTTCCAGTTGGATGGGCGGAGCCGCGAGCGACAATCTGTGCCGTAGGTCCCGAGGAATACCCGTCTCCAGTACTTGTCGGCGGGAAGATCAGGCCTCCACCGTGCCCATCATCCCGGCCTTCGTTGATTGAAGACCACCCGTCCCACTCATACGCTTCCTCGCTATGTCTCCCAACATCGGTATTCGTCTGTTCGCACTCACGATCCTTCTGGTGCTGCCGCTCCCCGCCTTTGCGCAAGAGGCAGTGCTCACCGGCACGATCACCGACTCAACCGGCGCGGTGTTGCCGGGCGTCACGGTCACAGCCACGAATCAGGCGACGGGCAACGTGTTCACCGGCGTCACCGACGCCACGGGGCGCTACCGCCTGCCCGCACGCGTCGGCACATACCGGCTCTCCGTCGAGCTCTCCGGCTTCACGACCGTCACGCGGGAGAATGTCGAGTTGCTCGTTGGCCAGACGGTGACCGCCAATGCGCAGATGATGCCGTCGACGCTGCAGGAAACGGTCACCGTCACCGGCGAGGCGCCGCTCATCGAAACAACGCAGTCGAGCGTCGGCGGCAACATCGATCCGCGCCAGATGCAGGACCTTCCCGTGCAGGGCCGCGACTGGATGTCGCTGGCGCTGCTCGCGCCGGGCAACCGCACGACCGAGATCGGGGCCGAGCCGGTCACGACGCCGCGCGAGGACAATCCCGACTTTTCGCTGAACCTCGACGGACAACAGGTGGGCAACACGCTCGGCGCGATGAACCAGCCACGTTTCAGCCGTGATTCGATCGCCGAGTTCGAATTCGTCTCGAACCGGTTCGACGCCACGCAGGGCCGCTCGCCGGCGGCGGTGGTCAACGCCGTCAGCAAGTCGGGCACCAACACCTTCACCGGTCTGATGAGCGGCTACTTCCGCAATTCCGACTGGAATGCGGAAGATCCGGTGCTCCACCGGAAGGTGCCGTTCCGCAACGACC
Organism: Vicinamibacterales bacterium; assembly: GCA_035492455.1. Lineage (GTDB taxonomy): Bacteria > Acidobacteriota > Vicinamibacteria > Vicinamibacterales > UBA2999 > Gp6-AA40. Next base: position 18,587 of record DATJJE010000006.1, on the reverse strand, counting down.
AGTACAGCATGGCCACCGGCGGGCCGGTCGTCAGAGATCGGCTGCACTATTTCGGCAACTTCGAGTACGACCGTACGCCGCTGACAACGATCGCCAACACGCCGTATCCCGCGTTCAACATCTCGCTGAGCGGCAAGGAGACGGTGAAGATGGGTGGCGGCCGCGCCGACTATCAGATCTCGAATGCGTCGCGTCTCATGTTCAAGGGGGACGCGACGAGGCGGTTTACGCCGTTCAACACTCTCAGCAACAATCATCCCGCGCAGGCGGTCAGCACCGCCGAAACGGGATTGGCGGTACTCGGCAGCCTGACGAGCGTGCTGTCGAACTCGTCGTTGAACGAAATCAAAGTTGGCGAATCGCGGCAGCACTTCGATCAGGCGTCGCTGGCGCACTGGAGCGGCGCCTGGCAGGCGAGCAACGGCGTCACGGCAGGTCACCCGATTATCCGCATGCGCGGCTTCCAGGTCGGCGGCAGCACGCTCGTGCCGCGCTACTGGGACCAGCGCGTCATGACGATCCGCGACGACTTCACGACGTCGTGGTCGGCACACGGCAGGCACGACATCAAGACCGGCGGTGAGTTCCTCTGGTCGCGGAGCCACACGACCAACTGCGTGAACTGCATGGGCGTCATCACCGCGCGCGGCGGTCCGGTGCCGGCCAACATCCAGCAGATCTTCCCGGATCCGTTCAACGTCGATACGTGGAACCTGGCGGCGCTGACGCCGATCGTCCAGGACTATCAGCTCGGTATCGGACGCTTTGATTTCCCCGACACGATGCCCAAGTACGGCGCGTGGTTCCAGGACGACTGGTCCTTCACCGACAAGCTGACGCTGAACCTCGGCGTCCGCTACGACCTGCTGTGGAACGCGTTCGCGCAGAACCGCTCGTTCGAGCCGTGGATGGCCGCCGGCCGCCCGCAGGATGCGAATAACATCCAGCCGCGCGTCGGCTTCGCCTATACGGTGAACGATCGGACCGTCTTCCGCGGGGGCGCCGGGCTCTATTACGCCGACGTTCCAGCGTCGGCGCTCTTCTGGGCGCAGATGCCATCGAAGACCGCCATGATCGACGTGACGCCGAATGGCCGGCCAGATTTCGCGGCCAATCCGTTCAACGGACCGGCGCCGACCCTCGAGCAGGCGCTCCAGCGTTTCTGCTACGTGAAGAGCGCCCCCGGCTGCCTGATTCGCAACATCGACGAGCTGCCGCCGCCGCCCGAGTATGCGGAGGTGCCGCACAAGCTGCAGACGTCGATCGGCATCGAGCGGCAGTTCAGCGACAACGTGGCGATGACGGCGGATTACGTTTACTCGCACGGGTACAACGAAAACATTCTGCAGTCGAACATCAACGCCACCTACGATCCGGCAACCGGTCTCAACCGGCCGTTCGACGACCCGCGCACGCGTATCGATCCGAACTTCGGCCTGGTCGGCATGGACCCGAAGACGGGCTGGTCCAATTACCACGCGCTGCAGTCGGCGTTCACCAAGCGCTTCAGCAATCGGTGGCAGGCCTCGCTCACCTACACGCTGTCGGGACTGTGGAACGGCGATCCGCTCCCGCTGAGCGGGCTGAAGCAGATCGACTTCCCGGTGCAGCCTGATATTGGCAACGACTACTCGTTCGCTGTGACCGATCAACGGCATCGCGTTGTCTTCAACGGCATCTGGCAGGTGGCGGGCGGGCTGCAGTTGAGCGGCGTGTACTTCTACGGCTCCGGCGAGCGGCAGCAGCTCATTTACGGCGACGACCTGCGCGGCCTGGGGGAAGGTTTCGAGTCGTTCGCGCCGCGTCTCCGTCCCGACGGTACCCTGGTTCCACGCAACGGCTTCGTCGGCGATCCCATCCACCGCGTCGATATGCGCCTGCAGCAGCGGATTCCGCTTGGCGGTCGTCGGTCGGTCGACGGGATGCTCGAGCTGTTCAATGTGTTCAACCGCGCTAACTACGGCTCATACGATACCGACGAAGCGAGCAAGCAGTTTGGGCAGCCGCTGTACAACTCGAATCTGGCGTACGCGCCGCGCACGGTGCAGCTCGGATTCCGGTTGACCTTCTGATCTGCGGGCGTCTGAAGACCCGCCCGCTAACACGTTAGCTGTGGCGCCGGATAGAATTCCTGCGCCATGGCTACGACCGCCACAGTTCCCGTCAGACGCACACCGCTCAATTCAAATCAGATCAAGGGCTTCTGGGCCGCGTGGGGCGGATGGTGTCTGGACGGAATGGATGCCTTCATCTACTCGCTCGTGCTGGTGCCGGCGCTGACGGAGCTGCTGCCGAAATCGGGCATCGCCGCGACGCCCGGCAACATCGGCTTCTACGGCAGCATCCTGTTTGCGTTGTTTCTTGCCGGATGGGGCATGTCGATGGTGTGGGGTCCCGTCGCGGATCGCTTCGGGCGCGTGAAGGCGCTGATGGCGACGATCCTGATGTACTCCGCGTTCACCTTCGCCTGCGGCTTGGCGCAGAACGTCTGGCAGCTCGCCGTGCTGCGCATCTTCTGCGGCATCGGGCTCGGAGGCGAGCAGCCGATCGGCGGCACGTTCATCGCGGAGGAGTGGCCGGAGGACCGCCGCAAGATGGGCGCGGGCTACATGCACACCGGGTATTACTTCGGTTTCTTTCTGGCGGCGCTCGCCAACTACGTGATCGGCACCAACTTCGGCTGGCGCTGGATGTTCATGCTCGGCGGCACGCCGGCGCTGCTTGTCGGCTGGATCCAGAGCGGCGTGCATGAATCCGCCGGATGGAAGGCGAAGTTCGAAAATCCTGCCGCGCGGCCGCGGATGCGCGACTCGTTCGCAGCGCTCTTCAGCCCGCGCTTCTCCAAGCGGACGATTACGATGTCGCTTCTCTTCATGGTGTCCATCATCGGGCTGTGGGCCGGCTCCATCTACGTGCCAACAGCGGTGACGCAGATTGCGATTCGTGAAGGCCATACCGCAGCCGAAGCGGCACGGCTGGCGTCGTACTCGGGCGCGGTGCTGTCGATCGGCACGATCATCGGCTGTCTGCTGGCGCCGGTGATTGCGGAAAGAGTCGGTCGCCGCCCTGCCATGGCCGGCTACTTCGTGCTGATGTTCATCGGCATCGCGCTCGGCTTCGGCAAGGTGTTCTACATGGCGAACGCACTCGTGCCCTTCTTCACCCTGGTGTTCGTGCTCGGTCTTGGCGGCGCGAACTTCGCGCTCTACACACTGTGGATCCCCGAGCAGTTCACGACCGAGTGCCGGGGCAGCGCCATCGGCTTCACCAGCTCCGTCGGCAGGTTCGTCGGCGTGGCGATGGTGTTCCTGGTCGGGGCCGGCATTCAGCGCTACGGATCGCTCGGCGTGCCGGTCGCTCTGACCGCACTCGCCTTCGTCATCGGCTTGCTCGTGCTCCCCGCCGCGACGGAGACGCGTGGTGAGCCGCTTCCGGCCTAAGGCGAAGAAGTTTGTCCGATCCTGTCCTCGAACTCCGAGACGCCACCGTCGTCAAAAACGATCGTCGCATCCTCGACCGTCTTACCCTGACCATCGGCACCGGCGATCACACCGCCATCATCGGTCCGAACGGCGCTGGTAAATCCGCGCTCGTCAGCCTTCTCACGCATGACGATCGCCCGCTCCGGCATGAGGACGGTTCGCCGTCCGTGCTCGTCTTCGGCGAGAGCCGCTGGAACGTCTTCGACCTGAAGTCGCAGCTCGGCATCGTGTCGGCCGACCTGCATCACCGCTTCGTCCTCGGCAACAACGAAGGTCGTGTCAGCGCGGAAGCGGCGGTGCTCTCCGGATTTCTGGCTACACAGGGGATTCTTCGCTACGGCGCGGTGACGCCGGAAATGCGCAGCCGCGCGGCGGACGCGCTGGCTCGCATGGGCGTCACACATCTGGCGAAGCGCGCGCTGAACGAGATGTCGACGGGCGAGGCGCGCCGCGTGCTGTTGGCGCGCGCGCTCGTCACGGCGCCGCGGGCGCTGATCCTCGACGAGCCGACGACCGGCCTCGATCTCGTTGCGCGGCACGATTTCACGGAGCGCGTTCGTCAGGTGGCGCGTGGCGGAACGACGATCATCCTCATCACGCACCACATCGAGGAGATCGTTCCTGAGATCCAGCGCGTTGTCCTGGTCGGCCACGGAAGGATTGCGGCACAGGGGTCGAAGCGCGAGATTTTGACTTCGGCTGGCATCAGCAGGCTCTTCGACGCGCCCATCGTGCTCGAAGAAGAGGATGGTTATTTCTATGCACGCCCGACGCTCGCAGCGAAAAGCTAGCACAGGGAAACGCGAGACCATCGGCGTCCTCGGTCTCGGCATCATGGGATCCGCGATGGCTGCCAATCTCGTGCGCGGCGGGTTTCGTGTCGTCGGCTACGACCCCGTCCCCGAGACGATGCGGCAGCTGAAACGATCCGGAGGCGAGCCGCTGAAGGACGCACGTTCGGTTGCCGACGCCGCGGCGACGATCATCACCTCGTTACCCTCGGCCGCCGCGTTGATTCAGGTCGCCAGCGAGCTCGCGCAGTTCGGCCGCAAGGTCATCGTCATCGAGACCAGCACGATGCCGATCGAAGTGAAGGAGCAGGCACGCGCCGCGCTGGCAAAACGCGGCGCGACGTTGCTGGATTGTCCCTTGAGCGGCACCGGTGCGCAGGCGCGCAGCAAAGACATTGCGGTTTACGCCAGCGGCGATCAATCGGCCTATCGATCGATCACACACGTGCTCGAGGGTTTCTCGCGTGTGAACTATTACGTCGGTCCGTTCGGCAACGGCTCGAAGATGAAGTTCGCGGCCAACCTCCTCGTTGCCATCCACAACGTCGCGGGTGCCGAGGCTATGGTGCTGGCGATGAAGTCCGGTCTTGACCCGGCGCTCGCTTATAAGGTGTTGACCGACGGCGCCGGCAACTCGCGGATGTTTCAGGTCCGCGGACCGATGATGGTCAAAGGCGACTACTCTTCCGACGTAACGATGAAGCTGTCGGTGTGGCAGAAGGACATGAACGCGATTGCTGAGTTCGCGAAAGCGAATGGCTGTCCGACGCCGCTGTTCTCCGCCACCGCGCCGCTCTACATCGCCGCCACCGCCACCGATCCCACCGAAGATACCGGCGCCGTGTGCGCCGTCATCGAGAAGCTGGCGAATTACCGGCGCAGAAAAATGCGGCGGTAGCTGGGTTCCGGGGTTCAAAGGGTGCAGTAGGTTCCGGTTCGTTGGGTTCGCTGCTGCACGCTTGTTCAGCGCGCGGAGTGCGGCAACGCCGACGAGCTGCCGACATCCTCGTCGTTGAACCCGGCAGTGTGGTTCAACAAACGACTCAACGTACGCGCGTTAGCGCGACGCTCGGCCGCCTTCGGCCTGTCGCCTCGGCCGGGCGCGTCATTCAATCGCTTCAGGTCCGCGCGGCGACATAGACCCACGCCTCTTTGCCGGACGCGAGCGTTACACCGATGCGCTGGTAGTTGAACGGCCGCTCGAACCGATCCGCTGCGTCGAGCTCGGCGTCAGCGACTTCGAACACGGTGCCGGGCACGCGGCTGTCGCTTCTTCCGTTGAACGTGATGTTCGCGTGATGCGTCCTGCCGAGGCGAGCGATAACCTGCACGTCCTCGATCGCGACGGCGGAGCGCTCGTATCCAGGCAGTTCGTCTTTCGATCCTTGAAGCAGTCGTCCGAATGTGGCGAGCTGTACGTCGGCTTGTTGGAGGGTGCCGTAGGAAAAGAGCAGCGGCATCACAGCCTCATCGTGTCACAGCGCACTCCGTACCGGAGAAGCTTTCGCATGCCGACGCATGTCACGAGAATTGTCTGTGGCGTTCGGCGGATGCAGCGTCTACCGAAGCTTTCGTGTTCGTGGTAATTTCGCGCCGCCATGTTCCGCACTCTGACGATCGCCGGCGCCCTGACGCTCGCTACGGCCGTCGTTTCCGCGCAGGAGGTGCGGCCCGCTGAGGAGGTCTAGCAAGAACATTCGGGTGCTGAAGGGCATCCCCGCCAATCAGATCCTCGAGTCGATGCACTTCATCAAAGCTGCGCTCGGCGTTGAGTGCGAGCACTGTCATGTGCCTATGCATCTGGACAGCGATGAGAAGCCGATGAAGCTGAAGGCGCGCGCGATGTACATGCCGATGACGGTTGCCACATCAGAGCCCGAGACGAAGACAGCGTTGCCGACGGTCGATCAAATCCTGACGAAGTACATCGCGGCGCTCGGTGGCGAACACGCGATGCGCAAGGTGACGAGCCGCGTGATCACCGCGACGCAGGACATTCCGACAGGACCGGGCGGATCCATTCCGATGCCGGCCAGGCTCGAACGGTCGCAGAAAACGCCGAACCTCGTGCTCGACGTCTACACGACCGAGAAATTCACCCTCGCCGACGGCTTCGATGGGACGGCGGCGTGGACGAAAGCGCAGAACGGCACCGTAACATCGCCGGCGCCCGGCAGCGTGGATGCAGAGCGCGCGCAGCGCGCCGCCTCGCTGTACGAGCCGCTCACATTGAAAGACGAGTACCGGACCATGAGAGTGGACGGCATGACACGCGTCAACGGTCACGGCGCATATGTCGTGATCGGGACACCGGCTGCGGATACGCCGGAGCGGCTCTACTTCGATGCGCAGACGGGTCTGCTGCTGCGCAAATGGTCTTATGTCGAACCGCGCCCCGGCCGCGTGCCGTTTCAGGTGGATTACGATGACTATCGAAATACCAACAGCGGGGTGAAAATCCATTCAGGGTACGCATGGCGCCAGCCGGCCCGCGCATGGAGTTGCAGACGACCTCCACGCTGCACGTCACGAGCGTGAAAGACAACGTGCCGGTGGACGCGGCGAAGTTCGTCAAGTCTTGATGCGAAGGCGTTCGGGGCGGGCGTCGAACTACCGGGGAGCAGCTGACGTCTCCATTTATTGACACAATGTGACCCGGCTACTAGACTCGCGAACGGACGTAAACGTCCGCCTCTACCCCGTAGAGCCTGGAGTGAAATGGTGGCTCCAAGGAGATTGGAACATGACCCGAAAACTGATGTTCGTATTCGGCCTCATAGCGGTTCTCGCACTCGGTGCGCGTCCGGCGCTGGCGCATCATGGCGGCGCGGCCTTCGACCAAAGCAAGACCCAGACGCTGACCGGCACGGTGACGCGCATGGATTTCGTCAACCCGCACGTCGTCGTTTACATGAACGTGCAGAATCCCGACGGGACGACGACGGAGTGGTCGGGTTGGCTCACCGCGCCGAACAAGCTGCAGCGCGCCGGATGGACCAAGAACACGCTGAAGCCGGGCGACAAGGTCACGCTCGTCGGCAACCAGCAGAAGAACGGCAGCCCGGTGCTCCAGATTCGGAAGGTCACCGGGCCGGAAGGTGACCTGCCGACGTTCGAGCAATAACAAAGGAGATCGAAGATGCGCCACCGCATCGTGACTTCAACGCTCGCTGGAGCGCTTGCCTTTGCTGCGTCGGCGATGCTGTTCGCCCAGGCAGGTCGCGGCGGCGGTGCGCCGGCCGCGCCTTCACCGCCCGCTCCGGCGCGCGACCTGAGCGGCGTCTGGATGATGCGCAACCCGCCGGGCAAGAACGGTCCGTGGACCAACTACACCTACACGGATCCGATGAAGAACCCGCCGTCGATGACCGCGTGGGGCGAAGCGGAGTTCAAGAAGGCGAAAGATTCGAACGGCGGGAACTATACGCTCGATGAAACGAACGATCCCGTTCTCACCAAGTGCTATCCGCCTGGCGTGCCGCGCGTCTACTTCCACCCGTATCCGTTCGAGGTGATCCAGACAGCGAAGCAGACGCTGTTGATCTACGAGTACGACCACTGGATGCGCCGCGTCCACACCGACGGCCGCGCGCTGCCCAAGGATCCCGATCAGCTCTGGATGGGTACGTCGGTCGGCAGGTGGATCGACGATCACAACTTCCAGGTGGAAACGGTTGGATTCAACACGAAGACCTGGCTCGATCGCCTCGGCCATGCGCACAGCGAGGATTTGAAAGTGACCGAGAACTTCCGCCGCATCGACCGCGATCACCTCGAGGTCGACATCAAGATGGAGGACCCCAAGGCGCTCGCCAAGCCGTGGGTGACGACGTTTTATTACGAGAACCGTCCGAACTGGGAGCTGGGCGAAATCTCCTGTTCCGGTGACTACCTCGATTGGACCCAGGTCGAGAAGGGCGGGAAGGAATACAAGAAGTAAGTTCCAATCTCCAAGTTCCAAGCTCCAAGCTCCAAATTTCAACGTTGGAACTTGGAACTTGGAACTTGGAGCTTGGAACTTGGAGCTTACGTTTTCAACCGCGTCAGCAACCGTAGCGCGTTGTCCCGTTCGACCGCGCGAAGCTCCGCCTCAGTAAATCCTCCGTTATCTTTCAATCCCTTCGCCACAATCGCCGCTGATCCGCCGCCGAGCGGGAAGTCGGTGCCGAACAGAATCTGCGATACGGGAACAAATTTGCGGAACGACGGCATGGTGTACGGACTGAACGCCTGCGCGGTGTCGTAATACATTTTCTGCAGCTCGTAGACGACGCCCTTCGGCAGCCTGTCGCCGCCGACGCCATTCAATCGGCTCGTGATGTACGGCACCGTGCCGCCGCCATGCGACCAGATGAATTTGATGTCGGGATATTTCGCCACCGCGCCTGTCTGCAGCAGGCTGAGGATGGTGCGCGTCGTATCGAATACGAACTCCACGCCGCGGTTCTGCGCATCGGTCAGCGTTGGCGATACGCCGCACGCTGCACAGTACGGATGGCAGTAGATGATCCCTTTCCGCCGGTTCATCTCCTCGAGCAGCGGCGTATAGGCGGGGTTGCCGAGATACTTGCCCTCGTAGCTGGAGAGCACGCCGATGCCGTCGGCTTTCAATGTGTCGAGCGCGTACTCGAGCTCCTTCATCGCGCCTTCGACGTCGGGCAGCGGCAGCACCGCAAACAGCCCGAAGCGCCCGGCAGAGTCGCGTACGACTCGCGCGCCCGCCTCGTTGCACTCGCGCGCGAGCGCCCGCGCCGCCATGTTGTCGCCGAAATGCACGCCCGGATCGCTGATGGAGATGATGGACGTCGCGACCCCGCCCTCTTCCATTTCTGCCAGCATCTTTGCCGGCGACCAGTCCTTCAGCGTCGCCTGCTGCACACCGCGCGCGGTCGCCAGGTCATAGAGCTTCGGGATGGTGAAGTGGGCGTGTGTGTCGATGCGAAACGGCCGCGCGCCCGTTTGAGCGTGCGCGAGTCGTGTCACTGTCGCGGCGCCGACGGCGCCTAATCCCGCGAGAAACGTCCGTCTGTCGATCATGATGCCGTGAAGAATAGTGCTAGACTTCGCGCCAATCAAATCAATCGGCAGCCCTCTATCCAGGCTGCCTACACCAAGCCGTCGAACGGTGAAGTTTCAGGCCTCACCGGTCTGCGCGGCGGATGAATTGATGGAAGACATCTGCCAGGAAAACAACCAGTACGGCATAGCGCAGGGGATCAAATAAATGAATTTTCTTCGGAACCTTTCGTTCGGCGCGTTGATCCTTCTCCTCACCGCTGCTGCGGCGTCGGCGCAGTTGTCGACGGCGGAGCTGAGCGGTCGTGTAACGGACACGAGCGGGGCAGTGCTGCCCGGTGTCACCGTGACGATGACCCAGACGGATACGCAGGCGACGCGCACCGCGACCACCGATGCGGACGGCACCTACGTCCTTTCAAATTTGCCGACGGGCCCGTACCGGCTCGAGGTCGCGCTTCAGGGCTTCCGCAGCTACGTGCAGAACGGCATCGTGCTGCAGGTCGGCGCGACGCCGACGATCAATGTGTCGCTCGAGCTCGGCAACGTCGCCGAGACCATCACCGTTGAAGGCGCGGCGCCGCTCATCGACGTCAAGAGCTCCGGCATCAAGGATGTCGTCGAGAACGAGCGCATCGTCGAGCTGCCGCTGCAGGGCCGGCAGGTGACGGACCTGATTGTCCTCGCCGGCGGCGCCGTGAACACGGGCAGCCCGAACAGCCGCAACTTCGGCGGCTGCAGCGACTGCGGCGGCAAGGCTGTGAATATCGCGGTCGCGGGAGGATTGAACTTCGGCGTCGCGTATCTGCTCGATGGCGCCATCCACAATGATCCGCAGAACAACGCCAACCTGCCGCTGCCGTTTCCCGATGCGCTGCAGGAGTTCAGCGTCGCCACCAGCGGCCTCTCGGCGCAGAACGGAATGCATTCGGGCGCGTCGGTCAACGCCATCACCAAGTCGGGCACGAACAATTTCCATGGCAACGGCTTCGAGTTCCTGCGCGACCATCGCTTCAACGCCACCAACCCGTTTGCGGCGATCGATCCGAAGACGGGCAAGCGCCGCGATGACGGCCTGCTGCGCAATCAGTTCGGCGGCACGCTCGGCGGGCCGATCGTGCAGAACAAGCTGTTCTTCTTCGGCGCGTATCAGGGGACGGCGACACGGCAGACGCCGAACGCGAACATCGAATTCGTGCCGACGGCGGCGATGCTGGCCGGCGATTTCACCGCGTTCACCTCACCCGCCTGCAACGGCGGACGGCAGGTGGCGCTGCGGGCGCCATTCGTCAATAACCAGATCAGTCCCGCGGCTTTCAGTCCCGCCGCGCTCAATCTCGCGAAGCGGCTGCCGAAGGCCGACAACGAGTGCGGGCAAGTCACGTACGGGACCAAGGACGACAACAACGAAGGGCAGTTTGTCGGCCGCGGCGACTATCAGCTGAGCGCGAACCACCAGATGTTCGGCCGCTACATGGCCACCTTCTTCCACCAGGAGGCCGCGTTCGCGAAGGACCCGAACAACGTGCTGGTGACCAACGATCCCGGCACGAACAACCTGGCGCAGTCGTTCACCTACGGCGACACGATGATCCTGTCGTCGAACACCGTCAACTCGCTGCGCGTCGCGTTCAATCGCACGGCGGTGCACCGGTTTCAGGCGCCGTTCTTCTCACCCAAGGATCTGGGGTCGAACGTCTACGACTACAACCCGGGCGAGATGGTGCTGACGGTCACCGGCGGCTTCAACATTTCGGCGGGCACCGCCACCAAGGGGATCTTCACCACCAACACGTACCAGGTGAACGAAGACTTCTCGACCGTCAAGGGCGCGCATCAGCTCTCGATGGGCGCCGACGTCGCCTACTGGAAGTACGCGGGCGAATCGCACGCGCGGTCCGGCGGCAACTGGACGATCAGCGGCCAGATTACGGGTGCCGGTCTCGCCGACTTTCTGCTTGGACGCGTGACCACGCTCGAGCATGGGGGCCCGGCGATTATTCCCGTCGATCAGAAGTACATCGGCTTCTACGCACAGGACACGTGGCGCGCGAGACCGCGTGTGACGATCAACGGTGGCATCCGGTGGGAGCCGTACTTCGGCCAGCAGGTGGAGAACGGCGCGCTGTCGATCTTCAGCATGGAGAACTGGCAGAAGGGCGTGAAGAGCACGGTCTATCACAATGCGCCGGCCGGCTTCCTGTGGCCAGGCGATCCGGGCTTCCCGAAGGGACGGACCGGCTTGGATCCCCAGTGGTTGAACCTCTCGCCGCGCGTCGGCCTGGCGTGGGACGTCCTGGGCGACGGCAGCCTCGCGATCCGCACATCGTACGGCATCGCCTACGACTTCCCGAGCGCCGACTACCATAACATCAACGCTTCGGCGCCGCCGTTCGGCAACCGTTCGCTGCTGCAGGATCCTCCCGGGCTGTTCGACGATCCGTACAGAACGTATGGCGGCGATCCGCATCCAATCGTGACGAACGCAGACACGAAGTTCGTCAACTACGGCTCTTACGGCGTCGTCGATCCGCACATCAATTCGCCGCGTGCGCAGTCGTGGAACGCCACTGTCGAAAAGCAGCTCGGGTCGATCTGGGGCGTGGCGGTGAGCTATCTCGGTAGCCACACCGATCGCATCTGGGGGCAGGTGGCCCTCAACCCGGGCGAGTTCCTCGGCACCGGCGCGTGCGTGCTCAACGGCGTGTCGTACCCGAACTGCACGGTGCCGGCCAACCTCGATCAGCGCCGCATCCTGCACGATCCGCTGATCGGCGTGCTCGATCTGCATACCGACGTCGGCGTGCAGAACTACAAGGGCATGAAGATCACCATGCGGCGCCGCGAGTCGCACGGCTTGACCATGAACGCGAACTACACGCTTTCGAAGTGCGTAGGCAACACGGCGACCGGCACGTTCCCGCAGTTGAGCACCGGCTACGTGAAGCCAAACGATCCGTCCTACGACTACGGCCACTGCACGCAGGACCGGACGCACATCGGCATCATCACCGTCGGCTACGTCACTCCGCAGTTCTCGAGTCTGGGGATGCGCACGGCGTTCTCGAACTGGCGCTTCTCGGGCATCTTCAACGGCACGTCTGGCTCGTGGCTGAACATCACCACCGGCCAGGACAACTCGGGCAACGGCCTCAACGCACAGCGGCCGAATCAGCTGTCCGACGACGTCTACGGGACCAAGACCCTGCAGGCTTACTTGAACAAGGCGGCGTTCGCGCAGCCGGCGCCCGGCACGTTCGGCAACACGCCGATTAACGCCGTCAAGGGGCCGGGGCAGTGGACGATCAACTTCGCGCTGTCCCGGAACGTCAACGTCACGAAGGCGCAGACCGTGGAGCTGCGGCTCGAGGCCTTCAACCTGCTGAACCACTTCAACTGGGGAAACCCTGCAACCAACCTGAATCTGGGGACTTTCGGGCGAATTACGACGATTCAGGGGACGCCGCGCATCCTACAGTTTGGATTGAAGTACGGGTTTTAGGTGCTTACAATGTGCCGCCGGCGTGCAAATGCCCGGGTTGTCGGAGGGACGGAATGAACAGGAACTTCGGGGTCTTCACGAGTGCCGGAATCCAGGCTGCGTGCGTCGCCCTTTTCAGCCTTGTCGGGTCGGGTGCCGTCTTCGCGCATCACTCGTTTACGACCGAGTACGACGGCAATAAGACCTTCAACATCAAGGGCACCGTCTCGAAGGTCGAGTGGACCAATCCGCACGCGCGGTTCTACGTGGATACCACCGATGAAAGCGGAAAAATGGTCACGTGGAACATGGAGCTGGCCAGTCCCAGCGCGCTGGCGCGCAACGGATGGACCAGCCGCACCCTGAAGGTTGGCGATATGGTGACGGTCTCCGGCTATGCCGCCAAGGTCGCGCCTTACCGTGGCGACGCGCGGTCCGTGATTACTGCGGACGGAAGGTCGCTGTTCGGAGGTGCCTCTGATGATGGCCGGCCGGATGGCGGTCAGGGCCAATAGCCATGCTTCGCCTGGTCAAGATCCACGCTCCAAGCTCCAAGATCCAAGTTCCAATGTTGGTGGGTGGGATGTGGGTTTTGGTATTCGGGATTATCGCGTCGGCGCAAGAAGGCCGCGGCGCGCTCGGAACCATCGGTGCGCTCGGTCAGGAGGTCAAGCGGCCGCCGGTTCGCAACGAACCGGCGCCGCGCCTGCCCGACGGGACTATCAGCCTTGACGGCCTGTGGGTCGGTGGCGGTCCGGTGAACGACATCGGACAGGGACTTCCGAAAGGCGAAAAGCTTCCGCTGAACGCCAAAGGTCAGGAAGTGCTCGCCGATCGCGCGAAGCACGAGACCGACGATCCGCATCTCTGGTGCATGCCGATGGGCGTGCCGCGCTCGACGCCGTATCCGTTCCGCTTCGTGCAGGACATCACCGGCAGCCAGCAGTCACCGCACCTGTTCATCATCCACGAGGGGAACATCCACAGCTACCGGCAGGTCTTCATGGACGGCCGCAAGCACCCGGCGGAGCTCGACCCGACGTGGTTCGGCCATTCGATCGGCCGCTGGGAGAACAAAGACACGCTGGTCATCGACACCGTCGGCTTCAACGACAAGTTCTGGTTCGATCGCAAGGGGACTCCGCACAGCGAGCAGCTGCACACGATTGAGAAGTGGACGCGGCCGAACATGGGAACGCTCGTCAACACCGTGACGATCGAGGACCCGACGTATTACACGAAGCCGTTCACAGTGACGTTCACGGCGCGGCTGCAGGCCCCTGGCGACGAACTCATGGAATACATCTGCCAGGAGAACAATCAGTACGGCCTCGGCGGCGGGCACGAGAACCCGTTCTTCAAGAAATGAACAGCCGTTTCCTCGGCGCGGTCGCTATGGCGGTGGTGTGCCTCGCGACCGTCTCAGCGCAGACCGCGCAGGACAAGCCCGTGCTGACGCAGGACGTGTTCAAGAGCGTTACCGTGCTGCGCGACATCCCGGTCGATACCTTCTTCGATGCGATGGGGATGTTTGCCAACGCGATGGGGAACGATTGCACGTTCTGCCACGTGCCGCAGGCGGCGCTCGATCGTGCGAAATTCGGCGAGGTCACGCCGCGGATGCAGCGGGCACGCCAGATGATCGGCATGATGCAGGCGATCAACAAGCAGTACTTCGGCGCCGCGCCGCGCGTCACCTGCTTCACCTGCCATCACGGCAACCAGAGCCCGCGCAGCGATCCGAACATCGCGCTGCAGTACAGCACGCCGGAAGAGGATCCGAACGTGCGCGATTTCCCGACGGATGCGACGCAGTCGACGGAAAAAATCTTCGACAAGTATCTGCAGGCGATTGGCGGCATCGATCGGCTGGCGAAGCTCGCCAGCTTCAGCGCGCGTGGTACGTATTCAGGTTTCGATACGGGCTTCGAGAAAGTGCCGGTCGAAATCTTTGCCAAGGCGCCCAATCAGTACATGACCGTGGTCCACATGGCCGCGGGCAACAGCGTACGCACCTTCAACGGCACCGGCGGCTGGCTGGCGGGTCCGGACACGCCGATTCCGATCGTCACATTGACGGCCGGCAATCTCGATCGCGCTCGGCTCGAGGCGCTCGTCGCGTTTCCGCACTCGATCAAACAAGCCTACCCACACTGGCGCGCCGGCCGCGCGGTGCTCAACGACGAAGAAGTGATCGTCGTGCAGGGCATAGACGAGGGGCGGCAGCCGATTGCAAATCTCTATTTCGCACCATCAGGATTGCTCGTCCGTCTGGTGCGATGGACGTTTACTCCTGTCGGCTTCGTGCCGACGCAGATCGATTACTCCGATTTCCGCGATGTTTCAGGCGTAAAGATACCGTTCCACCGCACGGTCAGTCAGACGTTCATGCAGATGAACGTGGAGCTCACCGACGTGCAGCCGAACGTCCCCTTGGATGCAGCCAGATTTGCCAGGCCGACCCCTGTGGCGGCCCGGTAGAGAGGGTCATATGAAGAGACTGTTGTTGGCGATCCTGATACTTCCTATTTTTGCCGCCGTCGCTGCCGCACAGAGCGCGCCCGCCGGCGATGCCGCCGCCGGCAAAGCGCTGTGGGATGGCAACACGACGTCGTGCAAGAACTGTCATGGCGCCAAAGCCGAGGGCGGCTACGGTCCCGATCTCGCCGGCCGCAAGCTGACCTACGCGCAGTTCAGCCACGCCGTTCAGAAGCCATGGGGCGTAATGCCATCGTTCCCGCAGTTCAACGACAAACAGCTCACGGACATGTACGCCTACGTGGTCAACCTGCCAGGGGTGTCCGAGCCCGCGGCGTGGCGCTTCCCGTTGCCGGAGAACGCACCGAAGGGACAGGTCGTCGCGCTGTCCACGATTGGATGCGCGATGTGCCACACGCCAATCCTCGACACGCCGCGCCGCGGCATCGCTGAAGCCAATGGCGACTTCGAGTGGTTCAAGCACATGGTCTACGACCACACGAAGGCGATGCCGGAGCACTGCGCGGCGGTCGGTCCCGGCAACCCGTATTGCCGTGCGGTGCGTATGGGCGACTACTCGCGCACGCGCCTGCAGGAAGATCAGCTGAAGCAGATCTACGACTGGGCGGTGAGCCTGGGCCTCGAGATTCCCGTCACCACCAACATCAGCGAAGCAGAGCAATCACAGGGCGGCTTCACCTATAAGCTGACCGTCATCAACAAGGGCGTCCAGGCCGACAACGCGACCGTCGAGGTGGAAGTTCCGGCCGGCCTCAAGGTTGTCACCACATCCCCTACCGGCTACAAGGGCGTGCACGCGGACAAGAAGACAAAGGGGAACGTCGCCGAATGGCAGGTGGCCAAGCTGCTGCCGAACGACAAACAGGAATACTCGATCACGCTGTCGAAGGCGCTGCCGGCAAACGAGCACCTCAAGGGATCGATTCACTGGGCGACTCGCGGCGGCCGCCCGGCTGGTCCGAAGGATTTCGCGGAGATCGGCGGCGAGGAGAAGAAGCAGCCCGAGACCGGCGGACGCGGCGCCACGCAGTAACAACTTACAACTGCTCTCCATCGTGGCGGTGGGCCATGCGCCCACCGCCGCGTTTCTCGACGCGCCGGCGGGTTCATCTACCCCGGCGATCCCGAATTTCCACAAGGTGGAGGTGAAATGAACCGGACGGGTGCGGCAGCGATCGTTATCAGCCTGAGCTGGGTAGCGGCAATAATTGGTCAGGCGCAGACGACCGTACCGCGTGCGCCGATGGCTGAGGAGGTCTTCAAGAACGTTCAGGTGCTCAAAGGCATTCCAGTGGATCAGTTCATGGGGACGATGGGAATCTTCGCGTCTGCCCTCGGCAAGAACTGCTCGGAGTGCCATGGCATCGAGAGCGGCGGCAACTGGGAGCTGTACGCCAAGGACACGCCGTTGAAGCAGACGGCGCGCCGCATGGTGCTGATGGTGAAACAAATCAACGACGCCAACTTCGGCGGCCGGCAGATGGTCACCTGCTATTCATGCCATCGCGTGCAGGCACGTCCAAAGGTCACGCCGAGCCTGGTGGCGTTGTACTCGGCTCCGCCGGACGAACCCGACGACATTGTTGACGCGGCGCCTGGCGCCGCGAAGGCCGACGAGATCTTCGACAAGTACCTGACCGCGATCGGAGGCGCCGCCCGTGTTGCGGCGCTGACAAGCTACACGGCAAAGGGTACCTACCAGGCGTTCGACGATGCTGAACCGCACGCGCTGGAGGTATCCGCGCGTGCGCCAAACCAGCGGCTGTGGGTATGGCATTCGGGGTTCGGCGACCACTCGATTGTGTATAACGGCCGCGATGGGTGGGTCACGGCCTCGAAGGAAGAGCGGCCGTTTCCGGTGGAGCTTCTGACAGGCCAGGAGTTGGACGGTACGCGTCTCGAAGTGGAACTGACGTTTCCCACCCGGATCAAGCAGGCGCTGACGCAGACGCGTGTGGGCTTTCCAGTGCCGATCAATGATCGCGATGCGGAGGTCGTCCAGGGGAGGACCGCCGCCGGCACCCTCGTGACGCTGTACTTCGATCAGGAGACGGGACTTCTGACGCGATTGATGCGTTACTCGGACTCGCCGGTCGGGCGCATAGTCACGCAGTACGATTACGAGGACTATCGCCCGGTCGGCGGTGTCCGGATGCCGTTCAAGTGGACGCGAACATGGCTGGACGGACGTTCGGTGTTTCAATTGACGGACGTGCAGCCGAACGTCAATATTCCTGCCGATCGATTTGCAGGGCCTCCGCAGCGTCGTTGATCGCAGCCGCGATTCTGCGTCGTCGGCGGAGAGAATCACAGGTCGCACAAGCGTTGGAGGAGTTCATGGCAAGCAGAATTGGGATCGTCGTGTTGATCGTTGGCCTCGCGTTCGCGGTTCCGGTGTTCGCCCACCACGGGGCGGCGTCCTTCGACGTCGGGAAGTCCGTGACGGTGACTGGAACAGTGACGGAATACGTGTGGACGAATCCTCACGTGCTGGTCAAGGTCGACGCCAAGGACGACAGTGGTGCGGTTAAGCAGTGGGTGCTCGAAGCCTGGAATCCCGTTACCCAGGCCGGCCGCGGCTGGAGCAAGAACACGTTCAAAGCCGGGGATGTCGTGAGCCTTGACATCACGCCCGCGAAGAACAATCAGCCGGTTGGCGAGATCAGGGGAAAGATCGTCATCAACGGCAAGGAGTTCGTGCAGCGCCCGGCGGCGTTCTAACGAAAAAGGGGAGGGTCGGCGATGTCCAAGCGCCTCGTCGTTGTGCTCCTGGTCGTCGTGGCGGCAGCGATGTTGTCTCCACGTCTGCGCGCCCAGGACGAGAAATGGAACAACATCCCGCCGACGCGGGACGCTTACAGGAACTGGAAACCGAGCGGCGTCGCGCCGAAGCGTGATCTGACCGGCATCTGGGACACGGTGCAGACGCTGGGCACCAGTGGAATCCTCGAACATCCGGCCCTGTATCCGGGAAGGCGTGGACAGGAAGGCGGCCACGAGGATGAAACGGGCATCGAACATCCGCTCCCGTATACGCCGGCGGGCCTGGCCGCGCTGAAGAAAAACAAGCCGTCGGGGCCGGGGGTGCGTCAAGTGGACTCGGTGCTGACCAACGACCCGGCGGGCAAGTGCGATCCGCTCGGCTTCCCCTACATGTTCACGTGGGAGTTCCGCACGATCAATGTCGTGCAGACGCCGAAGCAGGTGGTGATGTTGAGCCCGTTCTACGGGAACTATCGCGTCGTCTGGACCGACGGGCGCAAGCCGCCGGCCGATCCCGATCCGCGCTACAACGGCTACTCGGTGGGCCACTGGGTG
>DATJJE010000005.1:0-116189 GCA_035492455.1 Vicinamibacterales bacterium | reverse complement strand
AGGAGACGTCATGCTGTATGTCGCCTGCGGCGCCTGTCGTAACGCCAATCCCTTGTATTGCACCGGCGGCTTCCCTATGCATCTACCGATGCTGGCGTTTCAGGGGCCGATGGGGGCGCAATGCCCGTTCTGTGGGCCGATGCTGCCGTGGTTCCAGTGCGGGTACTGCGGGCTGCGCCAGATGATGTTCTTTCCCTCGCTCCCGCCCATGTTCTCTCAGCAATTGATGTCGGGGCAGATGCAGCCGCTCGCACCTGTCGTCCAGGCGCCGGCCGGGGTGGACGAAAACCACTTGAACTCTCTGTTCTCGAAGTCCGTGTCCGGATTCGTGACCAGTGCCGCGTCGCAATTCGGGAAGGACTTCGCGGGGGCAATGAGCGGCTGGATCCAGGACAGTTTTCAGGGCGGGTTCCAGGACGGGTCGCCGTCTGGGTGGTAGGACATGCTCGAAGCACTGAAAGTCGGCTTGGCGGAGAAGGCGTCGCCAGAACGCGTCGTCGAGGACCTCCGGGCCCTCGGGATCGCAGGAGATGACTCGCGACTCATGGTGACGGCACGCCGGCTGTCGGCCTTCGTCATCTCGACTCCTGACCGCATCCGCGCGTTGATTGGAATGACGACGCACCCCCAGCACGGCCGGGCGATCGCGTTCGGCCTGGCCCAGGTTCTTCAGTACGCGCTCGATGAAAACGATCTCGTGAGTGAAGCGTCGTGTGGTGCGGTGGGTTTCCTCGACGACGCCTACCTGGTCCATCGCTTTCTGTTGGACGTCTGCCAGGCCTATCCCGCTGTGCGCGAACTTGCCAGCGGCGCCAACGACGAGGACACGCAGGCACTCGTCGGGCGCATACTACCCGCGGGTGTTGCCGCCGCCCTGGACCGCACCTCGGAACGCCTTGTCCTCGTGGGAGCATCCCTGTTTGCTGTTGCATCTGCGGCGGGTCCATTGCCTCCGAGCGAGGCGACGGTTCCGGCGTTCCGGCTGGAGGGCCTTCTGGGCTGAAGACGATGGTTGAAGCACTCCGCGTCCTGTTCCCGGCCTCATCGCTTGGTTACGCGCTCGCACCGAAACATCCGGTGCCCGAGACGCGCGCACGAATGGTCTCGTAATTCAGAAGGAGTACGTCGTGAAGATCGAAGAACGGACTGTTGGCCCCGTTGTCGTCCTCGACATGGCGGGAAGGCTCGTGGCTGGGGAAAGCCAGGGGCGGCTGAAGGACAAGATCAACAGCCTGACGATGCAGGGGCGGCTGCAGATTCTGTTGAATCTGGGCGAGGTCTCGTACATCGACAGCACCGGCCTGGGCGAGCTGGTATCGTCGTACTCGACGGTGACGCGGCACGGCGGTCACATCAAGCTGGTGAATCTCACCGAGAAGGTGCAGGATCTGATCGCGATCTGCCGACTGTCCACCGTGTTCGAGACCTTTGATTCAGAAGCGGACGCTCTGAGCAGCTTCATCGTCGTCAGCTCGATCTGACGCCGACACGGCGTGCGGCGTCGTGACTAGCGCGAGAGCTCGTTCGCGCGCGTCGCGGCGCCGATAAGTCCCGACTCAGCGTTCAGGATCACCTTCACGGGCACCTTCGTCAGCAGGTCGGTCATCGGTGCCTTGTCGAGGAATGCCTGCATGAATGCGCCGCTCCGGATTGCCGGCAGGATCTTCGGCGCGATGCCTCCGCCAACATAGACCCCGCCGAGAGCCAGACCCCGCAGCGCGAGGTTGCCGGCTTCCGCGCCGTACGCGCTGACGAACATGCGGAGTGCCTCCGCGCAGCCCTGACACCGGCCGCCAAGGCCCGCTCTGGAGACGGCGGCGGGTGCGTCAGGTGAATCGAGGTCGGTGACGATGTCGCACTCACCACCACGGTGCGTGAACCGATGAAGGTTCACGAGTCCGGGGCCGCTCAGTATCTGCTCGACCTCGACGCGTCCGAGCCGGTCGCGCAGCATGCGCACGAGCTCCAGCTCCCGATCACTCCGGGCGGCAAAATCCGCGTGCCCTCCTTCAGAGGGAGCGGGAACCAGCCGGCCTTTCCTTCGATGTAGGAACGCCTGGCCCATCCCTGTTCCAGCCGCAATCACGGCAGCGCTGGCTTCGTCGTCAGGTGCTCCTTCCTGGAGCACGAGCAGTTCATCTGAGGTCAGCACTTCGATCGCGCTCGCCATGGCCGCGAGATCGTTCATCAGCTCCACGTGCGGCGTATCGAGATGCGAACGGATATCGGACGCTCCTATGGTCCATCCGATGTTGGTCAGCTTCGCCCGGTCGTGCACGACTGGCCCTGCGACGCCGAACGCGGCCGCGCGCAGCGGGGTGGACGGTGGCACGTCGCGGAGAAAGGCGTCGAGGATCTCCAGGAAGGATGAATAGGCCGTCGTCTCGTAGCTCCGCGTCGCCTTCGAGATCGGCCGCCGGGCGCTCGGTTCGAACAGTCCCAGCAACGTTTTCGTTCCGCCAACATCGCCCGCAAGCACCATGACTGGATTATAGTGAGTGACGCCGTGGCCACTCCCGGTCCCAGCGCTGTTTCGCGTCGTCAAGTTCTCGAGCGACACACGCATCTGCGCGACGACCATCTCCGTTACATGCAGAAGTGGGGACTCATCCAGCCTCACCGCGCCCACGGAGAGGTCTTCTACGCATTCGGCGATCTCTCGACGATTCGGCAGGCCGATGCCGAACTGGGAGAAGGCGCCAGCTTCCGGACCGTGATTCGGAACCTGTTGGCGTCACGACACGGGCAGCTGACGTTCGATTTCAGGCTCGACGCGCAACCCGCAAAGATCCTTCAGCTCAGGCGGCCAGAAGCGCCGCCGCTCGCAGCGCTCATGGGAGCGACCACGCCCGATGAGGCGCGCGCCGCTGAGCAGGAGTTCGTCTTCGCATCGTCGTTGGACGATGGCGATCCGGCTCATTTCGATGAGGCGCTCGACGCGTATCGCCGGACGCTGGAGATCGATCCGTATCTCGTGCCCGCGTTGATCAATCTGGCCAACATTCACTACGCGCGCAGCCAGATGGCGGAAGCGCAGGCGCTCTACGAGCGCGCGATCGCGCTCGAGCCGGACGTCTTCGAGTCGCACTTCAACCTGGGAAACATCTTCCACGACCTGGGTCGCTATACCGAAGCGCAGGAGTGTTATCGCGACGCGCTCCGCGTCAATCCGACGTACGCGGACGCGCACTTCTACCTGGCGGTGTCACTCGAGAAGAGCGGCATGTCGCAGGAAGCGAGACTGCACTGGAAGGCGTACCAGGAACTCGCGCCGAACGGCGAGTGGGTACACCTCGCGCGCGAATTCTCAGACTAAATCGGCGGGTCTAAAGACCCGCCTTGAACTAGTAGCGATACTCGTCGGGGTTACGCTTCTTCGGCGCTCGTCGCAGCTTGTAGTACTGGCAGTCCACACACCACGCCTCAGGATCGAAGCCGGTCGTGCCCGCGTAGGGCTTCACCTCGCGGTGCGTGCAGAATGCGGCGTTGCCGTCTTCGGCCGGCTGCTGCCAGCGGCACGAATTGAATCGCACAGCGCCCGTGGACTCCGGTGCGGGAGCGGGCTGGCCTGGCGATTCCCCGCCGCCCGGTGGATCCTCGGCTGGCGGGCCCATCGGACCGTTACTGAAGTTGGACTCCAACAGCTTTCTCCAGCGCACGAAGCGCGCGCAATTCTTCCGGCGCCACTAACGTGAGGGCGCTTCCGGTTGATTCGGCTCGTCCCGTGCGCCCCACACGATGCACGTACGCCTCGGGCGTATCCGGCACCTCGTAGTTGACGACGTGAGCGATACCGTCGATATCAAGGCCGCGAGCGGCCACGTCGGTCGCGACGAGGACCGGGTAAGTACCAGTCCTGAACCCTTCGACAGCAGCCATGCGCTGCTGCTGCGTGCGATCGGCATGGAGCGACGCGGCTCTAATGCCCATGCCGCTCAATCGCTGCGCCAACCGCTCGGCGCCGATCTTGGTGCGGCAGAAGACGAGCACAGGTCCCATCGCCTCTTCTCGGAGCCAGCGAGCTAACCACTGCGTCTTCTCGGCCGAGGCGATCGTCTGGACGGCATGAGAGATGGTCTGCGCCGGTCCGCCTCGACGTCCAACCTGGATGTATTTCGGCTCGTGCAGGAACTCTTGCGTCAGCTTCAGAACCTCCCCGGGCATCGTCGCCGAGAAGAGGAGCGTCTGCCGCTTCTTTGGAAGTGCTGTGAGGATGCGCTGCACGTCTGGCCAGAAGCCCATGTCCAGCATGCGATCGGCCTCGTCGAGCACGAGCACTTCGAGGGCGCCGAAGTCGACCGATTCGTGACGCATGTGATCCATCAGCCGGCCCGGCGTGGCGACGACGATGTCCACGCCGGCGCGGAGCGAGCGCTCCTGGATATCCATCGGCACGCCACCAAAGACGGCGATGCTCGATACCGTCGTGTGGTACGTGAGGCCCTGCACCTGATCCTCGATCTGGACGGCCAGCTCGCGCGTTGGCGCCAGCACGAGCGCTCGCGTGCGCGGTGGCTGCTGCGAGGGCTCATTGAGGAAACGCTGGAGGATGGGGACAAGGAACGCCGCGGTCTTTCCTGTGCCGGTCTCGGCGCAGGCGATCACGTCGCCGCCTGCGAGCGCGACCGGGATGACACCGCTCTGCACTGGCCGTGTGTCCGTCCAACCCAGATCACGAATTCCGCTCAGCAGCCGTACATCGAGCGCGAGCTTGTCGAACGTGATGGGTGCAGGATCGAACGGTGTCTGCTCGTACGTGAGCGCCGTCGGTTCAGGCGCGGGCGCCGTATGCGGCCGCGTCGATCGACGATGTGGCGGCTGGCGTCGGCCGCGTCGTTTCGGTGGTGAAGGGGTACTGCTCAACTGAATGCGTTATCTGGCTCGGAAGGTAATGATCCCGCGGACCGGATCGTACGGGGATACGCCGACTGTCACGCGATCTCCTGGAACGACTTTGATTCGAAAGCGGCGCATCCTGCCGCTCAACTGCGCCAGCACTTCATGGCCGGCATCGCACTGCACGCGGTACAAACCGCCCGAGTGAACCGCAACTACGGTTCCCTGCATGTCTATCAGATCGTCTTTGCTCAATCAGGGGTGTCCTTCTGAACCGAAAGAAATGTCCGGCTTGGGCCGAATCAAAGTAGCAATTAGGGTGCCACAGCACGCAGTCGCTTGCAAGTCTCGTGTTTTCAGCGTTTAAAAGTCGATGATCGGGCGTGAAAACGCGCGGCGTGAGAAAGCGGCTAGAGAGCTCGAACGGCTCGCTCCACCTGAGACGCCAACTCCGCATAGTCGGATCCCTGCAGCCGGAGCGGCGCGCCGAAGGCCACACGCACAGGACCAGGCCGCACGAACATGCCTCCCACTGGAAGCAGCTTGTCCACGTCGTCGATGCGAACCGGTACGACCTGCACGTCGAGGCGAGATCCGATCATGCCGATACCGCCACGGAATGGTTTGATGTCACCAGTCGACGAGCGCATTCCCTCCGGGAAGATCAGGATCGACCAGCCGCCACCCGTGAGCTCACCGATGTACTGCAGTGTTTGACGTGCACCCGCTTCGCGCTGCGGCAACGGGAACGCGTTGAAGTAGAACGCCGCGAGGTAATAGTTGAGCCCGTTGGTGAAGCGCTCGCGCCACGTATAGCCAGCGGGGAAGAAGTGCGCCTTGAAGAATTCCTTCGCCATCGCCGGAGCGACCCTGGCCCGTAATCTGCCAGGCAGTGCGGACAGAATCACCGGCACATCCATGTGGCTCTGATGGTTGGACGCGAAGACCACTGGTCCGCTGAGGCCGTCCAGATGCTGCAGCCCTTCGACTCGTGCGTGCGCAAACACGCGTGCGAGCGGAAGAATCCACGTCGCCAGCGAGAGCCGGCGAATCAGCGTGACCGGCCAGCGGCGGTTCCACGTCGGAAAATCCACGGGCTCGTCAACCGGCTCTGTGGTCGTGCCGAGTTCGACCAGCTGCTTCAGATCGCCGATGTTCGAGACTTCCGAGAAGCGCCCTTCGTCGATGCGGGTCTGGAATCGATCTTCGAGTGCCACCATCAATTCGACGCGCTCGAGTGAGCTCAGGCCAAGCTCCTCGAGCGTGGTCGTGCCGCCGAGCGCACGACCGTGCGCGAATCGCTCCAGCAATGCTTCGAACGTATCCCCCGTCGCTGCGGGGGCGCTGGAGCTTCCGGATTGGACCCAGTCTCGGATCGCCCGGCGCTTCAGCTTTTTTGTGCCCTCGGTGCGAGGTAGTTCCGACGAGGGCCACAGCGACCACGTGCGGACGCGCTGGTGATCCTGCAGGTGCGCGTTCGCCTGTCGGATCACGACGTCGGGTTCAGTGCTGGGCTCGAGAACGAGCACGGCGTGGACGCGTTCTTCGGCACCGTCTACGGCGCCCACGACAGCTGACTCGCGCACGCCTGCCTGCGCATCCAGCGCTCGTTCGACATCTTCGGGAAAGACGTTCAGCCCATCGGGCCGCACGATCATTTCCTTCTTGCGCCCCTTGATGAACAGGCGACCCTGCGCGTCGCGCTCGCCGATGTCGCCGGTATGTAACCAACCCTCGGAATCAAGGACTCGTGACTCGGTCGTCGGGACTCGGGACTCGGGACTCGGGATTAGATCCTGTTCGAGGTTCTGAGCCCTGAATCCCGAATCCCGAATCCCGGATCCCGGATCAAAATATCCGCTCGTCACGTTCTCGCCGCGGACGAGAATCTCGCCGTCCTCGGCGATGCGGACTTCGACGCCTTCGATCGGCGTGCCCACCGATCCTTTGCTCGTCTTGAACGGGTGATTCAGCGTGACGATCGGTGCCGTCTCTGTCAGCCCGTATCCCTGGATGACGGCGAAGCCAAGCCGTCGCCAGAACTCCTCGATGTCGGGCGGCAGGGGTGCTGCGCCGACGACGAACGCCCAGAACTTCAAGCCAAACGCCCGATGAACACGCCGATACTTCCACCAGCGGCCGGGAATCGAGATGCCGGGTGGGGGCGGATCCGCGGCTTCCGGAAATGCGCGTATGACGTGCTCACGCAGGACGCCGAGGATCTTCGGCACGCACACCAGCACTGAGATCCTGCGCCGGTGAATGAGACTCAGGATGTCGTGCGGGTTGAAGCTGCGCGTGAAGATCACCGTGCCACGCACCATCGGCGGCACGTTGGTGGCCATCGACTGTCCGAACATGTGGCTGAGCGGCAGCAGGTTGAGGAAGCGCAGCGGATGAAACGGCCGCGCGTAATGGCGGTACTTCATCACCTCGCGCTCGACCGGGATAATATTCGCGAGCACGTTCCGGTGACGGATGACCACACCCTTCGGTTCGGCCGTCGCGCCGGAGGTGAAGATGATTTGTGCGATGTCGTCGCGCGAGATCGCGACGTCTGGCATCGGCCCGTCGGCGCGCCAGTCGAGGTCGGCAAATCGCCAGGTTTGTAGGGGCCGGCGTAAGCCGACCTCTACGATCTGTCCCGCGATCTTGTCGGCGTGCACGTCATCGCCGACGAGCACGATGCCCGCCTCCACGAGGCCGCGCACCTTCAGCACGAAATCCGGCGACGATCGGTAATCAATCGGAACGACGATGACGCCCGAGATCAGGCAGCCCCAGTAGCAGGCGATCCACTCGGGACGGTTCTCGCCCCAGAAGACCACCTTGTCGTCTTTGTTCAGACCAGCGGCCTTCAGTCGCGCCGCAAACCCGCGCGCCGCGCCTCCCACCGCTTCGTAGCTGTACCCGCGTCGCTTATACCCGTCGTCGTAGACCAGAAACTCGCCGCGGATAGTGATCAGATCGCGGAAGAAGTCGACCAGCGTGTCGCGGCGCACCGCAGCATTATGATGGCTACTGGGCATGTCCGTTCCTCCCGCGTTCGCGCTCAGCGCCCTCTACGAAGGGGTTCTTCAGGCGGCGCTGCGGCAATTCTTCCGCCGCGCGTCGCTCGAGATCGAGCCCGGTTCGGCGGTCGTTTCAGATCGGCCGCTGGCGATCGACTCGATCACCGATCCGTCCGTCATGCGAATCACATGGGGCGGCACCGGCTACACGTTGCGGATGCCCGGTCGCAGCCCGTTCACGCCGCATCAAATCCGGATGGCGCGCGCCATCGTTGCCGTGATCGGGGCGCGATACCGCGCCATTCTGAATCCGGAGCTCGCGGCGGAGCGCGGTGAGATGTTCCGCGGGCCGATTGAGGATCGTTATGTCGGGGCGTTCTTCGACGAGCGGCCGTACACGACGACGGGAGCGGGTAGTGTCGATCGCATTGCGTCGCTCATCGAGATGCTGCGAGTCGCCGCGTTGTCCAGCTACGAGAATCGGCCGATCTCGACCGGCGTGCTGCTGCTTGGCGGCGATTTCGATCCGTGCCGTCCGGAGCTGGCGACCGGGCGCGAGCATCCGCCGTCCTACATGCACGCGTTGACGTCGATCAAGAGCTTCTATCGTCTTGCTGACGGCGTGCGTACCGTGTTTCTCGCGGATGCGGACGGGCGTCTTCTCGATGTCATCGACGTCGACCGCTGGAGCCGCCAGCTTTGTCCGGACAAGCTTCTCGACGTGCCGGGCGCGAACGCGTATCAGCCGCACGCCCGCGCGACATTCGAGCAGCGCAGCGTCTGTGTGGTGTTGAGTCCGTCGCGTGACATCAAAGTGTTTGCGGAAGGCGCGGAAGTCTTCTCGTTTCACAGCGCCGCGTGGCATCTGCTCGACCTGAAGGCGAAGTACGAGCTGTGGGCTGAGGCCGTCATGAACCCATCGCTCGCGCTCAGGCTGTTTCAAGTCGCGCTGGACCTGGCCGACGCGCGCGAGGGCGCATTATTCGTGGTGCTGCGCGACCCGGACGAAGCCGCGCCGCAGCTTGTTGCGCCGGCGGATCGGCTCGACATCGCCGCTCCCCTCGACCTGCCGGGCACGGGCACCGTTTCGCGGCGCGAGGTCCTGCACGTGCTCGAAGGAAGAACGGTGACCGACCTGGATCCGAGCGTGCTCTCGACGCTTGCTTCGCTCGATGGCGCGATTGTGGTGGATCGTGCAGGGCGGCTGCTCGCGGCCGGCGCCATTCTCCGGCATCCGGCGTCCGACGAACTGTCGCAAGGCGGCTACATCGAAGGCGCGCGCACAACAGCCGCAATGGCCGCGGGCAAGTTCGGTCCTGTGCTGAAGGTAAGCGAGGACGGCGAGATCACGTTCTACGATCGCGAGCGCATCTGGGACATCTGAGGTATCAGGTATCAGTGGAATTCGCGCTGAGCACGCGTACGCTGGAATATCTCGAGCGCCTTCGAGCGTTCATGGACACCCACGTTCTGCCTGCCGAATCGGTGTACCGGCAGCAGCTCGAGTCCGCTCCGACGCGCTGGATGATTCCTCCGGTGATGGAGGATCTGAAAGTCAAAGCAAAAGGCGCGGGACTATGGAACCTGTTCCTGCTGTCCAATCTCGACTACGCGCCGTTATGTGAGGTGATGGGGCGATCGCCCATCGCTCCCGAAGTCTTCAACTGCTCGTTTCCTGACACCGGCAACATGGAGGTGCTGGCACGCTACGGCACCGAAGAGCAGAAGAAGCAGTGGCTCGAGCCGCTGCTCGCAGGCACAATCCGTTCGGCGTTTGCGATGACCGAGCCCGATGTCGCGTCATCTGATGCGACGAACATCCAGGCATCAATCGTTCGCGCCGGCGACGACTATGTCATCAACGGCCGCAAGTGGTGGACGTCGGGCATCGGCGATCCGCGCTGCAAGGTCCTCATCTTCATGGGCAAAACCGATCCGGCCAATCCGGATCGACACAAGCAGCAGTCGATGATTCTCGTGCCGCGCGACGCACCGGGCGTGACGCTGGTGCGTATGCTCGACGTGTTCGGCTATGACGATGCACCCCACGGTCACGGCGAGGTGTTGTTCGATAACGTGCGGGTGCCTGCGTCGAATCTACTGCTGGGCGAGGGACGCGGGTTTGAAATCGCGCAGGGGCGTCTCGGGCCGGGCCGCATCCATCACTGCATGCGGCAGATTGGGGTCGCCGAGCGCGCACTCGAGCTGATGTGCCGTCGCTCGCGCGCGCGCGTCGCGTTCGGTGCGCGGCTGAGCGACAACGATGTCACGCAGGAGCGTATCGCGCAGGCGCGCATCGAGATCGATCGAGCACGGCTGTTGGTGCTGCACGCGGCGTGGCTGATGGATACGGTCGGCAACAAGGCCGCGCAGCAGGCGATCGCCGAGATCAAGGTCGCCGTTCCCGACATGACCAATCGCGTGCTCGATTGGGCCATCCAGGTCCACGGCGCCGCCGGCGTGAGCGACATATTTCCGCTCGCCTATCTCGCTGCGACGGCGCGGACCATGCGGATTCTCGACGGCCCAGACGAGGTCCACCGCCGCCACATCGCTCGCCTGGAACTCCGCAAGTACTTGTGATTTTCGATTCGTGATTCGCGATGTGAAATCACAAATCACCGATCACAAATTGAGCAGCGCGCACGCGCGCTCGGCGAGCGGTCTGGCGCGGGCGCCTACCCTCGGCGCTTCGGGATCGTTGGCCGTCCCAGCAACGACCCGTCCCATGATGCCCTGGAAAATTGCGGCGAAGCGGAACATCGCAAAGGCCACGTAGAAATCCCAGTCTGGCAGCGCTGTACGGCCAGTTATGCGGCAGTAAGTTGCCAGATGCTCTTCCTCGCTCGGCACTCCGTCCGGCCGCATTCCTTCGCCGAATGCGCCGAAATCTTCGGGACCGGTGCGGAACAGCAACGCATGGTGGCCGAGATCGACGAGGGGGTGTCCGATCGTCGAGAGCTCCCAGTCAATGACAGCAGCGACACGCGGTTCGCTGCGGTGCAGCAGTACGTTTCCCGGCCGGTAATCGCCGTGCACGATGGCCGCATCTTCATCGGCGGGAACATGCGCAGGCAGCCATTCGATCAGGCGCTCCATCGCATCTATCCGCTCCGTTTCGGACGCGCGGTACTGCGCCGTCCAGCGATGCACTTGGCGCGCCACGTAATTGCCCGGCTTGCCGTAGTCGGCACCTACGGCGCGCCAATCGACGCGGTGCAGCCGCGCGAGCACTTCGATCATCGACGCATAGATCGCGCGGCGGTCCTCTACAGATCGATCGGGAAGGCCGGCATCCATCATCGGATAACCGTCGACGTACTCCATCACGAAGAACGGCGTGCCGATGACGCTTGCATCTTCGCACAGCAAGTACGTCTTCGGGACCGGGACGCCGCTGTCGCGCAGCGCAGTCATCACCTGATATTCGCGCTCGATCGCATGCGCGGATGGAAGCAGATGCCCCGGCGGTTTGCGTCGCAGCACCAACCGCGGTCCCGCCCCGCCCTCGCTGCGTCGCAGCTTCGGCGAGGCAAAAAGGTCGGCGCTGCAATGGACGTAGTAGGTCGGATTCGATTGACCGCCGCGAAACTGCCGCACGATGAATGGCGGCTCAACACCGTTGATTCGGCCGCGCAGATATCGCTCGAGTGCACGGATATCGAAACGATGCGTTTCCAGTACGTCCGTCGTTTCGCGCGGGTACATTCGCGCAACTGTACTGAAGAAGACAGTTGGTCAAATCACCAATGCTGAGGCGTCGCGATTCCGATTAGAATAGGCCGCCCACAATGCACGTCTTCCTCACCGGAGCTACTGGCCACATTGGTTCAGCGGCCCTCGAGAGTTTTCTCCGAGGCGGCCATGACATTACGGCACTCGTACGCGATCCAGCGAAGGCGGAGTCGATCGCGCGACGCGGTGTGCACCCGGTCATCGGAGATCTTGCCAACGCGGCGTCGTATGCGATGGAGGCCGAGCGGTGCGACGTCGTCGTGCACACCGCGCTGGATGCATCGGCGCGGCGCGACAAGATCGATCGCCTGGCGGTGGATACGTTTCTCGCCGTCGCCAGCAGTCGCGCGGCTTCCGGTCGTGGCGCGGCGTTCATCTACACGTCCGATGTGTGGGTGCTTGGCGAGACGCCCGCGCCCGTTACCGAAGATGCGCCGATCAACCCGACGCCGTTTGTGGGGTGGCGCCCCGAACACGAACGCGAAGTGCTCGAAGTCGGCCGTTCACGAGGCCTCAGAACGGTTGTCGTGCGTCCCGGCATCGTGTACGGCGGGACCCGCGGCATCATCGCGGATCTGCTGAAAGACGCCGCGAATGGCCTGGTTCGCGTCATTGGCGAAGGAAAGAATCACTGGCCGTGCGTCTACGCCAGGGACCTGGCAGACGCCTACCTGCGCGTGGCGACGAACCCCGAAGCCTGCGGCGTTTTCCATGCCAATGACGAAGCCGACGAAAGCGTCGGCGATATCGTCGAATCCATCGCAACGCACGCACGCATGCGACCGGACGTCCGTCACGTGCCGCTGACCGAAGCGCGAGCCAAGATGGGACCGTACGCGGATGCGCTGGCGCTCGACCAGCGGGTGCGCAGTCCCCGCGCGCGTGCGCTCGGCTGGTCGCCTACGCTGCACTCGGTGTCGGGAAACGTCGCGCGGCTGCTGGAGGAGTTCAGGACGAGGCGCGAGGCTGCGTAGCCACCGCACCCTCGATAATCCCGTCAATCAAGCCGTACTCGAGCGCCTTCGGTGCGTCGAGGTAGAAATCCGTCCTCTTCGTGTCACGGATGATTTTCTGCAGCGGTTTGCCTGACCGCGCCGCGAGGATCTGATAAATCTGCGACTGCATCTGCTTGAGCCGATCCAGATGCTGCGCCGCGGCCGACGTTGATTGCCAGCCCGCCCACTTTGCCGGCTCGTGAATCATGATCCACGAATGCGGGTACGACAGCCGGCGACCGTCGCTGGCCGCCTGCAGCACGACTGATCCCATCGAATAGGCCATCCCCTGCACGACGATCGTCACTTCGATTCCGCGGCTGACGATTTCCCGAACGGCGTCGTGGATCGCCAAACCATCGGTGACGTTGCCGCCCGCGCTGTTGATGTAGAGCGTCATCGGCCGATTGCTGTCGTTGGCGAGTTCTCGCAGACGTTCGATGACACCGCGCGCGGTGTCTTTCTCGATGTCGCCGATGAGGTAAACGTCGCGAAGACGATCGGACTGCTCCTTGCGGAGCACACTCTTGACGGCGTCGATCAACTCGCCGACGAGACGATCGTTCAATTCGCGGAGTGGAGCACCTTGCGAGACCTGCACCCGGTCCTTTTCGGGCGCAGTCGGTACGGACGAGTCGGCCACAAAAGGCCGACCTGCAAAGCGGGTTCCTAGTTCTCGTCCCGATCTTCGTCCGCCGCTCCGGGCAAAAGCTCGAAAAAGGCGTCGAGACTGCGGTCGAGCGCGCGGCGGAGCTGTGGAATTGTTCCGTCAATCGTATGAAGCGTCACCGACGCTTCGTCGCCACCCTTGAGTTTGATGCGTCCGTCATCCGCGCCGGTAAGTTTTCCCTCGGGAACGAGTCGTACGCCGTAGACCAACGTGTAGCGCGCCATGACGCAACTATACTAAGGCCCGCGAGAAGGTCGGCCTCCACGACATGTGAAGGCCGGCCTCTACGAGATCCCGTGACACCCGCCGTGACGACCCTCGTTTCAATTGACGACATCCGTGCGGCTGCGGCGCGCATCGCCGGCGTTGTCCGCCGCACCCCCCTCATCGACGTCGGCGGCGTCGCGGGCCAGCCGGCGTTCGCGATCAAATGCGAGAACATGCAGCCCGCGGGTGCCTTCAAGATCCGCGGCGCATACAACATGATGGCGCAGCTGCCGCCCGAGGCTCGCGCGGCCGGTGTCATCACCTACTCGTCGGGCAATCACGGTCAGGCCATGGCGCTCGCCGCGCAACTGCTCGGCATTCGCGCGGTCGTCGTCATGCCCGAAACCGCGCCGCGCGTGAAGGTGGCCGGCGCAGAGCGTCTCGGCGCCGAAGTCCTGTTTGCGGGAACGACGGTACTCGATCGCAAGGCACGGGCGGAAGCCGAGGCCGCCGCGCGCGGTCTGACAATGGTGCCGCCGTTCGATCACCCGTGGATTATCGCGGGACAGGGAACATGCGGACTCGAGGTGGTCGAGCAGTGTGCGGGCTTGCGCGCGGTCTACGTGCCGATGGGTGGTGGGGGGCTGGTATCCGGCGTCGCCGTCGCCGTGAAGACGCACCGGCCCGAGGCGCGCGTCATCGGCGTTGAACCCGAGGGCGCTCCGAAGATGACAGCATCACGAGCCGCAGGGCATCCGGTGACGCTGTCCAAAACCTCGAGCATTGCCGACGGTCTGCTGTCGATCCGTCCAGGGGATCTGACGTTCGCGCACGTACAGGCGCTGGTTGACGACCTGATCACTGTCACCGAGAACGAAATCGAAGACGCCATCAAATGGTTGTTCGACAACGCCAATGTCGTCGCGGAGCCAAGCGGGGCGGTGACCGTCGCGGCGGTGCTGCGCGATGGCACGGCGCCCGCCGGAACGGTTGCAATCATTTCGGGAGGCAACGTTGCGCCCGAGGATTACGCGCGATACATCACACGATCAGCCGCTTCGCCTCTTCGATTCCCGCATCGACTGATGTGATCTCGCCGTCCAGCTGCTTCTCGTAAACCTGTTTCAGAATTTCTCCGATACGAGGCCCCGGCGAAAGGCCGAGCGCGAGCAGATGACGGCCGAGCAGAAGCGGCGCGGGAGGCCTATGTTCGACGCCCAGCATTCGCGCCCGCTCGATGAACCAGTCCATCGCCGAGCAGTCAAAGGTGCCGGTGCGGCCAAGACAGTCCGCTCGGGCCAGACGCGCGAGCAGCTCCAGGTCCACCTTCTGCGCCAACCGGCGGAAAGCGCCATCGCCGACGTTGGAGGCTTTGCGAAAGGCGCCCGGCTTGAGGTGATGCGCAACGAGCCCGACGACCTGTGCGCGGACGTCGAAACCGTCGATGGTGTGAATGTTCAGGCGATCGAGCAGCGAGAGCGTCGGCTCGACGCCAGCCTGTTCGTGATCGAGTGAGCGAATTCGTCCGTCGATCAACGCCGTCGTCGGCGGTTTGCCGAGGTCGTGGCAGACCGCCCCGAGCATCACGGTGATCATCCGCGGGCGATCGAGATCGTCGTTCAACGCGCGCGCGGTGTCGATGACCATCAGCGTGTGCGTCCAGACGTCGCCTTCTGGATGCCACTCCGGTTCCTGCTCGCACCCGACGAGCGGCAGCATCTCGGGCAGCGCCTGACGCACGATGCCGAGGTCGAGGGCGAGCCGGAAGCCTATGGACGGTCGCTGCGCCCGCAGCAATAGCTTCTCGATTTCACCCCAGATACGCTCCGCCGGAAGATCATCGAGCGGAAGATCACGGCAAATCTCGGCGGTTCGTTTGTCCAGCTTGAATTCGAAGCGCGCGGCGAATTGCACGGCGCGCAGGACGCGCAGGCTGTCATCCGCAAATGTATTCACATCCACGGCACGCAGGACGCCGCGGCCCAAATCGCCACGCCCGTCAAGAGGATCGACATAGGCGTCGGCCAACGGATCCCAGGAGATCGCATTGATGGTGAAGTCGCGCCGGCGCGCCGCTTCCTCGATCGACATCGACGGGTCGCCGTAGACTTCGAACCCTTTGTGGCCACGGCCGCGCTTCGATTCGCGCCGCGGCAGCGCGACGTCGACCTCGCCGCCGCTATCGTCGGGTGGAACGAGCTTGTAAACGGGAAAGCTTTGCCCGACCGCCTCGACACGACCGAGCGGAGCCAGCAGCGAGGGAAGCCGATCCTGCGTGATGCCGAATACTTCGATGTCGATGTCCTTCGACGGCTCGCCGCGAAGGCGATCGCGCACCCATCCGCCGACGACGAGCGCGCGCCCGCCCTCAGCAGCGGTCGCGTTGGCGAGTCGGCGCACCAGCTCGAGTTGGTTCACGAACTGAATTATCCAAAAGAAAAGGCCGGACGAACGTCCGGCCTTGCGATGAATGGTTGATTCGGGGTTCGTCGGTTCGTTGGTTCGCTGTTCGCTGGTGCTCAGGTCCTTATCAGCTGAACCTCGAGGCCTGGCGAACGCGAACCCACGAATCCACGAACCCGCGAACCGTTCAAGCCGTCAGGCGACGTGACGCTGCCGCGCGAACGGGATGCGCAGCATGCGCTGTGAATCGAATTCAACAGCCTGTGCCGGAGCCTGTTCGGCCGTACGCAGGTCCCATCCGGGCGTCTCGTAGCCGCACGAGGTGCACTGGAGGGACATACGACCGCGCTCGAAATGCAGCAACGCATCGTGCCCGTGGAGACCGCAGAGAAACTGCCGAACCTTGTCGGTAACCATTGCCCCGAAACCCCTTTCAAAGGTACCCAACCGATATGACGCCTGCTGACCTGGCTCCGGTTGCCGGGCACCTGCGCCTTACGGTGAGCCCGACATTTCAAACGAAGTGCCACGCTTGTGGTGAGAATTGTAAGCACTTGGTTTCAAAAGGATTAACGCTGCGAGGTGTGGATTCGAACGCGGCGTCTGTCTATTTGTCCATCAAAGAAATCACAACAAGTGATGGGATCTCATCTGGCGCTGTCTGATGTGTGAACGGCGTTACCTACTGATCACCGCCGCCTTACTTTTCGACCAGGATTCCGCGTACGACAAAGCCGAGATTCGCGGGTCTTTCGCCTAGTCGACGCATGAAATACGGGAACCATTCCCTGCCGAAGGGGATGTACAGCCGCATTGTGTAGCCTTCCGCGACAAGCGACGCCTGCAGGTCGCGTCGAATTCCATACAGCATTTGGAACTCGAATCGGTCGCTGGCAAGTCCCCGCTCGGTGGCGTAGGTGCGGGTCGCGGCGATCATCAACGGGTCGTGAGTCGCAACGGCGGGGTACACGCCAGAATCCAGAAGTACCTTCATCAGGCGCAGGAAAGACTGGTCCACGTCAGATTTCTTCTGGTAAGCAACGCTTTCCGGCTCCTTATACGCGCCTTTCACCAGCCGCACGCGTGCACCAATCTGGTTCATACGCCGCACGTCCTGCTCGGTTCGGTACAGGGCCGCCTGCAGGGCGATGCCGATGTTCCGGTATTCCTGCTGCCAGAGAGTCTCGACGATGTCGAGGGTCAACTGTGTCCACGGCGAGTTCTCCATGTCGATGCGCACGAAGAAGCCGTGACGGCCCGCCGGTTCGAGGATGCGCCGCAAATTGTCCACGCACGTCGCGCGGTCGACACCGGCGCCAAGCTGCGTCAGTTTCAGCGAGATATTCCGCTCGATGCCCGAGGCGACGATCGCATCGAGGAGGTGGACATATTCGCGCGTTGCGGCTTGTGCCTCCTCGGAGGTGCGGACGCTCTCGCCGAGATAATCAAGGGTGAGGTGAAGGCCCTGTGACTGCACGTCGCGGGACACTTCGATAGCTTCTTCGACCGTTTCGCCCGCGATGAAGCGGCGCGCGAAGCTGTCGCGCGAGCGCATGCCGTACTTCGACGCAAGACGCTTGAGCGTCACGCTGCGCGACAGCGCGTAAAAGGCGGCTTTGGCGCCGGCGTACATCGGGGTTCAGTGCGTTCGACGGGAGGGCGAGGCCAGCAGGTGCTCGAGCGTCCGCGCGTAATACCGCAGGACGTTGCGATCGCGTACGCGGATACGACCGTGATCGACCACGATGATGCCGCGCGATTCAAGCGGCTCGATCGCCTCCGCGACGGCGTCGGCGCCCGACTGCACGCCGAGGTTGGCGCCTGCCGAACGAAGTGTGTCGATCACCGCGTCGGCGCGCGATTCGAGATCGCGGCGCGTAATCGACGGGCGCATGGCGTTGGCGACGACAGCGGTCGGCAGCACCTTCTGCAGCCGTCCGATCGCCGCCATGATCGTGTGCGCCAGGTCGAGCACTTCGCGGCGCGACGTCGGATCGATCCCTTCCAGCGACAGCGGTTTGCCGAAGGTGACAATGGCGCGAGAACGGTAGCCGACCGCGTAGCGCACCATCTCCGCCAGCTCGCGGCTGAATGGCTTTTGCGTCCGCTTGACGCGCTGGCGCGCGAGCACATGATCCTCGAGCACCACGTCGTAGGCGATCGCCGTCGGAATGATGGAGATGCGGGTCAGGTCTGCCTGCAGCGTTGCGTGCAGCAGACCCGTCTTCGGACTCTTCATCTCCCCGCTGTAGCTGCGTCCGCCTTCGGGGTAGAAGAACAGGTCATGACGTCGCAGAAGCTCCGCTACATATGCCTTCAGCGTGACGAGATAAATCGGATCTTTCGTATTGCGGCGTACGGGCATCGCGCCGGTGACGTGCCGGTGCAGCAGTCCCAGCGGGCCACCGAACAGATTGATTCCCGCGGCGATGATCGGCGGCCGGACGCCGTTGTCGTCGAGCACCAGCGGCTCGGCCAGATAGTCGGTATGGCTCTTATGGTTCGAGGCGTAGACAATCCGACCTACGCGCGCTGCGGCTTTCACGTTGTCGACATTTTCGCCGATGCGCTCGATCTTGCGCAGGATCGGATAGAGCGGATGCTTCAGCGCGCGGTAGATGGAGTACCGCTGTGTCGTTCGGAGCTCTTCCAGGTAGGCATGAATGCGTTCGCGTGCGGCGTG
This sequence comes from Vicinamibacterales bacterium, assembly GCA_035492455.1. Classification (GTDB taxonomy): domain Bacteria; phylum Acidobacteriota; class Vicinamibacteria; order Vicinamibacterales; family UBA2999; genus Gp6-AA40. The sequence goes on along the minus strand of DATJJE010000005.1, from coordinate 97,649 downwards.
ACCGCCGTCGCCGTCCTGCAGGTAGCGTGCGATGTCGTCGCGCGATAGAACCGCCTGGGTGATCTCGTCGACCATCGTGCCAACGGCGACTATACCATCGCCGCCACGAATGTCTCAGGCGACGAGCCTTCTGCAGATCGCGGCGGCGAATTCAGTGGTGTTCGCCGTGCCGCCGAGGTCGCGTGTTCGAATGTGATCCTCCGACAGCACCACCGTCAGCGCCTTCATAATCCGCTCGGCCATCGGTGCTTCGCCAATGTGCCGCAGCATCAGCACGGCTGACAGCAGCAGCGCCATCGGATTGGCTACGTTCTGGCCCGCGATGTCGGGAGCGCTGCCGTGCACGGCCTCGAACACCCCGACGTTCGTGCCAAGGTTCGCCGCCGGCACGACGCCCAGGCCGCCGACGAGGCCTGCACATAAATCCGAAATGATGTCGCCGTACAGATTCGGCAGCAGCAGCACATCGAACTGCTCCGGTCTCATCACCAGATGCATGCACGCTGCATCGACGATGCGCTCGTCCTGTGTGATGTCGGGATAGTTCGCAGCGACGCTCTGCACGCATTTCAGGAACAAGCCGTCGCTCATCTTCATGATGTTCGCCTTGTGCACGGCCGTGACGCGCTTGCGACCGTGTCGGCGCGCGTAGTCGAACGCGAACTCCGCGATGCGTGTCGATGCCTCGAGCGTGATGATCTTCAGGCTCTCGATGACGCCCGGAACGACTTCATGTTCCAGACCTGAGTACAGATCCTCGGTGTTCTCGCGCACGATGACGAGGTCGACATGTTCGTAGCGCGAAGGGACCGCAGGAAGATTCCACACCGGCCGCAGGTTTGCGAACAACTCCAGCGTCTTGCGCAAGCCGACGTTCACGCTGGGGAATCCGCCGCCGACCGGTGTAGTCAGCGGTCCCTTCAGTGCAACCTTGTTTCGAACAATCGAATCGAGCAACTCGTTCGGCAGCGTCGATCCATGTTTCTCGATGGCCGATGCCCCGGCGAGGCGCGGTTCCCACTCGACGTCGAGTCCCGCGGTTTCCACAATGTTGACGACCGCGCTGGTGATTTCCGGGCCGATGCCGTCGCCCGCAATGAGCGTGATGCGATGTTTGGCCACTTATTCGCGAGCTTCCCAATACAAAAGTACGAGGGCGCCCGCGATATTCAGCATCATCAGCCGCGTCGAAAGCAGATGCAGCGCGTCGAAGCGGACACGCCGTTCGTCGCCATCAGGCAGTCGTGAGGGCAAGCCGCCCGCGGCGGCTTGCACGGCGTCAATCTGCCGCAGCACCACCGCGCCGGAATACACCGCGACGGCGAGCATGACGGCAACAATGACGGCGCGGAGGCCGCTGTGCGCGGGACGCGGCCCAAGCACCCGCATGGCGCCGAGCGTCAGCAGCAGCACCGCGCCCGCGCCGTACGCCACGTAATGAAACCTGGCGAGCGCGGTGCCAAACACGGCGCCGGCAAGCTCACGCCCCTGTGATCCGGCCTGCGTCTGAAGAACTTCGAAGGTGGCAGGCGCGACCACGGCGCCGAGGATGAGCATGCCGCCGAGCCACACAACCAGCGCGAGAACGTAGACGTACCGCAGCGCGAGCATCGCGTGATTATAATCATCACCCTCGGAGGCATTTTGTCCCCTGTGCAAACGTCATCACGCGTCGCCGCGTTGAAGAACGTCGCCACGCGGCTGCGCATCGACTCTGTGCTCGCCACGAGCGAAGCGGGCAGCGGTCATCCGACCTCCTGCGCGTCCGCCGCGGAGATTGTCGCCACGTTGTTCTTCTCCGAAATGCGCTACGACCCGCGTCAGCCGCAGAATCCGGACAACGATCGGTTCGTGCTGTCGAAGGGACACGCCGCGCCGGTTCTGTATGCCGCATGGGCCGAAGTTGGCCTGCTCAAGCGCGAGGACCTGCTGACGCTGCGGCGCCTTGACTCGGACCTCGAAGGTCATCCGACTCCGCGCCTCGCGTTCGTTGACGTTGCCACTGGATCTCTTGGCCAGGGGATCTGCGCCGCGATCGGTACCGCGCTCAACGCCCGGCGCATCAGTTCCGAATACCGCACCTACGTCCTCCTCGGCGACGGCGAATCGGCAGAAGGATCGGTGTGGGAAGCGGCGGAATCAGCGGCCAACGATCGTCTCGACTCGTTGTGCGGGATTACCGACGTGAACGGTCTGGGCCAGAGCGGACCGTCGATCTGGAACCACGACATGGAGGCGTACGCCGCCAAATGGCGCGCCTTCGGCTGGCACGCCATCGTCGTCGACGGCCACGACATCACCGCATTGCTCGACGCGTACGAGCAGGCGCGGCATACGAAAGGCAAGCCGACGATGATCCTGGCGAGGACACTGAAGGGCAAGGGGATTCCACTGGCGGAAGGCAAGGGCGGGTGGCACGGCAAGGCGTTCAAAAAAGGCGCCGAGCTCGAAGGCGTGTTGAAGGATCTGGAGGCGCAGCTCCTCCCCGAGGACGAGCCGGCGTCGTTACCGGATGGCCCGAGGACGCGCCGCGATGCGAGCCGCCCGGCGGCAGCCGCGACGAAAGGGACCGTCGGCACTCCGTCCTACAAGATGGGCGACAGCGTGGCGACGCGGGAAGCGTACGGCACCGCGCTCGCCAAGCTCGGCGACGGCGACGATCGCATCGTCGCGCTCGACGGCGACGTGAAGAACTCGACGTTCAGCGAGAAGTTCGAGGAGAAGCATCGCGACCGGTTCTACCAGAACTTCATCGCCGAGCAGGTGATGATCGGTTCGGCGATGGGGCTGGCCGCGCGCGGCGCGATCCCGTTCCCGTCGACGTTTGCTGCCTTTCTGTCGCGCGCCTATGACTTCATCCGCATGGCGTGCATCAGCAACTTGAACATCAAGGTGGCGGGATCGCACGCCGGCGTCTCGATCGGCGAAGACGGCCCCTCGCAAATGGCGCTCGAGGACTTGGCGATGATGCGCGCGCAGCCGAACATGACCGTGCTCTATCCGTGCGACGCGATGAGCACAGAGCGGCTGCTCGAGCTGATGGCGTATCATCCGGGTCCCGCCTACATGCGCACGTCGCGGCCGAAGACCCCTGTGATCTACGGTCCGGACGAGAAGTTCGCGATCGGCGGGCTGAAGATTCTGCGCGAGAGCGCGAACGACACCGCGACGGTGATTGGCGGCGGCATCACGGTGGTCGAGGCGCTCAAGGCCTACGACCAGCTGCAGAAGATTGGCATCAGCATCCGCGTGATCGACCTCTATTCGCTGCAGCCGATCGACTCACGTTCGCTGCTGCGCTGCGCCCGCGAGACCAGGCGCATCATCACCGTCGAGGATCACTACGCCGCCGGTGGTATTGGCGATGCGGTGGCAGCGTGTGTGGCGGAAAGCGGCTTCGTCGTCGAGCGGTTGTGCGTACGCGAGATTCCGCGCAGCGGCACGCCCGAACAGCTCATCGATCACTATGGCATCTCGTGTCGTCACATCGTCGAAGCGGTTACAAGGTAGGCCGGGTCCTTTCGGACCCCGCAGAATGGGCCCGGGAACAATGACTCGAAATAATCGACGCGATTTTCTGAAAACCGTCGGCACCGTAGGTGCGACCGGTATCGCCGCTGCTGTTGGCGGCGAGGCCGTCGAAGCGCAGGCGCCTGCCACCGCTGCGGCAAAGACCGCTGCGCCTGTTTCGCATGCCTACGCTTTTCTGACCGCGCCGGAAGCCGCATTCATCGAGGCGGCGGTTGATCGATTCATTCCCGCTGACGAGTTGACGCCGAGCGGTACCGACTGTGGCGTCGCGGTGTTCATCGATCGTCAGCTGGCAGGTGCCTGGGGCAGCGGCGACCGTACCTACATGCAGGGTCCGTGGCAGAAAGGTGTTCCGACGCAGGGCTATCAGTCGCCGCTGACGCCGGCCGAGTTTTTCCGCGCGGGTATCGCTGCCAGCAATGCCCACTGTCGAAAGACGTTCAACAAGGATTTCGATCGCCTCACGTCCGACCAGCAGAACAAGGTGCTGCAGGACATGGAGCAGGGTCGCGTCACCTTCGACACAGTGTCCGCCCAGGAGTTCTTCAACCTGCTTCTCGCCGCCGCCATGCAGGGGTTCTTCGCCGATCCGATGTACGGCGGCAACCGTGATAAGGCCGCGTGGAAGATGATCGGATTCCCCGGAGTGATCGCCATCTACTCCGAGCACATCAAGACGTATCGCAACAAGAAGTACGACGTCGAGCCGAAGAGCATCCTCGATCTTTCGTAAATTGGCATCCGGGTCATTTGTAGAGGACATCTTTTTATGCCGACACGGCTCAGGGAAGTAGACGTCGTCATCGTCGGGCTCGGGTGGACGGGCGGCATCCTCGCAAAGGAGCTGAGCGAAGCCGGCATGCGGGTCGTTGCGCTCGAAAGAGGCGGCCTGCGCAGCACGAATCCTGATTTCGCCATCCCGCAGATTCGCGACGAGCTGAAATACGCGGTCCGCAACACGCTGATGCAGAACCCGGCGCGCGATACGCTGACGTTCCGCCACAGTCCAGCGGAACCGTCACTGCCGATGCGGCAGCTCGGATCGTTTCTGCCCGGTGAAGGACTCGGCGGCGCCGGTGTGCACTGGAACGGCGTCACCTGGCGGTGGAGCGGCATCGATCACGCGGCGCGCACCTATTACGAGCAGCGCTACGGAAAGTCATTTATCCCGACCGACATGCCGATTCAGGACTGGCCGATGACGTATGCGGAGCTCGAGCCGTATTACGACAAGTTCGAGCGGACGGCGGGCGTCAGCGGTAAAGCGGGCAACCTGAAAGGCACCAAGCAGCCCGGGGGCAACTTCTTCGAGCAGCCGCGCGACCGCGACTATCCGCTGCCACCTCTCGAGCCGAGCTACTCGCAGGCGCTGTTCAACGACGCGGCCGCGCAGATGGGCTACCACCCGTTTCCGCGCCCGTCCGCAAACGCATCGCGCGCCTATACGAACCCTGACGGCTCTCGTCTGGGCGCGTGTGTCTACTGCGGGCATTGCGAACGATTCGGATGCGAAGCCAACGCTAAAGGCAGTCCGCACATCACCGTCATTCCAAAGGCGATGGCGCAGCCGACCTTCGAGCTGCGTCCCCATTCATGGGTGACGAAGGTGATGCTCGACTCGACGAAGAAGAAGGCTGTCGGCGTCGCATATACGGATATCTCGACCGGGCAGGAATACGAGCAGCCCGCGGCGATCGTCGCGCTGTGCGCCTACGCCATCAACAACGTTCACTTGATGCTGCTCTCGGGCATCGGCACGCCGTACGACGCGACGACGCAGAAGGGTGTGGTCGGCAGGAACTACTGCTATCAACCGGGCAGCGGCGGCGTCGGCAGTGTGACGCTCTTCTTCGAAGACAAGATCTTCAATCCGTTCATGGCCACCGGAGCGTTCGGGATTGGGATCGATGATTTTCACGCGAACGATCAGTTCGATCGCGCAGCCATGGGCGCTCTGGGTGGGGCAACGATCATCGTCGGGCAGAGCAACGGACGGCCGATTGGCTACCGGCCCGTCCCCGCCGGCACGCCGCGCTGGGGTGCGGAGTGGAAGAAAGCAACGGCGAAGTGGTACCTGCGCGCGATGACTATCGGCGTGACGGCCAGCAACATGCCGAACCGGTACAACGCCTACGACCTCGATCCCACGTATAAAAACGTGTTCGGGCAGCCTCTGATGCGGCTCACCTACAACTTCCTCGAGAACGACAAGAAGGTGGTCGGCTACGTCTCGCAGAAGGCGGCGGAGATTGGGCGCAGCCTGAAGCCGACGAGCATGTCAGGTCCTGGGACGCTCGGCGATTACAACATCGTCCCGTATCAGTCCACGCACAACACCGGCGGCGCCATCATGGGTACGTCGCCGGGCAACAGTGCGGTGAACAAGTATCTGCAGTCCTGGGATGTGCCGAACGTGTTCGTCGTCGGCGCCAGCGCGTTTCCGCACAACTCCGCGTACAACCCGACCGGTCCGGTAGGGGCGCTCGCCTACTGGACAGCGGATGCGATCAAGTCGAAGTTCCGGAATCGGCCAGGGCTGATGACGTAGATGATGGTTCGAGGTGCGGAGGTTCGCGGTTCGTGGTTTGTCGCGGCAGCGTGCGCGTGTGTTGTCGCGGTCAGCTTGACTCCAGCTCGCGCGGCGGACGTCGAGAAGGGCAAAGCGGTGTTCGAACAGTGCGCCGCGTGCCATTCGCTCGACGGATCCGGCGATTACGACGGTCCCTCTCTCAAAGGGATCATTGGCCGGAAGGCGGGATCGCTGGAGGACTACCGCTACTCCACGGCAATGAAGCGCAGCAACGTGCTGTGGGACGCTGCGACGCTGGACAACTACGTTACGGATCCGCAGGCCTTCATTCCGGGTAACCGGATGGCCTTTGCCGGAATCGCCGATAAAGCGGAGCGCGACGATCTGATCGCGTTTCTGACCATCGCCACCGCCGACACGAAGGGAAAGTAAACGCAGGCTTGCTGCGCGCGATCCGGATCATCATTCGTGCCGACTCCGATCCGGTTCGTCAGGCGTTGTTCGCAAACCTGAAGGAATCGCATGTGCTCGTGCGGCTCGTGTTCTCGATTCACGAAGCGTTCAAGAACACCATCGCCTCGCCTTTGCTTGTGTCCGGATACGGTCTGGCCGTTCTTCTGACGATTCCCGGTCCGCGCTGCCGCGCGTCGCTGCTCGCCGTCGGCAAACACGTGAATGCGAGACGGCAGCTGGCGCGCGTGGCGTCGTGGCTCGAACCCGGTCGTTGCGAGCTGCTCGATACGCGCCTCCTCGCGTTTCCCGCGCGTGCGCTGCAGACGGTGACGTTGATGGTTACAGCGCGCCGATCGTTTGTCCGCGCCTTCCGCATCGTGCGCCGCATCGACCGCAGGTACGGTTTTCTCGTGGCCTGCCGCGCGGCAGGCGCAATTGCGTGGTATGCGCGCGGCAAGGCGATACTTAGCTCGAACCGCCCCGACGCCATCGTGGTGTCGAGCGATACGAATCCCGAGGAAGTCGGTTTCACCGCGGCAGCACGAGTGCTGGAGGTCCCCACAATCTTCATCTCGCACGCCTATCCGACACCGTTCACGCCTCCGCTCGACTTCAGTCTGTCGATTCTCGGCGGCGAAGCGGAGGTCGAGGCGCGCCGGCGGCGCGGACCGATTGGCGGCGACGTTCTGCTGGCTGGTATCGAAGGCGAGTCGAAGCCGCTCGATGCGACACAGTTCGACCGGCGCGAACCGGTGATTGGGTTCTTTACGCCGAAGGCGGTGTCGTGGGACACCTTTGCCGGGGTGATTGACGACTGCCGGCGGCATTTCCGCGCCCGGCAGATCCTGATTCGGTGGCATCCGAGCATGATCGAGACGCCGCGCCTATCGCATCACATTCGCGACCTGTCGACGATCGTCGAAACGCCGCGCGACGCGACGCTGGAGGAGATCGCCAGCCGATGCGACTGGGTGGTTGCGGATGAAAACAGCAGCGTGCACCTTGCGGTGTTGAAGCTCGGCGTCCCGTCGATCGCGATCAAGCAGCTCGGGCGCTACCCGCAGACGCGCACCGATATGTACGGTCTGGTTCGCGACGGCATCGTGCCTCCCGCGGTCGCCTCGATCCGTGACCTACAGCCCGACGCGCTGGCCGAGTTTTTTTCGAACGGGTGGGTCGCGCGCTTCCAGCGCTACGACGCAGCCTACGCGCGACCGCACGGATCAATTCAGCGCGACGTTCGCGCCGCCATCGAGCGGCTGCGTGACCGCTCCGCTATCGAGTCAGCGCGTGCCTGAGACAGACACACAGGCATTGCCGCGTCCGGTCTCCGCCCCCGCGCCTCCGACCTCGCGACGGCGCCCGGGCGGCGCGACCCTGCTCAGCCTGGCGCTGAGTGCGATCATCCTGGCCGCGCTCTACCGAAGCATCGATGCGCGCCTTATCTTCCGCGAGCTGCGCAGCGTTGATAAGGGACTGCTCCTCGTGTCGGTCGCCATGATCGTGCCGATTACCGTGCTGCGCGCAATCCGGTTCTATCTGGTAGCGCCGCGCGGGACGGTTGCGGGCGTCGCCGAAGCACTCCGGCTGACGCTGGTTGCAACCGCCGCCAACGTGTTCATGCCGGCGAAGTCCGGTGACCTGATCAAGAGCTATTTCGTGGCGAAGGAACGGACACCTGTGGGGGTCTCGGTCGCCGTGGTCGTCTACGAGCGGCTGTGCGATCTTGCCGGTCTGATTACCTGGTGTGCGCTTGGTTGGGTCGTGGCGCGCCCGGTCGTCGCCGGCGTGCCGTCGGCGCTCTGGCCCGTGCTCGGGCTGTTCGGCCTCGGCTGCGGACTGCTGGTTTCCTCCTCGAGAATCGCCCGCTTCGGTGCCGCGGTAGTCGAGCGACTCCACATGGGACGCCTGCAGCGCGTGCAATCGCTCGTCGACGGCTGGCCCGGGCTCTTTCGATCGCTCGGCAGGCGCCGGGCCGGTGTCATTCTGCTGTCGATGCTACTCTGGCTCATTCACGTCATCCAGATCTGGATGTTCACGGTTGCGCTGTCGATCCGGATCCCGTTCACGGTCAGTGCCAGTCTGTCAGCGGTGGCGCTGATGATAGGTCAGCTTCCGTTCTCGTTCGCCGGGCTCGGCGCGCGCGACGTCGCGCTGGTGGTGCTGATGAGGGCGTATGTGCGCCCGGAGTCGGCTGCGGCTCTGGGGCTGTTGATCTCAACACGCAACCTGCTGCCGCCGCTTGCCGCCTTGCCCATCATGCGGCCGTACGTCGCGAAGCTCGCTGCTGAAGTTCGCATGCGATGACGCGCGCGATCGGCTACGCGGTTCTGGCGTGTGCCATCGCTGTGGCGGCGCTCCACGTCGCCGGCTGGATTGTCGCCGCCCGGATCATCTTCTTCGAGGCCGCGCCGTACTTTCCGCGCATCCAGTCGATCATCGTGCTTGGCCTTGGGACGGCCGGTGTTTATGCCGCCGCCTCCCAGCGACGTCGGGTGCGAGCGTTGGTGATTGTGTCCGTGCTTATCGGCGCGCTTGTGGCTTTGCTAACGGTGACGCTGCCGCCGCTGCGATTCGAAGGCAGCGGGTACATGGCGGACGCGGCGGATAACATCAGCGACCGCGCGAAATTCGAACGGCGCTTTCCAATCGCGACAGGTCCCACGACGGGATTTCATTCGTACCTCGGGGATCTCATCATGACGCGCCTCGATCGGGCGTACGCCGGCTCCGGCAACTCCACGCAGCGTGCCTACGCGACGCTTTCGAGGCTCGCCGGGACGTTGTTCGTGATCGAGCTGCTGGTGGTTGCGCTGGTGCACCGTTTCTCCCGGCGAGTGTGCCGATACGTTGCGCTGACGGTCGCCTCGCCCCTGGCGCTGCTGTACTTCGGCTATTACGAGCTCGGGTACCTCGCGCTCAGTGCTGCGGTCGTCCCGTTGCTCGCGATACGGCATGGATCGGACACTCGAGTCACAGCATCGACGTTGACGGCGGGCCTCTTTCAGGGGTTCCACACGGCGCTGCACGGATTTGGTTTGCTCGGCCTCGGCGGCGGCGCGCTGTCGCTTGCCGTTGCCGAGGCGCCGGTCGCGCGTCGGCTCGTCCGGATGCTGGCATTCGCATCCGCCGGCGTCGCGATGTACCTCGGATGGGTGTTTATCTACGTCGTGGGGATGGGAATCTCCATCGTTGTCGAGAACACCGTGCAGGGCTTCGGGTTCCGCCGCCTCTTCGACGAAATCATCATCGACAAGCGCATTGCCTATCCGATCTTCTCGGCCGCGGGGCTGACCGAGATTGGCCTCATCAGCCTGATTGCCGGCGTGCCGCTGCTGGTGTTGGCGTGGTTCAAATCACGGCGCGCAGCCTTGATGATGAGCGGCGCGTTTGCGTTGCCGGGACTGATCTTCCTTGCCACGTGGTGGCCACCTGGCGCCCCTGTCAATCTCGATCTGTTGATGGCTGCGTTTCCCGGACTGTTCGCTGCGTGCTGGCTGCTGGCGTCTTCACACAAGCGGGCGACGTTGGCGCTCGTAGTGATGGTGGCGTTGCACACGCTGTTCTGGACGAATCTCGGCAATGCACTGATGCATCGCGTCTGGGTGACGCCGGCCACTTAGCAAGTTGGAAGTTAGAAGTTAGAAGTTGGAACTTGGAACTTACCTCGGAAACCCCGACGTTTGCGTCACCTGTCTCGCCTGCCACAGGTGCCGGCGTTCGTGCGCGGTCATCGCCGCGAACCCGGTTCCGAGCGGCATGTGCACCCATGCCGCCAGCGGCGACCGGACGCGTGCGTGCGCGAGATCGAGTCCGTTCGCCTGGCGCAGCCGATCGACGTACTGCACCTGGTAAGCGCGGAACGCTGCCATGATTTCGCGGCGCGTGCGGCCGCCGGGAGGCTGAAATCCCGCTGGCGACTTGGCGCGGAAGCGCGGCGGCGGCTCCAGCATTCGAACGAACATCCGCGCCAGCCACCAGTACTTGAACGGTCCGTCGGCGTACGCCCCCTGGCGGATCGCGTTCGCGATCCCTTCATCAAGCTGCGGAAGATACATGCGCGCGGTGACGTTCAGATGATCGATGCATTGCCCGATCGACCACGCGTGCGGTGCGGGATTCCAGTTGAACTGCTCGTCGGTGAGTCCCGATGCGAGCAGGTCGGCTTCATCGGCGAGCCGCTCGAACTCCTTCCGGAACTCGTCGATCTCCGGTGTGAGTGCGAGGACCGGTGCCGTCATCCGCTGCGATTGTAACAGCTGGATATAGCCGCTCGAAGATGCGCTGCCGCAGTCTGACGGCGTCGCGAGGCGCGTGACCGCCCGTGTCGTTGTTGAAATACGCGAACACGTGCAGTCCTTCGCGCGCACGATCAGCGAGCCAGTCGGCCCACTGATCCAGACGCTCGTCTGGATAGCGGCCGCCGTACTTCTTGGTGCCGAAGTGGAATCGAACGTAAACAAACGGACCGACGGTAATCTTGCCGCTCGCTGAACCCTGCATGTCGTGCAGGCAGAGCGCGACGTCATAGCGGCGCATCAACTCGTAAACACGCTCGTCGTACCAGCTCGTGTCGCGGAATTCGACCGTGTGCCGGTAGCCGCGCGGCAGGGCGCGTAGAAAGATCTCGAACCGCTCGACGTTGCACGGCCACCGTGGCGGTAACTGATAGAGGACCGGGCCGAGCCGCGGACCGAGCTGGCGGGCGTTGTCGAAAAAGCGCGCGAGCGGCTCTTCCGGATCCTTGAGCTTCTTCATGTGCGTGAGAAACCGGCTTGCTTTCACGGCGTACAGGAAATTCGTGGACGCCTGTTCACGCCACTTTGCGAAGGTTTCCGGGGGTGGGAGACGGTAGAAGCTGTTGTTAATCTCGACGGTATCGAAGGTGAGCGCATAGTGCGCAAACCAGCGCGACGTCGGAAGCTCTGCCGGATAGAAATCCCCGCGCCAGTGTTTGTACTGCCAGCCCGAGCAGCCGATGCGCACCTTCCGGCTGAGCTCTCTAACTTCTTGACGTCCCACTGTTTACAGTCCTGCAACCGTCCGATACAATCATCAAGCGCGCCTTCACCGCGCGCCTTCCACAAACAATTGGGCCTGTTGCACCCGGTATGCCCGGCTGCTTTTGGCTCCACAGCAGAGGGAATACTGTGTTCGGAGGAAAACTTCCTCGCACCCGACTCTTCTGGATCGTCGCGGGCGTTCTCGTCGTCACCTTTTCGCTCATCGCCTTTTATATCCTTCGTCCCTCTGCGCAGCCGCTACGTACCAGCGTGGCCTTTTCCGAATTCCTGAAGGACGTGCAGGGCGGCCGCGTCAAGCACGTCACGCAACTGCAGGAATCACTCGAGTTCGATGTCGCTGATGGCGGACATCTGGTCACAACCGCGCCGCAGGGCTACGTCTCGGCGAATCCGAACTTCGTCACCGACCTCGCGCAACGCGGGATCGTGTTCGACGTCAAGGCCGCCGAAGAGAGTCATGCGGCGAGCGGCTACGGCGCGATGGCGTTCGGCCTGCTGCTGCTCGGGCTGGCCGGTCTCGCGCTGTTCCGCGCGGTGACCGGACGTGTTCCGACATTGGAGAAAGCGCGCACGATCGATCCGCAGCAGGTAAAGGTGACCTTTGCCGACGTCGCCGGCGTCGACGAGGCGAAGGATGAAGTGCGCGAGATCGTCGACTTCCTCAAGGAGCCGCAGCGCTTTGCCGACATCGGCGGCCGCATCCCGCGCGGCATCCTCCTGATCGGTCCGCCGGGGACGGGCAAGACACTGCTCGCGCGCTCGATGGCGGGTGAAGCCGGTGTGCCGTTCATTTCCGCGAGCGGCTCGGACTTTGTCGAGATGTATGCGGGCGTCGGCGCGGCGCGCATCCGCAAGCTGTTCAAGGAAGCCCGCCGCCACAAGGCGTGCATCATCTTCATCGACGAGCTCGACGCGGTCGGCCGCAACCGCGGCGGCAACTCTCTGAGCCATGAAGAGCGCGAACAGACGCTCAACCAGCTGCTCGTCGAGATGGACGGCTTCATGCAGTCCGAATGCGTCATCGTCATCGGTGCGACGAACCGCCACGACATCCTCGATCCGGCACTGCTGCGCCCGGGCCGCTTCGATCGCCAGGTCATGGTCGGCAACCCCGACATCAAGGGGCGCGAGCAGATCCTGCGCGTGCACGCGCGGAAGGTGGCGCTCGAAGGAGACGTCGATCTGCGCTCCATCGCGCGCGGCACGCCCGGCTTTTCCGGCGCCGACCTCGCCAATCTGGTGAACGAAGCCGCGCTGATCGCGGCGCGCAGCGGCCGTAAGACCGTCCGCAACGCCGACCTCGACGCCGCACGCGACAAGGTGCTGATGGGTGTGGAGCGCAAGTCGGTCGCCATGAGCGAGCGCGAGCGCATCACGTGCGCGTACCACGAGTCGGGACACGCTGTGGTGGCGGCATTGCTGCCAGACGCAGACCCGCTGCACAAGGTCACGATCATCCCGCGCGGTCGCGCCTTGGGCGTGACGATGCAGCTGCCGGAAGCGGACCGCTACACGCACAGCAAGCCGTTCATCGAGACGCAGATCGCGATCCTGATGGGTGGCCGTGTGGCCGAGGAGTTGTTCTTGCGGCAGATGACCAGCGGCGCGAGCAACGACATCGAGCGCGCCACCGAGCTGGCGCGAAAGATGGTGTGCGAGCTGGGCATGTCGCCGCTCGGACCGCTTCACTATCGACGTCCATCGAATGCGTTCGACAACGACTCGCGCGCGGCAGGCTTCAGCGAGGAGACGGCGCGGCGCGTGGACGAGGAAATCCGCACGCTGGTGATGCGCGGCTACGAAACGGCGCGGCAGATCATCGAGCGGCAGCGTCCCGCGGTGAAGGCGCTGGCCGAAGAGCTGCTGCAGGAAGAGTCGGTTGACGCCGCGCGGCTTCGGCAAATCCTCGCGGGCTCCGTCGTACCGAACACCGCGTTTCCCGCGGCGGTCCGCGACGCGCTAATCGAGGCCAGGTTACAGGCCTAGCACCGCTCTGAGGTACGATCGCGTCTTAGTCTTACTGAGGCGCGACCGCACTGTGACTCGTCATTCCACGACCCGCTTCCTTTTCCTCCTAGCCTTCGTCACCGTCGCTGCACCGGCCGGCGCTCAGCAGAGCACCGTTTCGGGACGGCAGCTGCCACCCGGGAGCCCGTTTGCCGGGGGGGTGCCGCAGGGACAGCCGACGACTGAAACGGTGCAGCTCACCGTTGCCGACATCATTCATCGCGCACTCGAGTACAACCTCGGGGTGCTGCTGTCGGAACAGTCGGTCTCACACGCCGGCGGCGCGCGCTGGATCGCCTTGAGCCAGCTGCTGCCGAACGTGACCGCGCATGTGGCCGAGACGCGACAGCGCATCAATCTCGAGGCGTTCGGCTTCTCTCCGACAGCGTTCGGGTTGTCACGTGCCGTCGGGCCCTTCAACAACTTCGATGCGCGCGTGCTGGTATCGCAGTCGGTGCTCGATTTGCGCGCCACGAACGAAACGCGCGCCGAGAGCCACAACCTCGAGGCATCACGGTTTTCGTACCGCAGCGCGCGCGACCTGGTCGTGCTCGTCGCGGCCGATGCCTACCTCGAAGTGCTCGCCGCCGACGCGCGCGCGCAGTCCGCGCGGGCGCAGCTGCAGACGTCTCAGGCGCTCTATCAGCAGGCGCAGGATCTGAGGCAGAGCGGCATCATCGCCGGCATCGACGTCGTACGCGCCGAGGTGCGCCTCAACTCCGACCGCCAGCGCGTGACCGCGTCGCAGAACGATTTCGAGAAGACGCGCCTTCAGCTGGCGCGGGTCATCGGTCTACCGGTCGGGCAGTCGTTCACACTCAGCGCACAACTGCCGAACGTTCCGGTGCCCGACATGACGCTCGAACAGGCGCTCGAGCAGGCGTACAAGTCGAGGCCCGATTACCGCGCCGCGCAAGAGCGCGTAAAAGCGGCCGAAGCAACGCGCGCGGCCGCGGCAAGCGAGCTGTTGCCCACCGTGCATGTCAATGCGGATTACGGCGCCCTCGGTCTTACGGCGTCGGACACCGTCGCCACCTATTCGGTGAGTGGGTCGGTGAACGTTCCGATTTTCCAGGGCGGCCGCACGCAGGGGCGTATCGCCGAAGCCGAAGCCGACCTGCGCCAGCGTCGTGCCGAGGCGGACGACATGCGCGCGCAGATCTACTACGACGTGCGCGCGGCGTTTCTCGATCTGCAGGCTACTGGCGAGCAAACGCAGGTCGCCACGCGTTCTCGCGAGCTCGCCAACCAGGAATTGACGCAGGCGCGGGATCGCTTTGCCGCCGGCGTCGCCAACAACATTGAAGTGGTGCAGGCGCAGCAGTCTGTGACGGCTGCCGAGGAACAGTACATCGACGCGCTGCTTGGCTACGACGTCGCCAAGGCGGTCCTCGCACGATCGCTCGGCGATGCCGAAGCCGCCGTGCAGCGCATTCTGGGGCCGGCCACTAATCCGTAGAAGAGAGCGAAGCCAGTTCATGAACAAGAGAATTCGCATCGGGATCGGCATCGTGCTGATCGCCATTGTCGTAACGGGTGTCTGGCTCTGGGCCACTGCGGGTCGCGAGACCACAGACGACGCGCAGGTGGACGCGCATGTCACGCCAATCGCGACGCGTGTCGGTGGAATGGTCATGCAGGTAGCGGTGAAGGACAATCAGCAGGTCGAGGCGGGTACGGTGCTTGCCGTGATCGATCCGCGCGATTACCAGGTGGCGCTGGCGAAGGCGCAGGCGGAACTGGCGACGGCCGAGGCCGATGCGTCCGCGGCGCGCGTGAACATCCCGATTACATCGACGTCAACGGCGAGCAACGTATCAAATGCGCGCGGCGGTGTGGAGCAAGCACAGGCTGGAATCGAGGCCGCGCAACGCGGAGTCGACGCCGCCAACGCGCGGCTCGCGACCGCGCAGGCGCGCCAGCGTGAAGCGGAAGCCAACGCCGCCAAGACGGCCAAGGACGTCGAGCGTTTCAAGATGCTGCTGGCGAAGGACGAGATCGCGCAGCAGCAGTACGACGCTGCCGTCGCCGCGGCGGATGCGGCGCGGGCGGCCGCAGACTCGGCCAAGGCGCAGGTGGCCGAGACGCAGGCCGGCATCGCGGTCGCCGAGAGCCAGCTGATGCAGGCACGCGCCGGCGCGGCGCAGGCAACGGCGCAGCTGCAGACGGCGCAGACCGCGCCCGAACAGGTCGCGGCACAGCGCGCACGCGCCTCGTCAGCCGATGCGCGTGTCCTGCAGCAGCGCGCCGCCGTGCAGCAGGCAGAGTTGAACTTGCAGTACGCGACGATCAAGGCGCCGATGAAGGGGATCGTCAGCAAGAAGACCGTCGAAGTTGGCCAGGTCGTCGCGCCCGGTCAGCCGTTGATGACCATCATCCCCCTCGAGGAAGTGTGGGTCACCGCCAACTTCAAGGAGACGCAGCTCGAGAACATGCGTCCCGGCCAGCCCGCAATCGTCGAGGTCGATGCCTACGGCGGCCGCGACTTCAAAGGACACGTGGAGAGCCTCGCGGCGGCGACGGGATCGCGCTTCAGCCTGCTGCCTCCCGAGAACGCCACCGGCAACTTCGTGAAGGTGGTCCAGCGCGTGCCCGTGCGCATCGCGATTGACCAGAAGCAGAACGCCGAGCAGCTGCTGCGCCCAGGCATGTCGGTGACCGCGAAGGTCTACACTCGCTAGTTGTGGCTGAACATCGTCATGTAAATCCGTGGATCGTCGCCATCGCGGTGATGTTCGGCACTTTCATGGAGGTGCTCGACACCACGGTTGTGAACGTGTCGCTGCCGCATATCGCAGCGACGATGTCGGCGACGATCGACGAAGCGACGTGGGTGCTGACGTCCTACCTCGTCGCCAATGCGATCATCCTGCCCATGACCGGTTGGCTGGCGGCCAACTTCGGCCGCAAGCGCCTGCTCATGCTGTCGGTCACCGGCTTCACGGTGTCGTCGTTTCTCTGCGGCATCGCGCCGAACCTCGGTGCGTTGATCCTCTTCCGCATTCTGCAGGGCGCGACCGGCGGCGCGCTGCAGCCGCTGTCGCAGGCCGTGCTGCTCGAATCGTTCGAGCCGCACGAGCGCGGCAAGGCGATGGGCTTCTGGGGCCTCGGTATCGTCGTCGCACCGATTCTCGGACCCGTGGTTGGTGGATGGCTGACCGACAGCTACAGCTGGCGCTGGGTTTTCTACATCAACCTGCCGGTCGGTATCGCCTCGATCATCATGACGAACATGTTCGTCTTCGATCCGCCGTACCTGCGGCGCGAGACGGAACGGATCGACTACTGGGGCATCGGCATGCTCGTCGTCGGAATCGGCGCGCTCCAGTACGTGCTCGATAAAGGTCAGGAAGTCGACTGGTTCTCGAACACCGCGATCCTGACGCTCTCGATCATTTCGGGCGTCACCTTGCTGATTCTCATCATCCACGAGTGGACCACCGAACACCCGATCATCGACCTGCGTGTGTTCAAGGAGCGCAGCTACGCAACCGGAGTGTTCATGATGACGATGCTCGGCTTCGTGCTCTACGGAAGCATGGTGCTGCTGCCGGTCATGCTGCAGACGCTGCTCGGTTATCCATCGATGCAGGCTGGTATCGCGATGGCGCCGCGCGGCATGGGATCTCTGGTCTTCATGCCGATCGTGGGCTTTCTCACGAGCAAGGTGGACGTACGCAAGCTCCTCGCCTGCGGCTTCACCGTTGCCGGTTTGACGCTCATCTGGCTGGGGTCGCTGAACCTCAATGCCGGCTACTGGGACATCTTCTGGCCGCAGCTGCTTCAGGGAACGGGCATGGCATTGACGTTTGTTCCGCTGACGACGGCCACGATGCAGGCGATACCGCCGCAGCGGATGGGCAATGCGACGAGCCTGTTCAACCTGATGAGGAATATTGGCGGAAGCGTCGGCATCGCTGTGACGGGCACAATGCTGACGCGGCAGCGTCAAACGGTCGCCGCGCGGCTGGGCGAGAACATCAACATCTACGACCCGCAGACGCAGACCGTCCTCGCGCAGATGAAGGCCGCCTTCATGGCACGCGGCGTCGATGCGGTCACCGCAACCGAACGCGCCTACGCGGCGCTGCACGGATTTCTACTGCAGCAGGCATCGATGGTTTCGTTCGTATGGCTGTTCCGCCTGCTCGGCGGAATATTCCTGATGCTGCTGCCGTTGATTTTTATTATGCGGAGGCCGAAAGGACGGGTGGCAGCGGCTGCTCATTGATCGGCGCGGCCGTATAACCCCAATGGGCGAGCGACTGCTGAAACGCGGCCGTCTCCGACGCCATCACCTGCAGCTTCACGACAAGTCGCGCGAGGATATAACACTGCGCCGCGAACACCCCCATCCACATCGACAGCCCCGACCCGCCAGCGCCGGGGGCAATCAACGCCCACACACCGACGACGATGAGGAACAGGAGCGTGTTGAGCAGATAAACCGCCAGAACACGTCGCGGGTGGTGGACCATGAAGCGGATGCCGGCGATGAGCGCGCCGGCCATGCTTCGCCGGTCTTCGACCACCGTCCGCACCTTCGCGTAATCGAAAACGACCGTCGTCAGTGCGAGAAGTGCGGTGAAGATCGCATACGTCATCAGGCGCCAGTAGAAGACCGTGCGCTCGATGGCCAGGTCGCGCGTCGCGTTCGTGTAGCGGTCAAACAGCCATTCATGAACGCGCGTAAAGAGAAGCCAATACACGAGTGCGGCTATCAGTCCGAGGCGCAGGAAGCGGAGGAAGAACGTGCCTGAGGCGGCGAAGAACCCGTACGCGCCGATGCCGCGGCCGCGTGCGTAGCGATCGAGAATGCCGCCGGACACGAACAGCCACGCGGCAAGGTAAAACGCGACGGCTGCCGCGATTGGCGTGATCAGTTGTCGGCGATCCAGCAGGCCGCTGATGCTGTCGAGCGTCGTGGCAAAGCCGATCACGCTGGTCGTGAAAGTAGTGCCGATGCCGTCGGCCTGTGCGGCGAACTCCTGCCACCAGTCGTAGTTCACCGAATCGGCCGCTTCGTTCGCCGCGAGGCTGGCGCCGAAATGATCCTGCAACACATCGCGCAGCGTGAGTGCGAACGGCAGCGCCGCCACGACGGTCAGAATAAAGACCCCGACGATCGCCGCTGGCGCGGAGAAGACACGTCGCCAGCCGTCAAACCAGGGACGCATACGTCAGCAGGACATCCTGCAGCCACGTCATCCACTTGAGGCTCCATTTCAAGCTGGCTTCGCCTGCGCGCGGCTGCAGCGTGCGGCTGTTGTTCGTGTAGTTCACATCAAGCATCAGCACTCGATCGGGATCGACTTGCACCGATCGTGCGCGCACCTTCGAGTCATACCGGTAGATGATTCGCCGCTCAACGCCGTCCCATCGTTCAGTCTTCTTTGTTCCATCGCTGAAGGTCGTCACGACGTCGACCGGAAAGGTTGCTTCGCCGAATCTGCGAGCCACGACGGTCGTGCGAAATTTGCCTGGTCCGGCCGGAGTGCTCGTCAACTGCTGCACGCCGTAGTCAAACGTATTCGAGCCGCGGTACACCTCATTCCAGAAGGGGGTCAGGTCGCGGCCCGCTGCCTCGCTGATTGCCGCGAAAAAGTCTTCCGGCTGCGGATGGCGGAACTTCCAGCGTTCGAAATAGACCGACATGCCGCGCTGCAAGGTCGACCATCCAAACCACTTCTCCAGCGTGTGCAGCCAGAGCGCGGTCTTGAAGTAGGTGATGTTGCCGCCCGTGGACGGCCAATAGCGGAACGATGGCGTTGCCTCCGCATCGGATTCCGCCTGGACGCGATAGCCGCTGATTCCCTCGTCCCAATGGCGCTGCACGCGGATGTCCTTGAAGACCCAAGGAACAAATCCGCCGAAATAGCGGCGCACCAGATAGTTGTTCGCGCCGAACGCCACATCATCGGCCCGCGCCTCCGAGAACTGGTTGATGCCTTCGTCCATCCACGCGTGCTCGAACTCGTTGCTGCCGACGACGCCGTACCACCATTGGTGGCCGGCTTCGTGAATCGTCACTTCCTCCAGCGCGATATCGCGGCGCGGCGCAATCCACCGTGTGCCGGCGGTGAACAGCGTCGGATACTCCATGCCGCGGCTCGCGCTTTGAAAAGCAGGATCGACGACCGTGACGTGGTCGTACGGATAGGCGCCGAACCACTCGCCATAGTTCTGCAGCGCCGCGACCGTGGAGTCGAAATGCCGATCCTCCTGATCCGCATGCTCGGGCTGCAGCAGAAGCCGCATCTGTACGTGGGGAAGCGTCGAATGCTGGAACGCGCGCGTGCGTACGAGGAAATGCGGGCTCGTGGTCCACGCGAAATCGTGGATGTCCTCCTCGTGGTATCGGTGAATCGCGCTGCCGTTCGGACCGTCGCCAACGCTCACTTGGCGTCCTGACGCACCGACGACATAGCCGTGCGGCACCGTCATGCGCACGTCGTAAACACCGTAGTCGGAGTAGAACTCCGTTCCAGAGTGGAACTGGTGCGTGTTCCACCCTGCATCCTCGAGTACCCCAAGCTTCGGGAACCACTGGCCGAAGAAGTAGTACTGGTCGATGTAGCCGGTGCGGGAGAACGGCCGCGGAATCTTCGCCGACCATTCGATGTCGATGTCGATGGTTTCGTTCGGCGCAACGGATCGCGGTAATGGCACGGAGGCGACGGTCTGATCCGCCGTGTTGCCATCGTCGGGCGCGATGAAATGCAACCGCGGCGTCAGCGCATCGATCCGATTGTCGGCCCAGCGGACGCGGAGCTGCCTGATGTCGGTCCATCCCCACGCATCGCTGCGAGGCGTGGCGGTGTTCCCGCCGAGACGCCGCTCGCGCAGCCAGGTGGATTCGCCGTTGCGCCATGCATTCCAGTACAGATGGAACTGCAGCTCACTCGTTGGATTCGCGCTGATGTTGCGCCAACGGATGCGCTCGGTGCCGTGCAGCGACCGGTCGCCAGGCTCGAGGCGCACGTCGATGTCGTAGCTGGCATTCCGTGGTGAGCGCGCTCCTGGTACGGGTTGATCGTACTTTTGAGAGCTCTCTGCGACACCGGTGCACAGCATCACGAGCCCAGCCGCGAAAAGAATCAGCGGTCGCACGCGCGAATGTTACATTAAGCGTTTGTGATTGGTGATTCGTGGGTGAATCACCAATCACTAACTGCAAATCACGAATCGCTTATGACTATCCGCGTGATGCACGTCGGGCTCGGGCCTATTGGCTGTGCCGTTGCGCGCCAACTCGCCGAGCGCAAGGGCTTCCGCATCGTCGCTGCCGTCGATATCGATCCGAACAAAGTCGGACGCGACGTCGGCGAAATCGCCGAGCTGAGTAAGAGGCTTCGCATCAAAGTCTCGAAAGACGCGCGGCAGGCCGCGAAGTCGGCCAAGCCCGACGTCGTCGTGCATTGCACTTCCTCATCGCTCACGAGCGTGATGCCGCAGTTGGAGACGCTGTGCAAGCTGCGCATCCCGATCGTCTCGACGACCGAAGAACTGTCCTATCCCGCTCCGCGCAACCGCCGCCTGGCGAAGCGGATCGATGAGATGGCGCGCAAGGCAAAAGTTGCCGTCCTTGGCACCGGCGTCAACCCCGGGTTTGCAATGGACGCGCTGCCGATTGTGATGACCTCGGTCTGCGAACACGTGAACCGCATCGAGGTGAGGCGCGTGCAGGACGCGCGTCAGCGGCGGCTTCCATTTCAGCAGAAGATTGGTGCCGGCCTTACCCGGGAGCAATTCGAGCATCAGGTTGCGTTGGGAGCGGTCCGGCACGTCGGGTTCACCGAATCGATCGCGATGATTGCCGACGCCATGGGCTGGGCGCTCACACGCATCACCGATACGGTCCGCCCATGGATGGCCGAAGAAGAGGTGCATAGCGAGCTGCTCGCCGTGGACCCGGGTTACGTTGCCGGCATTAGCCAGGAAGCGATCGGCTACATCGGCGACGAGGTCAAAATCCATCTGCAGCTCGATGCGTACCTCGGCGCACCGGAGTCGTTCGACTCCGTGCTCATCGACGGCTCACCACGGCTCTACTCCAAAGTGCAGGGCGGCATTCACGGCGACATCGCCACCGCTTCGATGGCGGTGAATTCGATTCCGCATGTGATTACGGCGCGACCGGGGCTGCGGTCAATGCGCGACATGCCGCTCCCATCATTCTTTCCGGGGTAATTACGGACGTGTGCGCGCGGTGCACATATCCGTGCACACCGCACACGTTCGCAGCAGGTGCCGCTTCCAAGCCTCCGTAAAACCGCGATGTTTTCCGCGCCGCACCCGGCACGCTCCCTGCTCCGCTCGGCGCGACCGGCCGCGGCGCATACGCCGCGGCAGCACGAAGGAAGCCCCATGCAGATTCTGATTGCCGATGACGACGCCATCAGCCGACGACTGGCAACACATGCACTGTCGGGATGCGGTGCGGACGTGACAGTCGCCGAGGACGGCCAAGGCGCGTGGTCGCTGATTCAGGAGCGCACGCAATCCACCGTGCTGATTCTCGATCGCATGATGCCGGGCATCGACGGCGTCGACCTGTGCAAGTCGGCCCGGCTGCTGCCCTCGTTTCCGCCGCTCTATATCCTCATGGTGACAAGCGCGTCAGAGACGACCGATATCACCACGGGGCTCGACGCCGGCGCCGACGATTACGTGATCAAACCGTTCAAGGCCGCGGAGCTGCGGGCGCGCGCGCAGGTCGGCATGCGCATGGTGGCGCTGCAGGAGAGCATGGCACGTCGGCTCGCCGAGCTCGAGCAGGCGCTGGCCAACGTGAAGCAGCTGCGTGGTCTGCTGCCGATGTGTTCCTACTGCAAGAAGATTCGCGTCGACGATAAGTACTGGCAGCAGCTCGAAGGGTATCTGTCAGAGCACTCGGACGCCGAGTTCAGCCACGGTATCTGTCCCGAGTGTTTTCCCTCGGTGCTCGACGGACTCAGGAACGGTAGCTGACCCGCCAGATTTTCTTTCCGCCATCGTCCGATACGAGCAGGCTGCCATCGGGCAGCATGATCACGCCGACCGGACGGCCCCACACGTCCTTGTTGCCCGGCGCGATCATCCAGCCGGTCAGGAAATCCTTCGGCGGACCGGAAGGCTTGCCGTTCGCCAACGGAACGTAGACGACCTTGTAGCCCGCACGCTGCGAGCGATTCCACGTGCCGTGCAGGGTGATAAACGCGCCGCCGCGGTACTCCGTGGGGAACTGCGTGCCGGTGTAGAAGGCGAAGTCGAGCGGAGAGTTGTGCGCAGGCAGCGCCACGTCAGGTGTAATCGTCTTCGTCACGAGCTCGGGATGCTGTCCGTTGTGCCGCGGTTCCGGATGTGGGCCGAAGTACGCCCATGGCCAGCCGTAAAAGCCGCCCTGCTGCACGTGCGTGAAGTAGTCGGGTGGCAGATTGTCGCCGAGCCCGTCACGCTCGATGACCGTGACCCACAGCGTGTCGCTGTTCGGATACCAGTGGATGCTCGATGGATTGCGCGTGCCCGCCGCATAAATCTCGTGGCCGCTTCCGTCGGGGTTGTAGCGGTTGATCGCGGCGCGCTCCTCGGGGTCCGGCGTGATGTTCGACGAAGAGCCCACCGACACGTACATCTTCTGTCCCGTGCGATCGAACACGATCGCGCGTGTCCAGTGATTGCCGCCGCCCGGAACCTTCACGACTTCCTGACCCGGGCCCACCGTCAGCGCTTTCGCATCGTAGGGGTATCGTTTGACGGAGTTCGTTTCGGCGACATACAGGTAGTTCTGCCAGAAGGCGAGGCCGAACGGCCGGCTCAATCCCGAAATCAGTTGCTTCTTGCCAGCTGCTTTGCCTCCAGCGAAGACGTACACCGCACCGGCGCCGCTGTCCGAGAGCAGGATCTCGCCGCCGGGCGCGAGCAGCATGTAGCGGGGCATATCGAAGCCGCTTGCCCACGTCTCGACAGTGAATCCCTGCGGCACCTGCAGCTTCGCGCCCGCAGGCGCGTCTACAACGCGCGGAGCGTTGTTCGCGGACCCGGTCGTGAATGGCGCCGGCAGCTGCGGCGCCTGTTGGGCGGCAACGAACACACCGGCGACGACGACCAGCAGTAATGTGGCAGCGCGCATGTTTTTCCTCACTACGACAGTGGCAGTTTGACGATAAACATACCCGCAATAAGCGCAACGATCGAGAGAATCACCGACGCTCCCGCATACAGCAGCGCCGCACCGATATCGTGGCGCTCCCACATCAATCGCGTGTCCAGCGCGAAGGCGGAGAACGTCGTGAAGCCCCCCAGCACGCCGGTCGTCAGAAACAACCGCTCGGCCGCTGTTGTCGTCTCGCCGCGAAACGCGAACCACGCGGCGAGCATGCCCATCGCAGCCGATCCGACGATGTTGACCGCCAGCGTGCCGGCGGGATAGTCGGGTCCCACGACGTTGAGCGCGGTGCGATTCACCCAGTGGCGCGCGGCCGCACCAAGTCCGCCTCCGAGAAACACAAGCATGTATCCGTACGCGGTATTCATTCGTGCCGCAATGATACGTAAGGCCTTTCCCCGCTGGTAATCCCGTTGGGGCACGTGCGCACTTTACGAGGGATTTCGCCGGGCACATCTCTTGCTCCTGACCTGTCGCCAGCGCTTGAAATCATCGAAATGTCACAAGAAACAGACATCACTCGCAGGTCATTTTGTGTTCAGGCTTGCCAGTCTGCCTCGTGCCTGGCGTTGGGCGCGCTGGCGGCGGCATGCGGCGGTGGCGGCGGCTCGAGCCCGAGCAACGTGCCGCAGCTCACCACCGTGAACGGCAGCGTGAGCGGTGCAACCGTGCAGGTCCAGATCGATTCGTCGTCTCCATTGGCCGGTGTCGGCGGCGCGGCAATGGTCAGGAGCTCCAGCGGTGCGTTCCTCGTCGCGCGCACCGGCCAGGAGAGCTTCAGTGCGCTTACAACCATCTGCACGCACCAGACGTGTACGATCACCGGATTCGACAACTCGAATTTTGTGTGCCCGTGCCACGGCTCGCGCTTTTCAACCACCGGCCGGGTGGTTAACGGGCCGGCAAGCGCGCCGCTCCGGTCCTTTCCAACGTCGTTCTCGAACAACGTGTTGACGATCTCGTCATGAATCAGACCATAGTTGCTGTCCTGCTGGCAGGCGTCACCCTTCTTGGCGCCGGTCCCCGGCGTGTCGAGCGGGGCGATATCAGCGTCAAGTGTCCGATGACGATCGGCGGCAGCTTCGACGCAAAGACAACCGCGCTCACCGGCACCGTCAACGCGAATGGTGGATCGGCGCTGGACGGAAGCCTTGCCGTCGATCTACGGTCAATCGATACGGGGATCAGCCTGCGCAACGATCATCTTCGCGAAAAATATCTCGAGGTGGACAAAGGGGCCGGCTTCGACAAGGCGGTGCTGTCGGACATCACGCTCAAGGGACTGAATGTCGAAGCACCGGACGGTACAGGATCGTTCAGCGGATCGCTGACGCTGCATGGTGTAACGAAGACGGTCGGCGGGCCCGTTGAAGTCCGGAAAGCTGGGGCCGGCCTGCGCGTCAAGGCATCGTTTCCCGTGAACCTTCACGATTACAACATCGCCGAGCCGCGCTACCTTGGCGTCGGTGTAAGAGACACGGTGCAGGTCGACGTGACCTTCACCACCGCACAATGACAAAACGATTCTTCTGCGTCTCTGCGTCTCTGGGGCTCGTCGCTGCGATGTTCGGGTTCGCGTCTTCCGCCTCGGCGGAGCCGATGTTTCTCGCCAAGCAGTACACACGCTGCGCGGCGTGCCATTACTCGCCCACCGGCGGCGGCATGCTGACGCCGTACGGCCGTCTGCTCTCGCATCGCGAGCTGTCGACGACAGGTGCCACTGCCACCGCACCGGCGGCCGGCGCGGAAGACGATCCGCACGGTGAGCAGGCGTTCCTCTTCGGTGCACTGGGTGACGCCCTGGGTCCGGTGCATCTCGGCCTCGAGATGCGGCCGTCACACCTGCACGTCGGCTTTCCCGGCGGCAGCGTCGATCAGAATCTGCTCATGAATCTCGATCTGATCGGTGCGGTCCAGCACGGAGGCTGGACGGCGTACGGCAGCGTCGGACGCGAACCTCCGGCACACGGCGAAGATGCGCGCTTTATCTCCTACGAACACTGGCTCGCCTATCAGCGCGACGACGGCTTCGGCATCCGCGCGGGACGCTTCCTGCCGGCGTACGGCATCCGGTTCGCCGATCACACGGCCTTTACGCGCGCCTACCTCGACCTCGATCATCAGGACCAGGTCTATGGCGTCGAGGTGAGCGATACGATGGGACCGTCGCTGCTGCAGGTGACCGTAGCGGCGGGCAAAGCAGAAGCATTCCGCACCGATACCGGTCATCGCGCCATGTCGCTGGCCGGCCGCTGGCAGGTGGATCTCACACCGCGCACGGCGCTGGTCGGATCAGCCGCCTATCGCCATGCGAGCGATCTCGACCCGAAATCAGGAGCAGTCGGAGGCGCACTGGGCTTCGCGCCGACGTCGCGACTATCGATCTGGACCGAGGTCGACGCCGACCTGCAGACTGAAGCCCATGGTGGGCTGCAGTGGGTGGCGGTCAACGAAACCTCGTTCGAGGCATATCGGGGCGTGTGGTTGAAGTTTTCGCCGCAGCTGAAGACGTCCGGTGGGCAGCCCGGGTTTTCGGAATTGCGGCGGCTGCTCTTCGAAGCCGACTTTCTGCCGCGCACGCACTGGAACGTCGGCGTGTCGTACTACCACGATCACAACCACACCTTCGAAGTGAACTCGTCGACGCTGCTGACGCAGCTGCACCTGTATATGTAGCACCGTGTTGGCGAGGCGCTAGCCGCCGGCTCGCTTCTGCATCTGCGCGGCGTTTTCCGCGGCTTCGTCGCGGTGCTGCTCCTCTTCGGTCATCGCGCGCTGCTGGCGCGCGATGAGCCGCGCTTTTCCTTCATCGCTGCCGGGTCCGGTGGTGATGCGCGAGATCGTCTCGCGCCGCAGCGTCACTGACAGGTCGTAACAGCGCTGCGCCAGTTCGAATGCCGCCGCACCCGACGTCCACTGCCGTCGCTCGGCGCGCACGGTGCCGAGCAGGAACGCCGCTTCGCACTGACCCGCATCGAGCGTCAGCGCATCCTGCAGCTCGGCTTCGCTCTCTTCGAACCGCCGCTCGTGCCACTCGATCATTCCCGACAACACGAGGACCGACGAATTGTGCATCAAGCCCTTCGCGCGATCGGTGTCGGACCGAGCGTCGTCTATCTGTGACAGATGATATTCGTTCCACGCGCGCCAGTAGTACGCCTCGCCGGTGAACCAGCTGCCCAGATCGATGATGCGTGTCGCCGCCGCCACCGCATCGTCATAGCGCGCGAGATGCGAAAGGGTCACGACGCGACCGAGCAGCGCGTCACGATGCGTCGGCACCAGCGCGAGCGCCGCGTCGTACGCCTCGAGCGCGTCCGCCCACTCCTCGCGATCACGGTGAAGCGCACCGAGACTTGCCAGAATCGCCGGCGATTGCGAAAACGCGGCGCGTGCCGCATTGAAGCGACGCAGGCCTTCCTCCTGGTCAGGTTGCTGCGGGACCTCCAGCGCATACCGCCCGAGCAGAAACTCCACGTCCGCGAATTCGGGTACCGTCTCCCGCACCTCCTGCAGGTGCGGCGCCTGCGTCGCATTGCATGCGCCCGCCCGATACTGAATCAACGGAACATCGTGAAAGCGCTGAACGGCTGCCGCAATCGTCACGTTGCGGTCTTCGACGATGTACTGACAGATAAGCGAGAGCTCGAGATAGGTGCGGAGCAGCGGTGAACCGGAGCCGGCGGCGAGGTCGGTGCGCCACGCCGTGACCGTTTGCGGCGACGCGCGATTCTTCAGCGTGTCCAGCAGGACGATGTCACGATCGTCGGCGAGCGGGTCCGTCCGCAATGACTGCACGATGGCGAGGTAGTCGGACCAGTCGGCGCCCGGCGGTGTCGCAGCGAGCGCATGATAGAGCCAGCCGGAGAAGGGAAGTCCCAGTTCCTTGGCGCGTGCCACGAGCAGCAGCGCGGTCTCAAAGATGCGGACGCGATCGCCAGCCGCCAGCGCTTCCTGCTGCGCCTGCTCCAGGCAGCGGTAACAGCCGCGTTGCACGAGCGCATCAATACTCGCGGCGGCAGTCGAGTCGAGGGAAGGCGCAGACTTACGCGGCGGGGTGTGGATCGCACACGCCGCACCAGTTGTTGCAAGCGTGAGGAGCAGGGCAGCAACGCGCACAATATATCGGAATGGACTGGAAGGCCCGCAACTACAGGAAGAGTTTAAACTAGACCATGATTCCGCCGGAAAGCCTGAGCGAAGTACGCCGCGCCCTCCTGGATCTGCACAAAGCGCTGATCGAACGTGAACGTGCCGCGTACGAACGGGGCCACGGGGCGGTTACGCCTGCACAGATGCTGCAGCTCCTCATCCGCGATGACAACTTTTCGTGGCTGCATCCGATCTCGGAACTGATCGTCCGCGTCGACGAACTCATCAGCAATGCGAACGATCGGCGGCGGCCGACGCCGGCGCGGCCAGCGATGACGCCCGACCAGGTGAACGCCGAGGCGGAAATCCTGTTGATGGAAACGCGTGAGTTGTTGACCGCTGGTGATGCGCCGGGCGGCTTCCGTCAGCATTACGACGCGGTGCTGCACGCCGACCCTGCGATCGTCCTGATGCATCGTGCCGTGATGAGCGCGTTGCCCGCCTCGACTCGCATCACGCATTAGTGTCGCTTCGCGCGCAGCACGCGACATCGATGGCGCACATGTTTGTTCGCTGCGCGCCGACACTCCTGTCGAATCGCCGAAATCCTTAAGCAACACGCGCAGCTCGACGGCTGGACTGCTCCTTGCTCCGAGCGCGGACACCATGCTCAATCGTCGTCTCGTGGTTTTGTTCGCGCTCCTCCTCGTGTGCGGGTCGCGTCGCAGCTTCGCGCAGGAAGCAACGCTCACCGGCATCATCACCGACAGCAGCGCCGGCGTGCTGCCGGGCGTCACCATCACCGCCGTGCACATTGCCTCGGGCAACAGCTTCGTCGCCGTCACCGACGATCGCGGCCGCTATCGCATTCCACTCCGCATCGGCGAGTACCGCGTCAGCGCGGAGCTGCCCGGGTTCGGCACCGCAACGAAAACGGCGGCCGTGCAGGTCGGGCAGACGCTCGTCATCAACCTGCAGATGGCGCTTTCTGCCGTGCAGGAGACGGTGCTCGTCAGCGGCGAAGCGCCGCTCGTTGACACCGCGTCCTCAACGCTCGGCGGAAACATCGACAGGCGTCAGATGCAGGATTTGCCGATCAACGGCCGTAACTGGATGGACCTGGCGATGCTTGCCCCCGGCAGCCGGCAGAACGAAAGCAGCAACATTCCGCAGGCGCGCCAGGGCTACTCGCAGATCAACATCGACGGCCAGCAGATCACGCACCTGATTCCCGGCACGGATCAGAACCAGCCGAGTTACAGCATGGATGCGATCGCGGAGTTTGTCGTGCTGACGAACCGTTTCGACGCGACGCAAGGACGATCGTCGGGAATGCTTGCCAATGCGGTGACCAAGTCCGGCACGAACACGTTCGCCGGCACGGTCGCGGGCTATTTCCGCAGCGACCGCTTCAACGCCTCGGACTTCATCCAGAACCGTGCGGTGCCGTATCAGGACCAGCAGGTCGTCGCCACCTTCGGTGGTCCCATCCGCAAGGACCGTGTGCACTTCTTCGGCAACTACGAACAGGAGCGGCAGCCGCAGACGGTGACGTTTTCCAGCCCGTACCCGGCGTTCAACATCGATCTGGCAGCCCGGAACCGGCAGCGCAAGGGGATTGTTCGCGGCGATACGCAGGTCTCCTCGCGGACGCACTTCATGCTGCGCTTTCAGAAGTATTACAACGACCTGCCGAACAGCGGCACGGGCGGCGCCACGTCACATCCCTCGACCGCACGACGCGAGCAGCGGCATAGCAACGAGCTGTTCAGCACGCTGACGCAGGTGCTCGGCGTACGGGCCGTCAACGAGTTAAAAGGGGGCGCATCGTTGTTCAATTACACACGCGATGCGGCGGTCACGTGGAACGGCGGCTGCTTCCCGAATGCGCCGGTGCGCTGCGGTGGCTCGCAGACGATTACGCTGCGCGGCTACTCGATCGGCCAGGCGGTCGGACAGGACCAGACGCAGGACAACTATTCGCTCCGCGATGATTTCGCCTTCTCCTTCGACCAGGGTG
Organism: Vicinamibacterales bacterium; assembly: GCA_035492455.1. GTDB lineage: Bacteria > Acidobacteriota > Vicinamibacteria > Vicinamibacterales > UBA2999 > Gp6-AA40. Next base: position 67,845 of record DATJJE010000005.1, on the reverse strand, counting down.
GGCGGCAGGACGTGAAGATCGGCGGCGAGTACATCCGTCAGCAAACGCTCATCCTCTGGTGCGCTACCTGCACGGGTAATCTGGACGCGAGCAACGGTCCCGTGCCCGCCAACATCCAATCGCTCTTCCCCGTGTGGAACGACGCGTCGACATGGAACCTCGCGCCGCTGTCGGCGATTTCGAGGCGCTTCACGATGAACGTGTCCAACACCAACTTCCATTACAAGATTCCGCAGAACCTCTACGCTGGATGGCTGCAGGACGATTGGAAGATTACGGGCCGCCTGACGCTGAACCTTGGCGTCCGCTACGACGTGCAGATCGGGGCGAACTCGGAAGGCTACGTGTTCAAGCCGTGGATCAACGACGACATACCGCACGACTTGAACAACGTGGGTCCGCGGTTCGGGTTCGCGTACAGCGTGAACGACAGGACGGTGATCCGCGGCGGATACGGTCTCTTCTATGCGCAGGCGTCAACGGATGAAGGGCACCAGACGGCGGAAGCCGTGCATCAGGCTGCCGCCGACATCCTCTACGATGGCCGCGCAGACTTCGCGGTGAATCCGTTCAACGGCCCTGTTCCGACTTACGCACAGGTGATGGCCAACGTGTGCGACCAGAATGGCAGCGCACCGGGCTGCTACCGTCGCTCCATCACGGATGAAATCAACAATAAGTGGCGGCGGATGCCGTACGCTCGCCAGGGATCGATTGGCCTGGAGCGTCAGGTTGGCTCAGACATGTCCGTGCAGGCGAACTATGTTTTTACGGGCGGCCGCGGCGAGGAGGTCGATACCAACATCAACCTTTCCTACGACCCTGCGACCGGGGTGAATTATCCGTCGAGCGACATCGCGCATCGGCCGTTTCAGGAGTGGGCAATCGTTCCACTCGGCCTTCTCGAAGGCTACTCGAATTACAAAGGTCTCGAGACGAGCTTCAACAAACGCTTCAGCCACCGGTGGCAGGCTGAAGCGACCTACACACTCTCATCGTTCCGCGACGGATCCGATCAGCCGCAGCAGTACTCGATTGTTGACGGAATGCTGACTCGCATGCCGTATGCATTCACCATTGCCCCGGATGTCTATGGCGGCTACGGACCGGCGGTGACCGATCAACGGCACCGTGCCGTCGTCAACGGCATCTACAGTCCTGGCCTGGGCATCCAGATTAGCGGCCTCTACTTCTACGGATCTGGCTCACGCTTCGCCACGAGGTATGGCAGCGACGTTCGCGACGTCGGCTTCAACCAGATGGCGACGCAGCGGCTGCGTCCCAACGGCACCCTCATCGACCGCAACAACTTTGTCGGTCTGCCCTTACACCGAGTAGACATGCGCGTGCAGAAGTCAGTTGCTTTCGGCCGTCGCTCTCTCTCCGGAATCGTCGACGTGTTCAACGTTTTCAATCATTCGAACTACGGCTCCTACACGCTGACCGAGACGAGCGCGAGTTACGGCAAGCCGTCCTACAACAGCAATCTCGCGTATCAGGCGCGCATGCTGCAGTTCGGCTTCAGGCTCGCGTTTTAGAAAATTCGCGGCCGCGTCGCGTTCGTGTCGTCTCGCACCCACAGGATCGTTCCATCATGGATTTCGCACTCGGCGTATTGGTTCTGGTGTCTTCGCTCGCCGCCGGTCAGCTGCCGGGCGACGGCAGCCACGTGCGGACGTTGGACGCGCGGCTGCAGCCGGAGATCAACGCGGGGCTGGCGCGCTCCTCGTTGTTCCGCCAGCTCGTGGCACGGCTCGATGCTTCGGATGTGATTGTCTATATCCAGTCTCGCTGCGGGATGTCGCGCCGCCTCTTCGGCAGGCTGGCATTCATGGGCGCCGGCGGCGGGCGCCGCTACGTGCACGTTCTCGTCTCATGCGCGTTGACGGGTGACGAACAAATCGCGGCACTCGGTCACGAGCTGCGCCATGCTGTAGAGGTTGCCGAGGCCCCATCAGTGGTTGACACCGCGTCGCTCGGCGAGGAGTACAGGCGCATCGGATTCGCGTCGCACGGCGTGCCGCCCGGCTCGGGCTTCGAAAGCCGCGCCGCAATTGACGCCGCCCGTCAGGTATGGCTCGAGCTAAGCCGAACAGCTGAATGAAACGGCTCCTGCTCTGAACTGGAAAAACATTTCACGGACGCGGTAACGCTCAGCGGGTGCGTGCGCGCCCGCCCGGCCACGACCATCCATCCGATGCGCGGCGGATGCTCTTCAAGTGCACCGAGTAATTGGTCGCGCTTCGGCTCGGCGCACCGGTGATGACCACGTGATCGCCGGGCCGTAGATCGCCGGCGGCGATTCCCTGCTGCTCGAGACGCCGCGGGTTTGCCCACTCGGCGCCAAACCGCCTCAGCACGCCGCGGTCATCACCGGCCGTGAAATACACCCACGCATGGGGATTCCTGTACTCGAAGCTGACGACATCGCCTTCGAGCGAGATCTGTTTGTCTTCCGCGTAATCTCTTGCGAAGGAGTGATGCGCGTATGCGGCCGTCGCGGTGAGCAGCGCGAGCCCGAGGACGACAACTTTGTTCACCTTCACCCTCCTCAGGCTGATCAGATTACCACCCGGCAGCGAACTCGCATGAACACTTCTCATGTCGAGCCAGTCGGAGCACATCGATACTCCCCCCGACCCGCAGCCGCGCGACCACGATCGCGACGACGAGATTCCGGATACGCCTCTTGACGAGCCGGCGGTCGTGCCGCGCATCGATCCGCCGCCGCCCGTCACGCCTGGGCCCTATGTTTCGCAGGAGGGATACGCATGACCGTGATCGGATGGATTGTTTTTGGTTTGATCGTCGGAGCCCTGGCCAAGCTCGTGATGCCGGGTCGTGATCCCGGCGGCATCATCGTGACGATGCTGCTCGGTATCGCCGGTTCGCTGCTTGGTGGATTCATCGGCCGCGCGGCCGGCATGTACGGCCCCGGCCAGACAGGCGCGGGATTCCTGATGTCGTTTCTCGGCGCAGTGGTCCTGCTGATCCTGTATCGGATGATGGTGAGGAGGCGCGCGCTGCGGCCCTAAGCCTTGAACGCTTCGGCGCGCCAGCAGAAGCTGCACGTTCTGCAGCAGTAATACTGGATGGCGCCGACACGGAGCGTCGCGCGAACGGTCTCCGCTTCGCAGACCGGACACCGCTTGAAGCCGACGAGCGCTTCGTCAGCTGACGCTGGCGCGTCGGCTCCGAGATCGAGCACCTGGCGGACCGTTCGCGCGAGATCATCGGCAATGGTGGGATGCGCGAGCCAGGCGTTGCATCCCGACTTCGCGCTGTCCTCCGCGCACATCCTCGAGACTTCAGGCGTCAGCACGATGATCGGCGGCGGATCGCCGCTGTGTGGTTTGCGAATCTCGCGACAGAGATCCCACCCAGACATGTCGGGCAGACGCAGATCGATCACTGCGCAATCGGGAAGCGCCTCCCGCGCGACGCGCAGCGCTTCTTCGCCGGTCGTCGCCACGCGCACATTGAACCCGTGGCGCGTGAGCGCGGCTTCGTAGTTGACAGCGTGGTCGCGGATGTCGTCGACGAGGAGGACTACTTCGGCGGGACGCGTCATTGATGCGGCAGCGCCGCCACTTCTGTATCCCTCAAGCTGAGTATCCCGTCAAGCTCGGCCATAGAATGGTCCAGTGCGCGTCCAACGCCGCAGCCTTCTCGACGGCGCTGCCGATGCCCGCGGCATCGTCGTTGTCATCGATGTGCTGCGCGCGTTCAGCTGCAGCGCACTGATGTTCCACTTCGGCATCCGCGATCTGGCGCTGGTGAGAACGCCCCCCGAAGCGCTCCGCTTTCGGGAACGGGACCCCCACTATGTCATCGCGGGGGAAGTAAGAGGCCGCAAGGTTGACGGCTTCGACATCGGGAACTCACCGGCGGAAATCGTCGCCAGGGGCGAATCGTTCTTCCGCGGGCGCTGCGTGGCGGCGCGATCGTCAGCCGGCACGCAAGGTGTCCTGGCGGCAGCCGCGACCGCGGAGGTCGTCGTGCTCGGCAGCTACATGACGGCAGCAGCGACGGCGGCCTACATCCGCAGGCGCGCGAACAGTGAGACCGACGTGACGATTGTGGCGATGGGATTTGAAGGTGTTCGTCCATCCGTCGAAGACGAGCGATGCGGCGATTACATCGAATCGTTGTTGATGCTAAGCGCCGGCGCAGAGACCCTGGTAGGCGCCGGCGGTAGCGAGACGTACGATCATGTACACGCAATCTGGGAGTGCATGCACGATCCGGAGATCGCCGCCAGCCTGCGCGGTGAGCACGATTACCGGCCGAGGGAGGACATTTTGCTCGCGCTGCAGCGCGATCTTTTCGACTTCGTGATGGTGGGTCATCTCGAGGACGGACACGTACGTGTGACGCGCGAGAATATCCCTCGCTTCGTTCGTTAGTTCGTGCGCGGAGCGGCAGCCGACAGCAGCGAGTAGAACTGCAGGAACACGTTGTCGCGTGCTGCGTTTGCCACATGGCAGCTGTAGCAGCTGGCCTTTGGATTCGGCATCGCCGTCGCGGCGCCTGGTTGCGGCGACTGTCCGAACCCGTAGTACCCCCATCCTTCAGGAAGACGACCGCTGTCCTTGACCGCCATTTCGACCGCCTGAACGGCAGCCGCGTACTGACCGTGTTTACTGGGCGCCGCTGCCTCCTGAGGATCGTGGACGATGAGCGCCAGCATCGTTCCATCGCGGAACTGACCGGTCCGCACGAAGTGCTGATATGCAGTCGGCTCGATAAGCGTTTCGTGAAACGTCGGATGTGCCGGCGCGCCTTCGGCGTAGCTCAGACCGAGCGAACTGCCGGCCAGGATCCACTGCCGGTAATCGGCGGGCAGGATCAGCGCACGTTGCGCGTTGTACTTCGGCATGACCGGCGCGGGCGACGATGACTGTGCGCGAGTGGCCACGACAGCAACGAGGATCAGCGACGCCGCGACGATCGCTCTCTTCATAGTAGCCCTATCTTAATTCCAGACGATCTGAATCCGATCGTCGACGCGATCGGCGAACTGATTCTGCATCGACGGGCGTGTCGATCCGATCCACCGGTAGCCGAGGCGCGGCAGCGTTTCGATGTAGCGCGGCGACTTCGCATCGTCGCCAAGCACCGCGCGCAATCGCTTCACTGCCGCGTTGAGGCTGTGCTCGTAATCGACGAACGTTCCCTGCGGCCAGAGGCGGTCCCGCAGCTCCTCGCGTGTAACGACTTCGCCGGCGCGCGCGAGCAGGAGCTGCAGAATCTGAAATGGCTGCTCCTGCAGGCGCACGCGCGTAGTGCCTTTCAGCAGCTCCCGCGACGGCTCGTGCACTATCACGCGCAGCGGGAGGCCCTGTCTACTTTCCCTTCCTGACGTATACGTTTCCATTGAACGTCCGCATCTCGAAATCGGGTCCACCACCGTTAATCGAGCCATAGATCGCGTTGTCGATCTCGACACGCCGCCGTTGCAGGTCCGCACGTTGGCGGTCGATGTCGCGCCGGAGTCTGTTGCGGTCAATGTCGACATTCGGGTTCGGGTTCTGGTTCGGATTTGGATTCGCCGCGTCCTGCCGAACCTGCTGCAGGTCGAAATCCGTATACACGTCTCCCTGATCGCTCCTCAGCTTCAGATTCGCCTTCACGTTTGCCGGCAGCGTTACGTCGACAGAGCCGTTCAGCGAGGTGAACGCCATCGGCTGCTGCGGCGTCGCGCGCGCGATTGTCGCCAGCAGCTTGCCGTTCACCGTGTGGGCAACGACGGAGCCGCCCACGTTCGTCAACGTCACCGCGCCGTTGACGCTTTCGATTTCCAGCTCGCCTTCGATCCCCTCTACGGTCACCGAGCCCATGACGGTTTCAACGTCAAGGTTCGTGCGCAGCGGAACCTCGATAGTGAAGTCGATCGAACGGGTCGGAGCCTCGACCTCGATGCTCACTTCGTTTCTGTCCTCTTCCACGGTGAACGGCGCGTTTTGTGTCAGGCGGCGAAGACCGGGCGGCGGCGGTTCGTCCTGCGCGCGCCGGTTGCGCGGGAGGCCGACGACCGAACTGCCGCGCGCTTCGATGAGCATGTCCTTTCGATTGCTGCCCTTCACCGTGATGCTGCCCATGACGATGTCGACCTGCAGCGATCCGGGACGGCCCGGATCGCTCAGCGGAATCGTGATGCGCTGCGCCTGGGCGTCGGGCTGCTGTGCCGCGAGCGGCGCGGCCAACGCCGTAAGGAGGAGCGTGCCGAGAATGACGTGTCGCATGTCTACCCCAGTTGCTGCAGGCCCCAGGCGGCGCGTGCACGCACGGCCTCGTTGACCTGCGGATCCATGGCGAGTCGCTGCAGCGTCGGCACCGACTCGCGCTCGTTGGTCTTGACCATGAAATCGATGAGTGCGATCTGCACCAGCGCCGACGGCTGCTGCTGCACGGCCTGAATCGTGCCGCGGCGGACGTCCGGACGCGAGGCGAAGCGCTCGAGTGCGTCGATCGTCGCCAGCCGAACGTTGACGTTCGGGTCGTGTATCAGCGCATCCAGCAGCGCGGTGACGACCTCGCCGCTCGGCTGATCGAGCTGCCCGGTCCACGTGACCCCTTTCAGCCGTTCGGTCGCCGATTGCTGTTGCATGAGCGACAACGACACCATCTCCCGCAGGTCGTGCATCTCGGTCCGCATCGCGGCAATCTGCGTCGTCGCGTCGTTTGACGTAGGCCGGGTGCCGCCGAAGGCGGACCCGTCGGAACGCGCAAACCAGCCGATGCCGATGCCGATCACGAGCATCGCCGCGGCGGCAAGGCCCTGCAGCACGTAATGTCGACTGGTCTGGCGCTTGCCCGCCGTAGCTTTAGCGGAGGGGGGTGTGTGTTCGAGCGCATCAATCACTGCGTCGATGCGCGCGCGCATCCGTTCCGAATTGGGTGCGGGCGATTCGATGGCGCCGAGCATCTGCCACGTCGCATCGAGCTCGTCGGCCTCGCGTGGATCTACGCCGTCGGGTAAGAGCCGACCGAGTCTGTCGTGTTCCATGATTCGCTTTCGTCCAATCGAAGAAAGATATCGCGGAGCTCCTTGACCGCGCGGTGCATCCGCACTTTTACGGTGCCGACTTCGACGCCGAGAAGATCCGCAATCGCATCCAGCTTCATGCCGCGGTAACGGGCAAGCACGATCAGCTCCCGCTTGTCGTCGCGCAGGAGCATCAGCGCGCGCTGCAGCCGGGCGACCTCTCGATTACGAGCGAGGGTCTCGCTGGCCAGAGGCGCTGTTGAGGGATGCTCCGCTGCCGCGTCAATCGGCGCGTCGGTGCTGCGGTTTCTGAAATAATCCACGCGCGCGTTGCGCGCGATGCGGAACAGCCAGGTGTCGAAGCGGCCCTCGTCGCGCCACGTCGTGCGGTACTTGAGCACCCGCACGAACACGTCCTGCACCAGGTCCTCCGCCGCAGTGGCGTTGCCGGTCACGCGCACGAGAAAGTCGAACAGCGTGCGGTGGTACCGCTCGAAGAGGATTCCGAGCTTGCCGACGTCTCCGTTGCGTACCGCGTGCATGAGTGTCTCGTCGGTCACAGTTCCGTCGTCTCTAGAAAACTGCGGCACTCCGAAAAGGTTACGCTTGGCCTTCCAGCCGAGGTGGCGTGCTTATTGCCCGAACCGGTCCGTATGCGCCTGTTCCGCGCGATTTTCGTAGCCGCTCTGTGCACCGCGTGCGGCTCGCATCCGACCGCACCGTCGAACCCGACCAACCCCACGGATCCGGGCCCCCGGACCTCGGATCCCGGAGTAGGCGTAGTGCTTACGGACGACTTCGGCGGCCGCCAGCTGTTCCCGCCCGACAACTGGTGGAACCAGAACATCGCGACCGCGCCGTTGGACGCGCAGTCCGACGCTTACATAAATTTCATTGGACGTACGCGCACGGCGCATCCCGATTTCGGTCCGCCGCCGTACGGCATTCCATATGTCGGCGTCGGCGGCAGTCAGCCGCGCGTGTCGGTTACGTTTGTGGATTACGGGTCGGAAAGCGACCAGGGTTATCGCGGCGAGAACGGTTATCCGGTTCCCGACGCCGCCAGATCGCAGCCCAATTACATCGAAGGCGGCGTCCCCGGAGGGGGATCGAATGGCGATCGCCATCTGCTGGTCGTTGACCGCGATCGGTGGCTGCTCTTCGAGCTGTTCGCGGCGCGATGGAACGCATCGCTCAACCGGTGGGAAGCGGGATCGGGCGCGATTTTCGACCTGTCATCGAACACGCGGCGCCCTGAGGGTTGGACGTCGGCGGATGCCGCGGGCCTGGCGATTCTTCCGGGCCTCGTTCGTTACGACGAGGCGGCGCGCGGTCCTGTCCGGCACGCGTTCCGTCTCACGGTGCACAGCACGAACGGCTACGTCTGGCCGGCGTCGCACCGCGCCGGGAACACCGCAGGTGCGCTGCCGATGGGCGCGAGGCTTCGCCTCAAGTCGTCAAAGGATCTTTCACGGTATCCCACGTACATCCAGAACATCTTCCGCGCGATGCAGACCTACGGCCTCATCGTCGCAGACAACGGCAGCGATATGTACGTCACGGGATCGATGGACGCTCGGTGGAATAACTCGGAGCTGAACCCCGCCTTCGCAAGCCTGAGCGCGTCGGACTTTGACGTGATTCAACTTGGCTGGCGCTGAACCGAACTGCCTACCGCACCCACTGAACCTACTGAACCTTAGATTCCTGCAGCATCGAGTAGCACTCATACTCGAGCAGTTGCACATTGGCTTCTTTGCGTCGATAGAGGGGCATACTCATCTTCCAGGGACGCGTGAACACTTTCGGGTCTTCAATCGTCGCCTCGTACTGGATGTGGTCGCGGTCGGTCGGCGTGTAGCGCTCGACAACGTGCAGCTGCTCGCTGTTGAAATTGCCCGCGCGATCGAGCCACGTCTGATCGGTGAAATGAATCACGTCCACCACGAGTGTGTCTCCGTCCCACCGCGCCCGTGAGTCGCCCATAAACCAGTTGTCAATCGGCCCCTTCGGATGCGGCGAGCCGTCGACGTAGATGTGCCGCGTCACGTGGTTGTACTCGTAGAGCACCGCAGTGTAGTCGGGTGTCTGGACGATCTGAAACGGATACGGCATGTAGGTGATGCGTGGGACACCTGGCTGATAGCACTTCGTTTCCGGATCGGCCGTGCGCCGATTCGCGAAGTTCTCCTTCTTCTTCTGCAGTGCCCAGGTCTGGTAGGGAATTTCATTGCCCTCGACCACACCCTGTCCGGCGGGAACGCCGAGCGATGCCGAGTGATCCTGAATATCCCAGGCCGCGGTGTTGATCACCTGCCAGATGCCGGAAAGGTCCGGCTTGCCGTCGGCCGCGCGCGGAATCGCGGCCTGGCCCTGCGCGCCCATTCGCGCCACCAGCAGCATCGATCCGAACACGATGAATGCGACGCTCGTGAGCCGACTCGTCATTGAAGCGGCGGCACGATATCACATTGACAGCGGCGCGTAACCTTTGCGCGCCGCGACGGTTTATAACGTGAAACCGGCGCGGCGGACCTTCCGTATAGCGCTATGAGGTGACGTGATGAAGGCTGTACGACTGCTGACGCAGATCCTCGTGTGCGCGCTCACGGTTCTGGTAACCGCGGCGTGTGACCTGTATGCCGGCGCGCCGGTCGAAGGACGCTTCGAACGGACGTTGAGCGTCACCGGCCCTGTCGAACTTGACGTTCGCACGGGCTCCGGCGGCATTCGCATCGAGTCTGGGCCGGTGAACACCGTTCACGTGGTCGCGCGCATCCGCGCCAGCGACTGGTTCGATGACGATGCGGCGCGGCGCGTGAAAGACATCGAGGAGCACCCGCCGATTACACAAGAGGGACAGGCGATTCGCATCGGACCGACGGGTGCAGATGACCGCTATCAGCACGTGAGCATCGGCTACGAGATCACGGTTCCCGAATCGACGGTCGTTCGCTCGTCATCGGGTTCTGGCGGGCAGACGATTCGCCACGTCCGAGGATCGATTTCCGCGACCACCGGATCCGGCGGCATCCGCATCGACGATACGCAGGCGGATGTGCGCGTCACCGCCGGGTCAGGCGGCATCCGTCTCACCGGCGTTCGCGGTCCGGTCGTCGCACGGGCTGGCAGCGGCGGCATCATCGTGTCGCTGGCCGATAGCGCCGGCTTCGAGCTGGATGCCACCGCCGGCTCTGGTGGGATCGCGACCAGCGCCCACCTGACATCCACTGCTACCAATTCGCGGCATCGCGTTCACGGCATCGTCCGCGGCGGCGGACCGCGCCTGGAGCTGTCTACCGGCTCCGGCGGAATTCTCGTCGAGTGACGTGATAGAACATCGGCATGCCGATATCGAATTACGCCCGTCGTCTGCGGGCGAAGGTGGGCAACGAACTTCTGCTGATGCCGTCGGTAACGGCGCTCGTCTTCGACGAAAGCCGCAGAGTGCTCCTGGTTCGTCCAACGCATCGTGAAAACGTGTGGGTCGCACCCGGTGGTGCAGTGGATCCCGACGAGCACCCGCAGGACGCAGTGGTGCGCGAGGTGTGGGAGGAAACGGGCCTGCTGGTCGAACCGACGGAATTGCGAGGCGTGTTCGGTGGCCCCGAGTATCGCGTGTGGTATGCGAACGGCGACGAGGTCGGCTACATGATGGCCGTCTACGAATGCCACGTCATCGGCGGAGGCCTGAGGGCCGACGGTGACGAGATCTCCGAAGCGCGGTACTTCTCGCCGGCTGAACTGGACAACGTCACTCTGTCGCGCTGGGCACGCATCGTCGTCCCGTACCTGACGGCGACACACGGCGCACAAATACCGCCGGTCACATGGCGCCCGCCATCTTCAATCGCGAATCGTTGATTACTCATCACAAATCGAATCCGACCTGGTCTCCGATCGCGATCTCGCCACCTGTGACAACTTCGGCGAACACGCCGCCGCCCCAGCGGTCACGCATGGACGTCTGTAATCCTGGCAGTGCTTCGTCCATCCGCTCGCATGGTCGCGTTTCGCCGACAATGTGAAGCCGTGTTCCGCCAACGCGCAATGTCTTGCCCCGGCTGTCGAAAAGATCCAGTGAATCGATGACCAGGTTCGCCCGCCGAATGCGCGGATCGATATCGGCACGGAGGAGATCCATAAGCTCCTGCCACCGCTCCAGATCCACGATCGTGACCTGTCGCTTCCCGCCCTGATCTGCATTGCCGACGATGCCGCGACCTGTAACGAGGGTCGCACGATTTGCTGCATCCATTGGCCCGCGATGGACACGCTTAATCCAGATCTGGTGCAGCACAGCCATTGCTTCAGCTTACAACGGGCATTTCGTTTGAGTACAACGCCTGAGCATGCCCGACAGACCAGCTCGGAGCCACCTGCGGATCGCCGCCATGGGCGACCTGCATGTGTCGAAGAACTCGCAGGGGGCGTTTCAGGCGCTGTTCAGCCAGATCAGCGGGGCCGCGGATGTGCTGCTGCTGTGCGGCGACTTTACCGACTATGGACTGCCCGACGAAGCGCGCGTTCTCGTCCGCGAGTTGAATGCGGCGTTGAAGGTGCCCGTCATCGCGGTGCTTGGCAACCATGATTTCGAAGGCGGAAAGCCACAGGAGATCCGGCAGATTCTCATCGACGGGGGTGTCACGGTCCTGGACGGCGAAGCCACTGAAATACACGGTGTCGGCTTCGCGGGGGTAAAGGGTTTCGCTGGTGGATTCGGCCGCGGCGCGCTCGGACCGTGGGGCGAACAGGCCATCAAAGCGTTCGTGCAGGAAGCTGTTGACGAGGCGTTGAAGCTCGAAGCGGCATTGGCGCGGCTGCGCACGCAGAAGCGCGTTGCGCTGCTGCATTACTCGCCGGTGCGTTCAACCGTTGAAGGCGAGCCGCCCGAAATCTTTGCCTATCTCGGTTCGAGTCGGCTCGAGGAGCCGATCAATCGCTATCGGGTTAGTGCCGTGTTCCACGGCCACGCACATCGCGGTACCGCTGAAGGCCGCACGTCGACCGGCATTCCTGTGCATAACGTCTCGATGCCGCTCCTGCAGCGCGTCAACCCCGATCGCCCGCCGTTCCTCATCGTCGAAATGCCGCTCGATGAAGTTGATACCGCTGTTGCGGTCGAGCCGCGTGGCCAGCCGCTGGTCAAATCGGCCTGATTCCTGCACAACCCGACGGGGACTGAATCGCGTGATAGACACCGACACACCGCTGCTGACGTCGCCCGATACAGCGCAGCTGTATCGTGACGCGCTTGAGATGCTGAATCGCTGCGGCGTGCCGTATCTCGTGGGCGGGACGTATGCGTTTCAGTACTACGCGGGCATTGCGCGTACGACGAAGGACTTCGATATTTTCGTCCGTCCGCGTGACGTGCGGCGTGTCCTCGATGTGCTCACGCGCTGCGGTTTCAAGACGGAGATCGCCTTCGATCACTGGCTGGCCAAGGCGCATCACGGCGAGAAGTTTATCGACGTGATCTACAGCTCCGGCAATGCCGTCGCCGAAGTCGATGACGAGTGGTTCGCCCACGCGGTCGACGAAACCGTGCTCGGCACTCCGGTCAAGCTGGTGCCGGCCGAGGAAATGATCTGGACGAAGGCATTCATCATGGAGCGCGAGCGGTATGACGGCGCCGACGTCGCGCACATGCTGCGGCATTGCGCGGGGTTGATCAACTGGGAGCGCCTCGTCCGGAGATTCGCAGCGCACTGGCGCGTTCTCCTCAACCACCTCGTTCTGTTCGGCTTCATCTACCCGGGTGAACGCTCGCTCATCCCCTCGGCCGTGATCAAAGACCTGCTTGGCCGCGTGCAGGCGGAACTCGAAGTTCCGACGCGTGACAGCAAGGTGTGCCAGGGCACACTGCTGTCACGCGCGCAGTATCTCGTTGACATCGACGACTGGGGTTATGAGGACGCGCGCCTGACGCCGCGCGGAGCGATGACGCCGGAGCAGATCGCTGAGTGGACTGCTGGCATAGACAAGTCTCACTAAGTCCAAGTTCCAAGCTCCAAGTTCGAAGTTCGAAGCTCAAAAAAAAAGAAGCTCCAAGCGCGTTCACGCTTGGAGCTTGGATCTTGGACCTTGGAGCTTGGAATTTGGAACTTGAATTTACCAGCCGCCCGGCGCCGTTCCGTCGCCTGCGACCATGATTTCCTGTTCTGCCTGTGAGCGCACCGAGCTGTTCGAGAGCACCTGCGCGCGCAGTGTGTAGCCGCCGGCCGCAAGGTTTCTGAACTCGATGGTGTGCAGGCGCTTTTCACTGGCGCCCTCGAGTTCCATTTCGGTTGCACGGAACATGTTGTCGCCATCGGCCTCGACGCGCAGCCTGCGGTTCTCAGCGTTCGGTTCAACACTGACAACGAGCTGCACCGTCGCCGGCTCCGAGAAGAACCGTCCATTGAGCCTGATTTCGACGTTGTCTTTGGCGGATCCCACGGTGCCCGTGAGCGCGAGCAACGGGGCGATGAGTGCAAGTGATCGGATGATGTTTCGAGCCACGGTACTAACCTCTGGCTCGGACACAGCAACGGACGTACCAGCCTTCCCCGTTTCGTCAGATTGGGATGGCAAGCCACCGGTCGCAGAGCGCCGGTGTGACGGCGAGGGTCGACTACTGCTGACGTTCCAGAATCCAGCAGACCGGCTCGACGAGTTTTTCGAGCGCCGGCCTTCGACCCCATTCCGAAAGGGTTATTTCATCGGATGCGGCCAGATCCGACTCGAAATCGCGGCGCAGGCGTGTAACGACGGCGGGCTCGCGGAAGGCGACGTTGATTTCATCATTGTGTTCAAACGAACGATTGTCGACGTTCGTCGTTCCCATCACGGCCCAGACAGCGTCAACCATCAACGCTTTGACATGGATCATCGCGGGCCGGTACTCGAACAAACGGATACCGCCGACCAGCAGCTCGCGGTACATGCGGCGGCTGGCCAGCCGGACGAGCCGCTGATCCGTGTACTTTCCTGGCACGATGACGCGTACCCGCACACCCCGGCGGGCAGCGCGGACGAGCGCCCGGCGCAGAGCCCTGTCCGGCAGAAAGTACGGTGTCTGGATGTCGATGCAGCTGACCGCGCCCTCGATGAGCATCTGAAACACCATACGCGAGGTGGTCGACCGATCCGACGGGGAGCTCTTCACGAGCATGGCCTCGGCGCCATCGGCTTCGGGCAGAACCGGCCAGTGACGCGGGTCGGTGAGGATTTCGCCACAGCACTCGAGCCAGTTCTCGGTGAATACGCCCTGCAGCGCCGCGACGATCGGACCTTCGATACGCGCCATCGTGTCGCGCCATGCGGCGCGGCGGCGATGTGGCTTCAACCATTGATCGGCGACCCCCGCGCCGCCGCTGAAGGCGATCCGTCCGTCGATGATGAGCAGCTCGCGGTGCGTACGATTGTTCAGACGGTGCAGCCGGTACCACGTCGGGCGCTGGTAGAACTGCACCTTACAGCCCGCCTCGCGCAGACGCCTCACCGGCGCACCGAACGCCATGAGGAAGCTGCCGACTGCGTCGAGCGTCAGCCGCACTTCAACCCCGGCGCGCGCACGATCGATCATCGCGTCGATCAACATGTCGGCGGCATCTCCGCGTTTGAAGATGTACGCCTCCATATTTACCGACGACTCCGCCGCGACGATTGCGTCGCGCATCGCTGGATAAAACTGCGCGCCGTTGGTGAAGACCTCAACCTTGTTGTTGAAGTGGATCGCGGCCTGGCATGTGGACTGGATGACGTGCAGGAACTCGTCGCTATCCGGTCGAAGCGGATTCGACACCTTGAAGTCGATCCTCGGCGTGAAGAACAACACGAGGACGAACCAGGTGATGAAGCCGAGGCCGATGATCATCCAACCCACGATTACATTGTCTCCAGGAAGGCGACTGGGAATTGCGAAAATGCGTCGGCGGCGCGAACCCACCGCCGGCCGTCCTCCTCGACGACGGCCACACAGGTCGCCGTGAATGCCTGCTGGTAGCAGCGCGGGCCTTCATCCGGAACGGCGATTCGCGTCTCGCCCCATATGTCGCCAACCGGCGCGCCGCCATCGGGTTTCAATGCGGCCACCAGACGCGGCACCGCGACGATAACCTGGCGTGTGCCGTGAACGCGCGCGAAGGCGAAGACATGATCGCGCGCGCCGCCGTCGACGGCCAGCGCCTCATACCGTCCGCATCTGAAGACGTCGTGCGCCGCCCTCCGCGTTCGCAGCATCGTCGCGGTTGCAAAGAGCTTTAGCCGGTCGTCCTCCGGGTGGGAGAGCAGATCACGGACGAAACCCGCCTGTTCGGCCGCCGCAGGATCGAGCAGCGCATCGAGCAGCTCGCGGCGCCTCTTGTAGTCGACGGCACGCCGGTTGTCGGGATCGACGAGGCTGAAATCCCATAGCTCGGTGCCCTGATAAAAATCGGGAACACCCGGTGCCGCGATCTTGATCGCCAGCTGCGCGAGCGAGTTGTAGATGCCGTAGCGCGCGACACGGGACGCCAACTCGAGAAAATCACGACGGAACGCCACGTTGGCGGGTGAGAGAGCCGTCTCGACGAACCGCGTCATCGCGTTCTCGTGCGGCTCACTCGGGCTCAACCAGCTCGTGAACACCTTCGCCTCGCGCATCGTCTTCAGCATGTATTCGCGGATGCGCCGCAGATACTCGCGTTCGTCCTCATCGCTCATCTCGTGCATCGGCCAGGTGCCGATGAGCGTCTGGTAAAACAGATACTCCTCGTTGCGGCTCGGGTAGGATTCGCCGTCGATCAGCGTCCGCGCCTTGCGATTCAGCCGCGCCCATCGCCCCGCGGCTTGACGCCATTCGGATGGAATCTCGGAGAGCGCGTTGATTCTCGCGCGGACGTCTTCGCTGCGCTTGGTGTCGTGCGTCGACATCGCCGAGAGCGAGTGCGGCCACCTGCGCGCGCGATCGGCGAGCCAGGCGTGCAGCGCCTCGGGCGTCACGCCGAACTTGTCGGGCTCGCCGCCGACCTCATTCAGCGACACGAGGCGGTTGTAGATGTAGAGCGCCGTGTCTTCGATGCCCTTGGCGGTGACGGGGCTCGTCACCTGCTGAAACTTGCTCACGAACTTCAGGTGTTCGCCGCGCTCTTCTTCGGGGATGTAGCCCGCATTCTTCAACAGGAGACTGCGCACAAACTCGAACACTACGCCTGGATGACGAGGGTTGCGACGCTTCGCCTCGTTCACGGCGTTATCGATGTAGCGACGATCGTGCGCGCTGACGTCCGGCTCGCGTCCGTTGACATAGGTGCGGTAGACCGGAAAAGACGCGATGATCTCGCGCATCGCATACACCAGCAGGTTCAGCGTGAAGTCGCGCGAGTGGCGGTTGCGTTCGGAGAATCGATTCAGACCGTGTGCCAGCACCTGCAGCTCACTGGCCATGCTCATCCGCAGGATCAACTGTTTGCTGCGGTAGGCAAACTCGCGGAAGGGCGCACGTAGACGCGTGAAGCGCTCGAACGCCTCGTTCACCGCACGCTCGTTGCGTCCGTTGACGAATAGACCGTTCACGCGCACGAGAAAGTCGTAGCCAGTCGTGCCTTCGACGGGCCACGCCGGCAGCCATTCGTCGAGGCCGAGGATCTTTTCGACGATCAGATACATCCGCTTGTCGTCGGAGAACAGGTCCGGCCGCACGTCGCGCGCGCGCGCCTGCAGGCGATCGAGATAGTCACCCGGGTCGTACAGACCATCGACATGATCGATGCGGATTCCGTCGATGCACCCGTCGCGCAGCAGCTCGAACGCGAAGGCGTGCGTCCGCTCGAACACCGCCGGATCTTCCATGCGCAGGGCCGCCAGATCGTTGATGTCAAAGAAGCGCCGGTAGTTGATTTCCTCCGCGGCGACGCGCCAGTAGGCAAGTCGATAAGGCTGCGCAGAGAGCAGCGCATCCAGGCGATCGAAGCTGCGCGGATCGTCCTTCCTGCCGTTGAAGGTCGTCACTGAGCCTTCGATGTGCGCCAGCACGGCGGCCGATGCGGCGGTCAGACGCGCCAGCCGCTTCTTAATCACTTCTTTCTCGCGATTCCGCTCGGCACGTGTTTGCGGCGTCTGCGCAGCGCGTCCGGGAAGGTTGCGAATCGCGGTAATGATGCTCAGAAACTCGAGGCCGTCATCGGTCTCGCCGATCTCCGCCAGCAGCGTGTCGTCATCGAGCTCGAGGATGCGATCGTAGGTGCCCGGTGCAATCGGTAGGACTGTCTCGAAATAGTGCGCCGTGAAGGCGCCGTTCGTGTAGCGCAGCTGAATCTCCTGCCGCTCGAGCACGGCGCCATACGAATCGCCAAGAATCGGCAGCAGGACCTTGTTTTCGAGCTCCGGTTTCAGCGGGTGCCAGTCGATGTCGAAGTACGACGCGTACTGCGAGCTGGGGCCGTTCTCCAGCACGTCCTGCCACCAGGGATTCGCCGACTGGGCGATACCCATGTGATTCGGCACCATGTCGATGATGTGACCCATGCCGTGGCCGCGCAGCGCCGCCACCCAGCGGTCGTAGCTGGCGCGGTCGCCAATCTCGGGATTGAGGCGCGTCGGATCGGCCACGTCGTAGCCGTGTGTGCTGCCCGGCACCGCCTTGAAGTAGCTCGATGCATAGCAGTGCGAGATTCCAAGACGGTCCAGATAGTCGACCACCGCCGTCGCGTCGTCGAACGTGAACGATTTGTTGAATTGCAGGCGGTACGTTGCTGCGGGAACGATCGCGGGAGACATTGCCGAGGTACCTGAAACCAAACCCGGTGCCACTGGAACACCGCTTGCTGAGCAGGTGATGTGCTTGCGCGATCGACCTCAGCCGTAGCGGTGTTGGCGCTCGCGGCGTTTGCGTGTGGCGGCGCGATCGAGATTAAACCGCCCGAACATCCGCCCTCGCCCGACGCCATCAAACAGCTTTGGGTGGACCCCGGCAGGGAAGCGCGCGACCTCTTCTGGGGAATTGGTGGCCAGAAGTACGCACCAGACCCCGAAGCCACTTACTCGTTCAAAGAGCGCGACGCAACCGGCTTCAGCGCCAAGTACGAGGTCGAGGGTCCGCATGACGTCGAGTGGAGCGCGAAGATCGGCCCCGAGGCGCAGACAGAGGTCGTCATGTCGCGCATTCTGTGGGGCCTCGGTTATCACCAGCAGCCGATCTACTACCTGCCCTCGTGGACGCTCGATCGCGACGGCGTGAAAACGATCGAGAGCGAAGCGCGTTTTCGCCCGAAGCTGAAAGAGTTCCATCGACTCGACGAGTACTGGTGGTGGCAGCAGAATCCGCTGGTCGGCACCCACGAGCTGAACGGGTTGCTGGTCGTGCTGCTGATGTTCAACAGCACGGACCTGAAGAACGACAACAACAGCATCTACAAATTTGACGAACCCGCTGAAGGCGCGACGCGCTGGTTTGTCGTACGCGATCTCGGCGCCGCCCTCGGTGAGACCGGCAAGATGTACCCGCGCCGCAACT
This sequence comes from Vicinamibacterales bacterium, assembly GCA_035492455.1. Lineage (GTDB taxonomy): Bacteria > Acidobacteriota > Vicinamibacteria > Vicinamibacterales > UBA2999 > Gp6-AA40. The sequence continues at coordinate 49,378 of DATJJE010000005.1, read as the reverse complement.
GCCTCGAGTGCTTCGAGCAGCATGGATTCATCACCGCGATCAACGGCGATCACGTCGAGTTCGATTATGCCGGTCGCCATCAGGAGCTGATGGCGATGGTTCGCCCGTCCGACGTGCAGTGGGCGGGGCAGCTGATGACGCGCCTGACCGACAAGCAGTGGCGTGACGCCTTTCGCGCCGGGAACTACTCGGACGGCGACGCCGATCGGTATATCCGGAAGTTGAAGGAAAAGATTGACGACGCCGTCGCATTGCGCGCGCGGCCGGTGGACCAGGCGACGCGCTGACGACATTTCGACTTCGACACGACACGACGACATGCAACCACCCCCGCCCGAGCTCGCGCAAACGTTGCCGCAGGTCCTCGAGTCACATTTCGACATGGTCGAGCGGGCGCTGCTCTCACTGCCGATTGCAACGGTGCTTGGCGCCGCGCTGGCATTCCGGCCGCGACGCCGCGGCACACCGCCGCGATCGGCGCCCGTCATCGAGACGCAGATCGTGCTCGCCGTTGTCGGTGCGACCGTGATGCTCGTCGTCGGCTCCAGCCTTGCGCGCGCTTTCGGCATCGTCGGCGCGGCGAATCTCATTCGCTACCGCGCGAAGATTGATGACCCCAAGGATGCGGTCGTGATGTTGTCGACCCTGAGCATCGGCCTGTGCTGCGGCGTGGAGTTGTACGGGCTGGCGGTCTTCGCCACCGTCTTTCTGCTGGCCGTGTTGTGGGCCGTCGAATCAATCGAGCCCGAACTGACGAAGCACTTCGAGCTGAAGGTCTCAACCGGCGATCCCGCCGCGCTGCGGACGGACATCGAAGCCATCCTGCGGCGTTATCACGTCAAGTTCGAGCTGCGAACACTCGGTCAGAAGGAGGTCGTGTACGACACGGAGCTGCCGTTGCACACGCGCACCGACCGCATCGCTAATGCCATTCTCGGCGTCGGGAAGAACGCGGAAACGGAAGTCGCGTGGGACGAGAAGAAGACAAAAAAGTAATTACCCGCGGTAGTTGCCGAACTGCAGTGCAACGCCGAAGTCCTGCTCGCGCAGCAGCCGCATGGCTTCCTGCAGGTCGTCTCGCGACGGCGACGTGATGCGCAGCTGGTCGCCCTGAATCGACGCCTGCACCTTCTTCATCTTCGAGTCTTTGATGAACTTGACAATGTCGCGCGCCTTTTCGGTGGGGATGCCCTGCTGCAGCGCGATCTCCTGGCGGACGGTGCTGTTGGCGGCAGGCTGCGCCGTGCCGCGGCTCAGATTCTTAACAGGGACGTTGCGCCGGACGAGGCGGGTCGAAATGATTTCCCAGAGCGCGTTGAGCTTGAAATCGTCGTCGGCAATGAGGATGAGCTTCGACTCTTTCGTGTCGAATTCGATCGAGGCCTTCGCGCCCTTGAAGTCATACCGCTGGGCGACTTCCTTTCGAGCCTGGTTGAGTGCGTTGTCTACTTCCTGAAGGTCGACATTCGAAGTGATATCGAAAGAGCATTGCGTCGCCATCGGGCTTCACATGGTAGCGCATAGCCTCCAAATTCCACTACGGTTGAGTCGGTTTAGAAGAAGGGCTTGATCTATACTTCGTCGGTTCGCGTGAGCTTCGTGTCGGGCATCATGCCCGCGATCGCGCGACGAAAGGCCAGCCGATCACACTTTCTGCATGCCGACCGACCTGACAGGGAGTCCGACCCGCGGCAATGCCGGGCTGGTCGACATTCTCGATCGCGTGCTTGACAAAGGTCTCGTCGTCGCGGGCGACATCAAGGTGTCGCTTGCCGAAGTCGAGCTCCTCACGATCCGCATCCGCCTGATGATCTGCTCGATCGATAAGGCAGAGGAGATCGGTCTGGACTGGTGGAAGTACGACCGACACCTCTCGCCGGGACGCGAGCAGGTGCTCCGGGAAAACCTTGAACTGCGTGAGCAGCTGCGGCTGCTCGAGCGGAAGGTCGCGTCGTTGACGCGCGCTTCCGGCCGGCGCGGACGCGCGACCGGCAAAGACACGTCCGACTAAGGAGTCTTCACGATGGCCGTCGAACGAGCTGCAGGCGGAACAAGTCTTATTGACGTCCTCGATCGCGTCCTCGACAAGGGGATCGTCATCGATGCCTGGGTGCGCGTGTCACTCGTCGGGATCGATTTGATCACCGTCGAAGCGCGCGTTGTCGTGGCCTCGATCGACACATACCTGAAGTACTCAGAGGCGGTCGGCGCTGCGGCATCGGCTGCACGGCCAACCATCGAGGCGCCTCGTCCGTACGATGAACTGGCGGCGGAGAACGTGTCGCTGCGCGCGCAGCTCGAGGGTGCTCCTACCGCCGGCACGCGCGCACCCGCGGGAACTCGACGACGTACCCGGCAGTAGGCGCGCGCGTCGCTACCGTGACGCCGCGATGGATCGAACCACAGGGTAGGAAATGAGCTCGCTTCAGGCGCGGACCTTTACTCGGACAGCCGGCACTGCCGTCAGCTATGCAGCACGCCTCGAGCTGCTCGAGCATTATCTCGCGCATCACGAAGACATCGTGCGGTGCGCGCAGGTCAGCCTGGAATGGCTGGCGCGGCATTCCGGCGTGAAGCAGTCGGCGTGTCTGGCCGTCGACGTCGAATCGAACATGCTGGTGGGCATCGCCGCCCACGGCACAATCGGCGATGACATCGAGCTCTTCTCGTGGCCGCTCTCGGATAACTACGATCCAATGATCGCGGCACTCGAGGCACACGCTCCCGTTCACATCAAATCGTACCGGCCCAACGGCCACGCCTCGCATCCGCCCTCACTGCCGCTCGGACGCGGCCCGTTCACCGCCGTGCCACTCGGCATTCGCGGCGGCACCATGCCGGAGCGCGATGAGATCGCGCCCGGTCTGCTGCTGCTGCGCACGCCGGCGCTGACGCCTGACATCAACTGGGTCGTCGCCGTGCTCGGCCAGAAGATCGATCAGGTGCGCGGGCGCGGCAGCCTGGCCGAAGAAGCGCGCAAGCTGCGCCGCGAGCGGACGCTCTTTTTCACCATCATCAATGCCGTGACCGACCCGATCATGCTGACCGACATCGAAGGCCGGCTGATCGTGGCCAACGCACGCGCGGAAAAGCTGTTTGCCGCGAGCGAAGAGGAAAGCGAAGGCCGGCGCCGCGCCGTCGAATTGAACAACATGCTGTTTTCCGCGGCGTTGTCGCGCTCCGCGGTGGAAGGGTCGCAGGAAGCGCGCGAGCTGCTGCTCGTGGATCCGAGCGACGGGTCCGACCTGCTGTTCGAAGTGCTCTCGACAACCGTTGAAGACCCACGGGAAGGCACCGGCGTTGTGTCGGTCCTGCGCAACATCACGGACCTGCGCCGGGCGACGGAGCAGATCGAAGAGAACTATCAGAAGCTGCGCGTGGCCGAAGCCGCGGTGCGCGCGGAACGCGATCGTCTGAACCTGATCATCGACTCGGTTGCCGACCCGATCATCGTCACCGATTCCACGGGTGCCACCGTGCTGATGAACGCACCTTCCGAAGATCTCTTCACGCTGCCGCCCGGAGCGACGGAAATGGCGGCGCGCACGGTGCAGGCCAACGATGCGCACTTCTCGTCTTTCATTTCCGGCCTGCTGCTCGGCGAAACCGGCCCCGGCGAAATCCGCCGCGGTGAGATCAGCCTGATGAATCCGGCGACGAACGAGCCGATTCCGGTTGAAGCGATCGCGGGCAAGGTGCTCACCGAAACCGGCGAGCTGACCGCCGTCGTGACGATCCTGCACGATCGCCGCGAGGCCCTCGAGCGCGCGAAGCTGTACGAGCAGTTGAAGACTGCGTCAGACGAGCTGCAGGCGCGCGTGCAGGCAGCGACTGCCGAGCTGGCGACGCAGAACGAACTGCTGCGACGCCAGGCGATCGAGCTCGAACAGGCCTCGCGCCTGAAGTCGCAGTTCCTCGCCAACATGTCGCACGAGTTCAGGACGCCGCTGAACGCGATTCTGGGCTACACGCACATGCTGCTACAGGGCGTCGCCGGCGATCTGCTGCCGGCGGTGAAACGGCAGCTGCAGCGCATCGACAGCAACGGTCGTCATTTGATGACGATCATCAACGAGATTCTCGACATCACCCGCATCGAGGCGGGCAAGATGCCGATGCAGCTCAGCGAGTTCAACCTGAACGAGCTGGTGCCGGAAGTGATGACGGAGCTCGACCCGGTGATCGCGCGCTCAAAGCTGACGGTATCGCCGATGCTGTGTCCGGATCTGCCGATGGTCTACAGCGACCGGCAGAAGGTCAAGCAGATCATCGTCAATCTGCTCAGCAACGCGTTGAAGTTCACGCACGAAGGCGGCATCCGAATTACCGTCGGTTACGACAGCGTCGATCGCACGGCGAACGTCTCGGTTGTCGATACCGGCATCGGTATCTCTCCCGAGAACCACGAAAAGATCTTCGAAGACTTCCGCCAGGTGGACGACTCGCCCTCTCGCCCATATGGCGGCACAGGTCTTGGTTTGGCGATTTGCCGGCGCCTGGCTACCGCCCTGGGTGGGCGCATTACGCTTGAAAGCCAAATGGGGAAGGGGTCAACGTTTACGCTCACTATCCCCGCGGAAGCAGAACAATGACGCAACCCGACTCTCCGTTGATTCTTGTCGTCGACGACTACCAGGATGCCCGGGAAATGTACGCGGAGTACCTCCAGTTTTCCGGCTTCCGCGTGGCGGAGGCCCGCAATGGCAACGAGGCCGTGGCGCAGGCGTTCTCGCTGCGGCCGGATTTGATCCTCATGGACCTGTCGCTGCCCGGGATGGATGGGTGGGAGGCGACCCGAGTGTTGAAGGCCGACGATCGGACGAAACATATTCCGGTCGTGGCGCTCACCGGTCATGCGCTGGCCGGCGCGTCCGAAGGGGCGCGCAAGGCCGGCTGCGACTCGTTTGTCACCAAACCATGCCTGCCCGATGATCTTGTGGTCGAGGTGAGGCGCATGCTCGACACCGTCAAGAAAGCCTGACATAAGGTACGCATATGGCGAAGGCTCAGAACAAATCCAGCGCACGCAAGTCCGCCACGCCCCCCGCGTCCGCGCGTCCGCGCGCGGCCACAGCGACGCGCACGCTGAAGCGAGGCAACGGCGCTGCGGCGTCGGGTCGCGCGGCCAAGCCTGTCGCCCGCAGGAGAGACGAGGACGCGGCCGTCACGCGCGTCACGCACGAGACCGAGGTGCGCGGCACCGAAACCCGCGTCGAGCGCGTCGTCGAACGAGCGCCGAAGCCGAGCCTTCCCGACGTAGATCGGTCGGCGGGCCGTGGGCGTTACGTCTACTGCATCATCCGCGCGAGCCAGCCGCTGAAATTCGGGGCCATCGGCATGGACGAGCAATGGCCCGAGGTTTACACCATCACCTTCAAGGACATGGCGGCGGTTGTCTCCGACATCCCGCTGGCACCGCTCGATTCCACGCGCGAAAACGTGCTCGCGCACGAGCGCGTCAACGAGACGGTGATGCGCGACCACACGGTTATCCCGATGTCCTTCGGCACTATCTTCAAGACGCGCGAGGACATCGTGGAGCTGCTGCGATCGGCCTACGATGCGTTTGCGGACGTCCTGTCGAAGATGCAGGACAAGCTCGAGTTCGGTCTGAAAGTGTTGTGGGATCGCGACGAGATCGTCCGGCAGATCGAGCAGGAGGACGAGGACATTCATCGCCTCAAGACCGAGATTTCCTCGCAGAAGGGGTCCACGTATTTCGCCCGAATGCAGTACGGCCGCTTGATCGACGGCGCACTGCAGCAACGGTCGGAGCGTTACGTCGCCGAGTTCCTGCAGCGACTGCGCGACGTGTCGGTTGCATCGCGCGTCAACCGCGCCATCGGCGACAAGATGATCATGAACGCTGCGTTCCTCGTGCAGCGCGACCAGGAACCGGCGTTCGACCGGAGGATCAAGGAAATCGCGTCGACCTTCGACAAGTTGACGTTCAAGTACACAGGGCCGTGGCCTCCGTATAACTTCGTCAACATTCGCCTCAAGCTGGAACGAGCAGGGCAACATTAGGATCCAAGATCCAAGTCCCAAGCTCAAAAACGTTTGGAATTTGGATCCTGGAGCTTGGAACTTATGTTTCTTTTGGACTCGCTCATGATCAAAGGCATCTCATGGGCGTTGAAGACTGTCGTCACCGCGGCGGAAGCCGAGATGAACGACGATACGGCGCTGCGCGAGCAGCTGCTCGCCGCGGAGATGCAGCGCGAAATGGGCGAGATCAGCGACGACGAGTTCCGCGAGATCGAACGGGATCTGCTGGCGCGCATCCGCGAAATCAAGCAGCGCCGCGAAGGCGGTTCCGGCGCGCTCGAGTTCGGCGCTGGCCAGCCGCTCGAAGCCGACGAAGACAGCCGTTTCCAGATCGAGGCGAGCGTATCGGGCGATTTCTACGAGCCCGCACAGGCGCCGCATACCACGATCGTCGAACGCCCCGAATCGCATCCCGGTATCGTCGGCACCGCGCACGGCCAGACCGAGCAGGTGATCGACATCGAGCCCACCAGCGCCGAGACGCTCGAGGAAACCGCCTTACCGCTTCCCACCACAACCACACGAACGAGAAAGATTACGCCGAAGCCGCGCCGAAGCTCGCGTCGCAAGGCCACGCGAGCGAAGGCGGGTAAGATCCGCTGACGTGAGCGGAGCGCTCAGCTACGTCTTCTGTCTGGTCAGGAGCACGAGACCTCCGAGCCTGCGCGGAATCACCGACGGCATGCCGGGCGGCAGCGATTTGCGTGCCGTCGACGTGGATCAGGGACTCTGGGCCGTCGTGCAGAGCGTTCGCGCATCTGAGTACGGCGAGGAGGCGCTGGCAGGCGGGCTGCAGAATTTCGATTGGGTGGGTCCACGCGCCATCGCCCACGAGCGCGTCATCGAAGCATTTCTCTCGTTGCCGGCACTTCTGCCCATGCAGTTGTTCACACTCTTCACGTCTGATGCGCGCGTCGTCGAGCACGTGCGAGCAGATCGCACGCGGATCAACCGCATCGTCAAGCGGATCGAGAAGAAGGTCGAGTTCGGATTGAGGCTGACGTTCGCGGACCCGAACGGTGCGCGACGCACAGCCACAAAGCGAGCAGCCGGCAGCGCGGGCGTTACAAGCCCGCGATCCGGCGCTGCCTACCTCGCTCGCAAGCGCGACATCCTGGATGTGAATCGCACTCGGCTGGCGGAAGCGCGCAAGATTGCCGATCGGTTGTACAAAGTGATGGGGAAACAGGCGGCCGCATCGCGGCGTCGCACCAGCCTCGAGCGCGCAGCACCAGGCTCGCGCCTGCTGCTTGACGCGGCGTTTCTCGTGGCCATTGCGAAGAGCGGAGCGTTTAAATCCGCCATTCGTCAGCGCACGCGTGAGCTGCGCGGTTCCGGCGTCGACGTATCGCTCACCGGTCCATGGCCGGCGTACAACTTCATCCAATGATTCCGCCGAGGCGAGTTCCGCCAAAACAACCGCGGCCACACCGTCCGACCGAAGCAGAGGAGATCCTCGGTACCGAGGACGCCTCGCTGCTCGACATCGTCGACAACCTGTTGAACAAAGGCGTGGTGCTCACTGGAGATTTAACTCTTGGCCTGGCGCAGATCGAGCTCGTTTATGCCCGGCTGTCGCTGCTGCTCTCCGCTGCGGATCGCGTGCTGCCGGGCGAGAATCCGGATTTCATCGAGCGGCATCATGCGCGTCATGAGCTGCGCAAACGTCGAGCGCTGGCGGCGCGAATGCCGCGCCGGACGCGGGCGTGATTCTCTGCGTCTATGCGCTCGTCAGCCCGCCGCCGGCACATCTGAATCTTCCCGGCGTCGGAGGGGAGCGTCTCAAGGTGATCACGATTGATCGCATCGGCGCCATCGTGGGCGAACTGCGGCGCGCGCCTGCGCCGAGCGTCAGGAATCTGCGGCGGTATGCCGCGGCTGTGGAAGCGATTGCGGCAAAGACGTCCGCGACTCTGCCTGCGAGGTACGCGACGACTGTCGCCGACACCGACGAGCTCACGGTCGTCATCCGATCGCGCCGCGCCGCCCTCCGTCACCGGCTTACCACCGTTCGCGGCCGCGCCCAGATGACCGTCCGCCTTCTCGAGTCAGAGTCGGGTGATGCCGCGTTCCCGAGTCAGAGTACGGTGACGAGTCGTACGCGACTCCGACTCGGGTACGGGGCGACTCAAGGTACGCAGTATTTGCGGCAAAAGGTGGCAGATGCTGCAGCGGCGCGCGCGGTGCCCGCATTCGACCGTATCCGTCCGGCCATCCGCACCTACGTCAAGGACGAGCGGGTTGAGAAGCGCGGCGGTGTCGTAACGATCAACCATCTCGTCCCGCGCGGCGCGGCCGAGAGATACCGCGACATCGTGGAGCGTGCCGCAGACGAACAGGCCCTGCGTCTGGTCGTGACGGGACCCTGGCCACCGTACGCATTCGCGGATACGTGGTGAATGGCAAAGAAAGCTCGTAGAAGCAGGCGGTCCGCGCCACGGACGACACGCGGTAAGAAGGTCGTCGCACGCCGCGGCGCCCTCACCATCAGCGAGGTCGGCAAACTCGACGATCTCCGCCGCGAGCTCGAACGCGCCAGCCGCTCGGCGTCGTCTCCGCTGAGATGGAATGCGAATGCTGACGACGTGCAGAGATCGGTGGCTCAATTGGTGTTGACTCTCGTTGAATTCATCCGCCAGCTGCTGGAGCGACAGGCGATTCGCCGCATGGAGGCTGGCACGCTCACCAGCCAGCAGATCGAGGAAATCGGCCGCGCGCTGATGAAGCTCGAAGAGACTGTCGTCGACATCGCGGCGAAATTCGGCATTCTCCCGGAAGACCTCAATCTCGATCTCGGTCCCGTCGGAAAATTGATGTGAAGCCACGCGTAGGTATCTCACGCTGCCTGCTCGGCGATGATGTGCGCTACGACGGGACGAACAAGCGCAGCAACGCGGTGATTGCGCTCGGTGAGGACGTCGAATGGCTACCGGTTTGTCCTGAAGTTGAAGTCGGGATGGGTGTGCCGCGCGAGCCGATTCAGCTGGTGGCGACCATCCACGCCGTGGCGTCGGAGCGCGAACGCGTACGCCTGCAGGGCGTGGATTCGAGAGAAGACTGGACCGGACGGATGGATCGCTGGGCGCGCGATCGTGTCGCCGCTCTGGCCGCCGAACGCGTCAGCGGATTTGTGCTGAAGGCGCGGTCACCGAGCTGCGGTCCCACCGGCGTGCTCGTGCATTACGACGATGCGAGTCCGACGCCAAACGGGCGCGGCCTGTTTGCGGAGCAGCTCGCCACGGCCATCCCAGGACTTCCGATGATCGACGAAGAAGCGCTCGACGATCCGGCTGCGCGTGCCGATTTCATCCGGCGGGTGCGGGCATTCGACGCTGGCATCGGTCGCACCAATACGTAATGCGCGCGTGCTCCCCTTGCTTGCGTCGCGAGATCAGTGTGCCGCAGCGGCGGCACGGACGGCCGCTGCGACCGTACACCGCGAATCCGGCTGCAGGCCGGCCGGTGGCGCTCGCCTGCATCAGCCGATGCGCGGCTTCAACGACGCGGACGAGGTCGCCGCGTGCGAGCTTACCGACACGCGCAAACGGATCGACGCGCGAGGCGAAGAGCGACTCCGACTTGAAGATATTGCCGATTCCCGCGACCACGGTTTGATCCAGGAGCGCGTCCGCGACTTCGACATCTGGCATTTGCTGCATCCGTTCCACGACTGCATCAGCATCAAAGCCGGGTGACAGGATGTCTGGTCCGAGTTCTCGCACCGCCGCCGCACGTTCGAGCTCGCGACGCGTCGTCAGCGCCGCGACCGGCACGCTGAAAGCGACCGCTTCGTACTCGGGCGTTCCGATCACGATACGCATGTCGGCGCGCGACCGCTGCCACCGCTCACCCGGGCGATACAGGTGCCACGACCCGTGCATCCGCATGTGCGTGCGCAGGACGAGATCGCCGGAGAACCAGATGAGCAGGTGCTTGCCACGCGCTTCCACGCGTTCGATGCTCCGCCCGCTGAGTGGCGCCCCGTCGTTAACGCGCGCCACGTGTGCGAAAACGGATTCAAAGCGGGTGACCGTGCGGCCCGCCAGCGCTGCGTTGAGCGTGCGTGCCGCACGGAAGATAGTGTCGCCCTCGGGCACTATTCGTCTACGGTGTCATCACGGTCGACGTCTGAGAAGGCGCTGTCGGGATCGAGATCGCGGTCGTCGACGTCGCCGAGGTCTTCGCGTGCGACGTCGCCTCGCCTGACGGCTTCCTGACCACCGCGCACGGCCTCGTCGTAGCCGCGGTTGCGGCTCGACTCCACTCCCTCGCGCTCCAACTCCTGATCCTGATCGTTCGAGGAGCGGACGCGGTCGTGCTCCACCTCGCTGTCCTCGTTGGCGCGCGGGCGCGTGTGCTCGAACGTGCTGGATGACGTGCGGGACTCAGCCATGGATCCACCTCCACCCGTGGCCGCCGCAATGCCGATGCCAGTGTCCTGGACGGCGACACCTTTCAGATCGGCCGAACCGTATCCACGAGGTCGCAGCTTGTCGGTGCGGGCCTGAATACCCATTCCCGTCGCGGCGAAACCCTCTTCGATAAACAGACGCGCCGCGGGATGCGTCGTCGCCTGTGTGCCGTTGATTTCCGCGATGAGCATGCCGCGCCGCCCCTGACGCGTCGCCGCGAGGTGGAGAAGCATCCGCGCAACCTGGCGGCCGATGCGCGAGCGCAGCGGTTCAGCCTCTGGAAGGAACAGGAGGAGCTCGCGTTCGCCGCGACGGAGGTACGCAGCCGCATGCCCATCGACGAGGATGACAAGCGCACCGGCGGCCCGCGTAGGTCCTCTGCTCCTCGACTCGCTGTGCTCGCTCGCGACAAGCCTCTGTGCAGCAGCGTCAGTGTCGGGCCATTTCGTAATTGCGCCATAGGGATTCGCAGGATCGGTTGCGGCCATCACAACTGTTCGCGGCTCCTCTGAGACATCGCGCATCGAGCGCAGGAGATCGAGCGCAGCCGGCATGGCGAACTGCGCCGCTCCGAGTCCCGCGACGAAGTAGCCGCGCCTGATGCGGCCCGCGTCCTCCATCGCTTTGAGCACTTGATATATGGCGGAGAACCCGCCCTTGACCGATTCGGCAGCAACAGTCTCACGTGTGACGATGCCGTGCCGCGCGAGCAGCTGCTGCGCCATCGCGGTGGCCCATTCCGTTGCCGAAGATTTCCTTCCGCGGGCCAGCGCGACGGCCGACCACCGTCCTTCTGCCCGCGGCGGGACGATGCGCCGCGATCTGAACGGCGCGCCGCGCACGCGCTTGGACGCGCGTGTGTCTTCGGTCCGCGCATATGCACGAAGCGGCTGCATGGTGTCGTTCGTCACCAGCCCATTCCACACGAGGCTCCAGAGTGCGTCGACCGTTTCGGCGGGGAAGCCGCCACCCGTCCCCTCATGAATGGCAGCGAAGAAGGAGGCGCCGTGCTCGCGCAGATACTCGAGCACCTCCGCCGCACGTCCATCGACTTCGGATTGTGGGCCAAAGGGCGCGCGCAGACGCGGCATCTGATCTGTCAGATACAGCGCAACGCGCCCGTCCCGCTCACCGAGCGGCTCGATGCCGACCCATACGACTTCGCCCGCACTCATCAACGTGTCGAGCATCGCCGGCATGTAATCGTTCACGCGCGCCGGCAGAATCTCGCGTTCCAGAACAGACGCGGGGACCGGCGCTCCTTGCAACTGCTCGACGGCATCGAGCAGCGCTTCGAGTCCGACGCGGCCGGACCCAACACCGTGCCATGACGCGAGAAACCGTGCGAGCGCTTCCGCGTCGACGGGTTCGATCTCGTGGCGAAGACGCGCAAGCGATCGCCGACGCAGGCTGCGGAGGACGTCCTGGTCAATCCACTCGCGTTCGGTGCCCCCCGGTCTGAACTCGCCTTCGATTAGTTTGCCTGCCGCTGTGAGCTGCAGGAGCAGCGCCGTTGCGACGCCGATGCCGAGGCCATAACGCGCGGCCAGCTCGCCTGCCGTGAACGGTCCGTGCGATCGCGCGTAGCGCAGCGCCAGATCGCCGGCTGGATCGCGAACCGGCTCGAGCAGCGACTCCGGCAGTCCGGGCGGAAGGGGAACGCCGAGTGCGTCGCGATAGCGTGCGACGTCTTCGACGGCGACATAACGACGCATGCCCGCCATCGGCAGCGACACCACACGACGCTCGTCTTCCAGTTCGTGGATCGTCCTGGCGGCGTCCGCAATCAGTGTGCGGTCGGACAGTTCGTCGAGGTCGAGGTCGCCCAGCCGCAGCAACAGGTCGTGCAGACCGTCTTTGCTTCGCACTTTGTATTTGTCATCGAGGTGCTGCAGCTGCCGCTCGAGGGCGACTATCGCCTCGGCATCGAGCAGTTCCCTCAGCTCCGCGTCGCCGAGCAGCTCGCGCAGCTGCGCCTGATCGACCGACAACGCCTGCGCGCGCCGCTCCGCCAGCGGCGCATCGCCGTCGTAGATGTAGTTCGCGACGTAGCTGAAAAGGAGCGAGGCGGCGAATGGCGACGGCACTCGTGAATCGATCGTGGCGACGCGCAGCGTGCGCGTGCCGATCTTCTTCAGCGTCTCCACCAGTGCGGGCATGTCGAAGTGATCGCGCAGCACCTCGCGGTAGGTTTCCAGCAGCGCCGGAAACGAGCCGAATCGCGAGGCCACGGCCAGCAGATCCGACGCGCGCTTGCGTTGTTGCCAGAGAGGCGTGCGCATGCCCGGGCGGCGGCGTGGCAGCAGCAGCGCACGCGCGGCGGTTTCTCTGAAGCGCGCCGCGAAGAGCGATGTGGATCCTAACTGCCGGAGCACCAGCGCCTCGACCTCGTCGACGTCCGGGATTAACAGCATCGGGTCCGGTGGATTCTCGACTTCCGGAAACCGCGCGACGAAGCCCTCGTCGCCCCACATCACTTCGACGTCCATGCCGGTGCGGTTGCGGATGTGGGCGGTCGCCGCCATAGCCCACGGCGCGTGGATGCGGCTCCCGAACGGCGACAGGAGGCAGACGCGCCAATCGCCGAGTTCGTCGAGGCAGCGCTCGATCACGATAGTGCGGTCGTCCGGGATGGCACCCGAGGCCGCCTGATCGTCCAGGTAGCGGAGGAGGTTCTCGGCGGCGACGCTGTCTAGATCGTGCTGTTTGACGAGGCGCTCGACCGCGGCGGGGCGCGACGAACCGCGCAGATCGCGAACGAGTTTGCCGATTGCGTATCCCAGCTCGATCGGGCGGCCTTCGCGGTCGCCGTGCCAGAACGGCATTTTGCCCGGTTCGCCGGGTGCCGGCGAGACGAGCACGCGATCGTGCGTGATCTCCTCGATGCGCCACGTCGATGCGCCGAGCGTGAACGTCTCGCCGACCTGGCTTTCGAACACCATCTCCTCGTCGAGTTCGCCGACTCGCACAGGTCGGTCGGCGCCGGCGAGAAACACGCCGTACAAGCCGCGGTCAGGAATCGTGCCGGCGTTGGCAATCGCGACCCGCTTGGCGCCTTCACGGCCGGCGATCGTGCCATGCACGCGATCCCACGTGACACGCGGGCGCAGTTCCGCGAACTCGTCCGACGGATAGCGGCCGGACAGCATGTCGAGCACGCCCTCGAACATGCGAAGACTGAGGTCGGCGTAGGGCGCCGCGCATCGGATGCGCGCGAAGAGCATGGAGACGTCCCACGGGTCCATACCGGCCATCGCGACGATCTGCTGGGCGAGCACGTCCAGCGGATTTCGCGGGTAGCGCGTGGACTCGACCAGCCCCTCATGCATCGCTCGCGAGACAGCGGCGCACGCGACGAGATCGCCCCTGAACTTCGGGAAGACGATACCTTCGCTGATGGCGCCGGCTTGATGGCCGGAACGCCCGATCCGCTGCAGCCCGCTCGCCACCGACGGCGGCGCTTCGATCTGGATGACGAGATCGATGGCGCCCATATCGATGCCGAGCTCGAGCGAGGAGGTGGCGACGAGCGCTTTGATGCGGCCGGCCTTGAGCAGATCTTCGACCTCGCTGCGCGCCGCACGCGCGAGCGAGCCGTGATGCGAGCGGACGAGAGGTTCGCCGGCCAGCTCGTTCAACGCGCCCGCCAGCCGCTCGGCGAGACGGCGGCTGTTGACGAAGATGAGCGTCGACCGGTGCGCGTGAATCAGCTCGAGCAGCCGTGGATGAATCGAGCTCCAGATCGATGCGCGCGGATTGGCGCCGCCCACCGGCCCGCTGGGAATCTCGTTCGTCTTTGCCAGCCGCGCCATGTCTTCGACCGGCACCTCGATGCGCAGCTTCAGCTGTTTCCGCTCCGAGGCATTGACGATAGTGACCTGGCGGTAGGTGGGAGCCTTCTCGTCCGCCGCAAACTCGTCATGCAGCTCACTCTCGATTTCCTCTACCGGCTGCGCGTCACGCGTGCGGGAGCGCGTCTTCGTTGCGGCGCGCGTCTTTTTTGGGATGCGCGGCTCGGCACCGCCGAGGAAGCGCGCGACTTCGTCGAGCGGCCGTTGGGTGGCGGAGAGGCCGATGCGCTGAAGGGGGTCTGGGCGGGTCTGCAGATCCGCCCCTCCACGTCGGATCTCCTCCAACCGTTCCAACGACAGCATGAGATGCGCGCCGCGCTTGCCGGGCACCAAGGCGTGAATCTCGTCGATGATGACCGTGTCCACCGACATCAGGCGTTCGCGTGCGTTCGATGTCAGCAGCAGGAACAACGATTCCGGCGTCGTGATCAGGATGTCGGCGGCCTCCCGCCCGAACCTCGCCCGCTCGATCGAGGAGGTGTCGCCGGTGCGGATCGCGATCTCCGGAGCGTTGATCGCGGTGCCACTTTCGCGCGCGATGTTGGCAATGCCGGCGAGCGGCGCACGCAGATTTCGCTCCACGTCGACGGCGAGCGCCTTCAGCGGCGAGACATACAGCACCCGGCATCGCTGCTTCGGCGGCGGCGCGGGCTCGAACATGAGCCGGTTGAGGCACCAGAGGAACGCTGCGAGCGTCTTGCCGCTGCCGGTCGGTGCGAGGATGAGTGTCGACTCGCCGCGGGCGATCGCCGGCCATCCAAGCTGCTGTGGACGCGTCGGCGCGGCGAACGCGCCGGCGAACCACTGCCGTACGGCCGGATGGAAGAGTTGGAGCACGTCGCTACGCGCCACACCACCATCCTAAACACGTTCGCCGTGCCGTGTTGCGTTCCTCTTATAATGTTCAGCGCTCTCTCCCGACAGTGAATCGATTCTCCAACCAGGACTAGACATGGGTGACGCCGGAGAAGGACTCGTCGACGCGGAATCCCGCCTCGCCGAGCGTATGGAAGAACGCGAAGAAGAAAAACGGAAGGCGCGCCAGGGGGCCAAGGGCAGCGACCCCGAGCGCGTCCGTCAGGTGGAGTCGCTGAAGCTGGCACGCACCGAAATGCAGCGCCAGCTCGAAGTGGCCACGCACCCCGCGCGCAAGCAGCAGTTGAACCAGGCGCTGACCGAAATCGAGAAGCGGATCAAAGAACTGTCGGCGTGATCGCTGGCAGTTACCACGAATCGACCAAGCATCACTTCAATCGATTCGCGCGCTCACGTGGCTATCTCGACTGGGCCACGCAGCCGTACCCGTTCCGCCGCTACGAAGGGGCGCCCACGCATGAGTTGCCGCGGGCGCCGCTGGCATCGGACGTCTCGTACGATTCCCTCTTCGCCGGCGGGACTCCTCCCCAGGCAATCACCGAACACTCGATCGGCGAGTTCCTGCGATGCTCGATGGGACTGTCCGCCTGGAAGCAATATGGCTCGTCGCGGTGGGCGCTGCGCGTGAACCCGTCAAGCGGCAACCTGCATCCGACCGAAGCGTGGATCATCCACGACGGCCGCGTGGCTCACTACGCGCCTAAGGAACATGCGCTCGAAGAGCGATGCGCGCTGGATTCGCGGAGCGGGAAGGTCCGCGCCGATGAGGACCGTTTCCTCGTCGCGCTGACGTCGATTACCTGGCGTGAGGCGTGGAAATACGGAGAGCGCGCCTTCCGCTACTGTCAGCACGACACCGGCCACGCTATCGGAGCGTTGCGGTTCGCGGCCGCGATGCTCGGCTGGCGGATGCAACTGCTGCCCGACTGGTCGGACGCGCAGATTGCGGCACTGCTGGGTCTCGATCGCGATATTGATTTTGGCGATTCCGAGCGGGAAGAGCCGGAATGCATTGCGGTAGTTGGAAGGCCGGGATTCGGAGTTCGGGATTCGGGATTCGTGCCGGACGCGCTCGTGGCAGAGGCGCGGGCAGGCTCGTGGTTCGGCCGCGCCAACCTGTTGAGTCCCGATCACGTCGACTGGCCCATCATCGATGAAGTCGTCGCCGCGACGCGTTATCCCGGCGGCGCCGTTGTTGCGGCTCAACTCGCAACTTCCAACGTCCAACTCCCACGCCGGAATGTTGCGGCGCGTGAGGTAATCCTTCGTCGCCGCAGTGCCCTTGCTTTCGATCCACGAGGTGCACTGGCGCGCGCGGCGTTTCTCTCGATGCTGGCGCGACTCCGCCCAGGCGGGCCACCGTGGGATGCGATCGATTGGTCTCCGCACGTGCACTTGGTGCTCTTCATCCACCGCGTGCTCGACATGACCCCCGGCATCTACGCTTTCGTGCGCGATGCCGCTGTCGTCGACGAGTGGAAAATCGCGATGCGATCCGAGTTCCTATGGGAAGAAGCAGCGGATGGTCTGTTCCTGCTCGTCCCGATCGACGCCGGCCGTATTGCCAACCGCCTCTCGTGCGATCAGGACATCGCGGGAGATGGCTTCCTGGCGCTGGCCATGATCGCTCGCTTCGACGAGCCGCTGCGCGGGCGCGGCGAGTGGTTCTATCGACGATTGTTCTGGGAATGCGGCCTGATCGGACAGGTTCTCTATCTCGAAGCCGAAGCCGCGGGCGCCCGGGCGACCGGTATCGGTTGCTACTACGACGACCCGGTTCACGAGATGCTCGGCCTGTCAGGCTCCGCCTGGCAAAGCCTCTATCACTTCTCTATGGGTACGCCAGTGGAGGATACGCGGCTCACGAGCGAGCCAGGATATCCGTGGGAGGGACTCCAATCTCGGTGAGAATCTCGCGCGCCAGCTCGGTGCCATCGCGCGAGAACTGCTGTGGCCAGTCGTTGGGTCGAGGCGGTGGGTTCAGCCCGACGGCCTCCTCGAGAATATGATTCCACACCTTCGCTGCGTGGGCGGGCGTTGCATGTTGTTTCCACCATGCGTGTGCCGCGTGACCGAGTTGCTCACGCAGCGCCGCGTCCGACGAGAGCCGCCGTACGGCCAGCAGCAGCGAATGCTCCTCATCCAGTGGGTCGACGGTGACCACGATGGGCAGCTGGTCTGCGCCGATGCCACGCGGCCTCCATGTCTGCGGATCCATGGCTGGCCAGTCCGCCGTCGCGTCCATCTCCATCGTTACCACCGCCTTGCCCGCTGCCATGCCGGCGAGCACGGTCGTCGCTACATGCCGGAAGGGCGGCCATTCTGGTGAGATAAGGACATCGCATGCATGTACCGGCGCATCCGCCGCCAGCAGTTCGAACGTCGCGCCTGCGTCTCGCGCGCGCTCCAAGGCACGGCGGACGACGTCGCGACCACGATCCCGGTCGTCCACGACGAGAAGCTTCGCGGCGCCGCCACTTCGATGTGTGCCGTCGTTTGCTGCCGCCACGCCGAGCGGGACGACACGGACATGAATGTTGTCATAGCGCGCTCGCAGGAGATCAGCGGCTGCTGTGGTCGTCGTGACGATGCACCTGGATGCGAAGAGCGGAACGCGCAGATGCGCCACAGCCATGCTGCGCAGCATCACGACGCCCGGATAGTTGATGAGATACGCCCAGATGAACGCATGTGGGCGCGTGTGGTCCAGCTCGTAAACGCAGATGTCCCATGGCCGCAGCGTCTGCCGCCAGACGAAATCGTGCGCGTTGGCTTCGACGATGACGTCTATGTCGTGGGCGGAACGCAGCTCGTCGATGAGCGGCGCCGTATCGTCGAGGAGGTTCCTCGCGTCAGGCGCGTCGGCGCGAAACCAGGCGATTCTCATCGGCGCTGTGATTGACCTTGCCCCGTTCGTTTCTATAGCATGAACAGGTTTGGGAAACTCTTCACAAGCATTCGCCTATGCAGTCTGTGCGTCGGCGGACTGGCTCCCCGGGAAATAGATGGACGGCTGGCTTGGCGTAGTCATCATGGTCGTCCTCGGCGTGGGGTTCGCGGCCGTGATGATCGGGCTGTCCGTACTGCTCGGACCGAGAAATCCGACTCCAGAGAAGCTGGCGCCTTACGAATGCGGCATGCCAGCTGTTGGCGATGCGCGCGAGCGGCAGTCGGTGAAGTTCTATCTCGTCGCGATGATTTTCCTGCTGTTCGACATCGAAGTCGCGTTTCTCTATCCATGGGCGGTCGCGCTGCGCGACCTCGGCTGGGCCGGGTTGGTGCAGATCGTCACGTTCTTTTTGATTTTGCTCGTCGGGTTCGTCTACGTGTGGCGCAAGGGCGTGCTCGACTGGGGGTCACGGCGCCGCGTCACGCCCGCGCCTCGTAAGGCCGCCTGAGGTCGACACGTAATCCATGAATGCACCCGCCCAGGCGCACGATCACGAACACGGGCTTGTCGACCCGGAACTCCCGCTCATCACCACGACAGTAGAGAAGCTTATTCAGTGGGCGCGTCGCTCGGCCATCTGGCCGGCCCAGTTCGGCCTGGCGTGCTGCGCGATCGAGATGATGTCGATGGCGACCAGCCGCTACGACGTCGCGCGGTTCGGTGCAGAAGTGTTCCGCGGATCGCCGCGGCAGTCGGATTTGATGATTGTCGCCGGACGGCTGTCGCGAAAGATGGCGCCGGCGATGCGCCGCGTCTATGACCAGATGCCCGACCCGAAGTGGGTGATCTCGATGGGCGCTTGTGCGTCGGTCGGCGGCGTATTCGATAACTACGCGATTGTGCAGGGCGTGGATCAGGTGGTGCCGGTTGATGTGTATGTGCCCGGCTGCCCCCCGCGTCCCGAATCGCTCATCTACGGAATCGTGCAACTGCAGCAGAAGATCGCCCGATCACGCGCATAACCGCATACGTGGACGCTTCTTCCATCATTGATACGCTGACGGGCGTCGTCCCGGGTGCGTCGTACGAGGCCGGCAAGAGCGTCGACTTCGCGACGCTCTACGTCCCGGCGAACGCGCTCGTCGCCACCTGCCAGGCACTGCGCGACACGCCGTCGCTTCGTTTCAACGTGCTCCTCGAAGTCACCGCGGCCGATTACCTGCCGCGGGAACCGCGCTTCGAGGTTGTGTACCACCTGCTGTCGGTTCCGAACCGGCAGCGGCTGCGCCTGAAAGTGCGCGTCGCATCGAACGAAATCGATGGCGCCGTGCCGACGGTGCAGAGCATCTGGCCCGCCGCCGGCTGGCCCGAGCGCGAAGTCTGGGACATGTTCGGCATCGTCTTCGCCGGCCACGGCGATCTGCGGCGGCTGCTGATGCCCGAGGATTGGGAAGGGCATCCTGCACGCAAGGACTATCCGGTGCAGATTCGCAAGGCAGCACAGACCTACGAGCCGCTCGAGGTCAGCGAAGAAGAATTCAGGGCAAACATCGCACGCGATCGGATGAAGAGAGCTCACTAAGTGGCTGAACTGCGCACGGAAACGATGACCGTCAACATGGGGCCACAGCACCCCAGCACGCACGGCGTGCTGCGTCTGGTGCTGGAGCTCGATGGCGAGACGATCAAGTCGTGCATGCCCACCATCGGCTATCTGCACACCGGCATCGAGAAGACCGCGGAGCAGAAGAAATGGCAGCAGGTGGTGCCGCTCGTGGAGCGGATGGACTACCTCGCCGCCCAGTCGAACAGCCTCGCCTACGTGCTGTGCGTCGAAAAGCTGCTCGGTCTGGAGATGCCGCAGCGCGTGAAGGACATCCGCGTATTGCTCGCGGAGCTGCAGCGCATCGCCAGCCACCTGGTATGGATCGGCACGCACGCCATGGAAATCGGCGCCGTGTCGATGTTGTTCTACGCCATCCGCGAGCGCGAGCTGCTGCTGAACATCAACGAGCTCGTTGCCGGTTTTCGCTTCTTCCCGAGTTACTTCCGCGTTGGAGGACTGCGCGAGGATTTGCCGCGCGGCTTCCATGACGCGGTCAACGCCTTCCTCGACCGCTTCCCGGCCAAGATCGACGAGTTCGAAGGCCTGCTGACGAAGAACGACATCTTCAACCGTCGCACGCGCGGCGTCGGGGTCATCACGCAAGACGAGGCGCTGGCGTGGGGCCTCGTTGGTCCGATCGCGCGTGGATCCGGTTCGGATTACGACGTCCGCAAGTACTTCCCGTACACCGGATACGAGAGCTACGACTTCAACGTGCCGACCGCCACCGAAGGTGACGTCTACGCCCGCTATCGCGTCCGTGTGGAGGAAATGCGGCAGAGCGTGCGCATCGCGCGGCAGGCCGTGCAGCGAATCTCACCGTCCGGTGCGTGGGCGTGTGACGACCCGCGCGTCGTGCCGCCGCCGAAGGACAAGGTCTACACGGAAATGGAAGCGCTCATTCAGCACTTCCTGATTTACTCACAGGGCTTCACCGTGCCGGTCGGCGACGCCTACGTGCCGATCGAGGGACCGCGCGGCGAGCACGGCTGCTATGTGGTGTCCGACGGCACGAATCGGCCGTGGCGCGTGAAGATGCGACCGCCATCGTTCATGGCCATTCAGGCGCTGCCGAAGATCATCGAGAACGGGATGATTGCCGACGTTATCGCGGTCATCGGATCCACGGACGTCGTCATGGGAGACTGCGACCGGTGAGCTTTCATCCGCAGATGGAGTACGCGCCGGCCAGGTTTCACCGGTCGGAGCGCAAACTGGCGGAACCCGGCGAGCCGTTCAAGTACACCGCCGAGAACCAGGCGAAGTTCGACGAGGTCGTGAAGCGTTATCCGCCCGACCGGCGGAAGTCCGCGATTCTCTACGCGCTCTATCTCGTGCAGAACCAGCAGGGCTACATCACCGCCGCGGGCATGAAGCTCGTGGCCGAGCAGATCCGCTGCACACCGGCCGAAGTCGAGGACGTCGTTTCGTACTACACGATGTTCTACACGCGGCAGGTCGGCAAGTACGTGCTCAACGTCTGCCGCACGCTGTCATGTGCGCTGCTCGGCGCCGAGCGCGTCACCGAGGAATTGAGCAACAAGCTTGGCATCAAGCCGGGGGAGACCGATCCCAGCGGCACGTTCACGCTGATGGAAGTTGAATGCCTCGGCGCCTGCGATCGAGCGCCGGTGGTGATGGTGAACGACGACTGGCACGAAGGCTTGACGCCGGAGCAGTGCTCGAAGTTCATCGACGACATCCGCTCACGCGGCCAGTCAGCCTTTACGGGTTGCCACCTGCGCAAAGAGAAATAACGTGGCGTACGAACCTGTCCTCACGTCGCACGTCAACGAGCCGAACTCGTTCACGCTCGATTTCTATCAGAAGAATCAGCGCGGCTACGAAGCGCTTCGCAAGGCGCTGACCCAGAAGCCGAACGACATCATCGAGCAGGTCAAGGCCTCGGGACTCCGCGGCCGCGGCGGCGCCGGCTTCCCTACCGGCATGAAGTGGCAGTTCGTGCTGAAGGACACGCCGAAGCCGAAGTACATCGCCTGCAACGCGGACGAAAGCGAGCCCGGCACATTCAAGGATCACGTGCTGATGGAGCGCAACCCGCACCTGCTGATCGAAGGCTGCGCGATTGCCTGCTACGCCATCGGCGCGAAAGTCGCCTACATCTACATCCGCGGCGAGTTCTATCACGTCCAGCAGATTCTCGAGACGGAGTTGGAGAAGGCGTACAAGGCCGGTTATCTCGGCACGAACATTTTCGGCAGCGGCTTCGATTGCGACGTCTTCATCCATCGCGGTGCCGGCGCATATGAAGCCGGCGAGGAGACCGCACTCATCGAATCGCTTGAAGGCAAGCGGGCGCAGCCGCGGCTGAAGCCGCCGTTCCCGGCCGTCGAAGGTCTCTACAACTGTCCGACGGCGGTGAACAACGTCGAGACACTCTGCAACGTGCCGCTCATCGTGCTCAATGGCGCGGAGTGGTTCGCGAAGCTCGGGCCGGAGAAGAACGGCGGCCCGAAGCTCTATTGCATCAGCGGCCACGTTAAGAAGCCGGGTGTGTTCGAAGCGTCGATGCACACGACGCTGCGCGAGCTGATCTACGACTACGCCGGCGGCATCCGCGGCGACCGACAGCTGAAAGCGATTATTCCCGGCGGCTCGTCGGTGCCGCTGCTGCTGCCCGATCAACTCGACACGCCCGCCAGCTTCGACGCGATTCAGAAAGCCGGTTCGCTGCTCGGCTCGGCGGGCCTGATCGTGCTCGACGACACAGTCTGCATGGTGTGGCTGGCGATGAACCTGCTGCACTTCTATCGCCACGAGTCGTGCGGCAAATGCACGCCATGCCGCGAGGGCTGCGACTGGTTGTACAAGCTGCTGCAGCGCATTGAGCGCGGCGAGGGACAGGACAAAGACCTGGATTTACTCTTCGGTGTCGCCAACAACATCACCGGCAAGACGCTCTGCGCCTTCGGCGATGCCGCAGCCACGCCGGTGCTGACGACGATGAAGCTGTTCCGGCACGAGTACGAAGCGCACGTGCGCGAAGGACGATGCACGCTGCCGGCTGACTGGCGACGTCAGGGTCCGGTGCTGGCGGGGGTGCACTGATGGATCAGGCGACGCTCCGCTTTGCCATTCAGCTCGGCATCATCGGTCTGACGTTCTTCATGTTGATCAATGCGTCGGCGCTGCTGGTGCTCGCCGAGCGGAAGGTCATGGGCTTCATGCAGCAGCGCTACGGTCCGTATCTCGTCGGGCCGTGGGGTCTGCTGCAGCCGCTCGCCGACATCGTCAAGCTGCTGTTCAAAGAGGAGCTGCGGCCGAAAGACGCGGACAAGTGGCTGTTCACGCTCGCGCCGATCATTTCCGTCACCGCCGCATTTGCCGCGTTTGCAGCGGTACCCTGGGGCGCGGAGACGACGCTTTTCGGGCTGCTCGATACGCCGGTGAAGCTGGGCGTTGCCGATGTGAACGTCGCGGTGCTCGTCGTTTTCGCGATTACCTCGATGGGCGTTTACGGCATCGTTCTCGCCGGATGGTCGTCGAACAGCAAGTATTCGCTGCTGGGCGGCCTTCGCTCATCGGCGCAGATGATCAGCTACGAGCTTGCGTATGCAACGGCGCTCGCGTCGGTCATCATGCTTGCAGGTTCGCTGTCGCTGCGTGAAGTTGTCGACGCGCAGAACGGCTCCTGGTTCGGATTCATCCCGAAGTGGTACGTCTTTCTGCAGCCGGTCGGCTTCCTCATCTACGTAATCGCAGGCGTTGCCGAGACGAATCGCGCGCCGTTTGATTTCCCGGAAGCCGAGCAGGAGCTCGTCGCCGGCTACAACACCGAGTACAGCTCCGTCCGGTTCGCGCTGTTCCCGCAGGCCGAATACATCAACATGACGACGATGGCCGCGGTGGCGACGGACCTGTATCTGGGTGGGTGGCACGGCATCGCCATCCTCGACCGCTATGGATTCGGGTGGGTGTTCTTCCTCGCGAAGGTCGGATTCATCCTCTTCACCTACATCTGGGTGCGCTGGACGGTGCCGCGCTATCGCTACGACCAGCTGATGCAGTTCGGATGGAAGTGGCTGTTTCCGGCAGCGGTGCTGAACCTGATTGCGACCGCCGCGGCCATTCTCTACTTCAATGTCTGAGACGATTTTGTTCTACCTGTTCTCAGTCGTCGCGATTCTTGCGTCGGCGCTGGTCATCGGTCAGCGCAACCCGATGTACAGCATCATGCTGCTCATCGCGTCGTTCGGCGCGCTGGCGGCGCTCTACATCCAGCTTGACGCGCCCTTCGTGGCGATGGCGCAGATCATCGTCTACGCCGGCGCCATCATGGTGCTCTTCCTGTTCGTGGTGATGCTGCTCAACGCGCCGCAGGAGGACGCGGCAGTGTGGGACCGCACGCATCCGTTGCGCAGGCCGGGGGTCGCGCGCTTCGGCGCGCTGCTGGCGGGCCTGCTGATCGTTCAGCTCGTGTGGGCGCTCGTCAGGGTGAACGACGCCTCGACGGCCGTGAACGCACGCGGCGATGTGGCCGCCATCAGCTCGGTGCGAACCGTGGGACGCGTCCTCTTCACGGACTACATGTTCGCGTTCGAAGCGACCTCGATTCTGATTCTGGTGGCAATGGTCGGTGCTGTCGTGCTGGCGGCGCGGGAGACGGCGTCGTGATTCCGCTCGGCCACTACCTGGTCGTCTCCGCGATTCTGTTTGCCATCGGTACCGCAGGTGTGTTCCTGCGCCGCAACCTGATCACGATTCTTCTGTCGATCGAAATCATGCTGAACGCGGTGAACCTGACGTTTGTCGCGTTCGGCCGCGCTCAGGGGAACGTTGACGGCCAGATCATCACGTTCTTCGTGATGACCGTCGCCGCCGCCGAAGCCGCCGTCGGCCTGGCCATCGTCATCGCTTTGTTCCGTCATCGTGAATCGCTCAACCCTGACGCGTTCACGTCGTTGAAGTGGTGATGATCGCTCTAATCCCGCTGTTCCCGCTGCTCGGGTTCGCCATCAACGCGTCGATGGGACGACGGCTGCCGAAGGCCGTCTCCGGCGGCCTCGCGTCGCTCGTGATGGTCGCCTCGTTCGTCGTCTCGGTGATGGTTGTCTGGCAGATTGCCGACCTTGCTCCGACCCAGCGCGTTATCGAGCAGACGCTCTATACGTGGATCACGTCGGGTGACTTCAAGATCGATTTGACGCTGCGTGTCGATCCGCTCGCGTCCGTGATGATACTGGTCATCACCGGCATCGGATCGCTGATTCACATCTACTCGACCGCGTACATGCACGAGGAAGTCGACCGCGAGTTCGCGCGCTACTTCTCGTATCTGAACTTGTTTGCCTTCTTCATGCTCGTGCTCGTCCTCGGTGCGAGCTTCCTCGTGCTGTTTGTCGGGTGGGAAGGTGTCGGTCTCTGTTCGTATCTGCTGATCGGCTTCTGGTTCGAAAAGAGGTCCGCGGCCGACGCCGGCAAGAAGGCGTTCGTCGTCAACCGCATCGGCGACTACGCGTTCATCCTTGGAACGCTGCTGCTGTTCGTGCGATTCGGCACGCTTGATTTCCAGCGCATCGCTTCGGCGACAGCGCCGCTGGCGCCGGAGTCGATGTTCGGAACGCTGTCGGTCGCCACGCTGCTGCTGTTCATCGGGGCCACCGGTAAGTCCGCGCAGATTCCGTTGTATGTGTGGCTGCCGGATGCGATGGAAGGTCCGACGCCGGTATCCGCGCTGATCCACGCGGCGACGATGGTTACCGCGGGCGTCTACATGATCGGGCGCAACGCGGTGCTGTTCAGCCATGCGCCGGAAACAATGATGGTCGTGGCGACGATCGGTGCCGCCACGGCGTTGTTCGCCGGAACGATCGGGCTGGTGCAGAACGACATCAAGCGCGTGCTCGCGTACTCGACCGTTTCTCAGCTCGGCTACATGTTCCTGGCGATGGGCGTCGGCGCGTTCGGCGCGGGCATCTTTCATCTCTACACGCACGCGTTTTTCAAGGCCTGCCTCTTCCTCGGCAGCGGCGCCGTGATTCACGCGCTGCACGGCGAACAGGACGTCCGCAACATGGGCGGCCTGAAGGCGGCGCTGCCGACTACGTACTGGACGTTTCTGATTGCGTCGCTGGCGATTGCGGGCGTGCCGGGGCTCGCCGGTTTCTTCAGCAAGGACGAGATCCTGTTCGAAACCTTCGCGCACGGTCACACGATCCTCTGGACAATCGGCATCCTCACGTCGCTGCTCACCGCGACGTACATGTTCCGGCTCGTGTTCCTGACCTTCCACGGCACGCGCCGCCACGATGCTCCCGCGCCGCAGCATCCGGAAGAGGAAGAGCCGACTGCTCATGGTGCACCGTCGCACACCGCAGCTTCGGACGCACCATCGCACGACTCGCACGTCGCACCATCGCACCATCTTCACGACGCTCCTGCCGCGATGGCGTTCGCGCTCGTCGTGCTCGCCATCGGCTCCGTCTTCGCCGGCTACATCGGCATTCCCGGTGCGCTTGGCGGCCACAACGCGCTTGGCAGCTGGCTCGAACCGTCATTTACAGCGCGCTCGGTCACGACGCTTGCGGACGCACAGGTGGCCGAGCCGGGCGAGGCGAGTGGGACGGGTGAGGCGGGTGGGGAAGTGAACAGCGGGGTCGAGCTGCCGCTGATGCTGGTCTCCAGCGTCGTCGCCATTGCGGGGATCGCGCTCGCGGCCTTTATCTGGCTGAAGCGGCGTGAGATCGCGGACAAGGCTGCGGCCACCTTCCCCGGTTTATATCGCCTGCTATTGAACAAGTACTACGTCGACGAAATTTACGACGCGACTGTCGTGCAGCCAATCCGCATCGTGTCGCAGGAAGGGTTGTGGCGCGGCATCGACGTGAACATCATCGACGGCGCGGTCAATGGAACCGCGTCGATCGTCGACGGGAGTTCGTCGCTACTGCGGCGGCTGCAGAGCGGATCAGTGCGCACGTATGCCGGGTCGCTGTTCATCGGCGTCGTTTTGATATTGGGCTACTACCTCTGGAGATAGGCAGCTCTGGCGGGGGACCCGCCCTACTGGTGACTGATTGAACGTTCGATTACTAACAGTTTCGTGGTTGCTGCCGGTTGTCGGCGCGTTGCTGCTTGTGTTCGTCGGCAACGGCGACGGACGACGGAACGCGCTGGTACGCTGGATTACGCTCATCGTGTCGGTCGCGGTATTCGCCGTGACGCTCGCGATGTGGGCAGCGTTCAATCCGGGCTCGCCCGAGTTTCAACTCGTCGAGCGCGTGCCGTGGATTCCTGCCTTCGGTATCGACTACTACGTCGGCGTCGACGGGATCAGCCTGCTGCTGATCGTGCTGACGGGATTCCTGACGCCGATCGCCGTGCTCTCCTCGTGGATCGGCATCGAGAAGAAGGTGAAGGAGTTCTGCATCTTCCTGCTCCTTCTCGAAGCGGCGATGATCGGCGTCTTCATCTCGCTCGACCTCTTCCTCTTCTACGTATTCTGGGACGCGATGCTCGTGCCGATGTATTTCCTCATCGGCATCTGGGGCTACGACCAGCGCATCTACGCCGCCATCAAGTTCATGCTCTACACGATGGCCGGCAGCGTGCTGATGCTGATCGCCATCCTCGGCCTCGCCTACCTGCACAACGCCGCCACCGGCACCTACAGCTTCGATCTGTTGAAGCTCTACACGCTGGACATCGCGCCGCGGACGCAGTTCTGGTTCTTTCTCGCGTTCGCGGTGGCGTTTGCGATCAAAGTGCCGCTCTTCCCGTTTCACACGTGGCTGCCTGACGCCCACGTGCAGGCGCCGACCGCCGGCTCGGTGATTCTGGCGGGCGTGCTGCTGAAGATGGGCACCTACGGTCTGGTGCGCTTCGCGTTCCCGTTGTTCCCAGAGGCCGCAACTTACTTCGCGCCGTGGATCGCGGTGCTCGCGGTCATCGGCATCATCTACGGCGCACTGGTCGCGATGGTGCAGCCGGACATGAAGAAGCTGGTGGCGTATTCGTCGGTCAGCCACCTCGGGTTCGTCGTGCTTGGCATCTGCGCGATGAACGTCAACGGCGTGCAGGGCGCGGTGTACCAGATGCTGGCGCACGGCGTCAGCACCGGCGGTCTGTTCCTCATCGTCGGCATGCTCTCCGATCGCCGGCACACGCGTCTGATCAGCGAGTTCGGCGGACTGAAGGCGGTGATGCCGCGTCTGACCGCCGCGTTCATGATCATCACGCTCGCCTCGATCGGATTGCCCGGCCTGAACGGATTCATCGGCGAGTTCCTCATCATGCTCGGCGCCTTTCGTTGGGACCCGCGCTATGTGGTCGCCGCCGGGCTCGGCGTGATCCTGTCAGCCGTCTACATGCTCTGGATGTTCCAGCGGGTCTACTACGGCAAGGTGACGCACGGTGAGAACACAACGCTGCCCGATCTGCTGCCGCACGAGTGGGGCTCGGTGATTCCACTCTGCGCGATCGCCGTGGTGATGGGTGTCTTTCCGACGCTGTTCCTGAAGCCGATGGAACCGGCCGTCACGCGGGTCGTTGAGCGGCTGCAGAACACGCAGACGCTCAGGGTGAGCAACGACGCGCGAAATGCAAAATTCAAAATGCAAACAGGGAGTGAAGTGAAGTGATTCGCGTTTGTATTTTGAATGCTGCATTTTGAATTGACATGATCAGCCCTCAGCTCCACGCCATCGTCCCCATGCTGTCGGTCACGTTGGCGGCGCTCGCCTGCATGACGTGGGAGGCGTTCCGCGACAAGAGCGAGCCCGATCAGATGCCGGTCGGTGCGCTCGGCATCGTCGGTCTGATTGGCGCCGGCATTTCGGCGGCATTCCTTTGGAACGGCAATGCCGCCAGCTTCGGCGTGGTGTCGGGCGACAACTTCGGGCTCTTCGTCACGCTCGTGCTGGTCGTCGTCGGCATCCTGACGATCATGTTCTCGTCGCAGGTCATTACCCGAGACGGAATCCCGGCCGGCGAGTACTACACGCTGATCCTGTTCGCCATCGCCGGCATGATCATGATGGCGACGGCCAACGATCTGCTCGTCATCTTCATCGCCCTGGAAGTGCTCTCGCTCGCTGTCTACGTCCTGACCGGCATTCGCCGCGAGGATCCACGCGCCATCGAGGCGGCATTCAAGTATTTCCTGCTCGGCGCCTTCTCGAGCGCGTTCTTTCTCTACGGCATCGCGTTCACCTTCGGTCTCACCGGCAGCACGCACCTCGATCGTGTCGGCTCGTACCTTGCGGCTCAGTCGCTGTCCGACAATCCGCTGATTCTTGTCGCCCTCGGCCTGCTGCTGGTCGGCTTTGCATTCAAGATTTCCGCCGTGCCGTTCCACATGTGGACGCCCGATGCCTACGAAGGCGCACCGGCGATTGTGACCGGCTTCATGTCCACCGGCGTCAAGGCGGCGGCGTTTGCGGCGTTCGCGCGCGTGTTCCTCTCATCCTTCGAGCCGTTCAGCGCCGACTGGGCGCCGATCGTCTGGGTGATCGCGGCGGCGACGATGATCCTCGGAACGGTGGTTGGTGTTGCGCAGTCGAACTTGAAACGGATGCTCGCGTATTCGAGCATTGCGCACGGCGGCTACCTTCTGGTCGGTCTCGTCGCCGCCAACGAAGTGGGGAAGGCGGCGATTCTCTTCTACCTCGCCGCGTACGCGATTACCAACCTCGCGGCGTTCGGCGTCATCGCGCTGCTCGGTGCGCGCGATCGCGGCAACGACGAACTTCGCGATTACGCGGGTCTGTGGCAAAGTCATCCGGCTCTTGCCGGGCTGATGACCGTCTGTCTTCTGTCGCTCGGCGGCATCCCGCCGACCGCAGGCTTTATCGGCAAGTGGTACATCTTCAGCGCTGCCGTCAGCGCAGGCTATTACGGCCTCGCGGTCATCGGCGTGTTGACCAGCGTCATCTCCGTCTTCTTCTACCTGCGGGTCGTCGTCATGATGTACATGCAGGAACGGGGCACGGAAGCGCCGCGCATCCACGTAAGCGCCGTCAGCATGACCGCGCTGTCGTTGTCGATTGCCGCGATTTTCTATCTCGGAATACTCCCGGCGCAGGTTTTGAACCTCGCAGCGCAATCGATCGCCACGATTTTCTGATGCCTGACGATTGGGATTGGGTCGAAGTCCGCAACTGCAATTATCTGCACGAGGCGCAGTTCCTGAGGTCCGTGCTGGACAGTGAGGGCATCGAGTCGTTTATCCCCGATCAGTACACTTTAGGTGTGGACCCGCTCTACGTCGCGGCGCTGGGCGGCGTTCGCCTGATGGTTCGCGCGGCAGACGTCGATCGCGCCAACGACCTGCTCGCGTCGGCGGGCGGCAGTCCAGGACACAACCCGGAATAGAATGATCGGCGGTGGCCAAGCAGGACCTCTCCGATCTCGATCGTGAGCTCGAACTGCTCGAGGCGGAGTTGAAGCGGCTCGAAGCCGAGTACAACATGTTCTTCGCCGGCCGCCTGCCGCGCCCACCGTGGGAGACGCGCGGGCGCGTTACCGCCATGGTCCGGCGGCTCGACAACGCACATATCCCCAATACCGGCGGCAGATTTCGGTTCAGCACGCTGCAGACGCGGTACCAGACGTTCATCGATCTCTGGGATCGCGGACTGAAGGCACGCGAGGAAGGACGCCCCGGTCCCTTCGCCAACCTCAAGCCGCCCACAGAAGAGAAGCCGAAGCGACCGCTCGATCGAATCCTGCACGTGACGACGTTCAACGATCCGCTGCGGCAGATGGACAAGCTGCAGGATCTGTACGAGAGTCTTGCGGAGGCGCGCCGCGAGGTTGGCGAAGATGCCATCCCATTCCACAAGTTCGCGGATCTGATCAAGACACAGGTCACGGCCTTCAAGTCGAAGGGGACGCCGGAAGTCGCGTTCCGCGTCGCCGTGAAGCACGGCAAGGTCGCATTCACCGCGCGAGCGATGAAGGGCGTGAAGGATGATGAAGGGTGAAGCCGGGTGCTGATGATGATGCCCGGCGCCATGAGCGACGCCGGGCAGGTCGTGGAGTGGTTCTAGGCTTTGGTGACGTTCCCCGCCTGCGGACCCTTGGGGCCGTCGACGATTTCAAATTCAACCGCCTGCCCCTCTTCCAGGGACCGGAAGCCGTTGCCACTGATAGCGGAATAGTGCACGAACACGTCGCTTCCACCGTCCCGTTCAATGAAACCGTAGCCCTTGGCGTTGTTGAACCACTTGACCTTACCTGTGATACGCATCGTTCTTCTTTCCTGCTGAAACATGCCCCTCGAAGCCCCAGATGAGCTTCCGGACACAAAAAAAGACCGCGAGTGCTTGCGCGGCCTCGACTTCTACGCTGCGGGAACGCCCCTCAACGCAGCGCCATACTAAGCATCGGGCGCAGCCGTGTCAAGCGCCACATCTTGGAAATGTAATTCTTTCAACACGATGGATCCCCTTACTCCCACTCCGATGTGCAAATGCGTAGAGCCCTGATCAGTGTTTCCGACAAGACCGGCCTGGTGGATTTCGCCCGCGGGCTCTCCGCCCGTGGATTCGAGCTGGTCTCGACGGGCGGCACTGCGAAGACGCTGCAACAGACCGGCTTGCCGGTCATCGGCATTTCCGAGGTCACGGGGTTTCCCGAGATGATGGACGGCCGCGTCAAGACGCTGCATCCGCTCGTGCACGGCGGCATCCTCGCGCGCCGCGCACGCCCCGACGACCTCGCGTCGGCGGCGGCTCACAGCATCACGCTCATCGATCTCGTCGTCGTCAATCTCTATCCGTTCGTGAAAGCAGCGAGCAATCCTGATACGCCGTTCGAGGCGCTGATCGAAGAGATCGACATCGGCGGCCCCAGTCTCGTGCGCGCCGCCGCAAAGAATTTTCAGGACGTGCTTGTCGTGGTCTCGCCGTCGGATTATGGCGTCGTGCTGCAGCAGCTCGACCGAAGCGGTGGACCGACGCGCGAGTTCCGCTTCGACCTGGCGCGCAAGGCGTTCGCGCACACCGGCAGCTACGACACGGCGATTGCGTCGACACTCGCGACGGTCACGGCGGACGAACATGGGTTTACGCGCGCGCACGTGGGCCAAGTCACGCCACCAGGAGGGCGGGCGCTTTTGGACCCGCCAGATCTGTTTGCGCCTACGGTAAACATGGCGCTGCGTAAACTGCGAGACCTGCGCTACGGCGAGAACCCGCATCAGCAGGCCGCATGGTACGCGGAGGAACTCGCCACCGGTCTTGGCAACGCGCACGTGCTTCAGGGCAAAGAGCTCTCCTACACCAACCTGCTCGACCTCGACGCCGCCGCCCGCATCGTGCTCGAATTCGATGAGCCGGCGGCGGCGGTCATCAAGCACACCAATCCGTGCGGCGCCGCCACGGGAGCGAACGCCGCGCATGCCTACGTCCGCGCGCGTGATGCCGATTCGCTTGCCGCGTTCGGTGGGATCGTCGGATTGAATCGAACCATTGATGTGGAGACGGCGCAGGCGATCGTGTCGACGTTCATCGAAGCGGTCGTGGCGCCGGGCGTCGAGGAAGCGGCGCGGCCGGTCCTCGCTAAAAAGACCAACCTGCGCGTGGTCGCCGCGGACTTCAGCTCGCTCGCAAGAGACAGCGGACGCGAGCTGCGCTCGATTCTCGGCGCGGTCCTGATGCAGTCGCGCGACCGTGTCATCGAGGCGTCGCAGCCGTGGCCATCGGCCGATCTGAACGTCGTCACGAAGCGCCAGCCGAGCGCAGAAGAGTGGCAGGCATTGCGGTTTGCCTGGCGCATCTGCGCGCACGTGAAGTCCAACACAATTCTCTTTACGTCCGCCGATCGTACGCTGGCGATCGGCGCGGGTCAGATGAGCCGCGTCGATGCGGCGAAGGTCGCACGCATGAAGGCCGAAGCGATCGGGCCGGATGCGCTGAACGGGTCGGTTGCTGCATCCGATGCGTTCTTCCCGTTTCGCGACGGTCTCGACGCCGTTGCGGATGCGGGCGCGACGGCAGTCGTGCAGCCGGGAGGATCGGTCCGCGATCAGGAGGTGATTGCGGCAGCCGATGAACGCGGGCTGGCGATGGTGTTCACGGGCCGGAGACACTTCCGCCACTGACCATGCGCATCCGGCGCGAGTTGATGAATGCCGCGCTGCTGGTCGGCGGCATTCTGTCCGCGGCGATGGGCATCAAGGGTTTTCTCGTCTCCAGCGGATTCATCGACGGCGGCGTCACCGGTGTTTCGATGCTGGTATCGCGAGTGACCGGCCTTCCACTTGCCGCCCTGCTGCCCGCGATCAATTTGCCGTTTGTCGCGGTCGGGTTTCATCAGATGGGTGCGGCGTTTGCCGTGCGCAGTGCAATCGGTATCGCGGGACTCGCGGCGGCGATCGCGTTCATTCCATTTCCTGACGTCACGCCCGATCTCGTGCTGACTGCGGTGTTCGGCGGCTTCTTTCTGGGTGCTGGCATCGGGCTCGCGATTCGAGGCGGCGCCGTCCTCGACGGCACCGAGATCGCTGCGCTGCTGATCAGCCGGCGCGGAGACCTGCTGCGCGTCGGCGACGTGGTGCTCGGCTTCAACGCCGTGCTGTTCGTCTCGGCCATCGCGCTGCTCGGCGTCGAGCCGGCGCTCTATTCAATCCTGACGTACCTAGCCGCCGCCCGAACGCTGGACTTTGTCATCCACGGCATCGACGAGTACACCGCCATCACCATCGTGTCGGATCACAATGGACAGATCCGGCAGCGCATCATGCACGCGCTCGGACGCGGCGTAACGATCTACCGCGGCTTCGGGGGAATGAGCGGGCGCGAGCGCGACATTCTGTACTGCGTCGTCACACGGCTCGAGATCGGCAAAGTAAAGGCGATCGTCCGGCAGATCGATCCAAAAGCATTCATCGTCTACCACGCGCTCGCCGGTGCGGAGGGTGGCGTCGTGAAGACGCGCGGTTTCCACTAGGGTTCCCTATGCCCTCGTACACGCACGGTCACCATGAGAGCGTCCTCAGGTCGCATCGCTGGCGTACAGTCGAGAACTCCGCCGCGTACCTGACCCGCCATCTGCATCCGGGACTGACGCTCCTGGACATCGGCTGCGGGCCTGGAACGATCACCGCAGACTTCGCGGCGAGACTCGCTCCAGGGAGAGTGCTTGGGATCGACAGCTCCGCGGATGTCATCGACGTGGCGAAGAGCGCTTACCCCGAGGTGGCGTTCCGCACGGGCGATGTGTACCTGTTGGACGACCGGGACGGCTCATGGGACATCGTGCATGCCCATCAGTTGCTGCAGCACTTATCAGATCCGGTCGCGGCGCTGAAGGCAATGCGGCGCGCCGCTCGACCCGGAGGAATCGTTGCAGCACGCGACTCGGACTACGCGTCGTTCGCGTGGCACCCAGGCGATGAGCGGCTCACGCGATGGCTCGCACTCTATCGAGAGATCGCCCGAGTCAACGGGGGTGAACCCGACGCCGGCCGCCATCTGTTGTCATGGGCGCAGCAGGCGGGCTTCGGTCAGATCACACCGTCCGCGTCAGTCTGGTGCTTCGCGACGCCTGAGGAGCGCGCCTGGTGGGGCGGCCTCTGGGCCGATCGCATGACAACCTCGACGATCGCACATCAGGCTGTGCGTGAGGGCCGGGCGACCGTCGACGAGTTGGCATCGATCGCGGATGCCTGGCGCGCATGGAGTACGGCGGCTGATGGGTGGTTCGCGGTGTTGCATGGCGAAATCATCTGCACCGCTCCAGCGTCGTAGACGCTAAGGATTCACGATCTCGTACAGCTGCACGGTGTGCTGCATCCAGAGCGTCTCGGTGATGAGGCGCAGGGCCTGAGTGTTGCGCGCCGACTTCGCCACGGCTTCGCATCGATCCCAGTCACCAACCGCGCAATTGATGCTGACGTGCGTCGCTCCTCGCTGCCGCAGCGCTTCAATCGAGGTTGCATCGGGGAACCGAAGCATGGCGGTGCTGAATTGTTTATATGATGCGGGGATGAAACCGCTATAGCCGTTCACCAACCGTGCCCAATGCCACGCGGAGAAGTACATGAATGGTGCGTTACCGATTTCTTTCTCGGGTAGCGGCGCTTCCACGAGGACGGCGTTCGATGTGTGGCGTAGCGCCTCGTAAACCGGTGGCGGCTGCCTCCAGACCGGCACCAGCGAAAGTGCGGGCCAGGCATCGATCATCACCAAGGCGACGAGCGCCGCGAACGCCGCGTGTTGATACGACGGCAATCGAGCTCGGCGGAGGAGACGTTGCACGCCGAATCCGCCAAGGATCGACAGTGACAGCGCGATGAGCGCGCCGAAGCGCGCCGGCGATCGGAGTCCGCGAAAGGGACTGAGAAGCAGGTAGTAATACGGATAGGCGACGCCGTGCAGACCGAAGGCACCATCGACTGCTACCAGCAGTCCGGCGAGATAGATCAGGCGCACTGTGCCGAGCGGGGGCGCAACGGCCACGGCTGCCAATGCCAGGGGCGCGAGCCCTGGAAATAATGTCCGTTCCGGCGCCGGCGGCGGAAGACGGTGGGCCCACACCGCGCTGTAGCGATTCACCCGCAAGAAGTCAATTGGAGCAGCGCTGTAGAACTCCACTTCATAGAGGCCGCGCGCCCCCTTCATCGGTTGCGCGGCACTGAAGGCGCGGGCGAGCGGCCACGCCAGCAGCGCTGCAGAAAGAGCAGCGATGGCCAGCGGACGCAGCAGCGGACGCACCGCCGTCCGCTGCGCCAGCACCAGGCCGGCACCAATTGCTGCCGCATACACCACCAGAAACACCGCGTAGTACATCGACGAATAGAGCTGCGCGACTCCTGCGAGCGCCAGCGCCACCGCATAGGGCCAGCGCTTCGTCGACACGAACAAATGAAGCGCGAGCAGCGCCAGCGGCATCCACTCCGTCATCTGCAGCTCGAGGTGGCTGTAGTGATCGAAGCGGAACCCGACGCACGCGTAAGAGAGGCCCGCGATGAAGGCTGCACGCGCGGAGCCTGTCAGCCGCTCGACAAGCACGTACGTGGCGACGCCTGACAGCCAGAACCCGGACATCAGCAGGAGGTTGTAGACGGCAACGGGGTGAACGCCGAGCGCGAGAAGCGGGGCCACGCTGATCGCGGGCAGCAGTACGGGATCCGACAGTGTCAGCGTCAGGCGTTCCGGATAGAAGATGTTCGCGTCGAGCAGGTGCAACGGATCCGCGACGATCTGATGCGCCACCCACGCAACGCGCCAGATTGAAAACAGCGGGTCACCGAAGTCAGGCACCGAGTCGAGATGTCGCAGTTGCTCGTGCAGCAGAACCGCGAGCGCGGCGGCGATGGCGAGCGCTGCGACAACTCCGCGCGCCCAGGCGCCGGGCAAGGCTCGAACGACGAGCGGCTCATGTTCAATCGTGTCGAGCATGCCTTGCCATGTGGCGGTGGCGAGCCCGAAGGGCCCGACGCGGGCAGCGCGAACGAACCTGTAAATAAGGAGGATGACGAGCGCGACGAGCGTGCGGTGTGTGGACGTTAGCGAGACGCGGATGCCGCCAGCGTTGAAAACGAATCCGCCTGTCTGGAAGATGGCCGCCGTGAGCACCAGCAGCGCGGCAGCAAGTAAGTCGAGGCCAACGACCGTCGCACGTCGTGGCGGATGCATGTTGTCGTCAGGCGTCGGCGGTGGCGCTGACAGCACGAACGAGTTCGGCCGGCGATACGGTTGCAGCGCCGAACTTGGCAACGGCAATCCCCGCTGCCTGGTTCGCCAGATGTGCGGCTTCGACCATCGTGCCGCCCGCCGCCATCGCGAGCGCCATCGCCGCGATTACCGTGTCGCCCGCGCCGGTCACGTCGGCGACTTCGCGCGCGACTGCAGGCAACTCTCCCTCAGCGTCCGCCGCCAGCAGCCACATGCCCTGATCGCCGCGTGTCATCAGAATCGATTCGCATCGCGCCCGATCGCGAAACGCGTGTGCCGCCAGATGTGCATCCAGCACAGAGCGGATGCGCGAATGCGTGGCGATTTCAGCTTCGTGATGATTGGGTGTAATCAGCGTGGCGCCGGCGTAGTAGTCGATGTGCGGAATCTTCGGATCTACGAGCACGGGGATGTCCTGCCGCTGCGCTGCTTCGACGGCCGCCATCATCACGGCCTTCGTCACCGAGCCCTTGAGGTAATCGGACACGATGATCGCAGAGGCGGTGGCGCCATGCTGCCGCACCGCTTCGATGATTCCGGCCTCCACGTCGCCGCCGATCTCCTTGTCGGTCTCGTAGTCCACGCGCGCGACCTGCTGGTTCCGCTCCGTCACGATACGCACCTTGGTCGTCGTCACGCGATCCGAATCGGTGGCGATGCAACCGGCCTCGATGCCCGCCTCGCGGCAGCCGCGCATCAGCGCGGTTCCGTTGTCATCCTGTCCCATCACCGAAATCAACGAGACGTGACCGCCAAGCGCGGCAACGTTGTGCGCCACGTTCGCCGCGCCGCCGATGCGATACGACTCGTGATCGAATGCCACCACCGGAACGGGCGCTTCAGGTGAGATGCGCGTGACCCGGCCGACGATGAACTTGTCGAGCATCGCATCGCCGACCACGAGCACGTGTGCGCCGGAAAAGGCAGAGATGAGCCGCGTCGCGCGGTCAGCGGCGAGCGGCGCCAGTTGCATGGTCGGGCCCCATCCCGCTGCGTGCCGCCGCGAACGGCAGCGTGACCAGGACGAGGAACAGCATCAGGAATTCGGAATCGCCGAAGTTGTATTCGAACAGGCCCGCTGCGAGCATCGCGGCGACCGCGGCAAGCGCCGCTGCGGCCGGCACCTTGTCGTCGCTCGATATTGCCTTTCGAAAAAGGCGCGCGTGCTCGACAAGTAGGAAAACGATGAACCACAGCCAGACCGCCAGCGCCAACAGCCCGCGTTCCGCTGCGATCTGCAGCGGCACGTTGTGCAAATGCGGGTTCACTGTGTTGATGGCGTAATCGGGTCGGTACTGCGCGTAAACGCGCGGAACCATGTTTGGTCCGACTCCGGTGAGCGGATGGTCGTGTACGATGCGCGCGCCGATCTCGATCATCGCGAGCCGATCCTGATTCGTCGGCTCCTGCACGTCGAAGATCGACATCACACGCTTGCTGACGGTGTTCGGCGCGATCACGAACAGCATGGCGATAAAAATCGGCAGCAGCACCGTCAACCGGAGATCCTTCAGCGCGAGCAGCAGTGCAATCGCGACAGACGCGCCGATCCACGCGCTGCGGCCGAGCGTCAGCGCCAGCGCGACGACGAGTGCCGGCATCACCAGCGCCGGCCACAGGCGGCCGCGCCGTCCGAAGATCAATCGCGCCGCGGCGGCGCAAATGACGAGCATCAGCAGGCCTGAGTACGTCATGTAGTGCGACATGGCGCCCTCGGGCCGTCGTCCGAGATTGTCGTAGTGGAGCAGTCCGTACTGAATGATGCCGTAGGCGGCGCTCGCGGCGCCGACGGAGACGATGACGTCAATAGCGAGCGCGGCGCGATCGCCGCGCGCGATCTGGTAAACGGCGGGGACAATGACGAACAGCAGGAGCTGCTTGTCGTCGATGAAGCTCGTTCGCGGATCCAAAGAGAAGGCCGAGATGACGAGCGTGACCACCGCATAGGCGGCCAGCGGCCAGAAAAATGGCGGCGCGCCGGGCCGCGTCTTCTCCTGTGCCATCTGCCCGACCCAGCACACCATCATCAGCGCGAGCAGGATGTTGGCGGCGGCAATGGAGATCTGCAGCGAGGCGACGAAGCAGAGCAACAGCACGACGGTCGCCCGTTCGAGCACGGGTGCCGTGCGCGGATGCGTCATGCTCATCGCTGCTGTCGTCATACGCTTCTCGTAACGGGGTCGGGACTCATTTCATGCGACGGAATGAGTCCCGACCCCTTCAGTGCTCTCTCCGCGGCGGCGGCGACCTGGTCAGCCGTGATGTGCGTCAGGCATCTGAAGTCGCCGGGCGCGCACTCTCGCTGGCGGCACGGCCGGCACTCAAGCGGCCCTGCATCCACTGCTTCGGCGAACCAACGCGGATCGCGCCATGGCATCGAACGTTCCGCCAGCGTCGGCCCGAGCAGCGCCACTATCGGGGTCGTCGTCGTCCCGGCAATGTGCAGCGGACCGCTGTCGCCACCAATGTACACCGCCGCGCGGGCGACGAGCGCGCGGAGCTCGGCGAGATCGAATTCACCGATGTCAGGGACGCCAGCCGCAAGCGGACCCAGTGCCGCGCGTGCGCGGTCCGAAATGGCGGCTGCGGCAGCTGCATCCGACGGCCCCGACGTCAGGATAATGCGGCGCAACGGATCGCGCCGCGCAAGGGCGATGACGAGCGCCTCGAACGACTCGCGCGGCCAGCGACGGAAGGGATTGCCCGCGCTCACGTGGACCACAATGAGCGGATGCGCCGCGCTGATATGCGCGTCGCGCAGGCGGCGCTCTACCGATGCCGCGGCTTGCGGATCCTCGGCCATTTCCAGCGCATCGCGAGCTGGATCCGGCGGTGCGATATCGAGTGGTGCGAGCAGGTCCCACTGGTTCGCGACGGCGGCGCGCGGCGCTTCGTCGGCTGTCCGGGCAACGACGCGCGTATACAGCCGCGAACGTCCCTTGACTGCATAGCCGATGCGCACGGGCGCGCCGCTGGCCCACGTAAACCACGCCGCTCGCGGACCGCCGTGCAGGTCGATCGCCACGTCGAACCGTTGCTGCCGCAGCTGGCGTGCAATCGCGAGGTCATCGCGCAGCCGCGCAACGCCGCGCCGCCTGGGCACGAGCATGACCTCGGACAAATGTGGGTTGGCGCGCACAATGGGCGCTGCCGCGGGCTCAACGAGATAGGTCAGCTGCGCCTCGGGGTACCTGCGCTTTAGCGCACGGAGCAGCGGCGTTGTCAGCACGACGTCGCCGATCAGCCGCAGCCGAACGAGCAGGATTCTCATCGGCTGATGGCAACCACCTACTACCCTTCAGGCTCGATAGTTGCTTCGTCGATGAGCATGACCGGAATGTCATCCTTGATCGGATACACCCGGTGGCATGTGGCGCACTTGAGGGCCGTGCCGTTTTTCACCAGCTTTACTGGTGTCTTGCAGTTGGGACACGCAAGAATTTCGAGCAACTCTGCGTCGAGCGCCACGCTGGAAACTATAGCATTCTGAGCTAAAATCGCCTTGCCCATGTGCACTTTACGCGTCGCGTTCACCGCTCTCGGCGCCGCGTTGCTTCTGGCAATGCCGCGTGTTGCGCTCGCTCAGACAAGCGCGGACGCGTACTACGACTTCCTGATGGCGCGGCACCTCGAAGCGTCAGGCGATGCAAAAGGCGCTCAGGCGCAACTCGAGAAAGCGGTCGCCGAGGATCCCAAATCAGCCGAGGTGCGGGCGGAGTTGGGTGCTTTCTTCCTGCGGCGCGACGACGGCGACAACGCCGAGCGCGTGGCCAAGGAAGCGCTTCAGCTCGATGCGGACAGCTCGGAAGCGCATCGCGTTCTCGGCATGCTGTACGCCGCGCGCTCCGAAGACACCGGTCGCGGCCAAGCGGCGCAGGCTGCCGCGGCGGAGCTCGTCAAGCAGGCGATTTCGCACCTGGAACGTGTAACCGAGAATCCCGCTGGGCTGACCGACCTTAATCTTCAGTACACGCTCGGCCGGCTCTATACGCGCAACGGGCAGGCCGACAAGGCGATTCAGGCGCTGACGCGCGTCGTCAACGAAAACCCGCTGTCCGTGCAGGGACGCTTGTCGCTGGCGCAGGCCTACGTCGTCGCTCACGACATGAACAACGCGATTCGCGCGCTGGAAGAGATCGTGGATGACGAGCCACGCGTCGCGAACATGCTTGGCCAGTTTCAGGAACAGGCCGGCCGGCTGAAGGATGCCGCCGACTCGTATACGAAGGCACTCGCCGTTGCACCGAACAGCCGCGAGCTGAAGGTGCGGCGCATTGCCGCGCTGCTCGGCGCGAAGGAATATCAGCGCGCTGCGGAGTTCGCCGCGCAGGCGCAGATGCAGCATCCGGACGATTTGCGATTTACCCAGCTGCGCGCGCACGCGCTGCAGCAGATGGGCGATCTGGCGCGCGCGATCACCGTTCTCGAGCCTGCGGCGAGGGCAAACCCCAACGATGCGACCACACAGCTTGCCCTTGCCGACCTATATAGCACCTCCGGCAGAAAGCCCGATGCGGAGCGCACGGTCCGGCAGTTGGTTGCTCTCGAGCCTGGGAATGCCGACGCGTTGAACTACCTTGGGTATCTGCTTGCCGACAGCGGCAAACAGCTGGATGAAGCGATTCGTCTGGTGCGCCGCGCGCTCGATCTCGAACCGGACAACCCGAACTACCTCGACAGCCTGGGATGGGCGTACTACCGCCGCGGTGATTACGACCAGGCGGAGAAGTACATCGGGCCCGCGGCGCAGCAGATGCCGCGCAACGCGACGGTGCAGGAGCATTTCGGGGATGTGCTCGCGAAGCGTAATCGTTGGTCCGATGCCATTGCCGCCTGGACGCGCGCGCTTCAAGGCGACGAGGGCGACATCAACAAGGCGGCTGTCGAGAAGAAGATCGCCGACGCTCGGGGAAAGGTCCGCTGACAAATTCCAAGCTCCAAGCTCCATTTTGGATCTTGGTGTTTTGCACGGCCTGCGCGAAACCGCATATCAATCTCCCGACCGACACGGGCACACCTCTCCCTGATTTCCGGACGATTCACATGCAGATCTCGAGCGCGTGCGCCGGCGTGCGCACGCTGACGGCGGAGATCGGCATGTCCGGACGCGCCGGACGTCAGAAGCTGCGCGGGCGCGTCGTCGCCGGCTTCGCGCGGCCGGCATCGATGCGGCTCGAAGGCGTTGCGCCGTTCGGGCCGCCGGCGTTCATCCTCGTTGCCCGCGGCATGAACGCGACGCTGCTGCTGCCGCGTGACGCGCCGCGTGTGCTGCGCGGCGCACAGCCGCAGGACATCCTCGGCGCCTTGACCGGTGTCGCTCTCGCCCCAGCCGATCTGCAGGCGATTCTTACTGGCTGCGTCGTTCCCGCACCGCAGGCGACCGAGGCACGTCGGCACGCCAACGGCTGGGCGTCGATCGATCTCTCCGGAGGCGCGACGCTGTATTTACAGCCCGCCGGTCAGAACATGTGGTCGCTCCGCGCGGCAAAGCGCGACGGATGGCAGATCGAGTATCCAGTGTGGAGCGGTAATTTTCCGCAAACGGTACGCCTGCAATCGACGCAACCCAACGTGAACGTCGATCTGACCGCGTCGCTTTCACAAATCGAGACCAACAAGGACCTGGAGGATGCGGCATTCAATGTCAACGTGCCGCCAGATGCTGATCCGATTACGCTCGACGAGCTTCGCAGCGCGGGACCATTGGGTTCATGACCGCCGTCACGATCAAAGCGCACGCGAAGATCAACCTCGATCTGCGCGTGCTCGGCAGCAGGTCCGACGGCTTCCACGAGCTGCGAACCGTCTTTCAGGCGCTCGCGTTGCACGATGTCATCCACTGCATTCCGCGTGAGGGCCCGTTTGCAATCGAG
Organism: Vicinamibacterales bacterium; assembly: GCA_035492455.1. GTDB lineage: Bacteria > Acidobacteriota > Vicinamibacteria > Vicinamibacterales > UBA2999 > Gp6-AA40. The sequence goes on along the minus strand of DATJJE010000005.1, from coordinate 7,182 downwards.
TGCTCCAGCGCGGGTATTCCACTCGACCAAAACAACTTGATCTGGCGTGCCGCCGAGACACTGTGGAAGTCGCTGCGCCGGACCGGGCCAATTCGCGACCTCGTCATTCGACTGGAGAAGCAGATTCCGCTGCAGGCCGGACTCGGTGGCGGCAGCGCCGATGCAGCGGCCACGCTCATCGCGCTCGCGAAGCTGTGGCGCGTGCCGGTGAAGGCCTCGCAGTTGACCGACCTGGCTGCGCACATCGGATCGGACGTACCGTTCTTTCTGTCGGGCGGGACGGCCCTTGGGCTCGGACGCGGCGAGGAGATCTATCCGCTGGCGGACCTGCCGCGCCACTGGGTGGTGCTGCTGATTCCCGGGTTTGGCGTATCTACCAGCGAGGCGTACGGCTGGTACGACGCAGAACCGGAGCTTTCGCGTGCCCCGCGCGAGCCTCAGTACGTGCCAGGGCCCTGGCCGTCGCGAGCGGCGCAGATGATCAACGACCTCGAGGCGCCGATCGCCGCACATCACCCTGAAATCGATCAGATGAAAGCGGCGCTGAAGCGCGCAGGCGCGGTGGCGGCTGCCATGTCCGGCAGCGGCTCAACCGTTTTCGGCCTGTTTCAGAAAGGTCGCGATGCGCTGAAGGCGATGCAGCACCTGCGAGGATCGGGGTGGCAGGCGATTCTGACGGAGACCCTCGGCCGTGGCCAATATGACGTCCTTGCCACGCCGAAGCGTTCCAGAATTGCGAACGCGAAGGCGGGTCGACTAAACTAAGGGTTTCCACCGCCCCTCGCCGAACAGTCAGTACGAAAACTCACGTGGTGGGGCGTGGCCAAGCGGTAAGGCGCGGGACTTTGGATCCCGTATTCGAAGGTTCGAATCCTTCCGCCCCAACCAAAAATGCCATGCCGGGGCTTGCCTCGCCAACGCGGCGAAGGCCGAGGCGCGAAGGCGGGCGGAGGGTGGGAACAGGTGTGGAGTCCTCGACAGGAACCGGAAGAATGAGAAGGCCGCTCAGCGGTGACGGGTTGATGTCGACGGGCTTTGGCGACCTGAAAGTTTTTTCAGGCAGCGCCCACCCGCAGTTGACGCGCGAGATTGCGGATTTCCTTGGCATCCCGGTGGGGCAGGCGCGGCTGCGCCGTTTCCCGGACAGCGAGGTCTCGTTCCAGATCGACGAGAACATCCGCGGCACCGACGTCTTCATCGTGCAGCCGACGTCCAATCCCGTCGACCAGCACCTGATGGAGATGCTGATCATGGTGGACGCCTTCCGCCGTTCGTCGGCGGCGCGGATCACCGCGGTCATTCCGTACTATGGCTACGCGCGGCAGGACCGCAAGGACAAGCCGCGCGTGCCGATCTCGGCGAAGCTCGTAGCGAACCTGCTGAGCGCCTCGGGATGCAATCGCGTGTTGACCATGGATCTGCACAAGGCGCAGATTCAGGGGTTCTTTGATATTCCGGTCGACCATCTGTTCGCGGCGCCAGTGATCATCGAGTACCTGTCGCGGCTGAACTATCCGAAGCTGACCATCGTGTCGCCGGATGCAGGCGGCGCCGAGCGCGCGCGCGCCTATGCAAAGCGGCTCGATGCGGAACTGGCGATCATCGACAAGCGGCGATCGGAAGACGGGACGGCGGAGGTGATGAACGTCATCGGCGACGTGCAGGGACGCACCTGTATTCTCCAGGACGACATCATCGACACCGCGGGAACGATTCAGAAGGGCGCAAGTGCGCTGAAGACGGCCGGCGCCGAGCGCGTGCTCGCGTGCGCAGTGCACGGCGTGCTGTCGGGCCCGGCGATTGATCGGATAGAGAACTCGCCGCTCGATCAGCTGATCGTGACCAACACGATTCCGCTCAGCAGCAACGGGCAGCAGTGCAAGAAGATCGTCGTGCTGTCGGTGGCGCGGCTGCTGGGTCAGGCGATTCGGAGTATTCACGAGGAGACGTCGGTCTCTTCGTTGTTCGTGTAGGCGCGGTTTTCAGTGATTGGTGTAGGGGCGAGTCTTCAGAGCCGCCCGTGAGGAATGTATGGACGCAACGTTAGAAGCAAAGAAGCGTGACGGTCGGGGCAAAAACGAGGCGCGGCGCCTCCGCGTCTCCGGCCAGATCCCCGCGGTGGTCTACGGCGCGCGCAAGGAGGGCCAGCTACCCGAAGGCGTCCCCGTCGCCGTGGATCCGAAGGAAGTGCTGCGCATCCTGCACTCCGAGTCTGGCGCCAACACGCTCATCAACCTGAAGCTCGATGGCGGCGAATCGCGCGTCATGGTGCGCGACTACCAGCTCGATCCGATTACGCACCAGTTGCTGCACGCCGACTTCTATCAGCTCGCGATGGACAAGGCGATCACCGTCTCCGTGCCTATCCTCGTCAAGGGCGAACCTGTGGGCGTGAAGAAGGAGGGCGGTCTGCTCGATTTCGTCACCCGTGAAATTCAGGTCCAGTGCTTGCCGACGGACATTCCCGAGCACATCGACATCGACGTCAGCGAGCTCGCGCTGCATCAGTCGATTCGTGTCAAGGACATTGCGACCAACCCGAAGTGGAAGGCCATGACCGACGGCGAGACGATGCTCGTCCACGTCGTCATGCCGAAGGCGGAAGAGTCGGCGGCGACTGCGGCCACGGAGGAAGGTGCGGCGGCGGCTCCGGTTGCGGCGGCGCCTGCCGAGCCCGAGGTTATCAAGAAGGGCAAGACCGAGGAGAAGGAAGAAAAGAAATAGATTGAAGGTTCATGAAGCTGATCGTCGGGCTCGGGAATCCCGGCCGCGAGTACCAGGAGACGCGGCACAACGTCGGGTTCAGGGTCGCCGACGAGATCGCGAAGCGGCGCAACCTGCAGTGGCGCGCCGATTCGGACTGGATGTTCGCGAAGGACTTCGGCTCGCCCGGCTTCCTGGTGATGAAGCCGCTGACCTTCATGAACCTTTCGGGATTTGCGGTGTCACGGTTCGTCGACTACCACCGCATCGACCTCACCGATCTGCTGGTGGCGTTCGACGAGGTCGATTTGGAGTTCGGACGCATCCGCGTGCTTCCGTCAGGTTCGGCGGGAACGCACAACGGCATGAAGTCCATCGTGCAGCAGCTGGGGACAATTGAGTTCCCGCGGCTGCGATTCGGAGTTGGGCGCGGCGATCCGCGGCGCGATCTCGCGGATTACGTGCTCTCGAAGTTCGAGCCCGCCGAACAGGCGCTGCTCGACGGCCTCGTCAGCCGCGCGGCCGATGCCGCCGAGATGTTTGCCGTGGAAGGCATCTCGAAGGTGATGAATGAGTACAACCGGTGGCCCACGGACCCGGACTGATTAACTCTTTGCCGCATCATGCGGCCCGCGAGCGAGCCCAAAGGGCGAGTCGAGCGGTCCAGAAGGAGAAGCATGGCTAGAAAGTACGAGCTCGTGTACGTCGTGTCGCCCGACGCGACCGACGCCCAGGTGTCCGAGCTGCACACGCAGGTCGAACAGATTGCCCAGCGCCTGGGCGGCAGCATCGAAAAGACCGACAACTGGGGCCGACGCAAGCTGGCCTATGAAATCGGCCCGCACAAGGAAGGCACCTACGTCCTCGAGACGATCGATGGCGGCGGCGAGTTGATGAAAGAAATCGACCGCCGTCTGAAGGTCTCGGATCTGATCATTCGGCACCTCATCGTGCGCATCGACGAGGAGCAGGCAGTCATCGACCGCACGCGCAGCAGGCGCACCGACACCGCGCGGCGCCGCCGCGTCGCGCGCGGGCTGCCTCCCGATCGGCAGCCGGGCGAAGGCCAGCGCAGCGAGATGGAAGACGACGACCGCTTTGACATGAACGAGGTGGAGCGATGAACGGCAGGAAAGGTTCAGGCGCGCGCGGCAAGGCCGGCGCACAGGGCGGTCAGGGAGGCAAGGACGGGCAGCGTCGTCCGATGTTCCGTCGCCGCAAGGTCTGCAAGTTCTGCGCGGACAAGATCGATGACATCAACTACAAGGACACCAAGCTGCTGATGCCGTTCGTGCCGGAGCGCGCGAAGATTCTGCCGCGCCGTATCTCGGGTACGTGCGCCATGCATCAGCGCAAGCTGCGGACGGCGATCATGCGCGCGCGCCAGCTCGCGCTTATCCCGTACACGGCGGAATAAATTGACTTCGGGCTGCAGGAGCCCCGAGTCTGTAGCCTGTAGCCGACAAGGATTGCTATGGAAGTAATACTGCGAGACCACGTAGAAAAGCTCGGCAAGCGCGGCGAGATCGTCAAGGTGTCCGACGGATACGCGCGCAACTACCTGCTCCCGAGGAAACTGGCGCTGCCAGCAACCGAAGGCAACCGGAAGCACGTCGAGCGCGAACGCAAGATCATGGAAACGCGCGAAGCGGAGGAGAAGTCGCAAGCCGAAGCGGTCGCCACCCGGCTGTCGGCGGTCGACATCACCATCGCTCGGCGCGTCGGCGAAACGGAGCAGCTCTACGGCTCGGTCACTGCCTCCGACATCACGGAGTTCCTCAAAGCCAAGGGCTTCGAGATCGATCGCCGGAAGCTGATTCTTCCCGAGCCGATCAAGAGCATCGGCCAACACGACGTGCCGCTGAAGCTGCACCGTGAAGTCACCGTGCCGCTGAGGGTGAAGGTCGTGAAAGAAGGCGGCGACACGCCGGCCGCCTGAGCCGCATGTCCTCCGACGTCGGCGCGAAAGCGCCCGACTTCACGCTGCCGAACCAGGACCGCGCGCCGGTCACGCTCAGCGAAGAGCTGAAGCAAGGGCCCGTGGTCCTGGCGTTTTTCCCCGCCGCGTTCAGTGGAACCTGCACGCAGGAGATGTGTACGTTCCGCGATTCGATGAGCGACCTGCATCGGCTGTCCGCCAACGTCATCGGGGTCAGCACCGATACGTTCTTCGCGCTGAAGGCTTGGGCGGATGCCCAGCGATTCACCTTTCCGCTCCTCAGCGACTACAACAAGACGGTCATCGACCAATACGGCGTCGTCAGTCCCGACATGATCGGCCTGAAGAACATTGCCAAGCGCGCCGTGTTCGTGATCGATCGCAACGGCGTCATCCGTCATCGCGAAGTTCTGGAAGATGCCCGCAACGAACCCGATTATGAAAAGGTTCGTGGCGCGCTCGCTCGCCTGCAGTAGTAGCATTACCCCACCGCGCAATTCAGATGGCTGAGACGATCGCAACCGCCGAACGTACGCTTCCGCACAATCTCGAAGCAGAGCGCTCGGTGCTGGGCGCGATCCTCGTGCACAACGACGCCTTCAATACCGCGGCGCAGGTTATCGACGGACGCGATTTCTATCGCGATGCGCACCGGCGCATCTTCGATCGCATGGTGGCGCTCAGTGAGCGCGGCGAGGCGATCGACTTCATCACGCTGAAGGAAGAACTATCGCGAGGAGGCGAGCTCGACGAGGTCGGCGGGCCCGCCTACGTCGCGTCGCTCGTCGACGGCGTTCCCAGGGCGACCAACGTCGAGTATTACGCGAAGATCGTCAAGGAAAAGGCGACGCTGCGGAACCTTATTTACGCGGCGAACAAGATTCTCACCAACGCCTACGAAGCGGATCAGGAACCCGAGCTCATTCTCGACGAGGCGGAGAGCTCGATTTTCGCGGTTGCCGATGACCGGCTGAAGGCCGGTTTCGTCGCCATGCGCGATCTCGTCAACGACAGTTTTCCGAAGATCGAGCAGCTCTTCGAGCACAAGCGGCTGGTGACGGGCGTGCCGACCGGCTTTGCTGATATCGACGAGATGACGCGCGGGTTTCAGCCTGGCGATCTCGTCATCATCGCGGCGCGGCCGTCGATGGGCAAGACGAGCCTCGTCCTCAACATCGCGCAGCATGTCGCGGTGCAGCCGAACATGAGCGTCGGCTTCTTCAGCCTCGAAATGTCGAAGGAATCGCTCTTCATCCGGCTGCTCACATCAGAGGCGCAGATCGACAGCCACCGCTTGATGAGCGGCCACATCGGCGAGCGCGATTACGGCCGGATTTCGCAGGCGCTCGAGACCTTGAGCGGCATGCGCCTCTACATCGACGACACGGCGAACATCGGCGTGCTGGAGATGCGCGCGAAATCGCGTCGCCTTCAGGCAGAACACGGCCTGAGCCTTATCGTCGTGGACTACATCCAGCTGATGAGCGCACGCGGCCGGTTCGAGAACCGCACGCTCGAACTGGCGAACATCTCGCGCTCGATGAAGGGCCTCGCCAAGGAATTGAACGTACCGATCGTCGTCCTCTCGCAGCTGTCGCGCGCGCCCGAATCGCGCGCTGATCATCGCCCGCAACTCTCGGACCTGCGCGAATCCGGCGCGCTCGAGCAGGACGCCGATGTCGTCGTGCTCATCTACCGCGACGATGCATATAACCGCGATCCGAACAACCCGGACGCAGGCACGGCGGAGCTGATTGTGGCCAAGCAGCGCAACGGCCCGACGGGCGTCGTGCGCCTGGCGTTCCTGCGCGAGCAGACGCGCTTCGCCAACCTTGCTCCCGGCGCGTAACAGTGATTTGTGATCAGTGAATTGTGATTTTCGTGTTTGAATCACTAATCACGAATCGCTAATCACAAATGGTCAGAAGCACGGTTGCGCACGTCGATCTCGGCGCGCTGCAGGCAAACTTCCGCGCAATCAGGGAATTTCTCGCATCGACGGCCGCGGACCCGAACGGCCCACCGCGCGGCGTCCCTCGCATCATCGCTGTCGTCAAAGCCAATGCTTACGGGCACGGAGCGGAGCGTGTGGCGCTGGCGCTCGAAGCAGAAGGCGCGGATCTACTCGCGTGTGCGGACATCGAGGAGGCCATCGTGCTGCGCCGCGCCGGCGTGCGCGCACCGATTCTCGTGTTCGGCGCGTTGAGCGTCAGCGATCTGGACGGGCTGTTCGCGTTTTCGTTGACGCCGACCATCTCGACGCCGTCTGCCGCGCGCGCCGTGCAGGCCGCGGCGGCGCGCAACGGACAGACGATCGGCTACCACCTGAAGATCGACACCGGCATGAATCGCCTCGGTTTCCGCCACGACAATCTGCGGCGTACGCTGCCGGAGTTGTTCGGCAGTGCGAACTTGCGGCTCGACGCGATCTACACGCACTTTGCGACGGCGGATGAACCCCAGACCCCCTTCTTCGATCAGCAGCGGCAGAATTTCGAATTGGCGCTGAAGGTGATCGCCGAGATACGGGGTCGGGGGGG
>DATJJE010000004.1:0-5405 GCA_035492455.1 Vicinamibacterales bacterium | reverse complement strand
ACCCGTTCCCATCGCACGGCAGCTCGGCGCCACCATGTAGGCGAGCCGGTGCCGGACGTGCGCTGCGCGTTGGCTGTCTGGAATGGGCTGTTCGATGGATGCGCCTAGCAGCTCGTGCCGACTGTAGCCGAAGAGTTGTTCGACCTGCGAATTCGCGAAGATGATCTGTCCGCGTTCATTCACGACGAGAATAGCGTCCGGCGCGGAATCAAGCAGGGCGAACTGTTCCATCGTGGTTGACGGACGCGCCACGTCCCGACGATCCGACTGAAACGCGGCGACTGAGTGTACCCACTCTGCTGGGACCAGTCGCTGAATCGAGCGGACAACATCTCCGCACCAGTTGCGTTGAAGCCCCTGGGAACAACTGCGATCATGATGCGGCTCGGCAGCGTACTAAGGAGGATCTAGCAACAGCAAAGCCCGGCCGCATCGCTGTGGCGAACGCGTATTCGGCGTTGGTTGTCCGACGGATGATCCCAACGGTTGAGTCGGAGGTGTTCGAAAGATCGTCCTCACCGCCCCGGGGCATGTCTTGAACCCACTCTTCGTAGGCGCGCAGAAGCGTTGAATCGAACCCTTGGCTGCGGCCGAGTGGCCGATTACCACGAGTCTCGACAGCGTATAATGGCGGCCCTCCTGGGAAGCAAGTACTGAGCAGGCAATGGCGAACGATCTGGCACAGAGGCTCGCCCGCTTTGGGGATGGCGGTCCAGTGAAACCGGTGATCGTCCAGTCCTGGCAGCGTAGTGGTGTCGCTGGCCTGCTCCGCGATGGCTCCCCTGTCTTCCGGCAAGTTTCGGTCGAAGAACTCGAGCGCCGTCAGAACCAGAACCGTGTTCTCCTTCAGATCGCCACTCCGCACCTCCGCTGGCTGTCCGAATGGTTCCACGACCGCGCGCATGTGGCGTACTTGGTTGATCAAGACGGTATCGTGCTGCACAGCGAAGGCGATCCGGCTGCCATTGCAACGTATCGGCTGTCGCCGGGATTCGACTGGTCGGAGAGCGTGATGGGCACGAACGGCGCGGGTACCGCGCTCGTGTCGGGCGCGCCTGTTGCTGTGGTCGGATGTGATCACTGGTCGATCGCCTGGCACGACGCGATCTGCCTGGGCGCACCCATCCTCGGTCACGATGAGCGCCCGGTCGGCGCGATCGACATCAGCATGGACTTGCAGCCGGGCGACGCCGATCGTCTGGTCGTCGCGGCCCACGTGGCGTACACGATCTCGCAGGAGCTCGGGCGTCATGCGGCGGAGGAGCGCAATCGCGAGACCGAACAGCTGTATGCCACGACCCACGCAGCGCTCGAAGCCGAACGTGCGGCCAGGGCAGGCGCCGAAACCGCATCGGCCCGCGCTCGCGCGGCGGAGGCCGAGTGCCGCGAAATCGGCGTGCGCCTGCAAACTATTATCGACAGCACACCCGCGGTTGTGTACGTCGTTGATGCGGCGGCAACATTTCACTTGATCAACCGGCACTTCGCGGAGCTGTTCGCGATCGATGCGGCTGCAGTGGTTGGCCGGTCGCTCTTCGACTACTTTCCGGCGGAGGTCGCCGAACAGTTCGCCGCGAACAACCGGCAGGTCCTCGAAACCGGGGTCGTGTGTGAATTCGAAGAGGTGATCGTGCGCGGCACCGATGTACGAACGTACCTGTCCGTCAAGGCGCCGATTTACGATGCGAAGGGCATCGCATACGCCGTGTGCGGCGTCTCGACCGATATCAGCGAACGGAAGCGATTGAGCGCGGCGCTCGAACGGTCCCAGCGGCACAAGGATGCGTTCATCGCGACCGTTGCGCATGAACTGCGGCAGCCGATCGGCGCAATTCAGGCGGCCCTGGGCGTGATGCGGACACGTACCGGCCGCGACGCGGGAGAGCGGGCCCGTAAAGTCATCGAACGGCAGGTCGGACAGCTGGGACGAATGGTCGAAGATCTCCTCGACGCCGCGCAAGTGGCCCAGGGAAAAGTGACGCTGCGGCGTGCGCGGACGGCACTGAAAGAGATCATCGAAGCGGCCGTCCAGGTCGTGCAGCCGTCACTGCAGGAACGCCACCAGCAACTGGCGGTCGACATGCCGGCGGACGCAGTCTGGCTGGACGCGGACGCCGCGCGGCTCCAACAAGTGTTTTCGAATCTGCTGACGAACGCCGTCAAGTTCACCCCGGGCGGAGGTCGCATCGACGTTCGTGCGGAGGCGCTGGACGGCCGCGCCGTCGTGCGGGTGCGCGATACCGGCCCGGGAATCTCCGGGGATGCTCTGCCGCACATCTTCGAGTTGTTCGCGCAGGCCAGCCCCGATGGTCGTGGCTTGGGGATAGGACTGGCCGTCGTACGCGCCCTCGTAGAGCAGCACGGAGGGATGGTGACAGCGTCCAGCGCCGGCGCGGGACAAGGCACCGAGTTCGTGGTCAGCCTCCCGCTGGCGAACCCATCCGCGTGAGCTGTTGCGTCCGCTGCTGACGCCGTCCAGCACAGCGCGTATCTGACAGTTACTACCAGGACGCGCGCACGCTACGAAAGTCGAACAAGTGTGCGACGTACGTCGTTTCTGCGGCCGTTCGCGGCTCCGCCACCAGAACCGCCGGTGGGTCGTTCGCAGCCGGCTTCGGCGACGGCGCCAGCTCCGGCACGAGCACCGCCTTCGCCTCGGTACGGACTGGCGTTTCAGAGGCCAAGCCGCTCAACGGGTGAAGGACGGTGTGAATCGCGTTGAGTACGGATGGTCGCCCGATCGCGTGTTGCAGAACGCGAGACTCCTGGACGCGATGTGGCCAGCGATCCATCTGCGATGCGAGGTCGGGAGGGAACTCCGCTCGAACGTCGACGTGACAGCCGGCGCAGATATATGTGTACGGATGTGGATCGCCGCGTTCGAGCGCCTTCAGCGCGCCGGGACGATCCAGATGGCATCGCATGCACGCCTTGGCGGTGGGTCCCGCGAAGTATCGGTCGAGTGGGTAAGGGAGACTATCGGTCTCGCGTGCGATGGACGTCCGCTTCGCGATGTGGGCGGTTAGCAGATGGCAGTGCACGAGCGTACGCCCGAGCGCCCTCCGGAGCGCCTCCTTCGCGGGACCTTGCACCTGTTCGAGCGTGTCGGTGTAAAGCTTCAGGAGGTTCACTTCGGCGACGCGCATCGCTTGCAGCGTGGCGGTCGTTCCGGCGACACGTTCGGTGATCGCCGACTGCGCCTTCAGGACGTATTTGCGCAACCCGCCATGTTCAGGCGGAACGCCTCCGCGCTGGCGGATCAACGTCGCCATCTGCTCGACGTTCGCCTGTTTGCCGATCTTCGTGCCCTGATACATGACGACGTAGTCCGGGTACTGTTCCGCTGCGACGGCGGCGTCGATCCCCGCAATTGTCGCGATCTCCCGTATCAGGAGAGGCGCGAGCAGATCTGCCAGGGCCGCGTCGGGTCGATGTGCTCTCGCGGGCGTCTCGCTCATTTGTCTTGCCACCAGCGTGTCTCCAGCGTCGTGCCGAGCCGTTCGAGCCGCACGGCAGCAACCTTCTGAATGGCCTGCTTCGAAACCGGATCCCACATCTTGGGCATCAGGTTGTTTGCGGCGTGATCTTCGCCGAGCTCGCCATAGTGAAAAGGAATGAAGACGACGCCGGACGACACGACGTCTCCGACTTTGGCCGGGGCGACGACGGCTCCGCGCCGTGAGACGATCCGGACCGAGTCGCCATCCGCGATGCCGAGGCGGTCCGCGTCTTCGGTACTAACGGACACAAAGACGGACGGCGCCGCCTCGTGCAGCGCCGGCGCTTTCCCTGTCTTCGTCCGCGTGTGCCAGTGATACACCTGACGGCCACTGATCGCGATCAGCGGAAACTCGTCGTCGGTCAGATCGAGCGGCGATTCGTAGTCCGTCGCAACGAGTACCGCACGGCCCTTCGGATCGCGCTTCTCGCGATACTCCTGAAGGGTGTGCTCGTGGCCGGTCTCGATGTCCTTCTCAAATGACTCGGAGACGTACCAGTGCGTCGGAAACGAAAGCTCCTCGTATAGACGCACCGTGCCGTCGGGCTTCTCGGCGGTACACGGCCATTGGAGTCCACCGGTTTCGGCGAGGCGCGCGTATGACATGCCGGAGTAGTCGGGGATGCAGCCCCGCGATACCGAACGCCATTCATCGAACGCGCCTTCGGGATCGGTGTAGCCAATGAGCTTGTGTCCGTCGGCATCGCGAAGGTTCATACGGTCGGCGAAGTCGAGGAAGATATCCAAATCGGCCCGCGCTTCGCCGGGCGGATCCACCGCTTTTCGCAACAGGGTGCAGCGTCGCTCGGCGTTGGTCATGCACCCGGTCTTCTCGCCCCACATCGCCGCTGGCAATATGACGTCGGCGAGCTGCGCGGTCTCGGTGTTGGCGAAGCAGTCCTGGACGACGAGAAACAGGCCGTTCAACGTTCGCAGCTGCTTCGTCCGGTCGGTCATGCTGACCGCCGGGTTGGTGCAGATGTTCCAGAGCACCTTGACGTATCCGAGCTCACACAATTCGAAGATCTCCGGCGCGCCGACCGGTTTCTTGCCGAGCATCTCGACCGGCACCTTCCAGCGCTTCGCCAGATCCAGCATGTGATTCTGGTCTTCCCAATTGCGGTATGCGGGATAGGTTCCGTCGGCGCCGACCTCGCGCGTGTTCATCGAGCTGGGCTGGCCCGCGAACTGGAGCGGCGCGCAGCCGGGCCGGCCGATCTTGCCCATCAACAGGTGCATGTTGTTGACTGCGCACGCGGCGGCCGTCGCCTGATTGCTTTGGTAGACGCCCTGCAGGCAGGTGGTGACCGTCGACCGCGACGTGCCGATCCATTCGGCGGCCTGTCGGAGTGTGCTCGCCGGCACCCCGCAGAGTGATTCCACCCGCTCGGGTGGGTATCGCCCGACAATCTCCCGGAGCTCGTCGAACTTGACGGTGTGGCGCTCGATGAAGCCGCGGTCGATCCAGCCGTTCTCGATCAGGAGATGGCAGATGCCGTTGAGCAGCGCGACGTTGGTGCCTGGCTTGAGCTGCACGTGCAGGTCGGCGCCAGTTGTGACCGTGAAGGTGCGACGAGGATCGATGACGATCACCTTCGGCCGCAGCGGGCCCGCTTTCGCGGCGAGAATGCGCATCCACAGGACGGTGCTTTGTTCGGCGGCGTTGTGGCCGACCAGCACGATGCACTCGGTTCGTTCGAGATCTTCGTACGCCCCAGGCGGCCCGTCGGCGCCGAAGTTTTCCATCAAGGATGATGCCGTCGTGGCCGTGCACAGGCGCGTGTTGGCGTCGATGTTCGCGATGCCCAGCCCGCCGCGCGCGATCTTGCCGAGCGTGTAGTACTCCTCGAGCAGCAACTGGCCGCTGTTGTAGATCGCGACGCCATCCGGTCCTTCGGTCGCGAGC
>DATJJE010000003.1:0-93421 GCA_035492455.1 Vicinamibacterales bacterium | reverse complement strand
AGTGGTCTGGAGCCGCAACGGACACGAGCTCTTTTATCGCAGCGGCGCAAAGATGATGGCTGTCGAGATCAGCTCGGCGTCGACGTTCTCCCCCGGCAAGCCGGTCCAGCTTTTCGAGGGTTCGTACGTGCCCACCCCGCTCTCGTTCCCCAATTACGATGTCTCGCCCGACGGCCAGCGCTTCCTCATGCTGAAGAACGCAGCGGCGACGCAGACGGTTTCGCAGATTGACGTCGTGCTCAACTGGGTCGACGAGCTGAAGCGCAAATCCACTCACTGATGTCCCTCGGTCCCGGCGCTCGCCTCGGGCCGTACGAAGTTGTCGCCGCTATTGGTGCCGGCGGCATGGGCGAGGTCTATCGCGCACGCGATACGCGGCTTGGACGCGAGGTGGCGATCAAGGTGCTGCCGGAGTCGTTCGCCAACGATGCCGACCGGCTGGCGCGGTTCGAGCGGGAGGCGCAGGTCCTCGCATCGCTCAATCATCCAAACATCGCGACCATTCATGGTCTTGAAGAGCGTGCCCTCGTCATGGAGCTGGTGGAAGGCCCCACGCTGGCGGATCGCATTGCGGAGGGGCCGATTCCGATTGACGAAGCGCTGCCGATTGCTCGACAGATCGCCGAGGCACTGGAAGCGGCGCACGAGCGCGGAATCATTCATCGGGACTTGAAGCCCGCGAACATCAAGCTTCGCCCCGACGGTACCGCGAAAGTGCTCGATTTCGGACTCGCGAAACTCGGCGAGTCGGGATTGGGCGCGCGAGGTTCGGGATTCGACGGTTCGCTGTCGCCGACCATCAGCGTGCAGGCGACGATGGCGGGCGTCATCCTTGGGACCGCCGCCTACATGAGTCCGGAGCAGGCACGCGGCAAAGCGGTCGATCGCCGCGCGGACATCTGGGGTTTCGGCTGCGTGCTCTACGAGATGCTCGCAGGCAAGCCGCCGTTCGACACGGGCGACACGATCTCGGATGCGGTTGCGGCGATTCTCAAGAACGAACCCGACTGGAACGCGCTGCCGTCGGAGACGCCTCTGAACATTCGCACGCTCCTGCGTCGATGCCTGCAGAAGGATGTGCAGAAGCGGCTGCCGCACATCGGCATCGCGCGCATGGAGATCGAGGAGGCAGCCGCGCCTGCGCCGCCATCGATTGCGCCCGTGGTGCGCGCGCAACGTAGCTTCTCCGTGTCGTGGCCGCTTGCGTTTGTGGCAGTCGTATTCATGATGCTGGTGTACTCCGCGCTGCCGTGGCTGCAGGACGACGAACCGTTCGGCGATCTGCCGGAGATGCGTACGGAGATTGTGACACCGTCGGACGCGGAGCCGATGTCGTTCGCGTTCTCACCTGACGGCCGGCAAATCACCTTCGTTGCGTCAGATAACGGCGTGCCGCGTTTATGGTTACGTTCATTGGCCTCCTCAATCGCACAGCCACTTGCAGGCACGGAAGGGGCTTTGTCTCCCTTCTGGTCGCCCGACAGTCGTTCGATAGGTTTCTTGGCCGATGGAAAGGTCAAGCGGCTCGATCTGGGCAGCGGCGTGCCCCAAACCCTCGCTTCAATCGGCGGGACATCGCGCGGTGCGACATGGAGTAGGGATGGCGTCGTGTTGTTTCCGACGAGCACTGCAAGCGGCCTCGTGCGCGTCTCCGCGTTGGGCGGCGCTGTGACCCCGGTGACGAAACTGGAAGGCACGGTGAGCCATCGTTATCCGTACCTTCTTCCAGACGGACGCCATTTTATTTTCTACGCGCTCGCCCCCCAACCGCGGCAGGGTATATATCTCGGTTCCCTCGATTCATCCACCGTGAAGCTTCTCACGCAGGCGGAAACGGCTGGCATCTATACGAAGAACGGTTGGCTGTTGTGGGTACGCGGAGGCGCACTGATCGCACGGCGCTTGGATGTGGATCGGGGCGAACTCGTGGGCAGTCAGCTTACGATCGCGGATCCGATTGCGTTCGACGCCGGCGCTACGGTCGCCGCAGTTTCTGCGTCGGCGGACGGTCTGATCGCCTACCGGGCCGGCGCTGCCAGCCGTCATCAACTTGTGTGGTTCGACCGCGCCGGAAAGATGCTTGGCCCGTTCGCGAAGCCTGACGACACCTTTCTATCCGCGCCGCGATTGTCGCCTGACGGCAAGCGCGTCGCTGTGTGGCGTGTGGTGCAAGGCAACGCCGATATCTGGATTCTCGATGGGGCTCGGATGACTCGGTTTACATTCGATGGGGCGCAGGATCGCTATGCCGTATGGTCGTCAGACGGCACCGGGATCTTTTTTGATTCGACGAGAGACGGCGGCAGGGATATCTATGTCAAACGCGCGAATGGAGCCGATGGAGAAGAGGTGTTGCTCGAATCATCATCACAGAAGGCGGCGCTCAGTGCGTCAGGCGACGGGAAGTTCCTGTTGTACGGGGCAATCGACGAGAAGACGAATTGGGACCTGTGGGTGCTGCCCTTGACAGGAGAACGCAAGCCGCGATTATTTTTGAAAACGAATTTCGCGGAGCGGACGGGCCACTTTTCGCCGGACGGTCGATGGATCGCGTACGCGTCCGATGAATCAGGCCGGTTCGAAGTCTACGTTCGTCCATTTGTCGATAATGGCGCAGCGAACAGCGGCGAGTGGCAGGTCTCCACAAATGGTGGAGTGTCGCCGCGGTGGCGAGACGATGGAAAGGAGCTTTATTACGTCGCGCCCGACGGTACCATGATGGCTGCGCCGATTACGACGGGGGCGACGTTCGAATCGGGTACCCCGACCGCGCTGTTTCGACCGCGCATCTGGGGTGCAGGAACCAATCCCGACCTCGGACGGCAATTCGACGTGGCCTCTGATGGCCGATTTCTGGTGAATGTCGTTCTGGACGAAAGCGCTGCGCCGATCACCATCCTCCAGAACTGGAAGCCGCCCACAAACTAAATGTTCGAAACGTTCGAATCGTTGACGTTTCAGAACGAAGAACGGATCGAACGATCCGAACGATCCGAACGATCCGAACGTTTATCCTTCCAGGTAGGTGTAGCCGTGCAGGCCGTCTTCGTAGAACCGAAGCAGTCTGCCCGCGCCTTCGTAATCCAGCCGTCCGGCGCGCACGGCGGTCTCGACGTCCGTCCGCAGCTTCGACAGCAGTGATTCCGCTTCAAACTCGACGTAATCCAGCACCTCGCGCACGGTGTCGCCCTTGATCAGCGCATCAAGACGGGCATTGCCATGCTCGTCGAGCGACACGTGAACCGCGTGGGTGTCGCCGAACAGGTTGTGCAGGTCGCCGAGGATTTCCTGGTAGGCGCCGACCAGGAACACGCCGAGGTAGTAGTCGTCGGTGTTGAGCGAATGCAGCGGCAGCGTCTTCTTGACGTCGCGCCGATCGACGAACCGATCCAGCTTGCCGTCGGAATCGCACGTGATGTCCCCGAGGACGGCGTGGTTCTGCGGCTTTTCGTTCAGCCGATGGATCGGCATCACGGGAAAGAGCTGCTTGATCGCCCAGCTGTCGGGAATCGACTGGAAGAGAGAAAAGTTACAGAAGTACGTGTCTGACAGCTGCTCGTCCAGATTCTGTAGATCCTCCGGCACCTCGGCCATCGTCTGCACGATCTTCTGCAGCTTGGTGCAGATCGCCCAGAACAGGTTCTCGGCCATGCTGCGCTGATCGAGCGGCAGATAACCACCGTTGAACAGGCTGAGCGCCATATCGAGCGCCTGCTGCGCGTCGTGGAACGCCTCGAGCGCGTTGCGCGCGGTGACGTTGTTATACGTGTCGATCAGGTCCGCGATCGGCTGCTCCCAATCCGGATTGGCCGTCGTCGGGACCTTCTCGTCGCCGAATCCCGACACGCCAAGCACGTTGAACACGAGCACGCTGTGGTACGCCACGACGGCGCGGCCGCTCTCCGTAACGATCGTGGGATGCGGGACGCCAGCCTCGTCGCATACGGTCTGGATGTGATAGACGACGTCGTTCGCATACTCCTGGAGCGTGTAGTTCATGCTCGACTCGAAGTTCGTCTGCGAACCGTCGTAGTCGACGCCGAGGCCGCCGCCGACGTCCAGATACTTCAGGCCGGCTCCGAGCTTGGCCAGCTCGGTATAGCAGCGGGCCGCCTCGTTCAATGCCCCTTTGACGATGCGGATGTTCGTGATCTGGCTGCCGAGATGGAAGTGGAGCAGCTTCAGGCAGTCCTGCATCCCCCGCGCCTTCAGCTCCTCGAGGCCGCGAATGATCTCGCTGACCGTCAGGCCGAATTTCGAGCGGAAACCGCCGGACGATTGCCACCGTCCGCTGCCGCGCGCCGCGAGCTTGACGCGCATCCCGATCTGCGGCCGGACACCGACTTTCTCCGCGTACTCGAGAATCAGGCCTAGTTCGGTGTATTTCTCGACAACCGGAATGATGTTGCGCCCGATCTTGAGCGCCAGCATGGCGGTTTCGATGAATTCCGCGTCCTTGAACCCGTTGCAGATGATGGGCGTCTCGTTGTCCGCAACTGCGACCACGGCGAGCAGCTCCGGCTTCGAGCCCGCTTCCAAGCCGAATTTGTACGGCCGGCCGAAGTCGAGGACCTCTTCGACGACCTGGCGCTGCTGATTGACCTTGATCGGGTAGACGCAGCTGTAACCGCCCTGGTACTGATGCTGCGCAATGGCCCCTTGAAATGCGGAATGGATATCAGCGAGGCGGTGCTTGAGGATGTCGGTGAACCGGATGAGCACGGGGAGACTGATGCCGCGCAGCTGCAGCCGATCGACGAGCTCCTTCAGATCGATCCCACGCGAAGGCTCCTTCGTCGGGTGAATCTGGACGTGCCCCTCAGCGTTGACGGAGAAGTAGCCGTTGCTCCAGCGCGGTACTTCGTAAAGCTCGCTGGCATCGTGAACGGTCCATCCCGTCGTCGACGAGGTGCTCGCCGTCAGCGGCGGCGCCGGACGGCCGTTCGTCATCGTGCTCATCTACGCTGTGATGATAAACGCTTTTCGCTCAATCCGATCGTGCTTATCGGCGCGAGCGCAAATTTCTTGGAGGCCGGGAGTGTGAACACTTATGCTGACGTGATGAGCGACCGCATGCCCGCGATCAAGGTCGTGATGATGCCGAAGGACACCAACGCGCACGGCACGATCTTCGGTGGCGTGATCCTGTCGCAGATCGACCTCGCGGCGGGTGTCGAGGCGTTCAAGGTGGCGCCGCACCTTTACGTCACCAAGGCGATGCGCGAGGTGGAGTTCCACGAGCCTGTCTACACGGGCGATCTCGTCAGCTTCTTTCCATCGCTCGTTCGCATCGGCCGCACCTCCGTCACCATCCGTGTCGAGGTCGAGGCAGAGCGCTGGGGGTGGGATGCGGCGAAGAGGGGAATCGGCCGCGGCGAAAAGGTCAAGGTCACTGAAGCCGAAGTAATACTCGTGGCGGTTGATGGCGAAGGCAGGCCCGTGCCGATCCGGCCGGAGGCAGTGAAGGCATGAACTGGGTGAGCAGCCGCGGGGGGTCGCCCGCGGTCCCCTTTATTGATGCGCTGTTTGCCGGCACGGCTCCGGATGGCGGCCTCTACATGCCGGAGCGGCTCGATCCGCTCTCGGCGACGCAGGTGGATGCGATTCGCGCCGCCAACGGCAATATCGTCGAGATCGGCACGATTGTCGGCGCCCACCTCCTGCGCGACGAGATCACATCCGATGCGCTGCGCGCCCTCGTCAAGGATGCGCTCGATTTCCCCATTCCTCTCGTCCCCGTCACCGGGAACATCTGGTCGCTCGAGCTGTTTCACGGGCCGACGATGGCGTTCAAGGACGTCGGCGCGCGCACACAGGCCAGGCTGCTGCATCACTTCACCGATGGCACGCCATTAACCATTCTGGTCGCGACATCCGGCGACACGGGAAGCGCCGTCGCGCAGGCGTTCCACGGGGTGCCGGACACGCGCGTCGTGGTCCTGTATCCGGAGGGGAAGGTCAGCGACGTCCAGGAGGCGCAGATGGCGTCGCTCGGCGACAACATCGTCGCCGTCGCGGTTCACGGGACGTTCGATGACTGCCAGGGTCTCGTCAAGCAGGCGTTTGCTGACGACGACCTCAGGTCGCACGTCTGGCTGACGCCGGCAAACTCGATCAATCTGGGGCGGTTGCTGCCGCAGGTTTTCTATTATTTCCTTCTGGCGGGTGTCGGAGCGGCTAAAGCCGGCCCCTCCCAGGCGGGAGACGGTCCCGTCGTGGCGGTTCCCAGCGGAAATTTCGGGAACCTCACGGCCGGTCTCATCGCCAAACGCATTGGATTGCCGGTGAAACGGTTCGTTGCGGCAACCAACGTCAACGACGTTGTTCCTGAGTACCTGCGAACCGGCGAGTACAAGCCGCGGGCGTCAGTGCGCACGGTGGCGAACGCAATGGACGTCGGGGCGCCGAGCAACTTCGAGCGCATGCGCGCGATGTACGGGGATCGACTCGAATCCCTGCGGTGCGACATTGCCGGCGCCGCCTTCGACGACAAGATCGTCGTTGCGGCGATTGCGGAGGTATATCGGCGGCACAATTACTTGCTCGATCCGCACGGCGCCATCGCGTGGCTCGGCTTGCGTCAGCATCTCGAGCCGGGCGAGCGCGGCGTGTTCCTGGCGACGGCACACCCTGCAAAATTCCGTGAGGTCGTGGAGCCGGCCATCGGCGAAGCGATTCCGCTGCCGCCCGTCCTGGCGGAAGCGATCAAACGGCCGCGCCATGCTGAGCGTTTAGCTGTTGACTACGCAATGCTGAAGAGGCTGCTGCTGGCGCAGACACGTTAAGATTTCCGGATGCCCCCGCTCGATACATTTCGTCCCGAACCAGGTCACCTCCCGACGCGTGATGCGATCCCGCCACGCTACAAGTGGGATCTCGCCTCTATCTGCAAGTCGTGGGACGACTGGCAGGCGAGTTACAAGCAGCTCGATCAGGCGATTGCTGCGTTCCCCTCCTTCCAGGGGACGCTGGGAAAGGGACCAGACCGGCTGCTCGCGGCGTTCAAGGCAATGGACGAGATGGGCGCGCTCAGCTACCGCGTGTGGTACTACGCGGCGCTCCATTACGACGAGGATCAGCGGAATAACGAGATCAACGCTCGCCGGCAGCAGGTGCAGATTCTATTTGCGAAGCAGGCGCAGGCCAGTTCGTGGTTCAACCCGGAAGTGCTGGCGATCCCCATCGAGACGATCCGCGCGTGGATGGAGAAGAACAAGGATCTGGCGCTCTATCGTTTCGCGATCGAGAGCCTCTTTCACGAACAGGAACACGTGCTCGACGAGCAGGGCGAGCGTCTGATGTCGTTCGCCGGCCGTTTCAACAGCGTTCCCTACGACAGCTACTCGGCGTTGACGACGGCGGACGTGAAGTTTCCTTCGATTACGCTCACCGACGGCACGAAGGTCACACTGACCTACGGTCAGTATCGGGCGCTGCTCGAGACCAACCGCAACCAGGAAGACCGCGCCAACGCCTACCGAACGTTCCATCAGACGTTTGCCGACAACCAGAACACGTATGCGGCGCTTTATAACGGTGTCCTCCAGCGCGACTGGTTCCACGCCCGCGCGCGCGGCTACAAGACGACGCTGGATGGGGCGCTGCACGGCAACAACATCCCGACCTCGGTTGTTGAGAATCTGATCGCGGTCACCAAGGAAGGCGTCGAGCCGCTGCGTCGCTATCACCGCCTGCGGCGGCGCGTTCTCGGCGTGGCGTCGTATCGCCTGTTCGACGTGTTCGTGCCGCTTGTCGAGCACAGCGCGAAGTATCCGTACGACGACGTCGGTGCGTGGATTGTCGATTCGGTCGCACCGCTCGGCGGGACGTACCAGCAGAACGTCAAGAGTGCATTCCAGGGCCGCTGGATTGACGTGTTCGAGAACAGCGGCAAGCGCAGCGGGGCGTACTCCGCGCCGGTGTATGGCGCGCATCCCTACATGCTGCTCAATTACAACGAGACGCTCGACGCGGTCTTCACGCTGGCACACGAGATGGGTCACTCGATGCACACGCTGCTGTCGCATCAGACGCAGCCGTTTGTCTATGCCGGCTACACGATCTTCGTGGCGGAAGTGCCCTCGACGCTCAACGAAGCGCTGTTCCTGGATCTGATGCTGGACCGCGCGCGCAGCCGCGAAGAGCGTGTGGTGCTGCTGCAGCACGCGATCGACAGCATCGCCAGCACGTTCTACACGCAGGTGATGTTCGCCGACTACGAGCTGCAGGCGCATCGGCTGGTGGAGCAGGACCAGCCCGTCACGGCTGAAGTGCTCAGCGCGATCTACTCCGCGCTTGTCAACGCGTACTACGGCGACGTTATAGACAAGGAAGAACTGTCGCAGTACACCTGGGCGCGTATTCCGCACTTCTTCAGCACTCCGTATTACGTCTATCAGTACGCTACGTGCTTTGCGTCGACCGCGCGGTTGATGCAGGGGATCCGCTCAAACGATCCGGGGGAGCGCGATGAGGCGGTCAACCGGTATCTGAATCTGCTGAAGGCGGGCGGCAGCGACTATCCGATGAAGCTTCTCGCGCGCGCCGGCGTCGATCTCAGTCAGCCGGATACTGTCCGTGCAGTATCCGCGGAGCTCGACGCGCTCGTCGCGCGTCTCGAGCAGGAGCTCGAGTAAACACCGCCAACTGAATCGTCGTAACCGGCAGGTAATGCGGATCCATGTCCTGCTGGGAATGCTGTTGCTCTGCGCGCACCACGCTGCCGCGCAGGCAACTGAGCAGCCGACGCGCCTCGTCGGCGGCATCGAGCGCCGCGAGATGATTGCGACGCAGATGGACGCCGACGATGCGATCCGGCTCGACGGGGTGCTCGACGAATCAATCTGGCAGGATGCGGTTCCCGCGTCCGATTTCCGCCAGCAGGATCCGGAGAACGGCGCGCCTGCCACCGAGCCGACGGAAGTGCGCATCGCCTACAGCCGCGACGCGCTTTACATGGGCGTCACCTGTTACGACTCGGAGCCGGACAAGTGGCTCGGGTTTCAACGTGGCCGCGATGGGTTTCTTGGCTCCGACGATCGGTTCATGTGGACCATCGATACGTTCCTCGATGGCCGCACTGCCTACTTCTTCGAGATGAATCCGTCCGGGTTGATGGCCGACGCGCTGCAGGGATCCGCAGACGTCAGCAACCGGCAGTGGGATGGCATCTGGAATGCGCGGGTGAATCGCAGCGACATCGGCTGGACCATCGAAATCGAGATTCCCTTTCGCACGCTGAATTTCCATCCGTCCAGCGACACGTGGGGCATCAACTTCCAGCGCACCGTGCGGCGGAAGAATGAAGAGACGCTCTGGATGGGGTGGGTGCGCAATCAGGGGCTGCGGCGGATGACGAACGCCGGCCTGGTCACCGGCATCAGCCCGGGCGAAGTGACGCAGGGGCACGGTCTCGACATCAAGCCATATGTCGTCGGCGAGACGTCGCGCGCTTGGCGCACGACAGGCGCAAGCGGGACGACGACGGAGCACAACGCGGATGTCGGTGTTGATCTGTTCTACAACCCGACGCCCAGCCTGCGCGCGAATGTCACGGTCAATACGGATTTTGCCCAGGCGGAAGTGGATCAGCGGCAGACGAACCTGACGCGCTTCTCGCTGTTCTTTCCAGAGAAACGCGACTTCTTCCTCGATGGCTCGCTGTTCTTCAACTTCGCTGACGGAGGCAACAGCGGTGGCGGTGGTGGAGGCCCCCCGGTCGATGTCGCACCGTTCTTCAGCCGCCGTATCGGTCTCGACGAGCGCGGCACTCCTCAATCCATCAACTTCGGCAGCAAGCTGACAGGTCAGGCAGGCGCATTCGACATCGGCGTGCTGCATGTGCAGACGCGCGAGGAAGCGCTGACACCTGGCGAGGATTTTTCGGTCCTGCGGGTCAAGCGCCGCTTCCTTCAGCAGTCATATGTCGGCGGCATCTACACGCGGCGCGCGGCACGTGGCTTCGGGCCTGCCGATCGTCACACGACCGGCGTCGATTTCGAGCTGGCGACTTCAACGTTCCTGCGTCGACAGAACCTCATTGCCAACGGATTTCTCGTCAAGTCGCCTGCGGTCGGCGCCAGCAGCGACGATCTTGCCGTCGGCCTTCAGCTCGAATATCCAAACGATCCGCTCGAAGCGCAGCTCGAGTATCGAGAGGTGCAGCGCAACTACGACGCGGCCGTCGGTTTCACTCGGCGCATCAACTTTCGACAGTACAACCCGCGTCTCTATTACTCACCGCGCCCGAGCGGTCATCGGTGGATCCGTCGCTTCAATTTCGGCCTCGGCGCCGACGTGTTCGTCGATCCGCACACGAACGATGCACTGGACAACGAGATTGACATCACGGCGTTTGAAGTCGATCTCCATTCGCAGGATTCACTCGAAGTCCACGTCGTGCCCACGTACGAGCGGCTCGTGGAGAATTTCCGCATCTCGCCGGCGATTACGCTGCCGGTTGGGAACGAATACAACTTCACGCGGTATCGCGTCCAGCTGAACACCGCCGGACGGCGCCTCCTGTCCGTGCGGCCGGAAGTGGAATGGGGTGACTTCTACTCTGGCGATCGGATGCGGCTCAGCATGACGTCGAACGTCAGGTTGATGCCGGGACTGATGTTCACGCTGGCGGCCGAATGGAACGAAGTGCAGCTGGCGGAAGGTCGCTTCTCCACGCGGCTGTACCGCGGCGTGTCCGAGTTCCAGTTCACGCCCTTCATGGCGTGGGTGAACAACGTCCAGTTCGACACGCAGAGCGCGGTGCTCGGATGGCAGTCGCGCTACCGCTGGATCCTTCAGCCAGGCAACGAAATTTACTTCGTCTATAACCACAACTGGCTCGACGATCCCTTGCGGTCGAATCGGTTCCGCTCGCTGGATAACCGGCTGTCGTCAAAGCTCCTGTATACCTACCGGTTCTAAAGGTCGCAAATATGCTACTATCCGGATTTACGGATGGTAGAGATTCTCGAGCACATGTCGGCGCTCTCGGACCCGACGCGCTGCCGCATGCTGCTCATGCTCGAACAGCACGAGCTGACAGTATCGGAGCTGTGTGCGGTGCTGCAGATGCCGCAGTCCAGCGTCAGCCGCCATCTCAAGACGCTCGCTGACGACAACTGGGTGTCGTCCCGCCGCGATGCGACCAGCCGCTATTACACGATGCCGCTCGACGATCTCGATTCGGCAGCAAGCCGCCTGTGGCCGCTCATTCGCGAGCAGGTCGCGTCGACCACCGCGGCCGCACACGACGGGCGCCGTCTGCGCGGCGTGCTCGATCGCCGGCGGGTGAAATCGCAGGAGTTCTTCGCGACCGCGGCAGGGAAGTGGGATCGGCTCCGTGAGGGTCTGTTCGGCGACACCTTTTATCTGTGGGCCGTGCTGGGCCTGATCGACCCCACGCTCATCGTCGGCGACCTGGGCTGCGGCACGGGACAGCTGACGGAGACAATTGCCCGGTACGTACGGCGTGTCATCGCGGTGGACGGATCCGGCGAAATGCTCGACGCCGCGCGCAAGCGGCTCGCCGACCTGCGTAATGTGGAGATTCGCAAGGGCGAGCTCGAAGCGCTGCCCATCAAGGACGGCGAGCTCGATGCGGCGATGCTGTCGCTCGTGCTGCACTACTCGCCCGATCCGTCACGCACGCTCACTGAAGTGGCGCGCGTCTGCCGTCCCGGCGCAAAGGTTCTCGTACTCGACATGCTGCCGCATCACCACGAGGAGTATCAGCAGCAGATGGGCCACGTGTGGCTCGGGTTTTCGGAAAAGCAGATCGTGAAATTTTTGACCGGCGCAGGGTTTCAAAGTGCACGAGTGCGTGTCTTGCCGGTCGATCCGGAGGCGAAGGGGCCCGCCCTGTTCGCAGCCATTGCAACGCGAGGAGATAAATAGATGGCCACCGTTCTATTCGAAAAGATGCATGCGTTCGAGGCAGCCGCCCACGCCGCACGCCCTGCCTTCAAGGTCGCGAACCTGGAGCTCGCGGACTGGGGACGGAAGGAAATTCGTCTCGCCGAGCACGAAATGCCTGGTCTGATGGCGCTGCGCAAGCGCTACGCGGGAAAGAAGCCGCTGGTTGGGGCGCGCATCATGGGCAGCCTGCACATGACCATTCAGACCGCCGTGCTCATCGAGACGTTGACCGAGCTCGGCGCCGACGTGCGCTGGGTGTCGTGCAACATTTTCTCCACCCAGGATCACGCCGCCGCAGCGGTCGTTGTGGGCCGCCCGGAAACCGGCGGAACGCCGGAGTCGCCGAAAGGCACGCCGGTCTTCGCGTGGAAAGGCGAGACGCTCGACGAGTACTGGTGGTGCACGGTGGAAGCGCTGGTCTGGCCGGACGGCAACGGTCCGACACTGATTGTTGACGATGGCGGCGACGCGACGCTGTTTGTGCACAAGGCGGCTGAATTCGAGAAAGCGGGGAAAGTGCCGCCGTTCGATCCGGAAAACGAGCCGGAAGAATGGGGCGTCATTCTCAACGCGATCTCGCGTGAGCTGAAGTCGAATCCGGGCCGATGGACGAATTTGGCGAAGGCCATTCGTGGCGTCAGCGAAGAGACCACGACTGGCGTGCATCGCCTCTACCAGATGATGGAAGCGGGGACACTGCTGTTCCCCGGCATCAACGTCAACGACTCGGTGACCAAGAGCAAGTTCGACAATATTTACGGCTGCCGCCATTCGCTGCCTGACGGACTCGCGCGTGCGACCGACGTGATGCTCGGCGGCAAGGTAGCGGCGGTAGTGGGCTACGGCGAAGTCGGCAAGGGGTGCGCCCAGGCGCTGCGTGGTCAGGGCTGCCGCGTCATCGTTGCGGAGATCGATCCGATCTGCGCGCTGCAGGCCGCCATGGAAGGCTTCGAGGTCAACACGCTCGACGATGTGATCGAGGAGGCGGACATCTTCATCACGGCCACCGGCAACCTGAACATCATCACCGTTGCCCATATGCAGCGCATGAAGGACAAGGCGATCGTCGGGAACATCGGCCACTTCGACAACGAGATCGACATCGCGGGCCTGAAGAAGGTCGCGGGCATTCAGAAGATCAACATCAAGCCGCAATACGACGAGTGGCGCTTCGCGGACGGCCACAGCGTTCTCGTGCTCGCGGAAGGACGTCTCCTCAATCTCGGATGCGCGACCGGCCACCCGAGCTTCGTCATGTCCGCGTCGTTCACCAATCAGGTGCTCGCGCAGCTCGAGCTGCACGCCAACGCCGAGAAGTACGGCAAGTCCGTGACGATGCTGCCGAAGGCACTGGACGAGGAAGTGGCGCGGCTGCACCTCGAGCACCTTGGGGTGAAGCTGACGAAGCTGACGCCCGAGCAGGCCGACTACATCGGCGTGCCGGTGGAAGGCCCGTACAAGCCGAGTCACTATCGGTACTAAGTGGAAAAGTGGAAAAGTGGAAGAAGTGGAAAAGTAAGTTGAAAGTGCCGCTTCTTCCACGTCGCGTCGGATCGTAGAGGCGGACCTTCAGGTCCGCCTTCCGATCCCGTAGAATCCCGTCACCAAGCCGTGCATCACGTGCCCGGCAACACGATCCGATCGCGCTCACCTTGAACTGGGCGCAAGGCATCCAGCATTAGGTGGACTACCGCTACCGCCGCGATGTCCTCGCGGCGCTCGAACGCCACGGCATTCGGCCGCGCTCCAGCACTTCGCCAGAGCTCGTGCGCGGATACGTCAATGACCTCTATCGCTACGAAATCCGCCGCCTGCGCGATCGCCTGCTGCGGGGCGAGTTCCCGAAGGACACCTATTACGATCGCGTCGTTACGCTGCGCAACAAGTATTCGGTGCTCGCTCTCAAGCCGTTTCAGTTTGTGGAATAAGGAGAGACGCTCCCGTGATGCGGTGCGATGGTGCGACACGTGCGAGGGTGCGAAGGTGCGTCCGAAGGTGCGATGGTTCGAGGTGCCAGCGCCATCGATGCGAACGTTCGCACCATCGCACTTTCGGACGCACCTTCGCCCCCCTCGCACCAACGTCACCATCGCACGTTATGGATCGTCTGGAATGACGTTCACCCGCTCCCGTTGGCTTTTTCTCCGCCTGCTCGGTGTCGTCTATCTCATCGCCTTCGTATCGCTGGCGGTTCAGATCACGGGACTCGTCGGCGAACATGGCGTCCTGCCGGTGCGCGAGTTTTTCGCGGAGCTTCACGCGCGCGACGGCGCCTCCGCGTATTACATCGCGCCAAGTCTCGTTTGGATCTCGCCGAGCGACGCATGGCTGTCGTCGTTGTGCTGGGGCGGCGCGGCCGCGTCGCTGCTCCTCATTGCGGGCATCGTTCCGACCGCAACCGCCGCGCTGCTGTGGCTTCTCTATCTTTCAGTGACAGTGGCCGGCCAGTTGTTTCTCGAGTTCCAGTGGGATTCACTGCTGCTCGAAACCGGACTTCTCGCCGTGCTCTATGCCCCGCTGGTGTGGCGCGAGCACTTCCATGACGAGAGAGAGCCGCCGGTCGTCGTGCGCTGGACCATCTGGCTTCTCGCGTTCAAACTGACGTTTCTGTCCGGCATCACGAAGGTCCTCAGCGGCGACCCAACGTGGGCGAACTGGACCGCGTTGAGCTATCACTACGAAACACAGCCGCTGCCGGCGTGGACGAGTTGGTACATGTACCAGCTTCCATCGTGGCTGCACTACTGGTCGACGGGCGGGACGATGCTCATCGAGCTGATTGCCTCGTGGCTGATCTTCCTTCCTGCGCGTTTCTGGCATGCGCGGCTCGCCGCGTGCGCGCTGATGATCCTGCTGCAGGTCGGGATCGGTGCGACTGGAAACTACGGCTTTTTCAACATCCTGACGATCGTGTTGTATTTGTCGCTGCTCGACGATCAAACGCTCGCGCGATTGGTCCCGCGGCGCGTGACGGCAAACAAGCAGCAGTTCGAACGGCATTCCGTTCGCTCGCGCATGTGGCGAGTTGGCGTAAACGTCGTGGCAGCCTGCATCGCGGTGTTGAGCGTGATGACAGTGTTTCGTGAAATGGACAGAACCCGCGGCCTGCGGGGATTCTTCGACCGAGGCTGGGCGGGGATGCTGTTAACGCGCGTGTCGCCGTTTGGGTCCGTCAACGGCTACGGTCTTTTTCGAGTGATGACCACACAACGGCCGGAGATCACGGTCGAAGTCAGCGCGGACGGGACGACGTGGAAGGAGCAGGAGTTCAAGTGGAAACCGGGCAACGTTGCGCGCCGTCCGCGGTTCGTGGAGCCGCACATGCCACGGCTCGACTGGCAGATGTGGTTCGCCGCGCTCGACCCGTTCTCCGCGCAGGACTGGCTTGTCAGATTAGCCGAGCGCGTGATCGCCGGCGAGCCGGCGGTCACAAGACTGCTCGGTCCGAATCCGCTCGAGAGGCGCCCGCGCTATGTCCGATTTACGTACTATCAGTATCACTTCACGTCCCGGGATGAACGCGGGAAGACAGGCAATTGGTGGAAGCGCGAGTTCGTCACCTATCTGACGAACCCAATCGGACCCCTATAACCTGACACCTCTAACCTGAAACCTGTAACCTTGTACCGATGTCTACGCGCAGCACCATACCCGTGCGCTCCAAATTGCCTGACACGGGCGTGACCATCTTCACGACGATGTCGCGGCTCGCGCTCGAGCATGGCGCGATCAACCTGTCTCAAGGCTTTCCCGACTTTAACTGCGCACCGGAGCTCATCGACGCCGTAGCACGCTACATGCGCGAGGGACACAACCAGTACGCGCCGATGCCGGGCACGATTCCGCTGCGCGAGGCGCTGGCGATGAAGATCGAGCGCCTCTATGGCCATCGCTACGATCCGGTGTCGGAGATCACGATTACGTCGGGTGCCACCGAGGCGCTGTTTGCCACGCTCACAGCGCTCGTGCATCCGGGTGACGAGGTGTTGCTGTTTCAGCCGGCTTACGACTCATATGTGCCCGCGATTCAATTAAGCGGTGGCACCCCGGTATTCGTCACCCTGCGGCCGCCGAACTACAAGATCGACTGGGACGCGGCGCGGCGCGCCATCACGCCGCGGACCCGCGCTATCGTTTTGAACTCGCCGCACAACCCGACCGGAATGATCCTGGACGCGGACGACATGCGCGAGCTGCAGCGGTTGCTCGAGCAGACCGACGCTGTGGTGGTGTCCGACGAAGCCTACGAACACATCGTGTTCGACGGCGCGCGGCACGAAAGCATGTCGCGCCATCCGGCGATTGCGGAGCGCGCGATCGTGATCGGATCGTTTGCCAAGACCTTTCACACGACCGGCTGGAAAATTGGATGGACGGCGGCGCCGAAAGCGCTCAACGCGGAGGTGCAGAGCATCCATCAATGGGTGACGTTCGCGGTGAATGGGGCCATTCAGATGGCATTCGCCGAGATGCTGCGCAACGATCCCGAATGCCGAAGCGTCGGCGCGTTCTACCAGCGCAAGCGCGACTTGTTTCTCTCCCTCATCAAGGAATCGCGATTCCGGCCGCTGCCGTGCCGCGGCACGTTCTTCCAGATGATGGATTACGCGGCCATCTCGTCCGATGCGGATGCCGATGTGGCAATGTGGCTGTTGAAAGAGCACGGGGTCGCGTCCATTCCGCCCTCGTCATTTCTCTACGGCGTCGACTCGGGACCCATTCTCCGCTTCTGTTTCGGCAAACGGGACGAGACGCTCGAGCAGGCGGCTGAACGGCTCTGCAAGGTATGACGCTTGTGGTCCGTCTGCTCACCGCCGCGCTGCTCATGCAGACGGCAACGGGACGCAATAACCGGCCGCTGCCGGATCCGGAGCCGTTCTTCGAAGCCGTCCGGGCCAACCTCACCAGGTCGCAGGAAGAGCAGAACCGCTTCGCTTATAAAGAGCGGCGCACCGAGCTCGATTTGAATCCGTTCGGCCGGCTTGGCACCGGGGAAACGCGCGTCATCGCCGTCACGCCGGTCGAAGGCGGCAAAGCGGTGACACGGCAATTGATCGAGCGCGACGGCAAGCCGGTTGCGGACAGCCCGCCGTCGAGGCGCGAGGTGCGCAGGACGGAGCGCGGCAAGACCGTCGTCGATGACGTGGCGAACATGCTGGACGTCAAGATCGATCGTCGTGATTCGCTCAACAGCCGCGATGCGATTGTGGTGACGTTCAAACCCAAGCGCGACGCGACCCCGCGCACGCGTGAGGGGCGGCTCGCACGTTCCTTTGCCGGTGAGATCTGGATCGACGAACAGGGAAGGGAAGTTGTCAGGGTCGATGCGACGGCCATCGACGACCTGTCATTCGGCTACGGCGTTCTCGGACGCGTCAACAAGGGTGCAACCGTGACGGTGCGCAGGCAGGCCATGGACGGGGATCTGTGGTTACCGACGTCGATACGATTCAACGGGGAAGGCCGAGCGCTGCTTTACCTACGGAAGCTGACGATTAACTTCTCGATCGACTGGTTCGATTATCGAAAGGTGTTGTAGGAGGTCGGCCGCCTCGATCATTCTTGATCGTCGTCCTTATCCGTTTCTTGGACGTCCGCGGCTTCGTCAGCCTTCGCGCTCGTGGCGACGTCATCGATATCGATCGACTCGTCGTCTTCGAGGTCGTCCACAGCGTAGATGCGGCCGCCGCTGCGCTCTTTGATCGGTCCTCGCGGCTTGTGTTCCTGCTGAGAGGTCTTCTTCCCGCGCAGCCGCTTGGGCGGTGCGGGCGGGCCAAAGTTCGCTGAGCGATCGCGGGCGCCGCCCGGACCTCCGGGACGCGGTCCGCTGAATCCGCCACCGCCACCAAAGCCACCGCCGCCGGGACGTGGTCCACCAAAGCCGCCACCGGGACGTGGTCCACCGAAACCGCCACCACCTGGGCGCGGGCCGCCGAACCCGCCGCCGGGACGTGGACCGCCAAAGCCACCGCCGGGCGGCCGTGCACCGGGCGGACGATCCTCGCGCGCCCGCGCTTCGCTCACCGCAAGGTTGCGACCCATGAACGGCTGCGCGTTGAACTTGTCGATGACCTGCTCGGCGACGTTCCGCTCGGCAAATTCAACGAACGCAAATCCACGCGGACGTCCGGTTTCGCGATCGACCGGCATGACGACGTGCGTGGGCTCGGCGATAGGCGCGAAGTGCGCTCGGAGATCCGCTTCGGATGCGCCGTACGGGAGGTTCCCTATGAAGAGACGGACAGCCACGGCCTTTGGTGAACCCGACAGATTCTATCTCAGGGTTGCGGCAAACGCCGAATAGGCCGTGAGCGTCCGCTGCTCGAACGCATCGTCCAGCGGCACGCCGCGCGCAATGTCCTGCAGCAGCGCCACAACGGCAACGCCGCCGACCTCGTCGAAAAGTCGCCGCGCGGCTTCGCCGCTTTCCGCATACGCCATTCGCGCCTGATCGCCCGAGAACTTCTCGAAATCTCCCTCGAGTTGCCGCAGCGGGATGCGTCCGTCGGAGGCGCCGAGCGTCGCCGCAGCCCAGCGGCTGCCATCCGGTTCGAACATCACCGCGAGGCCTTCGTTCAGCCATGTGGGGACGCCGCGTGGAGCGATTGCACGGATCATTGCGTGCGTGAGCTCGTGCGTCAGCACGCGCTCGAGCTCCCCAGGCGCCTGTTGGAGCGCCCCGCGCATCGGAATGCGGATGCGGCCATCATAGGCCGCCGCGGCCCAACCGGGCGATCGCGTCGTATCGCGGAACTGCTGCTCGGTGTAAAGGACGACAGTGATGACGTACTCGGGAAATGTGTAGAGCGCCGTGCCAACACGCCAGTATGCGGATTCGAGAACATCAACCGCGCGGCGTGCGAGCTCTTCGTCGGCGGGGCCTTCGAAGAGGACTGTGAAGTGCGCACTCTGCGACTGGAAGAATCCGTTCTCTGGTGAGGGCTCCTGGCGCAGGTGAGCGAGACGCGCCACAAGCGTCCTGTCGTCCGGCGCATACCTGCGTGCCGCTTCGTACACGTCAATCGCACTCTGAACGTCGCTTTGGCGGTAGAGCAGGTCGCCAAGCAGCAGCGAGGCGGTGGTGAGATTGGGCGCCAGCTTCAGCGCCTGCTCGAACGAATCGCGCGCCTTCCGCATGTCGCCCAGCAGCTGCGCCGCGAGTCCCGCGCCAAGGTAGAGCGATGGATTGCGTGGCTCAGTACGAAGCGCTTCCTCGAATACGGCAGCCGCGTCCGCATTTCTTCCGTCGCGGATCGCATCCCAGCCTGTGCGAGCCGTTCCGGTCTGCGCGAACGCCCCGCTCGACAGAGCGATGGCACATGCGAGGGCAACAAGCCTCATCTGCAGCAATGGTAAACCGCTCGACCGTGCTCGGGGCAAGCCGTTTGCAGCCCGCGCTGCGGAGGGATCCATGAAGTCACCTCAGCTCTTTTGCTGCCTGGTTCTGCTCGGTTCGGTCGCCGCGGGATGCCATCGGCCGCCGACGCGAGAGGACGTGAAGCAGAATGCCCAGACGGCTGCCGCCGACATCAAGACGAAAAGCGCCGAGGCGAAGGATCGTTTGGCCGATGCCTGGATCACGACCCAGGTGAAATCGAAGCTCGTGGGGGACCGTGAAATTCGTGCGCGCGACATCGACGTCGATACCCACGATGGCGTCGTCACCTTGAAGGGCAAAGTCCTCAACGAGCCGCTGCGCCAGCTCGCGATTGTGCTCGCAACGAGGACTAGTGGCGTGAGACAGGTCGTGGATCAGTTGCAGGTCCAGGTCGCTCCGCCGACCAACGTTCAAGCGAACCGCGGGACGCCCGGAGCGGTGGCCACCAGCGGGTCCGGTGACGCCAACGCGCCAGTCACAATCGCCTCGGACGACACGCGGGTCGCGACGACGATTCAGTCGAAGTATTTTCAGGACGATCGTCTCAAGAGTCGGCATATTGAGGTCACGAGCCATGGTGGAATCGTGACGCTGAACGGAGAAGTCGCGGACGAGACCGAGCGTGCGCAGGCGCTGCTGCTGGCGCGCACGACGGATGGCGTGACGCGAGTTGAAGACAATCTGACGGTCGGTTCTTCGGCCTCGACGACAATCACATCGCCGAACGCACCGAACGCGCCGAACGCGCCAAACGTACCGAACCCCTCGAACGCGCCGAACGCGTCGAACGTACCGAACGCCTCGAACGCGCCGAGCCCCTTGAACACGGACGATGCGCTGAGCGCGCGCGTCCACTCTCAGTTGTCATCGGACGCACAGATCAAAGGAGCTGCAATCGAGGTGACGGCGAAAAATGGCGTGGTGCTCCTGCAGGGAACAGTGACCAGCGCGGCCGCCAAGCAGCGCGCGCTGACGATCGCGCGTGGCACTGACGGCGTCACGCAGGTGGTCGATCGCGTCCAGGTTGGAAAGGCAAGAAAGTAGTGTTCGATCACTCGTGGAAGGCGCGCAGCCCGTACCGGATGCCGGATCTGCTCTGGAAGGCTGCCGTCAACCGCATCCGCTCCGAGTTCGAGGAGATGCCGTGTCTGCGCGTCACGCTCGCCGACGCACGGCGTCTCTTCGGCCTGCCCGATCCCGCAGCCACGTGGGTGTTGCGCAGTCTCGCGGAAGAAGGATTCCTTGTGCGGACCGCGCGCGGCGAATACATGCGCCGCGCCGCGAATCCCTAGAGGCAGGATTCGGGATCCGCGGTTCGGGATTCGAACAACATTCCAACATCCGATGCCGAAATCGCGCGCGGCGTCTTAATCAGACCGACGGCGGCCGCCGCTCGCCCAATGACGTCGGCGGGACCGATGCCTGCCTGTCGCAATTCGCGCACACCGGTATCGGATGCGCTCTTGCTCAACTTCTCGCCGTTCGGCTTGAGGATCAGCGGATGATGCACATAGACAGGCGTGATGTCCGACCCGAGCATCCTCCGCAGTCGCAGCTGCTGCTGCGTCGAGAAACGCAGATCGTCGCCACGAATCACATGTGTGATCCGTTGATCGATGTCATCCACGGTTACGGCGAAGTGATACGTCCAATGGCCATCCCGGTCGCGCACTAGCAGATCTCCGCCATCCTCCATCTGCGCTCTGAGGCCGCGTTTCGGGCCATCGGCTAGCCCCCGGGTGCGGCAGAACCCGTCGTACGGGTCTCCGTCCTGGGCGGCCTGAAGGCGGGACCTATGTTCGATGACCGTGCGGGAGCAGTCGCACGCGTAGACATGTTGTGTGCTTCGCAGGCGCTCCAGCGCCGCGCGATAGACGTGCTCGCGCTCGCTCTGCCTGACGAGTGGAGTCAACCCCTCGTGCGGCTCGAAGCCGAGCCAGGCGAGGTCCTGGAGGATGCTCGCTTCGTATTCGGGCCGGCAGCGGATGCGATCGTGATCTTCCATGCGCAGCAGCACGCGGCCGCCAGCTTTGCGGGCCAGTCCCCACACGTAAATTGCGTTCGCAACGTGACCGAGATGGAGATGGCCGGTCGGAGAAGGGGCGTAGCGGGTGCGCATTTATCGATCGATACTCAAATTGAAGATTGAAGACTGTCGATGGCTATCCCCTGGCTTGGAGCACGCGATCCATTTCCGCCGGTTGAACAGGCGCTCGACGAGCCGAATGGCCTGCTCGCTGCTGGCGGCGATCTGTCGCCTGAACGTCTGTTGGACGCCTACGCTCACGGCATCTTCCCATGGTTTAACGACGGCGACCCGGTGCTGTGGTGGAGTCCGGAGCCGCGGATGGTGCTGCTGCCGAGCGAGCTGCACCTCTCGCGGTCGCTGCGAAAAACGATCCGATCCGGGGCCTTCACGGTGACGTTCGATCGTGCGTTCGAGGATGTCGTTGAGGGATGCGCGGCGCCGCGATCCAATCAGGACGGCACCTGGATTACCGGACAGATGAAGCGCGCTTACTCGGAACTCGCGCGGCTTGGTTTTGCCCACTCCGCCGAAGCGTGGGAAGCGACCGAGCTCGTGGGTGGACTTTATGGGGTTGCACTCGGGCGCGTGTTCTACGGCGAATCGATGTTCAGCCGGCGCAGCAACGGATCGAAGGTGGCGCTGGCCTACCTGGCCCGCCAGCTGGAGCGCTGGGGTTTTGCGCTGATCGACTGTCAAATGTCGACGGAACATCTCGCATCGCTCGGTGCACGCGAGATTCCGCGCCGCCATTTCCTGCGCACCGTGCGCGCGGCGGCGGTGAAGGAGCAGGTCCCTGCTCCCTGGGCCATCGACGCCGATCTCATGAGCGGCCTGTAAAATGGATTTGGATGGCCGAGCCATTTTCCAAGGAATCGACGCTCACCGAGGAACGTACCGAGCGGAAGCTGCAGCGGCCGCGTCTGTGGCGCGTGCTGCTGCACAATGACGACTACACAACACAGGATTTCGTCGTCTGGATCCTGGAAACGATCTTTCACAAGCCCCGCGGTGAGGCGTTCTCGATCATGATGAGCGTGCATCAGTCGGGACTTGGCGTCGCCGGGATCTACACGCACGACGTCGCCGAGACGAAGGTGAAGGCGACCAAGCAGCTCGCCGAGCAGCACGAGTTCCCGCTGCTCGTGACGATGGAACCGGAACCCGAAGGGAAAGAGTCTTAACATCTAATGAGCAAGCCTCCAGTTCCTTTTGCGCCCCAGACGCTGGAGACAATCCAGCGCGCATTCAGTCTGGCGACGGACCGTCGTCATGATACGGTCGGGCTCGAGCATCTGCTGCGCGCCATCACGGACGAACCACAGGCACGGGCGCTGCTCGCGACATGCGGCGTCAACCTCGATGCGCTGCGCAAGCAGGTGGACGAGGTGCTCGCCAAAGCCTTCACGTCGGTGCCGGCGACCGCGCCCGTGGAACCGGAACCGTCGGTAGGGTTCGATCGCGTCATTCAGCAGGCTGTTGTCCATGCAGCGGTGTCGAGCGCGAAACACGTCGACACGGGAAGTCTCCTCGTCTTCATGCTGCAGGAGGACGAAAGCCACGCTGCCTACTTTCTGCAGAACCAGGGACTTGATCGCCTGACGCTGCTGAGGGTGATCTCGCACGGCACCCGCAGCGAGCCCGCGCGCCAGGACGCCGAAGGACCGGCGGGTCCGCCGTCAACCGACCCCCTCGAGGCGTATGCGACGGATCTGGTCGCGCGTGCGGCTGCGGGACAGATCGATCCGCTGATTGGGCGTGCGCTCGAGCTGGAACGGATGATTCAGGTACTCTGCCGCCGGCGGAAGAACAATCCGCTTCTGGTCGGCGAGCCCGGCGTCGGAAAGACGGCGCTTGCCGAGGGGCTCGCGCTGCGTATTTATCAGGGTGAGGTCCCCGAGGCACTGCGCAGTTCAAAGGTGTACGCGCTCGATCTCGGCGCGCTCCTCGCCGGCACGCGCTATCGCGGCGACTTCGAAGAACGCGTGAAGCAGGTACTCGAGCGCCTTGAAAAGGAGCCGAATGCAATCCTGTTCATCGACGAGATCCACTCACTGGTTGGCGCGGGCGCCGCGTCCGGCGGGGCGATGGACGCCGGCAATCTGCTCAAACCGGCTCTCGCGAACGGATCGCTGCGCTGCATCGGTTCGACGACGTTCAACGACGTGAAGCAGTCGTTCGATCGCGATCGCGCGCTGTCGCGACGGTTCCAGAAGATCGACGTGCTCGAGCCGTCGGAAGTGGAGACCATTGAAATTCTGAAGGGGCTGCGTCCGCATTACGAAGCGCATCACGGCGTGCGTTACACCGACGAGGCGTTATCCGCGGCGGTTGCGTTGTCGGCGAAGCATCTGAAGGATCTGCATCTGCCGGACAAGGCGATCGATGTGCTGGACGAAGTTGGCGCGGCGCAGAAGCTGCTGCCGGCCGACAAGCGCGTGGAGGCCATCGGGCCGGAGCAGATCGAGCAAATCGTCGCGCGCATGGCGCGCGTGCCGGTGCAGGCGGTGTCGAGCGACGATCGCGCGGCTCTGGCGACGCTCGACAAGGAATTGAAGCTCGTGATCTTCGGCCAGGGCAGCGCTATCGACGAGGTCGCTTCGGCCATCAAGCTGTCGCGGTCAGGGCTCAGATCGGCGGACAAACCGATCGGCAATTTCCTGTTCGCCGGTCCGACCGGCGTCGGCAAGACGGAGCTGGCCAAGCAGCTGGCGCGCATCCTCGGCATCGACTTTCTGCGCTACGACATGTCCGAGTACATGGAGAAGCACGCGGTGTCGCGGTTGATTGGGGCGCCGCCCGGCTACATCGGCTATGAAGAGGGCGGCCTGCTGATCGATGCCATCCGCAAGTCGCCGCACGCGGTGCTGCTGCTCGACGAGGTGGAGAAGGCCCACCCCGACATGGTCAGCATTCTGCTGCAGGTGATGGACCACGCGACCCTGACCGATTCGCACGGGCGCAAGGCCGACTTCCGGCACGTCATTCTCATCATGACGACGAATGCGGGCGCACGCGACTTGTCCGACCGGCGCATGGGGTTCGCCGAGGCCGGCAGCAGCGGTGTGTCGTCGCGCGGCGCGCTCGAGAAGATGTTCACCCCCGAGTTTCGCAACCGGCTCGACGCCATCGTCCACTTCAATGCGCTCGGCCGGGCGGAGATCGAGCGTGTCGTCGACAAGCAGATCGACGAGCTGCGCGCGCTCGTTGCGGGCAAAGGCGTCACCATCGAACTCGATCTGCTGGCGCGCGCATGGCTGGCGGCGGAAGGCTTCGATCGCGCGTTCGGCGCGCGGCCGATGGCGCGGCTCATCGAGCGCAAGATCAAGAAGCCGCTGTCGGAAGCAATGCTGTTCGGCTCACTCGCCGAAGGCGGCACGGCGCGCATTGTCATGGAAGGTGACGACATCACGCTGCTTACCACCACCCACAACCCACCACCCACCACCTGATGACGCTCGCCGACATCCGGCGCGAATACCTCGGCGAACCGCTGAGCGAGGCGCATTGCGACGCCGACCCGATGCGCCAGTTCGCGCGGTGGTTCGAACAGGTGCGGGGGATCGAGGCCGATCCGACGGCGATGGCGCTTGCCACTGCGTCGGCGGACGGACGTCCGTCGGTCCGCACTGTACTGCTCAAGGGCGTTGACGATCGCGGGTTCATCTTCTACACGAACTACCAGAGCCGGAAGGCGCACGACATGGAGGCGACGGGGCGCGCCAGCGCGTTGTTCTTCTGGCGCTCGCTCGAGCGTCAGGTGCGGATCGACGGAACCGTCGAGCGCATCAGTCCCGCCGAGTCTGACGCGTACTTCGCGACGCGTCCGCTCGACAGCCGTTTGAGCGTCTATGCTTCGAAGCAGAGCGAACCGATCGAGAGCCGCGAGGTGCTCGAGGACGTCTTCGATCGCGTCAAGCGCACCTACGGGGACGGCCCCGTGCCGCGTCCCGACTGGTGGGGCGGCTATCGCATCGTCCCCGACGAGTTCGAGTTCTGGCAGGGGCGCGAGAGCCGCCTGCACGATCGGTTGCGATACGTGAAGAGCGGCGACGGTTCGTGGCGAAGGGAGAGGCTGGCACCATGAAAGCTCCAAGTTCCAAGTTCCAAGCTTGAGTCGTCATGCGTTATTTAGTCACTGCGACGGTGAAGGACGGGCGGCGCGGCGCGTTGAAGCGGGCAATCGAAGACGGCTCGCTGGGCGACGGTTCTGTCGCGGGCGACGAGTATCTGCACGACATGGCGAATGCGCGCGAACTGCCCGACGGCCGCGTGAAATGGGTCGAGACCTGCTTCTGCGCGATGCCGCTTGCGGAAGAGCGTCCCTACTGGGAAGAGTTCTTCGAGTTCGACTCGATCAAGGACGCCCACGCGCGGAGTAAGTGTCGCCACGAAAATGGCACCGAGTACTGGGCGTGCTGCGACTGCGACTGCACGAAGCGGCTCGAGGGCTGGCTGTGCAAACAAGGTAAGCCGTTCAATCCCTGACGTGCCCGATCGAGTGCGTCAGTCCCTTGCGGTCTTTCTGGCTGTTCTGTTCACCGCCTGCGCCAGCAGTCGAGGATCGACGCCGCTGTCGTCGCCGACGGGTTCTGCTCCCGGATCGATTCAGTCGCTCTACGAAGCCGGGCGCGACGCGGACGTGATCAGTCAGGTCGCGTCCGCGGGTCCGTCGGCCAGCGCTGTCGATGCATGGTTCGCATCGCAGAGCAAGCTCCGCCTCGGGCAGAGAAGCGAGGCGCTCGACGACCTCATGAGGCTGAGCGCGGCCGCCGCCGATCTTGGCGTGCAAGTCGCGGCGCGGCTCGCCGTCGCCAGACTGAATAGCGATTCGGCCGCGCTCGAGCAGGCTCGCGGCGAGGCCGCTGCGCAGAGCAGCAACGTGATCGCACAGTACGAGCTTGGCCTCTCGTACGCCGCAGGCAGCGACTTTGCGGCTGCCGCTCAGGCGTTCGATCGATGCATCGACATCGCTCCCACCTTCGCGTACGCGTATTACCAGTCGGCATTGGCCTACGAGCGGGTCGGCAGGCCCGATCTGATGGCCAACCGGTTCGATCGCTTCGTGCGCCTCGCGCCGAATGCACCTGAGCGTCCGCAGGTCGATTCCGTGCTGCGAACGGTTGGCGGTCGGCCATAGCCGTCGAGACACTACTCAGCCGAACGCGTTCGCAAGCGCGAGTGGATCTCCGTGGCTTCCGACTCGCTGAATGTCTCCACGCGCCGCGACCGCATATTGATCGTGGGCCGCATGATGCCTACGGGTGAATGTCCGGGCGGCAGAATCAAGTGTCCGAGCTCGTGTGCCATGACATCACCAAGGGTGCTTGGAATATCGCGCGGCGGAACCGGGCGGAACGCGACAACGCGGTCGTAATAGATGTAGGCGCGTCCGACCGATGGTGCGCCTTGGCCCATCACGTCGGTGCCGAGTTGCTCCATGGCGGCCTTCAGCTTCGCGGGCGCTTCCGCCATGATGAGGATCATGTAGGCGGCGCTGACTTTCTGACGTGCTGCCTGCTTGCCGTCGATCCACTCGATGCGAATGCCGCTCATCGCGAACACCTCGGTGGCGCGCGCCTTGGCGATGTTGAGCAACGCACCCTGCACGCCGGCTTTGTCATCGACGCGTACCGTAATCGTCGGCACCCCCCCGTCCTGCGCGGACACGCCACGCGCGAATGCCAGAATCGAGACCAGCAACAGCGTCCGCCAGATTCGCCGCTCCATACCGCGTCCCTCCTCGTGTGGAGAGGCGGAATGGCGCGGCGAAACCTCTAATTGGGGAATTCAGGCGTAAAATCGCGGCTATTCAGAGCGACAGGCCCGACGTGACGGCGCTCCTGCTGGCGTGGCGGGAAGGAGACGAGGCGGCGCTCGGCCGGATTATTCCCGTCGTGCAGGATGAACTGCGCCAGATCGCGCGGCGGTGCCTGCGTAACGAGCGCGCGGGGCACACACTGCAGGCGACCGCACTCGTCAACGAGGCCTACGTCCGGCTCGTCGATGCGCGGCGCGTCAACTGGCAGAACCGCACGCATTTCCTGGCGATGTCCGCACGGCTGATGCGGCGCGTGCTGGTCGACTACGCGCGCACGAAGGGAGCCGAGAAGCGCGGCGGTGAGCTGGTGAAGGTTTCGCTCGCTCAGGCGCTCGGCCGTGCCGATGACATCGGTCGCGACGTTGTTGCGTTGAACGATGCGCTGGAAGCGCTCGAGAAGGTCGATGCGCGCAAGGGTCGCGTCGTCGAGCTGCGGTATTTCGCAGGGCTCACGGTCGAAGAGACGGCTGCGGTCCTCGAAGTATCGCCGCAGACCGTGGCTCGGGAATGGACGTTCGCGAAGGCGTGGCTGCGCCGCGAGTTGAAACGCGCGAACCCCCTACCGTCGTAGGGGTTTCACGTCAAAACCCGGCGCGCACTGCGGCAACAGCCAGTGCGACTCGACTGCGTGCCTCAAACTTCTTGAGCAGCATCGAGACATGATCCTTCACGGTTTGCTCGCGAATCGCCAGTCTGGTGGCGATTTCCCGGTTGGAGTAGCCCTCGACGAGTAACCGCAGCACGTCACGTTCGCGGCGTGTCAGAGTAGGCGTCACGGCATGGCCTCCTCGGATGAAGAGGCGGAAATCCAGCTCGAAAGCTCTCATCGACGCATTGCGCGGGGTTGATTCGTCGCCTAGAATTTCGCCACTCACGACAATTCGACGAAGCGGTTCCTGACGGAGGACGGCCGTGCGCGTGCTGCGGGATTCTGTCGGCGGCGGGAGCGGGCGATGAGCATGGCGGACACTCGGTGGCAGCGCGTCAACGAACTGTTTCATGCGGCGCGCGAGCGTGCGGTCGACGATCGCAACGCATTTCTGGCGCGCGAGTGCGGCGCGGACTCGCAGCTGTGTGTCGAAGTGCAATCGCTGCTCGCCGCGCACGATGTGTCAGGTTCACTCGCGCAGCCATCACTACGGTCAGGCGCGCGACTCGGCGATTACGAGGTCAGCTCATTTATCGCCGCCGGCGCGATGGGGCAGGTCTATCGCGCCCGCGATACGAAGCTCGGTCGCGATGTCGCGCTAAAAATCCTGCCGCCAACGGTTGTCGGCGATCCTGATCGACATGCGCGCTTCGAACGCGAAGCGCGGGTCCTCGCCTCGCTCAACCATCCGAACATTGCGACGATCTACGGATTTGTCGAGAGTGGCGGCATCTCTGCGCTCGCGCTCGAATTGGTTGACGGCGAGACGCTGGCGGATCGGATCGCGCGCGGGAAGATTCCCGTAAACGAGACGCTACGCATCGCGCAGCAGATCGCACAAGCGCTCGAATCGGCGCACGAGCAAGGCATCGTCCACCGGGATCTGAAGCCAGCCAACATTAACGTCACG
This sequence comes from Vicinamibacterales bacterium, assembly GCA_035492455.1. Lineage (GTDB taxonomy): Bacteria > Acidobacteriota > Vicinamibacteria > Vicinamibacterales > UBA2999 > Gp6-AA40. The sequence goes on along the minus strand of DATJJE010000003.1, from coordinate 64,721 downwards.
CGCGATGGCGCAGTGAAAGTGCTCGACTTTGGCCTCGCAAAGCTCGCGCAGGCCACCACGGCTATTGCGGCGACCACGACCGGCGACGGTTTCGCCACAGGAGCACGCATGCTCCTTGGCACCCCAGCGTATATGAGCCCGGAACACGCTTCCGGCCGCGAGGTCGACAGGCGTTCGGACATGTGGGCGTTCGGATGTGTGTTGTACGAGTTGCTCACCGGAACGCCTCCATTCCGCGGGTCGACCGTGGCCGAGGTTTTCGGCGCTGTGCTCGAACGTGAGCCCGATATGGGTGTGTTGCCAACAGCGACGCCCGAATCAATTCGCACGCTGATTCGCCGCTGCCTGGAAAAGAACGCCCGACGACGGCTGGACTCAGCTGCGGCCGCTCAAATCGAAATCCGCGATGTGCTGGAAGCGAGGGGAAACCGTTCGGAAGGCGCCATCACTTCGGCGAGCATACGCCGGCTTTTGCTCTCCGCCGTCGGCGTCATTATCGGTGTCGGATTGTTGGCGGGTTGGGCGGCGCAACGTCCCGCCACGTCACCCGTCCAGCCAATCAGCCGATTTGAATTCGTGCCACCGGCCGATCACGCAATCTGGCCGACTAACGACGGATTGAACATCGCAATCTCCCGCGACGGGACGACGATAGCGTACGCCGGGAGTCGCGGGGTCGCAGACGACAGCGATTTGGTCGTTCGACGCCTCGATCGCCTCGAACCGACCATCGAACCCGGCACGAGAGGTGCGCGAAATCCATTCTTCTCTCCAGACGGCAAGTGGGTTGCCTTTTTCGTTGGCAATGAGATTCGCAAGGCACCCGTTGGCGGTGGCGCTGCAATGACCGTATGTCGCTTCGTTCCGTTGGGAGGCAATCGTGACGCGAGCGCGGCGTGGGGAGACGACGACATCATCTTTTTCTCCAGAGACCGCGATGACGGCGACGGGCTGCGAGCGGTCCCTGCTGCAGGCGGAACGCCGAAACCCGTTGTCGGCGCATTCGAGCATCTCGAGCGTGGCGTCGGATGGCCGGCGCTTGTTCAAGGATCGCGCGGTCTGTTGCTCTCGGTGAAGACGGCTGGTGCCAGTGATCAAGTGGACTACCTCGATTTGCAGACCGGCCATCGCAAAACAGTGTTGACCGGGGCTCGATGGCCACGAATCGTTGAGGGCCGGTATCTCGTCTACGTTGGGAACGACTCGCAGCGCCTTCAAGCGGTTCGCTTCGATCCACAACGACTCGAAATCGTTGGAGATCCTGTCAGCCTACCCGCCGAGGCTTCGGTGGCCGGGTTCAGCGTTTCAAGCAACGGAACGCTCGCCTATTTGTCGGGAGGCCTCATTGGCACCAACGCGGGACTCAGGGAACTGGTCTGGGTCGATCGCAACGGCCGCGAAACGCCTACAGGAGCTCCGATTCGATCGTATGGTTCGTTCCGGTTGTCACCAGATGGCCAGAAAGTAGCCGTGGACATCCGCGGTGCCGACCCGGGGTCAATATGGGTGTGGGACTTGGCGCGCCGCACATTAAACCATCTCACCACCGGTGCCGATCTGGCGCTGAATCCCGTCTGGACCCGTGATTCCGAACACCTGGCGTTCAACGCATCACGCGAGAACGCACCCGTCATCCTTCTTGAGAGGGCTGACGGCGTAGGCGCCATCAGCGTCTTGTCGAAAGTGTCATATGTTCAGATCCCGAAGACCATAACGCCAGACGGACGAAGTGTGGTCACAGCAAGTGGGAGGCAGCTCAATCTGGTGCCGATCGATGCTACTCAAGCCGCTGTCGCATTATTGAAGGTGTCCAGCGCGGTTAACAATCCCGACGTTTCACCAGATGGCCGGTGGATCGCGTATGAGTCGGATGAACCCGGAACGCGCGAAGTGTATGTTCGGCCATTGCGCGACATCGATGCTGGACGCTGGCAGGTATCAACGTCAGGCGGGGAGCAACCCGTGTGGTCGCGCGACGGAAAAGAACTGTTCTTCCTCGATCGGGACGGATTTCTCAACAGCGTTACAGTGATCGCGCGCTCGCAGTTTGCGACCAGCGTGCCCAAACGTGTACTGCAGGCGCCGTATTACAGGCCCGGGAGCAATCGTGCCTACGACGTCTCTCCGGATGGCCGGCGGTTCCTAATGCTGAAAGCGGCGGACGGTGGAGATGTTCGTCCGTCAAGCATCGTTGTCGTATCCAATTGGCTTCAGGAACTCGAACGTCTGCTGCCGAGCGATTGAGTGCCGGAACATCCGTCCCGCTGGTCGCGCGTCAACGAGCTGTTTCACGCGGCGCTCGTGCGCACACTCGCCGAGCGCGATGCCTTCCTCACCGTGGAGTGCGGACCAGACCATGAGCTTCGCGGAGAGGTGCAATCGCTACTGGCAGCACATCACGCGGGCGGGTCGATCGAATCGCCGTCGCTAACTGCCGGCACTCGGATCGGGGACTACGAGATCACATCGTTCATCGACGCGGGCGCCATGGGCCACGTGTATCGCGCGCGGGACACGAGGCTTGGTCGTGACGTCGCGCTGAAGATCCTGCCGCCTGCGTTTGTCAGCGCCCCCGATCGGCGCACGCGATTCGAACGGGAGGCGCGGACGCTCGCGTCACTCACACATCCGCATATCGCAACCATCTATGGCGTCGAGGAAGGGGATGGCATCAGCGCACTCGCACTCGAACTCGTCGAGGGCGAGACGCTGGCGGATCGCATCGCGCGCGGCCGGTTGCCGGTCGACGAGGCGCTTCGCATCGCCAGACAGATCGCCGAGGCGCTTGAAGCCGCGCACGAACGCGGCATCGTGCACCGCGATCTCAAGCCGGCGAACATCAAGGTGACTCGCGACGGCCATGTGAAGGTGCTCGATTTCGGGCTGGCGAAACTCGCGGACGCTGCTGTGGACCTGACGCCGCTCGCCAGTGCCGCGGCGACGCTCGCACCGGCAGTCACGGCGGCTGGAACACTCGTCGGGACGCCCGCCTACATGAGTCCGGAACAGGCACGAGGCGAAGCGGCCGATCAGCGCAGCGACCTCTGGTCGTTTGGCTGCGTGCTCTACGAAATGGTCACCGGCCGGCCGGCATTTGCGGCCAGCACGGTTGCCGACACGCTGGCGCGGGTACTTGCGAGTGAACCCCAGTTCGACGCATTGCCGAAAGGTATTCCCGATTCGATGCGCACGGTCATCGTCCGCTGCCTGGCGAAAGATCGTTTGCGGCGTATTCCCCACGCTTCGGTGATCCGTTTTCTCCTCGACACGTCTGATGTTCACGCACGTGATCAAACCTGGCGCGCGTGGATACTCAGCCTGCTGCAGAACCGTGCGAGCCGCGCCGTGGTGATCCTACTCCTCGTCGGTCTGTACCCACTCGCGCGCATTGTTCTTCAATCACTCTTTCCGTACCGACCAATCGCTTTCCCGCAGCGTATCTCACGCCTTGTCATTGCGCCATCGAGCAACGCTGCACTGTCAATCAATGGGAACGTTCGCGACATCGCGATTACTCCCGATGGCTCGCGCGTCGTCTACACAGGCAACAACGGGACAGAGCTGTTCGTCCGTGCGCTTGACGCTCTTGAGCCGGTTTCTCTTTACAAAGGGACTCCACGTGGCCCGTTCATCTCTCCAGACGGTCAGTGGGTCGGTTTCTTCGACGATTTCACGACGCTGAAACGAGTGCCAATTTCTGGTGGCCCCGCAATTTCGCTGGCAACCATTGATGGCGGCGCTTCGCGAGGCGCAGTCTGGACACGCGACGATGTCATTGTGTTCGCGAGCAACAGCACGGATACAGGTCTTCAAAAGATCCCTGCGGGCGGCGGTGCGCCGACCATCCTCACAAAACCCGATCACAATCGCGGAGAGTTCGATCATCTGTGGCCGGAGGTGTTGCCGGACGGACGCAAAGTCCTGTTTACGATCAGAGCTCAATCAGAACGTGACGTTGCACAGGTCGCCGTATTGGATCTGCAGAACGGCAACAGCAAGATTCTTTTCGGCGGAGGCAGTCACGCGCACTACGTCAGCAGCGGTCATCTCGTGTACGCGTCGGCGGGCGCGTTGCGCGCGGTCGCCTTCGACGCGACGACGTTGACGGCGCGCGGCAATTCCGTGCCCATTGTCCCAAGCGTGCAGATGACCAATCCTGGGGGGATTGATGCTGTGATTGCGCAGGATGGGACGCTGGCATACGTGCCGGGCAGCGTCGCTCCGCTCCAGACAAAGCTTGTGTGGGTCGATCGCAGCGGGCACGAGACCGTCATCCCCGCGCCAACGTTTAATTACACCTATCCTCGGTTGTCTCCCAACGGCACGGTCATCGCGTTCTGGCGGCCAGGCCAGGGAAATATCTGGGAATGGGATCTGACGAGGTCGGCGATGAGCCGCGTCACACTCGATTCCGTTTTCCAGGACAGCTTTCCGATATGGACGCCAGACGGTCGCCGCATCATCTTCGGATCCAGACGGACGGATGCGCAATCCGCGAATATTTTCTGGCAGGCTGCGGACGGTATCGGAGGTGCCGAACGGCTAACACAGAGCGCTCGGTATCAGAGTCCGACGGCCATCACACCGGATGGAATGCGCGTCATCTTCACGGAAGTGGGCGACAAGACGGAGGACGACGTCATGGAGTTGCCGTTAAACGGCACGCGAAGTGTCAGGCCGCTGATCCAGACTGCCTTCTCAGAACGTAATGGAACGGTGTCCCCGGATGGTCGGTGGATTGCCTACGAAGCTGAAGATTCCGGTCAACCCCAGATCTATGTACGACCCTATCCAAACGTCAATGCCGGTCGTTGGCAGGTTTCATCGGAAATCGGTACTCGTCCGCTGTGGTCTCGCGACGGTCGCGACCTGTTCTACGTCAGCCGTTCTGGGTTCATGTCCGTCGCCGTTCAAGCTCGATCATCGTGGATGTCGACGACTCCCAAGCTGATCGTTCCCTTCACTCAGGGAAGCTACAACGCGCTCGGCCCGAATATCCCGGGCAGAACGTACGACATCTCTTTAGACGGGCAGCGGCTACTCATCGTCAAGAACATTCCCGCGGCGACTCAGGAAACATCACCTCGCCAGATCGTTGTGGTCCAGCATTTCGACGAAGAACTTAAGCGTCTTGTCTCATCGAATTGATTTTTCGGACTCTGCCCGGCGCCGAGTGTCGTGCCGATGTTGCAAATCCATCCATCCGCGCCTCTGGCATCAACCGGCCGCACGGTTTCCGGCGTTCGGAAATGTCGTCGGGGTGTCGTCACATCCAGTCGGAACTTCGAACGACGAACGCGGAACCTCGAACCGAACACGAACTTGAACACGAACCGGGAACCGAGAAGCGGAAGGGCGAACCATCCGGTTCTGTGATACCGTTCGGCTGCACGGCGCCGTGGTGGCGCCGTTCCCGGATTCCCGGCCGCGACGCGCCGGGGCAAGGTGTGACGTGAGCAACTCTGGCTTCCGCATCTTCGAGGCGGCATCCGCCGCCGCGCGGCTCGACGCCGCGGCCGCATTCCTCAGACCGTTTCCGGCGCATCACCCAATCACGATCGTTGGCGCGACGCGCGGCGCCGCGGACGACTTTGCGCGCGCGATCGCGTTCGAACGGGGAGCGACGCTCGGCATGGTGCGCCTCAGCCTGACGCAGCTCGCCGCGCGCAGCGCGATTGTGGCTCTGGCCGAAGAAGGGAAGACGCCGAGCACGGGCCTCGGCGCAGAGGCGGTCGCTGCGCGTGCCGTATTCACCGCCATCCGCAGCAGCTCGCTTCGCTACTTTCAACCTGTTGCGGGACTGCCTGGCTTTCCGCGCGCCCTCGCGCGGACGCTGCAGGAGCTCAGGCTCGCCGGTCTCGGCGCGGATACAGTGCGCGGCGCAAATCTCGCGCGTGCCGACCTCGCGGACTTGCTTCACCGCTTCGATGACGCGTTCGCCGAAGTGGCGACCGCCGATCGTGCAGAGCTGCTGAATACCGCCACGAACCTCCTGCGCGCACAACCACTGCACGGCGCGATTCTGCTGCTCGACGTTCCCGTGATGAACCCGGCGGAAGCAGCGCTCGTCGGCGCTCTGGCGGAGGCCGCCGATGCGATGCTTGCCACCTGCCCCCGCGGCGATCGCAAGTCTCGCGAGGCGCTGGCCGCCATCGGGGGAACGACCGAGCAATTCGAGGAGCAGCATGATGGCGATCTCGCAGCCCTGCGGCGCCATCTGTTTGAGACCGCAGCGCAGCCGTCTGCGCGGGAGCAGGATGGCTCGTTCGAGTTGTTCTCGGCTCCGGGCGAGGGCCGCGAGTGCGTGGAAATCGCGCGACGGATTCTCAAGGAGGCGCGTCGCGGCGTCCGCTTCGACGAGATGGCCGTCTTCGTCCGTTCGCCGCAGAGTTACTTCGGCCTCCTCGAGCACGCGCTCCGTCGCGCCGACGTCCCTGCCTGGTTCGATCGTGGCACCCGTCGTCCACATCCAGCCGGACGCGCGTTTCTCGCGCTGCTCGCGTGCGGCGCGGAGCACCTGTCGGCAGCGCGGTTCGCGGAATATCTGTCGCTCGGCCAGGTTCCGCAGGTGGAGGATTCGACATGGCAGGCTTCGCAGGACGAGGCGCTCGGATTGCGTCGAACCATACCGGATCCCGGATCTCGAACCCGGGATGCCGGTGATGACGCGGACGCGTCACCGTTGCGCGAGCCGTGGCGGTGGGAACGCGTCCTCGCCGACGCGTCGGTCATCGGCCAGGATGCCGGGCGGTGGAAGCGACGCCTCGAGGGATGGCGTCGCGAGTTGCAGCTGCAGATTAACGAAGCGCAGCGGCAGGATGGAGCCGACAGCGGCAAGGTTCGGGCGCTGCAGCTTGCGCTCGAGCAGAGCGAGCAGTTGTCTGCTTTTGCCGTGCCGATCGTTGAGGAGCTCGCGTCGTGGCCTCCGCACGCAACGTGGGGAGAGTGGCTCGATCGATTTGAACGCCTCGCGCCTCGCGTCCTCCGTATGCCTGCGTATGTGCTGCGCGTGCTGGCCGATCTGCGCCCCATGGCCGACGTCGGACCGATCGATCTGGATGAGGCGCGCCGTGTCCTGGCCGACCGCCTGCTGACGCTCGATACCGATCCGCCCGCGCGCCGATTCGGCCGCATTTTCGTCGGCACACCCAACCACGCACGCGGCCGCGCGTTCCGCGTGGTGTTCGTGCCCGGACTTGCCGAACGTCTGTTCCCGCAGAAGCCACGCGAGGATCCGCTGCTGCTCGATGATCGTCGTGCCGAAATGAGCGGGGCGCTGCCAACGCAGGACGATCGCCTGGAGTCCGAGCGCCTGCTGCTGCAGATTGCCGCGGGTGCTGCGTCCGAGCGCCTCTACGTTTCGTACCCGCGCATTGAGCTGTCCGAGTCGCGGGCCCGCGTGCCCTCGTTCTATGCCCTCGACATGATGCGCGCCGTCACGGGCGTCGTGCCGGATCACGAGTGGCTGGAAGAGCGCGCGCGAGACGTCGGCAACGCCACGCTTGCGTGGCCTGCACCCGCATCCCCGGACGAAGCAATTGACAATCAGGAGCACGACCTGGCGGTGCTGCGGCGCCTGCTCGACGAGAAGGACCGCACGACCGTCAAGGGCCACGCGCATTACCTGCTCGCGCTGAACGAATGTCTCCGCCGCTCGGTGGTCGCGCGCTGGGCGCACGGCCAGAATCGCTGGTCGGTCAACGACGGGGTCATCCGTGTGGTGCCGCCGACCGCCCCGGCGCTGGCGGCCACCAGGTTGACCACGCGCTCGTATTCGGTGTCCGCCCTTCAGCGGTTCACCGCTTGTCCGTACCAATTCATGCTGTCGGCGTTCTATCGTCTCGAGCCGCTCGTGCAGCCAGAGCCGCTTCAGCGGATGGATCCGCTCACGCGCGGCAGCATCTTTCACGACATCCAAGCGCGCTTCCTGCGCACGCTGCAGTCGCGCGGGAAGCTGCCGGTCACCGAGGCGAATATCGATGTTGCGCGCACTCTGCTTCTGGAGACAGTGGACGAGGTGGCGGCGCGCCAGCACGACGAGCTTGCCCCGGCTGTTGAACGTGTGTGGATCGACGAGGTTGCGTCGATCCGTCGCGACCTGACTGCGTGGCTGCAGCATCTGGCACGCGACGGCGAGGAGTGGGAGCCGTCGCGGTTCGAGTTTGCGTTTGGGAAGGTCCCTGGTGTTCGGGATGCGACCAGCATCGTCAACGATGTCGTGTTGCAGGACGGGTTCCGGCTGCGCGGCGCGATCGACTTGATCGAGACGCATCGACAGACGAAGGTGCTCCGGGTTACGGATCACAAGACCGGACGCAAACCCGATCGCATCGAGAAGACCATCATCGGCGGCGGCGCGGTGCTCCAACCCGTGCTCTACGCGATGGTCGTGGAAAAGGCGCTCGATGCCGCCGTTAGTCACGGCCGGCTGTTCTATTGCACGGCGAACGGCAGCTTCTTCGAGCATCCAATCCCGTTGAGTGAAACGACGCGTGCCGCCGGGCTGGAGGTGCTGCACATCATCGACCGCGCCATCGAGCTCGGATTTCTCGCCGCTGCGCCAGCCGAGGGTGCCTGCGACCGGTGCGACTTCGTGCCAGTCTGTGGGCACGATGTGGCCAGACGGGTCAGACGCAAACCGCAGGATAAATTGGTGGATCTCGTCGCGCTGCGGAGCAGGCCATGAGCATGGTCGTCGAACATTCGGATCACGACGCGCGCCGCATCATCCGCGACGCCATCGACGACACGATCGTGGTCGAGGCCGCGGCGGGCACCGGCAAGACGACGGAACTGATCAAGCGGATTCTGGCGGTGATTCGTGAGGGACGCGCGGAAGTTCGCGAAATCGTCGCCGTAACGTTTACCGAGAAGGCGGCCGGTGAACTGAAGCTTCGGCTGCGGCAGGGTCTCGAAGACGAGCGACGCAAGGCCACCGCACCCGTCGTCATCGAGCGTGTCGAGCGCGCCATTCACAAGCTCGAAGAGGCGCACGTCAGCACTATTCACGGCTTCTGCGCCGATTTGCTGCGCGAGCGGCCTGTCGAAGCGCGCGTCGACCCGCTGTTTCGTGTGCTCACCGAAGGGCAGGCGGAGCGCCTGTTTCGTGAAGCCTTTGACGGCTGGCTGCAGACCGTGCTCGAGGATCCGCCTGAGGGCGTCCGCCGATCGCTGCGTCGGCCCAGCCGCGGCTTTCGTCCCGGGGACACCGATGAGGACGGTCCGGTCGAGCGTTTGCGGCGGGCGGCATTCGAGCTCACGCAATGGCGCGACTTCCGCGGTCCGTGGACGCGCGGGCCATTTGATCGCAGAACATCGATTGTCGCCATCACCGAGCTGGTACATCGGCTCGCCGAGATGTCTGCCAGGCCGTCGTACGCCGGCGACAACTTCTATATCGACACCGCGCCGGTTCGCCGTGCCAGCGGCGATCTCAAGGGTATTGCTCCGGACGACCTCGATGGCCTGGAGGGGTGTCTTATCGAGCTTCACCGCAATCGGGATTTCAAGCGGCGTCGGAAGGGGAGCGGGCCGACGTACGGAAAGGGCGTCACGCGCGCGCAAGTGCTCGAGGCGCGAGATGCGCTCACCTTCGCGCTTGGAGAATTCCAGATTCGAGCGGATGCCGAGCTGGCGGCGCTTCTCCAGAGCGAGCTGCTGTCGTGCATCGATCGATACGAGGCGCTGAAGCAGCGGGAGGGCGCGCTCGATTTTCTCGATCTGCTGGTGCGCGCGCGCGATCTTGTACGGGACGATGGGTACGTCAGGCGCGACTTCCAGGAACGCTTTCGACGCATCTTCGTGGACGAATTCCAGGACACCGATCCGCTGCAGGCGGAGCTGTTGCTGCTGCTGTCCGCCGCGGATGCCGACGAAACGCGGTGGGAGCACGTCGTGCCCGAGCGCGGCAAGCTGTTCATCGTCGGCGATCCGAAACAGTCGATCTATCGCTTCCGGCGTGCTGATGTTGATATCTACCGGCGCGTGTGCAGCCAGTTGCGCGCGGCGGGTGCGCAGTGCGTCGAACTCCGTCAAAGCTTCCGTGCGGTGCGCAACATCCAGCGACTCGTCAACGCAGCGTTCGCATCTGTGATGGATGGAGATGCGGACGGACGTCAGGCGCATTACGTGCCGCTGGAGTCATCGCGATCGGATACCGAGCAGCCATCCGTCGTGGCGTTGCCGGTGCCGAAGCCGTACGGCCGCTACTCCATCGCCGCGATGGAGATCGAGAAGTCGCTGCCGGCCGCGGTCGGGGCCTATGTCGAGTGGCTCGTCAACAGCAGCGATTGGACCGTGACCGAGCGTCGCCATCCCGACAAGCGCATACCGCTTGAACCGAGACACATCTGCATCCTGTTCCGGCGCTTCGTCAGCTACGGTGAAGACGTTACGCGGAAGTATGTCGAGGCGCTCGAAGCACGCGGCATCCGACACCTACTCGTCGGCGGTAAGACGTTCCACGATCGTGAGGAGATCGAAACGATTCGCGCGGCGTTGACGGCTGTCGAATGGCCGGACGATCAGCTTTCGGTATTCGCCACACTGCGGGGCTCGTTGTTCGCGATCGGCGACGAGGAGCTGCTCGAGTATCACCACACCGCGCGAGCGTTTCACCCGTTCCGTGTTCCTGCGCAGCTGCCCGAGCATCTGACGCCCGTGAGGGATGCGTTGACGCTCCTCCGCGAGCTGCATCGGCGGCGCAACCGGCGTCCGGCCGCGGACACGATCACCGAGCTGCTCGATCACACACGCGCGCATGTCGGCTTTGTCCTTCGGCCCGGGGGCGAGCAGGCGCTGGCTAACGTGCTGCACGTGGCGGAGCTGGCGCGTCAGTACGAGCTCGAAGGTGGCATGTCGTTTCGCGGCTTCGTGGAAACGCTGCAGGCGCGCTCGGCAGCGGCGCAGGCAGCCGAAGCACCGATTCTCGAGGAGGGCAGCGACGGCGTTCGCCTCATGACGGTTCACAAGGCAAAGGGCCTGGAATTTCCGGTAGTGATCCTCGCCGACATGACCGCGCGGCTCACGCCGTGGGATGCCGGCCGCTATATCGACAGCGAGCGTCATCTGTGCGCGCTGCGCATCGGCGGTTGGTCGCCGCAGGATCTGAACGACAACAAGGACCTCGAACTGCGCCGCGAACAACGTGAAGGCGAGCGTGTCGCCTACGTTGCTGCGACGCGTGCGCGTGACCTCCTCGTGATTCCGGCCGTCGGCGATGAACCTTACACAGAAGGATGGGTGTCGCCGCTCAATGCGGCGGTGTATCCGGGAGAAAACGTCCGGCGCCAGTCCTCTCCGGCGAAAGGCTGTCCCGTCTTCAAGAGCAAGGACAGCGTCCTCGAGCGTCCCGACGGCGACCCCGCAACGGCACGCACGGTGTGCCCCGGCGAGCATCGCTTCACGTTCGGCGATCAGCCGTACTCGGTCGTCTGGTGGTCCCCCGAGCCGTCGGTGCTGAATCTCGAAGCCGAGGCACCGCTCGGCCTCCGCCGCGACGATCTCATCGTCAAGGATGTTGTTCCGGAAATCCGTGCTCGTTACGAGCGCAGCTACGTCGCGTGGCGGAACGGTCGCGACGAAGCGGTATCGCAGGCAACGCGCGAATCAATTCGGGTGATCACGGCAACCGAAGCGGCGATGCGCTCGGAAGCAGCGGACGAAGTCGACGTCGACGTTCAAATCGAAACCATCGGCGCCGATGTCACGCGTCCTGGTGGTATTCGCTTCGGGACGTTGGTTCACGCGCTGCTGGCCAACGTGCCGTTATCCGATTCCGACGGTGACGTGCTCGACCGGCTCGCCGTTGCCCACGGCCGCGTACTAGGCGCCGCCGCGGACGAGGTCGGCGCCGCGAGGGAGGTTGTTCGCCGCGTGCTTCGTCACCCACTTCTCGTCGAGGCCGCGCGTGCCGCGGCGCAGGACCGTTGCTATCGTGAAACGCCGATTACGTTACGAGAGCCGTCAGGCATCCTGATCGAGGGAAATGTGGATCTCGCGTACGACACAGGCCGCGAGATGGTAGTCATCGACTTCAAGACTGACCGCGAGCTCACCGGCGCCGTGGACGTCTACCGTCGTCAGGTGCAGATTTACGCGAAGGCAATCTGCGCTGCCACTGGCCGGCCCACGCGCGCGGTATTGATTCAGATCTGAAGCTTATTGATAGACGGGCTTCCAACGATCGGTCGCCGGTGAGTACTGATACCGCGAATCGCAGCATTCGCACTCGTAGTACTCCGTGACCATCGGCGGGCCGAGCCGGGCTGGGCTCACGTGCCGGCGAAGAAGGATGAGCGCGTCGGTGCGGCACTGCGGACATTGCCGGGCTTCGCCGGTCGTCCGTGTTTTTTCAAACGTGTGGCGGATCGTGAAATCCATCAGACCAGCCGTCGAATGCGCTTCCAATTAACGAACATCATCGACACTGCGGCGAGCCACCAGGCATGACGGCGGTACCACGGCTTTGCGGAATCGCCGTCGCGGCGTCCACCGCGCGGGCGTGCGCGACGATCCGAGAACGTTCGGACTCGCTTCTCGTCGTCCATGAAACCGAGCTTACCACCGCGTCGCGCATTGAAAGCTCGACCATGTCACGCAGACGCGACGCCGAATTACGGACGGAACGAAAGTTGAAAATGCAACGCGCATGGTCGTTCGCGTACGAAAGCGAATTCTACTCGTGGAAGACGATGTGGCGCTCGCGCAGCTGTATCGAAGCATTTTGCGATTGGCCGGTTTCGAAACGATTCATGTGATCGACGGGTGGTCTGCGCTTCGCGCGGTCGACGAACACTTGCCGGATCTCATCGTTCTCGACATCCACTTGCCTGGCCTGCGCGGCGACGAACTCCTCTCGGAACTCTCTCAGAGGTCAGAAACGCGGCACATTCCTGCCATTGTTGTGACCGGCAGCGACATAAACCTGGCGGTGGCGCAAGCGAAGCAGATTCTGCGGAAACCATGCGATCCCGATCGGCTGCTCTCGGTGGTCGAGCGCTACGTCGAGGCGGCGGCCTGAAGGTTGCTCAGGCGTGAGGTATGACCGGTCGCCTCGGGCGCTACAAGGACCTCGCGTGGTTCGTCGCCAAGTACGGCCGCGCTGACTTTGTGACCCGCGCGCTGCACGGCGAACACGTCAGCTCATCCGATCCGACCGCCGCCGAAGCCTTCGCCAAGGATCTCGAGTCGCTCGGACCGACGTTCATCAAGCTCGGCCAGATCCTGTCCACGCGCGCGGATCTGCTGCCCCCCGAGTATCTCGACGCGCTCTCACGGCTGCAGGACAACGTCGAGCCGTTTGGCTACGACGACGTCGAGAAGACGGTTCGCGACGAACTGGGCGTGCGCGTTTCGCATGCATTCGTGGAATTCGATCGCCTTCCGCTCGCGGCGGCTTCGCTCGGGCAGGTGCACCGTGCTGTGCTGCGCGGCGGACGCGAAGTGGCGGTCAAGGTGCAGCGCCCTGGCATCCGCGACCAGATCGAGAAGGATCTCTCCGCGTTCAAGGACATCGCCGTCGTCATCGATCGCATCGGCGCCGCGAAGAACGTCGACGCGACTCGCGTCCTCGAGGAATTCAAGCGGACGCTGCTCTCGGAGCTCGACTACCGCGAAGAAGCACGCAACCTGGTCACAATCGCGCATCAGCTGCGCGACTTCGAAAACATCGTCATCCCGCTGCCGATAGACGACTTCACAACCGCGCGCGTCCTGACGATGGACTACATCAGCGGTACGAAGATTACGTCCGTCAGTCGCGTGGAGTGGACCGAAGTGGATGGCGCGGGGCTCGCCGACGAGTTGTTCCGCGCGTACCTGGAGCAGATCCTGATTGACGGCGTGTTCCACGCAGATCCGCATCCCGGCAACGTGCTGCTGACGCCGGATCACCGCATTGCACTCATCGACCTCGGCATGATCGGGCGCGTCTCCGCCGGCATGCAGGAGCAACTGTTCAAACTGATTCTCGCAGTTGGCGAAGGTCATGGTGACGAAGCGGCGACCGTGATGTGCAACATCGGCGAGCGGCGCGAGGACTTCAACGAATCCGACATGCGCCGCGCGATTGCCGATCTCGTGGGGCGGTTTCATCGGTTGACGATGCGCGAAATGAATGTCGGACGGGTGGTGCTCGAGATGTCGCGCAGCGGCGCCGAGCACGGATTGAAGCTTCCGCCTGAACTGACGCTGCTGGGCAAGACGCTGCTGCACCTCGACGAAGTTGGACGCGTGCTCGATCCGGACTTCGACGTGAATGCCGCGCTGCGGCGTCATGCCTCGTCGGTGATGAGGCGCCGGATGATGAAGAGCGCCACGCCGGCGAACGTTTTTGCGGCTGCCCTCGACATCCGCGAGTTCGCCGAACGGCTGCCGGGGCGCGTCAACAGGATCGTGGACGCACTGGCGGCCAACGATCTGCGCTTCAAGGTGGAGGTGATCGATCAGGGGTCGATCATCGACGGCTTGCAGAAAGTGGCGAACCGCATCGCCCTCGGCCTGGTACTCGCCGCCCTGATCGTCGGCGCGGCGATGCTGATGCGAGTGCCGACCTCTCTCACGATCTTCGGCTACCCGTGGATCGCGATGCTGCTGTTTCTGGTGGCCGCCGCCGGCGGATTCTGGATGGCGTGGACCATCCTGGCGGGCGATGTCAGAAAGACGCGTATTCGCTGAGCGGAGAGGCCGGCTTCGGCCGGCCTACCCCTGGTGCGCCGCGGCGCGCTCGGTGCCCGGGATGTTCATCAGGTCCGGGTGCGCCGAGACATGCGCGTTGACGATGTTCTTCGCCTCTTCGAAGGCGCCCGCATCGCCGACGCGGTATTTCGCGTTCGCGTCGATGAGATCTTTCTGCGTCTCTGGGGTCGCGTCCGGGCTGTCGTAGATGGCGGACACAGGACACGCGGGCACGCACGCGCCGCAGTCGATGCACTCTTCAGGATTGATGAAGAGCATCGGCGACTGCTCGAACTCGGGCTCGTCCTTGCGCGGATGGATGCAGTCGACCGGACAGACGTCGACGCACGCAGTGTCCTTGGTGCTGATGCAGGGGTCGGTGATGATGAAAGCCATTGCGCCTGAGCTTACACAAAAGATCGGGAGATTTCCAAACTGATGGCCGACTCCTCAGCGAAGGCGGGGGAGCAGGCGGTTCAGGGCGGCCTCACCGAAGAGGAGAAGCGCGCCAACGTCCTGCGTCTCGCCTTTGGCGGCGACGAGGAGCGGCTCGCGCACTTCTGCCGCTTGATTCGCGAGGAAGTACCGCGTGGAACTCGAGTCGTGCTTCGCGGCAGCGCTGTGACCGGCCATCGCTGGAAGGACGGCGCGCGGTTTGACAGCGACGGTCCCGGCACCAGCGACCTGGACCTGACGCTGGTCGGCGATGACGCCGTCGCGCTCTTCAAGCCCACCGGGTTTTTTGTGCCGGGCGTTCACTCGCGGCCGGTTTCGGAGGAGGATCCGGATATCGCGCCGGCGCTCATTCCGCTGCGCGAGGCGTTGATGGTCCTGGCCGGCCGACCGGTGAACATCCAGGCGTCGCGCGACGTCGTCATTCGCTTTCGCGGCGATCTGCTGGATCAGCCGTACTTGACGTTGATCGAAGCAACGTAGCCGCACGACTCAGCTCGCGATACGTGTCATTCCGCATACTGTCTTACAACATCAGGCGCGGCGGCGCCGGACGCGAAGGAGCGATTGCCGCCGTCATCCGCACCGTCTCGCCCGACATCGTCGTGTTCGAAGAGGCGACGCGGCCCGACGTGGTTGAGTGTGTGGCGCGCGAGACGGGGATGGCTCAATGGGCGTCGCGGTCGGGAAAATCGCTCGCATTCATGAGCCGCGCGCCGGTCGCCTCGTACGCCGTGCACAGTCCGGCGATCTCCCGCCACGCCTTTCTCGAGATTGCTCCGGCGGCGACAACATGGCGAGTGTTTGGCGTGCATCTCAGCGCCGTCCATGCCGCGTGGACCGAGCGGCGGCGGCTATTGGAGCTTCGCGCGCTGCTCCGCGCAGTTGCCGCGCACGAGAAAGGTCCGCACGTGCTGATCGGAGACTTCAACACGGTGGCACCCGGAGACATGTTCGACGTGCGCAAACTGCCGACTCGGCTGCGAGCACTCGTATGGCTGAGCGGGGGACATATCAGGTGGCGCACAATTGCCACGGTGCTCTCCACGGGCTATGTCGATTCGTTCCGGAAGCTGCATCCGAACGAGGTCGGATACACGCTGCCGACTCCACATCCACACGTGCGGCTCGATTATGCGTTTGTGCCCGGCGCCTTCGCACAGCACGTGCGTGCATGTGACATCGTGAGGACCCCTGACGTGGCGCAGGCCTCGGATCATTTCCCCTTGCTGCTCGAAGTCGATCACCCTTGATGGAACAGCGCGCGTTTGGAGCGACCGGCCTGCGTGTGCCGGTCATCGGGATGGGTACGTGGAAGACGTTCGACGTGCGCGGCAAGGAGGTAGACGCGCGCAGGCACGTTATGGATGCGGCGTTCGATCTTGGCGCCACGTTCTTCGACTCTTCGCCCATGTACGGCGACGCCGAGCGCGTGCTCGGCCGGACGTTGGACGGACGCCGAGATCTTGCGATCATCGCCACCAAGGTCTGGGCGTCGGACGACGACGAGGCAGAACAGCAGATCACCGCGGCGCTCGGCTATTTCGACCGACGCATCGACGTGTACCAGGTGCACAACCTGCTGGCGTGGCGGAAGCGGCTCGATCAGCTGCAGCGCCTGAAGGATGCAGGCGCTGTGCGGGTCATCGGCATTACGCATTACAGCTCGAGCGCGTATGACGACGTGCTGATCGCCATGCGCGACCCGCGCGTGCAGGCGGTCCAGATTCCATACAACCCGGGGCAGCGCGCCGTCGAGTCGAAGATTCTCCCGACAGCGGTCGATCTGGGACTTGGGGTCATTGTCATGCGACCCTTCGGCGAGGGGTCGCTGCTGACGAGGCGCGTGAGTGCGGCCGCCTTGAAGCCGCTTGCCCCGTTCGGCATCCGCAGCTGGCCGCAAGCACTTCTCAAGTGGATCCTCAGCGAACCACGCTGTCATGTCGCGATTCCCGCGACCTCATCGCCGCAACACCTGCGGTCGAACGCCTCGGCCGGTGCGCCGCCATGGCTGGGCCCTGACGAGCGCGAGTACATCGCGAAACTGGCCGGGCATCCTTCGTGAATGGTCTTCGTGTAGACGCCGACCTTCAGGTCGGCCCAAGGAGCCACGGTCATGAAATCCCGTCTATTGTCGACAACGGTGGCGCTGGCGCTGCTGGTATTCCCGCTCGCCTATGCGCAAACGAACCAGCCCGCGGAACGGTTCACCGCCAATGCCGTGTCGCTGAGCCCGGAATACGGCACAGGACAGCAGGTCGTCGAAATCACGATCAGCCGCTGGTCGCCCGCATCCGAACGCGCGCGCCTTGTTACCGCGCTGCGTGAGAAAGGGTCCGACGAGCTGCTGAAGCAGCTGCAGAAGAACAAACCCGTGGGCCGCATCCGCACGCCGGATTCGCTCGGGTACGACCTCCGTTATGCGTATCAGCAGACCGACGCTGACGGCGGACGCACGATCGTGATCGCGACGGATCGCCCGATCGGGTTCTGGGAGGCGACGAACCGCCCGCGCTCCGTCGACTATCCGTTTACGGTCATCCAGATGAAGCTGAATCGAGATGGCACCGGCACGGGCACGATGTCATACGCAACGCGAATCGTCGCGCACGAGAACAACGTGATCGAGCTCGAGAACTTTGCCAGCCAGCCGATCATGCTGAACAACATCAAAGCGGAGCCCAAGAACGCTACTAAATAAGCTCCAAGCTAATACCTTCGTTTCTGCTGTCGAACGAGATCGAATTTGGCCGTATCGGCAATCGCCATGACGGCCATCACGCCTGCCTGAATGGGATCGCTGACGACGAGGTCGGCGGCGTCGGGAACGCTGCCGGCCATGTTCAGCGAGATGACATACAAACCATTCTTCCGCACTTCCTCCACCGCCTGCGAGATGGCGCCACCCATCAGCGAACCAGCGAGGACCAATAACTGGACTCGCGGCAGGCGCGCAGCCGCTCGGACCGCGGCCGCGAGCGCTTCCTCGCCGACGAGGGGAATGGTGTCTACCGAAATGCGTTCGCCCCGGATGTTGTGGCGATCGGCTTCGGCAATGGCCCCGAGCGCCACCTGACCAACCTGTGCGCCGCCGCCCATGACGATGATGCGCTTCCCATAGATCTTGGCGAATGATGGGATTTCCTCGAGGCGGAAAACGCCGTCCAGACCTTTCAAGTCGGCGAAGAGGTTGTCGGCAGCGGTCTCGAGCGTGAACTCGAAGTAGATGTCCGCGCGGTCACCGCCCGGGTGGAGATCGACGTAGCGGATGTTCGCCTGATGATCGGCGAGCACCTTCGTCACGGCGGACATCATCCCCGGGCGATCGGACGCGGTCACCACAACGGCGTGCAGCGTGCTCATGGGGTGGGCACCGATGTTATCTCCGGCGGGCTTGGACGCCAAAGACTATGGCGACGGCGGCTTGCCGAACGCTACGAGCGACTTCAAGATGATGGACTGCGGCACGTGACGGATCGCATGATCACGAAGCCAGCAGCCCGCGGCGCTGCGGATGGACCCCACGCGCGCGTTGCGCCGCGCAATCTCCACAACCTTACGCGTCCTCACGGCGCGTACATGCTCGTACTGGCGGAGCGCGACGTCAATGGCTCTCCGATCGACAGCCTGCCGCATCACCTGACCGAGTGCCACCGCGTCTTCCAGCGCCTGCGCGGCGCCCTGGCCCGCATGCGGCAGCATCGGATGCGCTGCATCGCCCAGCAGCGTCACAGGCCCGCGGCCCCAGTCAGCGATTGGTTCACGATCGAAAAGTTCGTCCACACGAAGATCCTCAGAATTGGTCTTCGCAACAATCGTCTGGAACGGTTGATGAAAATGCCGGGCGCATTCCGCAGCGATGCTTGGGGCCGTGCGCGCGGCGCCGAACCGGTGCGCGGACACGGACATATACCAATACACCTCGCGTCCGCCGGCACGGGCGACGCCCGCCTCCATCCCGCGGCCGAAATACTGCGCGCCGCTGACGCCGCGGAGCTCCTCGACGACGTCGCACGCCACGCCGCGCACGCCGAGCAGACCGCTCGGGCGCGGCGGCGGTTCGTCAGGATGTAGTTGCGCGCGTATCACCGAGCGAACGCCATCCGCGCCGACGAGCAGGTCGCCGGCGAAGGTCCTGCCGTCGGCAAGCGTCAGTTCAACCGCATCCGTTGCCGCGGTGAACCGCGATACGCAAGCCGAGAGTTCGATCGCCGCCGTACCCAGAGCGTCGAGCAGCGCACCGTGCAGCACAGGGCGCAGGATGCACACCGCGTCCTCGTCGAGCAGCGCTCGTGCAGAGGCCGTGTCGAACCGGCGTAGCACCGTGCCGTCGGGGCGGCGCATCTCGCCGTTTGTCGTGATGAATCCGCCACGCCGTGCGACGTCGGCGAGACCGAGGGCGCCCAGCGCGTGCATCGCGTTCGGAGCGAGGAGAAGAGCGAAGCCGAGCTCGCGAGGCGACGCAGCGCGCTCGAACACGCGGACCTGCCAGCCGGCCTGTCGCAAGGCGATCGCTGCAGCGAGTCCGCCGATCCCGGCACCCACAATCAACGCGTTTCGTGTTGCCACTTGGAGCTTGGATCTTGGAGCTTGGATCTTGGAACTTACAACGTCTTCCCACCCGTATCGACAGCTGGCACCGTGATGATGCCGCGCTCGCGATAGATCGGCCGGACGACTTCCCGAATCGCAGGCAGCTTGTGGGCGAACCAGCCGCTGCCGCACAGACAAATGACCCCGGTCACCATCACCGTCGCCATGGCGCCGTAGCGTTCCGCCAAAATCCCGCCGAGCAGGCTGCCGATGGGCACGGTTCCGAAAAAGGCCATCGTGTAAAACGACATGACGCGCCCGCGCAGCCGCTCTTCGACGATGGTCTGCAGCACGGTGTTGGTGGCGGCGAGGTGAATCATGAATCCGCATCCCGCGACGGCCAGCACCAGCATCGACAGCCATAGCGTCGTCGTGAACGAGAAGATCACGAGGCCGACACCGAAGACGGCCGACGCATACATGATGATGCGACCGAGACCCACGACGGATTCGCGCTGCGCCAGATAAAGTGCGCCGCTCAAGGCGCCGACGCCGGTGGCGGTCATCAGCAGGCCGAGCGTGTTCGGACCGCCGTGCATGACCTGCGCGGCAATGGCCGGCATCAGCACGGTGTACGGCGTGCCGGCCATGCTGACGATCGCCACCAGCAGCAGCGCCGAGCGGATCGGGACCGAGTGCAGCACGTACTTCCAGCCGTGCTGCAGCTCCTCGAGCAGGTGCATCTCCGCCGCCTCGTGGCGCGCGCGCGGCGCCACGCGCATCGCGAGAATCGATCCGATGACCGCGACGTACGAAATAGCGTCGATCGTGAAGCACCATGCCTCGCCGAACCCAGCGATGAGCAGGCCGCCGATTGACGGTCCGATGATGCGCGTGCCGTTCACCATCGACGAATTGAGCGCGATGGCGTTCGGCAGGTCGCGCCGATCTTCGACCATCTCGCTGACGAACGCCTGCCGCGCTGGTGTGTCGAACGAGTTGATGATCCCCTGCACCACCTGCAGCCAGATGATCTGGGTCACGGTAATGACGTCGGTGAAGGTCAGAATCGCCAGCAGCGCCGACTGCAGGAGCGATGCGATCTGCGTGATCAGCAGAATCCTTCGTCTATCGTGGCGGTCCACGAGCACTCCCGCAAACGGCGTGATGAACAGCGTTGGGATCTGTCCCGCAAAGCCGGCGACACCGAGCAGCAGCTCCGAGCCGGTGAGGCGGTACACCAGCCAGCTCGTCGCGACGCGCGTAATCCAGGTGCCGACGAGGGAAATGCTCTGACCGCCGAAGAACAGGCGGAAGTTGCGATGCTGCAGGGCGCGCGTCAGGCGCCCCGCGGGCGAGGGCATACCTCTTATTCTAGATGACGGATGAACTGCGTCACGATATCGGCAACCATCGTTCGCTGATCGATATGCGGCGTGTGCCCGCAGCGATCGAGCATGATGCCTTCGCAGCGGCCGCCGATCGCGGAGGTCACCGCACTGACCTGGTGATCGGTGCCGTATTCATCCTGTCGGCCCTGAATCACCAGCGTGGGGCACAGCACGTTCGGGAGATACGCCTCGATATTCCAGGCGCGGAAGTCGGGGCGCAGCCACACGTCGGTCCAGTACTGAAACAGCGAGTCGACATTGGTGTGATGCCGCGCCAGCTTCGTCCGGAGGTCCGTGGTGCGATACATGTCGCGCAACTCCGTGATGCGCGTGACGGTCACGTCTTCGACGAACACGTGCGGCGCTTCGAGCACCAGCGCGCAGGGATCGCCGACCGAGCCGGCGTAAATCAGCGCGATCGAGGCCCCGTCGCTGTGGCCGATCAGCACCGGCCGCCGCACTTCGAAGATGTCGAGGAGGCGCGGCAGCACCTCGGTCGCCTCGTCGTGCATGAAACGGACGGTCCGCGGTGCGGAGAGCGGATCGGACCTGCCGTGGCCGCAGCGGTTGTAGGCGAGACCACCGCAGCCCAGACGTGCACACAGCTCGGCGGGGAAGTTGCGCCACTGAGTGATCGAGCCGAGGCCCTCGTGCAGGAACACGATCGTCGCTGCCTGACTTGGTGGTGGTCCGTACCAGGAGAACTCGAGGCGGACGCCGTTGACCTGAACGAACTCAGCCACGTGTTACCCGTAGCTATTCTTTCGCAGTCTCTCTCTGTCTGCTCGCACCCCAGCTCGTCTTGCCCACAACGTGACGAGTACCAACGATCATTTGTGCCTGTGCTGGCGGTTTGACAGAATTATCGTCGCTGCGGGAATAGACCCACTTGCATTACAGCGTAAGAAGAGGAGGACCTTATGTACGCTGTTGTCGTAAATGTGACGATTGCGCCGGGCGAGTTTGCGTCATCGCGGAAAGCACTCCATGAACAGGTTGTGCCCCGGGTTAAACAAGCACCAGGATTGGTGAAAGCGTTTTGGACCGTGCGGGACGACGAAAGCCAAGGCACGTCTATGGCAGTCTTCCAAACGAAGCAGCAGGCGGAAACGGCAGTGTCCATGATCCGCAACTCGCCGCCGCCCGCCGGTGTCACGCTCAACTCGGTTGAACTGCGCGAGGTCGTGGCTGACGCCTGACTGCGCCCCGCCGCCAGGCCAACACGCGAGCCGAAGCATGGAGGAGAGTCTATTGTTACGATAGACCCGTGATCACGCTGCCGGACACCTTCAACGCCGCAACCTGGTTCGTGGACAGAAACATCCACGAAGGTCGTGGCGCAAAGGTGGCCATCGAGTGCGGCGACGAGCGCGTGACCTACGCGCAGCTAGTCGAACGCGTGAACCGCGTGGGGAATGTTCTGCGCGACAAGTTTGCCGTCCGGATCGAAGAGCGGGTCGTCATGCTCCTGCTCGACGGACCGGAGTTCTTCTACGCGTTTTTTGGCGCGATCAAGATCGGCGCAGTGCCGATTCCCACGAGCACGCTCTGGAAGCCGCAGGATTACGAGTACGTGCTGAACGACTCGCGTGCGCGCGTCGTGGTGATCAGCGAGGTCCTGCTGCCGCAGTTGCAGGCGATTCCGCGCGGGCGTCTCCGCCATCTGCAGCACATCGTCACCGTCGGCGAATTGCACGCGTCGATCGCTGACGCCTCGTCTGTGCTCGACGCCGAACCGACCAGCAAGGACGATCCCGCGTTCTGGCTGTATTCGTCAGGCAGCACCGGGTTTCCGAAAGGCTGCGTGCATCTGCAGCACGACATGGTTGTCTGCACCGAGCTCTATGCCAAAGCGATCCTCGGCATGACCGGAGACGACCGCTGCTTCAGTGTGGCGAAATTGTTCTTCGCCTACGGTCTCGGCAATGCGATGTACTGTCCGCTTGGCGTCGGCGCCACCGCCATCCTGTGGCCCGGCCCACCAACCGCGGCCAACGTGTTCGGCGTCATCGAGCGCCATAAGCCGACACTGTTCTTCTCGGTTCCCACCAACTACGGGATGCTCCTCGCGCATACGCGGGAGGGTCAGGACTTCGATCTGTCGAGCGTTCGCTATGCGGTGTCCGCCGGCGAGTCGCTTCCCGCAGCGCTGTTCGAGCGTTTCAAGCAGCGCTTCGGCGTCGACATCCTGGACGGCATCGGATCAACGGAGATTCTTCATATCTTCATTTCTAACCGTCCTGGCGATATTCGCCCCGGTTCGAGCGGCAGGGTCGTCGAAGGCTACGAAGCGCGCATCGTGGATGAAAAGGGATGCGACGTGCCCCGCGGCGAAATCGGCAACCTGTTGATCAGCGGCGACTCGACGTGCGCCTGCTACTGGAACAAGCACGAGAAGACGAAGGCGACCATCGAGGGCCGATGGATTCGAACCGGAGACAAGTATTACCAGGACGAGGAAGGCTACTTCTGGTATGCGGGACGATCAGACGACATGCTGAAGGTGGGCGGCATCTGGGTGAGTCCTGTCGAAGTGGAGAACATCATGATCGAGCATCCGGCCGTTCACGAATGCGGTGTTGGCGCGCGCGCAGATCGCGATGGACTGTTGAAACCGTACGCATTCGTGGTCGTGCGCGCGGGAGTCGCACGTACGCCTGAGCTGGCGGCAGAGTTGCAACAATATGTCCGGTCCAGGCTGGCTGAATACAAACGGCCACGCTGGGTGGAGTTCATTGACGAGTTACCTAAGACCGCAACCGGAAAACTGCAACGCTATAAACTGCGTGAAAGGGCCGCCGAACGGACGGCCGCAGAGGTTTCAGCGTGATTGAGACCAAAGAGCTCGTCGATTACCGGACGGATCCTGCCACCTATAAACACTGGCGCGTTTCCTACGACGGCCGTGTCGCGACCGTCACGATGGATGTCGCGGAAGAAGGCGGTCTGCGGCCCGGCTACAAGCTGAAGCTGAATTCGTACGACCTGGGAGTCGATATCGAGCTGCACGACGTCCTGCAGCGCATACGGTTCGAGCATCCGGAAATCGGCGCGGTGGTGATCACCAGCGCAAAAAACCGTATCTTCTGCTCGGGCGCCAACATCTACATGCTCGGCCAGTCCAGCCACGCGTGGAAGGTGAATTTCTGCAAGTTCACCAACGAGACGCGCAACGGAATCGAGGACGCGAGCCAGCACTCCGGTTTGAAGTTCATCGCCGCGTGCAACGGCACGACGGCCGGCGGCGGATACGAGCTGGCGCTCGCATGTGACGAGATCGTGCTCGTCGACGACCGGTCATCGGCAGTGAGCCTGCCAGAGGTGCCACTGCTTGGTGTCCTTCCGGGCACCGGCGGGTTGACGCGGCTCACGGACAAACGGAAGGTCCGCCGCGACCACGCAGACATCTTCTGCACGACTCCCGATGGTGTGAAGGGAGCGCGCGCCAAAGAGTGGCGTCTTGTCGATCACATCGTCCGCACGCAGGAGTTCGGCGATTTCGTCAGGAAGCGCGCGTCGGCACTGGCGGAGCAGAGCGATCGGCCCGTGGACGGCCAGGGAGTCAAGCTGCTCGCGCTCGAGCGGAAGATCGAGACGGACGCGATCCGCTATCGGCATGTACAGATCGCGATCGACCGTACCGCGCGAATCGCCACCTTCACCGTAACGGCACCAACGGACGTCGATTCGATGCTGTTGTTCGTGCGCGAACTTGACGATGCGATTCTGCACATGCGGACGAACGAGCTCGAGATTGGTCTCTGGCTGTTCAAAACCGCTGGTGACCCGAACACCGTCGTTCAGCTCGATCAATACATCGTCGATCACCGCGACGACTGGTACGTACGCGAAGTGCTCGGCATGATGCGGCGAACGCTGCAGCGGCTCGAAGTCTCGTCGCGCTCGATGTTCTCGATTGTCACACCTGGATCGTGCTTTGCCGGGACGCTGCTTGAGCTCGCGCTCGCGTCGGATCGCATTTACATGCTGCAGACGGAAGAGGACGAGCCGTCCGCCTCGTTGATGCTGTCCCCGATCAATTTTGGTTCACTGCCGACGGTCACCGGCCATTCACGGGTTGCCGCGCGTTTTTATGACGATGCATCCGCGGTCGACGGGCTGAGAGAAGAGATCGGCGTGGCGATTAGTGCACCGGAGGCCGTGGCGCTCGGTCTGGTCACGGATGCGCCCGACGCGCTCGACTGGGACGACGAGCTGCGGCAGGCAATGGAGTCGCGTGTGGCGCTCTCACCTGATGCGTTGAGCGGTATGGAAGCCAACCTGCGGTTCGGTCCGTCTGAAAATCAGGCGACGCGCATCTTCGGGCGGCTTTCCGCGTGGCAGAACTGGATCTTCATCCGGCCGAACGCGACCGGTGACAAGGGTGCGTTGAAGGTGTACGGCAGCGGCGCGCAGCCGAAGTTCGACTGGGAACGCGTATGACGAGCAACATCGACTACATCGACAAGATTCCGAACAACGTCGATCTCGGACGCGACCGCGTGCTGCAGCGCGCGCTCGAGCACTGGCAGCCCGCGTACATGGGCTGGTGGTACGACATGGGGCCGAACGAAAGCCACAACTACGACGTTTACCTGCGCACCGCGATCAGCGTCGATCCGGAAGGATGGGCGGTATTCGACTACGTGAAGATGCCGCAGTACCGCTGGGGCATCTTCCTGGTGCCGCCAACCGCCGGCCGCGAAGTGAACTTCGGCACCAACAAAGGCCAGCCCGCGTGGCAGGACGTGCCGGGGGAATATCGCTCGATGCTGCGGCGGCTGATTGTGACGCAGGGCGACACGGAGCCTGCCTCCGTCGAACAGCAGCGGATGCTCGGCATGTGCGCGCCGTCGCTCTACGACCTGCGCAACATCTATCAGGTGAACGTCGAGGAAGGCCGCCATCTCTGGGCGATGGTCTATCTGCTGCATCGCTATTTCGGCCGCGACGGTCGCGAGGAAGCCGAGGCGCTGCTCGACCGCCGATCCGGTGATGTGGACAATCCACGCATCCTGGGCGCGTTCAACGAGCCGACGCCGGACTGGCTGGCGTTTTACATGTTCACGTTCTTTACCGACCGTGATGGCAAGTTCCAGCTGTCGTCGCTCGCCGAATCCGGATTCGATCCGCTGGCGCGCACCTGCCGTTTCATGCTGACCGAAGAAGCGCACCACATGTTCGTCGGCGAGACGGGTGTCGGCCGCATCGTGCAGCGGACGGCAGAGCTGATGGCGGAACACAAAGTCGACGATCCCGATCACGTGCGGGCGCTCGGCGTCATCGATCTGCAGACCGTGCAGCGGTATCTCAACTTCCATTACAGCGTGACGCTGGACCTGTTCGGCGGCGACGTGTCGTCGAACGCGGCGAGCTTCTACACGACGGGGCTCAAGGGACGTTATGAAGAGACGAAGATCGACGACGATCACCAGTTGACCGATGCGACATATAGGGTCGGTACCGTGAAGGATAACCGTGTCGCTGACGAGGAAATTCCCGCGCTCAACGCGCTCAACGAGCGATTACGAGACGACTACATCGGCGAGGTGCAGGCCGGGGTCGATCGCTGGAACAAGGTGATCGAGAAGAACGGCATCCCCTTCCGCCTGCGCCTGCCGCACAAGGGGTTCCATCGGCAGATCGGCAACTTCGCTGGGTTCCACATCAGCCCGGACGGTGACGTGCTCACCGAGAAGCAGTGGAACGCAAAGCGCGACGAATGGCTGCCGTCACAGTCCGACTACACGTTCGTGCAGGCGATGATGACGGGCCGCGTCGTCGAGCCGGGCAAGTTCGCGAACTGGATCGCGCCCCCCCGCCGCGGCGTCCACACGCAACCGATCGACTTCGAATACGTACGGTTCAACTAGACTCGCAGGATCTACGAGCCTGGGTTTTTTCGCGCGCTTATTCGGAGCGGTCCCGCGTGAGGAACAAGGCGGAATCCGGTTGACGCAGCCGGAGCCTTGGCGGGTGAGTTCTACGAAAGATGTCGCGCGATTTCTTCGCGCGCTTCCTGAAGCGTTCCCTGAGGGCTCAGTGGCCTATTTTGAAGGGACGGCGGAGCCGCACGTCGCTGACTATCTGCGGCGGAATTCCATTCAGCCGTCCGTGCGAGTTGCGGTCGGAACCATCTGGCCGAAGCCGGACTTCTACCACCTGCCCGTGACGCCCGAAACCATGCAAAGACTGGCGGAGTTCCTTGAGCGGACTCCCACCGGCTATTTCTGCAGTCATTGTCATGTGTACTGCCACGGCCTCGTGTTGCTCCAGTCGCATGACGCGTTCCGCGATCCAATCTATATCTCGCGAACCATCGGGCGTGAGACAGTCGAACGCTTTGCTCGCGCACTCGGCTGTTCATTCACCACCGGTTGGTAGCAGGATCCCGGCCTGAATACAGCGTCAATACCCGCAGCTGAAATTCGCGGCCGAGCGCACATCGCCCTGACCTGAGTACTTCGCCGCCTGCGGATAGGGGCAGAGCGGCCGCGTCAAGTCGGGCGTGCCGTTGGTGAGGTGCGTGCCGAGCAGCATGTCGGGCGGCTGCTTCTTCTCGACCCAGCTCGAAAGGGCGGAGAGCGCGTCGAACGTGTTCGGCCCCGGTCCGCCGCCGCAATGATTCATCCCCGGCACCATGAAGAGACGCATGAAGTCGCCCGTCTTCTGCGCCGCCTGCTGGAACTTCGCATCCTCCGGCGCCAGCGCGTCCGCCGCCTTGGGGCCGCCCGTCGTCTTGTCGACGACCAGTTTGAAGTAGTTGATCGTGTTCAGCGGCGAAATCGCGTCGTCGCCCCAGCCGTGATAAAGAATCAGCTTGCCGCCGCGGTCGCGAAACGGCTTCAGATTCGCATTGAACGTCTGCAGCGCGGCCACGTCTTTCTCGTCCTTGTCTATCTTCGCCATGTCGGTGGCGAAATCGAACGCGAGCGGATCGGCGTTGGCGTCCTGCAGCACGAAGTACTTCAAATAGCCGCCGCCGAGAATCATGTTTGCGGCCCGACCGGGTTCGGTACCGGTCGTGAAGTTGCCCCAGCCGCGCTCGACGCCAGGCAGTCGTCCGGGATAGATCTGTTTCCCGTCGGCGTAACGCGGGCCCGCGTAGATCTGTTTCAGCGCCTCGGCCTGCTTCGGCGTGAGGCAGGCCGGCGAATCGCCTTCGCGGCACAGCAGTGATGCGGGGTCGAACTTGCACTGCCGACCATCGGCCACGAGACCGTCCTTCACGCCGTCCGCCGCGTCGCACGCGGCGAGCGTCGCCTCGTTGATGGCCGCCAGCTTGGCGGCCGGAATGTAGCTGGCGGGATCCTTCAGCGTCGCCTGGCTGTTCCAGACCGCGCTGATCAGGAGATGTGGCCAATCGATTGCGGGCGCGCCCGAGACGATCCCGTTGTAGTCGTCTGGATAGCGCTGCGCCTCCGCCAGCCCCTGCCGCCCGCCGGTCGAGCAGCCGACGAAGTACGACTCGCGGGGCGCCGTGCCGTAGAACGCCTCGATGATTTGTTTGCCTTTCACCGTCATCTCGTGAATCGCGCGATAGCCGAAATCGATCACCAACTCCGAGTGGCCGAGTGCGAAGCGGCCGTCTCCGCCGACGTGCCCGGTGTCGGTACTCGCGGTTGCGTAGCCGGCGTTGAGCGCGGTGACCATCGCCGGATAACTGAGTGCGCCCGCGTAGCCGCCGCCGCCGACCGCTTCGAACTTCCCGTTCCACCCTGACGCCGGCATCCAGACTTCAACGCCGATCCGAGGGGCAATTGTCAGCTGGACGCGGCAGAACGCGGGGACCGTTGGCGGCGCACCGCCCCGCCCCCCTGCCACGGCGCCTGGATTGGCGACAAATGGACCCGCCGGCACGACCGACGCCGCCGTGATCGTGGTGTCCGGCATTTTCAACGAGGCGAGGCTCTCGCACGGTTGCGCCCCGCTCGACGCGCGCGGCACCGCGAGGAGAAGGGTCACACTCCCCAGGACAACGACCGCGAATGTCACTGTGCGCATGCGCCGGATCCTACAATGACCAGCGATGCAAGCGCTTGCTTTCGACGCGTACGGAACGTTGTTCGACGTCTTATCCGTGACATCGCTGTGTGAACTACTCTTTCCGGGACACGGCACCGTGCTCGCGGTGACATGGCGGAGCAAGCAGCTGCAGTACTCGCTGCTGCGCAGCATGATGCAGCGCTACGCCGACTTCTGGCAGGTCACTCAGGATGCGCTCGTCTATGCGACCAAGGCGCTCGGCCTCGAGCTGACGCCGGAGAACCGTCATCGGCTGATGGATGCGTATCGCACGTTGCAGGCATTTCCGGACGTCAAGCCGGGACTGCAGGCGCTCAAAGCGCGAGGGCTTCGGCTGGCGATCCTGTCGAACGGCGCGCCCGAGATGCTGGCGTCAGCGACGACGAGCGCAGGGATCGACGGCCTGCTTGATGAAATCATCAGCGTGGATGGCATCAAGGTCTACAAACCGAATCCGCGTGTCTATCAGCTCGCCTCGAAGCGCCTTGGCGTGCCGACCGCCGACATCGGATTCGTCTCTTCGAACAGCTGGGATGTCGCGGGCGCGACGTCGGCCGGTCTGACGGCGTTCTGGATCCAGCGCCTCGCCGCCGAGCCGGCGGAGGAGTTGGGCTACTACGCCGCGCGCGTCGTGCACACCATCACGGATCTCGCCGGGCATATATAATTCGTTGTTTCCAGAACCCGGTCAGGAGGTTGACGTGTCTGACTCTTCGTCCGCCACAGTCCGCGCGGATATTCAGCAGAAATATTCCGATCTGTTCGGTACCAGGACGGTGAACGGCCGCCAGGTGAACGTCGAGCAGCTGATCGCGCAGCTCACGCGCGCGACTCGTGCCGACTTCGCCGCACTGTTGCAGGCGCGGCACCAGCTGCATGACCGTGTCGCGCACAAACAGGGGCAGTACGACTTCCTCGACGCGTCTACCGCTGTCAGCGATCCGGACGGCAATCGGGCTACCGTCGGCGACATCCGTCAGGGGATGCTGGACGGCTTCTTCGGCCGCAACACGCCCAAGGCGTGGCGCGTGGCCGCCAGCGTGCCTATCCCCGCCGATACGATGCGGCCAGGCCTCGAAGGCACTGGCCCATCAATCGATCTCGGCATGGCCTTCGGCGCACTTAACAGCGGCGCCTCGCAGTGGATGTGGGACTGGGAGGATGCGGGCGGCGACTACAAGGCGCAGCTCTACGAAGCGTGGACCAATCTGAAGGCGATCCTCGCGCATCAGTGGGACGGCAAGCCGTACGAGCATCCGACCAAGAAAAGGACCTACAAAATCGACGCGCCGAAGGAGAAGTGGCCCGTCATCTTCCACCGCGTCGCCGGGCTCCATCTGCGCAATCGACAGATCGTCGTTGACGGTCAGGAAGTTCCCGCGATCATTCCCGGCCTCGTCATCCACGCGGTGAGCAACTACGACTCCCAGAAGAAGAACGGTTCGGGCATCTACTTCTACATTCCGAAGCTCGAGTCGTGGCAGGAAGCGAAGCTTGTCGGCACGCTGCTGAAGGGCGTCGAACAGGCCATCGGCGTTCCGCGCGGCACCATCAAGATCAAGATGCTGAACGAGCGCGCCGAGTTCGCGCTGCAACAGGAAGTCATCGAGTGGGTGCTGCGCGAAAATCTGATCGGCCCGAACGTCGGGCGCTGGGATTACATCAACAGCCGCGAGGACATGTTCCACCACGATCCGTCGATGGTCTTCCCGAACCCATCCTCGGTAACGATGACGGAGCCGTCGATGTCGTACTACACGCGGCGGAACGCGCTGCTCGCGCTGCTGGCAGGCGCGATGCCGATTGGCGGCATGGCCGCGCAGATGCAGAACCCGCGCGCGCCCGAGAACGACAGCAAGGCGCTCCGGGATATCTGGTTCGACAAACTGCGTGAACGTCTGACCGGGCTCTTTGTGATTAACGGCAAGCTGCACGATACCTACCGTCAGAGCTGGGTGGCGACCGTCGCACCGAACTACGTCGCCGCCGGCAGGGAATCGCTGGTCTCGGACTACAACGATCTGCAGCAGGTCGTGGACAAGGCAACACCGCAGGAGAAGGAACGGCTCGAAGCGCTAGGGTTGCTGAAGAACGGCAAAATCTCGCCCATGGAGCTGTCGGAGGCGGATCTCACCGTTGACAAGCTCTGGTCGCCGCAGGCGCGGCAGCAGCTGCTTGCGCGCCCGAACGGTCCGACGACGGAAGACGGCATGCGCTACGCGATGTACATGGCCACGGAGTTCATGTATCAGCAGCTGCACGGCAACAATGCCGCCGCGATAGACGACCCGCTCACCGGCAACCGCTTCATGAACGATCTGGCGACCTACGAGATCTTCTGGCACTTCCTCTATCTCACCGTGCTGCACGGCGCGGAACTGACGGATGACGGGAAGTATTCGAAAAAGGGCCAGCGCGTCACGCCCGAGCTGTTCGTCAAGTTGATCGACGAACGCCGCGAGACCGTCAAGGAGCTGTTCAAGAAGCTCAATCAGAAGTACGAGGACACCGACGCCGAGCTCGTGCTGCAGATTCTCAAGCGCCAGGTCGTCGACGACACGACTGGTAGGCTGCAGCCGCAGAGGCGCTGGATCAAGTACGGATCGCGCGTCCTCCTGTCGCTCATCGAACAGAGTGCGGCCGATCGCGAAGCGATCATGGACGCTATCTTCAAGAACACGCGCGAGCAGTTGCTGGCGCGCGTGCAGCAGGCAGGCGATGCACACAGCCGCCAGGTGGCGCAGAAGGCACTGCGCGCGCACGACTACGTCTACGACGTCTTCGAATCAGCTGAAGGCGTTGCCGCGTGAGCATGACCCGGAGCGGCGCGGGCCCTATTGGGTCCGCGTTCGTCGCCGATCTGCGCCGCATCGTCGGCAATGAAGGCATGGTGACGGAGCCGTTGGAGCTCCTCACCTACGAATGCGACGGGCTGCCGCATCTTCGCCATATGCCGCCCGTCGTCTGTCTTCCCTCATCCGCCGAGGACGTTCAGAAGGTCGTGCGTCTGTGTAATCGACACGTCGTGCCGTTTGTCGCGCGCGGACACGGCAGCGGGTTGTCGGGCGGGGCGATGCCGATCGCCGGAGGGCTCCTCATCGGACTCGCGCGGCTCAATCGCGTGCTCGACGTCGATATCCCGAATCGCCGCGTGACGGTCGAACCAGGCGTTACCAATCTCGAGATCACCAGGCAGGTCGCACCGCACGGGTTTTATTACGCACCCGATCCATCCAGCCAGCAGGTGTGCTCCATTGGCGGCAATGTCGCGGAGAACTCCGGTGGCGCGCACTGTCTGAAGTACGGCTTTACGGTTCACCACGTGCTGAGTGTCGAAGTGGTGCTGTCGAACGGCGACCTCGTCCATCTCGATGGCGCCATCGCCGATGCACCCGGTCCCGATCTGCTCGGCGTGCTGATCGGCTCCGAGGGCACACTTGGCATCGTGACGAAGATCACGGTCCGCATTCTGCGGAAGCCCGAAGCAGTGCAGACGCTGCTGGCGGCCTACGACAACATTCCTTCAGCCGGCACCGCCGTCTCAGAAATCATCGCGGCGGGAATCATCCCTGCGGCCGTCGAGATCATGGACGGTGTGTCGCTCATCGCCGTCGAAGCAGCTGTGCATCCGAACTTTCCGCCCGCCGAAGCGATTCTGATCGTCGAGCTCGATGGACCGGTCGCCGAAGTGCGCGAGCAGTTCGCGCAGGTCGAAGCCATCTGTCATCGCGCTGGTGCGACGACGGTTGAAGTGGCGCAGACGGAGGAACATCGCGCGCGCATCTGGAAGGGGAGGAAGGGCGCGTTTGCATCGATGGGACGCGTGACTCCGAACTATTACGTGCAGGACGGTGTCGTCCCGCGGACGAAGCTGCCCGAGGTGCTCGACCGCATCCGTCGGCTCGAGAAGCGCTGTGGTCTTCGCATTGGCAACGTGTTCCACGCCGGCGACGGCAATCTGCATCCGTTGATCTGCTATGACGAGAAGATTCCGGGTCAGTCTGAGCTGGCCGCGGAAGTTGGCGGCGAAATTCTTCAGTACTGCATCGACGCCGGCGGGTCGCTCACGGGTGAGCACGGCATCGGCGCGGACAAGGCCGAATACATGCCGAAGATGTTCAGCGCCGACGATCTCGACGTCATGCTGACCGTGCGCCGTGCCTTCGATCCGAAGGGGCTCTGCAATCCGGGCAAGGTCTTTCCGACGCCGCGCCTCTGCGGCGAAGTACCCGGTCCGTACCACGTGCATCCACTCGAGAAAGCGGGGCTCGCCGAACGCTTCTGATGGTTGGGCTAGAGTCGTTCGACGGCGTCGCTCCGCGACAGACAATCGAGCCTGCATCCGCCGAAGACGTTGCGGCGACGCTCGCCGCGGCCTCGAAAGAGCGCGCGTCGGTCGTTCTTCGCGGCGGTGGGACGAAGATTGGATGGGGCCGCACGCCTGCGTCCGTTGACATCGTCGTCAGCACGAAACGGCTGAGCGCGGTTGTGGCGCACGAGCATGCGGACCTGACCGCTACGGTGCAGGCGGGCGCGCGGCTCGACGAGGTGAATCGCGTGCTCGCACGGCACGGCCAGTGGCTGCCAGTTGAATCCGCCTTCGACGAATCGACAATCGGCGGCGCGATCGCCACCAACGACAGCGGTCCGCTGCGGCATCGCTACGGTACGCCGCGCGATCTGCTCATCGGCATCCGCCTTGCGCTGACCGACGGACGGCTGATCAAGGCCGGCGGCAACGTGGTGAAGAATGTTGCCGGCTACGACGTTGGCAGATTGATGGCCGGTTCGCACGGCAGTCTTGCCGCGATCGTCAGCGCGACGTTCAAGCTGATGCCTCTGCCGGCGGCAACGAACACAGTTATCGCGACGTTTGGGCGTGCGGACGATTTGGTCGCGGCACTGGCGGCAATTACCAGCAGCCAGCTCGAAGCATCGGCAATCGACGTGCGCGCAGGTGGGTCGGCCACAGCCGGCCCCTACGTACTGGTACTCAAATTCGAATCGACACCAGGCGCCCTGAACGCCCACGTGCAGAAGGCGCGCGCGCTCATCGGCGGCGCTGCCACCGACATCGTCTCATCGCAATCCGAAGCGGATCTCTGGCGCGCGCACCTACGGGCGCCGTGGGCATCGCCGGGCATGGTCATCAGGTTCGCCTGGCTGCCGGCGTCGCTCGGGACCGTGCTGACCTTTCTCGATGACCTGCGCGGCAGCGCCGCTGATGTCGAGTTCATCGGCCGCGCCGCGATCGGGTCCGGGCTGGTGCGCGTAGACGCCGACACGCTGGTGCAGCGGAACATCGTCGAGCGGCTGCGCTCGCGCACCGATGTCTTCCGTCACGTTGTCGTGCTGCGCGCCGATGCGCGGTTGAAAGCGCAGCTGGACGTCTGGGGACCTCTCGGCGATGCGGGAGCGCTTGGCGCATCGGTCAAGCACGCGTTGGATCCGAATGGAATTCTGAATGCGGGAAGAGGGCCGGTGTGACTGCGAATCCCGAATCCCGAGTCGCGAATCCCGATCGCGCCTTCCGAGGCCCAGACCAGCCATCGGCGAGCCTCATCGACGCCTGCGTCCACTGCGGGTTCTGCCTGCCGTCGTGCCCGACCTATATCCTGTGGCAGGAAGAGATGGACTCGCCGCGTGGGCGCGTCTATCTGATGAAAGCGGGGCTCGAAGGGCGCGCGGAGATGTCGTCAACCTTCGTCGCACATTTCGATCGCTGTCTCGGCTGCATGGGATGCGTCACCGCCTGCCCGTCGGGCGTGCAGTACGGCCCGCTCATCGAAAAGACGCGCGCGCAGATCGAGCGTCACTACGATCGTCCGCCCGGTGAACGGCTGTTCCGCTCGATGCTCTTCGCCGTGCTGCCATATCCATCGCGTCTGCGACTGGCGATGGTGCCGCTGGTGATCTTCGGGCCTCTGCTCCGCGCGCTCGCAGGGGTGCTGCCTCGCCGTCTCCGCTCGCTGATCGCGCTCGCGCCGCAGCCGTCACTTGCATCGATGACGACGAACGCACCTGTGCACACGCCGGCCGTAGGACCACCGCGCATGCAAGTGGCGGTGTTGACCGGGTGCGTGCAGCGGCTCGCATTCGCCCATGTCAACCGGGCCACGATCGACGTCCTTGCCGCGGAAGGTTGCACGGTAGAGGCTCCCGCCGCGCAGGGATGTTGCGGTGCGCTCTCGCTGCACGCGGGCAACATCGACCAGGCGCGTGAGCTCGCGAAACACAATATCGAGGTGTTCGAGCGCGCGAACGTCGATCGCATCGTCGTCAACGCCGCTGGCTGCGGATCGTCGATGAAGGAATACGGCGAGCTGTTTCATGACGATCCTGCGTGGGCTGAGCGTGCGAGCGCGTTCAGCGCCAAGGTGCGCGATGTGTCCGAAGTGCTGACGGAGGTCGGCGATCCGCGGGCGACGCGGCATCCACTCAACGCTCGCGTCGTCTATCACGATGCGTGTCACCTGGCGCATGCGCAGGGCGTTCGCGCACAACCGCGTGCGCTGCTCGCCGCGATTCCGGGCGTCGAGCTGATGTCGCCCGCGGAAGCGGAGATCTGCTGCGGCAGCGCCGGCATCTACAATCTGGTGCAGCCCGAGCCGGCCGCGCAGCTCGGCGAGCGGAAGGCGCGCAACATCGCGGCCCTCGAGCCGGACATCATTGCCACCGCC
Organism: Vicinamibacterales bacterium; assembly: GCA_035492455.1. Lineage (GTDB taxonomy): Bacteria > Acidobacteriota > Vicinamibacteria > Vicinamibacterales > UBA2999 > Gp6-AA40. The sequence goes on along the minus strand of DATJJE010000003.1, from coordinate 28,963 downwards.
AACCCGGGGTGCATGCTGCAGATTGCCGCCGCCGGCCGGCGGCTTGGTTACGAGTGGAAGATCGTTCACCCGGTCGAACTGATCGATCAGTCAATTAAAGGGGGTCGTTAACCTCCGACCCCAATTTCTGTGGAGAGCGACATGTCGTACGGACCCTCAATCAGTCTCGAGAACGCGAAGAAGGTTGCCGCCGCCGCGTTGGCGGAGGTCCGCAAGAACAGCTGGACGATGGCGTGCGCGATCGTCGATACGAACGGCGACCTCGTGTACTTCGAGAAGATGGACGATACGCCGCTCGGCAGCACGATCGTCTGCCAGGAGAAGGCGCGTTCGGCGGCGCGGTTCAAGCGGCCGACGAAGGCGTTTCAGGACATGCTGGCGGCTGGCGGCGAGGGCGTGCGCGTGCTGCGCATCCAGGGCGCGGTTCCGGTTGATGGCGGCCTGCCGATCATGGTGGGCGGCAAAGTGGTCGGTGGAATCGGGCTGTCGGGCGGCACCAGCGCGCAGGACGGTCAGTGCGCCAAAGCCGGTGTCGACGCCGTCAGCTAATGCCGTCGGCTGGCGCCTACCAGCCGACGACTATCTCTTTCGATTGCGTGTTGAAGCAGACCGGCGTGCGGTAGATCACATCCATCGTTCGCGTCTTCGGGCTGACGTCGCGGATGGCGAGTGCCGGCGGATAGTTCGACGCCCAGTTCATGGTGCCGGCACCATCGTGCGCGCCGAGGAAGACGACTGACGGATTGAGCAGCTTGACGTAATCCACCAGGGTCGGGATGCCTGCTTCGAATCCGACGTAGGGAAGCAGCGCCACGTCGACGTTCGGCGTCTTCTGCGCCGCGGCGCGCTGCGCATCCGTGACCTTGCCGGCGCTGTCGATCAGCATCACGCGGAAGCCATTGCCGAAGGTAAAGAGGAAATTGTCCACGCCTTCGACGTTGATGCGCGGTTCCGTGCTGCCGCGCGCCCGTATAGCATCCGCCTGTTTCTTCTCCTCGTCGCTGAGTGGCTTGTCTAGCGATGCCTCGCGCAGCGTCGCGTTCTGTTTGTCGAAGAAGCCGGCGGGCGCGAGCAACGACTGGTCGGTGTGTGCGCCCTGGATTGTCTCGACCGTGACACCCGGATACTTCAGAACCTCTCCTGGCTTCGCGACCTTGTACTGATTCGCGGCCAGCCCCGCTTTCGCCGCCACCGCATCACCGAATGGCGCGCCCACAATCGGAACGTTGAGGCGTTTGGCGATCGTTGGCGCGTCCGCGATGTGATCGAAATGCGCGTGGCCGACGAAGATCGCGGTCGCCTTCTTGATATCGGCCGGCATGACGCCGATCGGATGGCTGTTCGGCAGGCGATCGAAGTAGGCATTGAGCAGGAATATCTGATCTCGATACGCAAGCTCGTAATTCATCATGCCGAGCCAGCGCACGACGACCGTCTCCGCATTCTTCGGTGCAGGACCTCCTGCCGACACCGGCGTCAGGCTCTGACAGGCCGGATCCTGCCGCATCGGCGCTTTCGCGCCTTGCGCGGCCACAGACGTTCCGATGAGCGTCAACAAAGATGCGAGCGCGGCGGACCTAATTGCCGACATACAACTCGCTGGTCGTCGTATTGATGCAGACAGGAGTTCGCAGCAGCGGCGCAATCGCCTTCGACTTCGGCAACTCGTCGCGAATGGCCAGGTTCAGCGGCCCCATTGGCATATCCAGCATCCGGTTGCGATGGCCGTCATGGTGTGTCGGCAGCATCACGGTAGGCTTGAACAGCCGCACGTATTCCATCGTGATCGGAATCGCCAGCTCACCGCCGTAATACGGAATGAATCCAAGATCGATGCTGCCTTTGCTCGCAACGATCTGCTTCTCAGCCTCGGTCGTGGGTCCGGCACTGTCGGTGTAGAACGCTTTGAAGCCATTGTCGAAGGTGAAGAAGTAGGCGATGGTGCCTTCCGTGATCAGCTTGTCGCGTTCTTCGGCAGTGAGCGGGACCAGTCCGTTCAACTTGCGATCGTGCGCCTGCTGCTCCGGCGTCAGTCCGCCCTTCAGCGCGCCAACCGCTTCGGCCGCCGCGCGGTCCTTGCGCATGTACTCGTCGGGGACGATGTTGTGATGCCCCAGCACCGCTTCCACCGTGAAGCCGTTGAATTTGAAAGTCTCGCCACCGAATCCTTTGACCACTGCCATCTTGCTGTCCGCCACACGGCCCGTGCTGCGAATCCATTTCATCGAGATCGGATCCGCGACCACCAACGCGTCCGTCTTCTGCGCGATCGACGGCGCATCCCACAGATGCTCGCCGTGCGCATGGCCGATGAGGATACCGTTCACGTGCTTCGTCATCTCGTCTGGCGTGATGTTGTTCGACGCCCACCAGGCCAGCTTGTCGATGGCGGCATCGAGCAGCAGGACGGTGTCGCGGTAGGCGAGCTCGTAGTTCGACACGCCAAGGAAGCGTAGGACCAGCACGTCAGGATTGCGCGGCAGCGGACCTCCGGCGGCGGCGGGCATCAGCGTCTGACACGCCGGCTCCTGATCAAGCGGTAGGTATTTGCTCTGCGCGAATGCCGAGGAGGCGAGCAGCAGCGCAACGGCAAAGGCGGCAAAGCGCGGGAGCAGGTGCACGGGGGCCTACTCTAGCGCAGTCGCCGCCCAGCGCCCTAGGCCGGCGTGCGCGGCGGTCCGATGTGCAGCACGTCGAGCAGATGCGCTATTGCTGTCTCGCGATGCACTCTCGCCCAGGAATAGAGGACGAAGTAGCTGACCACCAACGCCACCATGACCGCAATGGCGAGTGCGCGAAGAATCGTCGGCAGGAACATCACACCGAAGATTACGGGCACGAATAGAATCGCGTTGATCCAGATCAGAGCGGCTCCGTCAAAGGAGACGATATCGACGGGAATATGGGGACGAACCTCCTGCGACGGCGCATGCAGATCCTTCATAGGCCCTCCTGGTATCCGCCGGGCCGGCCTGAGGGCCGGCCTCTATATCGGTGCCCGCAAATCCTACGCCTACTCGTCCGTGGAGGGAATCTCCTTTCGGATCGTCTGCATGAGGTCGTAGACGTTGGTCTCGTTGGTCTGTTCCGTCAATTCCTGAGCTCGTCTGGTCGGTAGGCGGGGGTCGTCCAGTTTGCGCAAGCTGCAGCAGGACCGCACCACGTTCGTCATCGCCCATCGGTTCTCCACCATCCATGCTGCCGACCGACTATTGTGTTCGACGCCGGCCGCGTGGTGGCGCAGGGCACAGACGACGAACCGATGATGAGCAGCCCGCTCTACGCGCAACTCGCCGATCAACTCAAGGCGCCGGCGCAGCAGCAATTGCCTGCACTCACTGCAGCGAGATAGACTCCGCAGCGCTCCCTATGACCGCATTAGTCGAAACGATCTGGTTGTTCGTGCGGGGCAGTGAGTCTGTGAGAGTCATCCGCGCAGCGACACCGGAAGGCCGTGCTCGGCTGCTGGTCTACGGCCCGGGGAACACGCAGGCGACGCACGAATTTCAGGACACGGTGACATGCATGCAGCGTGAATCGGAAATCGAGCTCCAGCTCGTCGCCGATGGATTCACGCTCGAGCAGTTCACCGATCGCCGCAGCGGATTGGATCGACGAGCGACGTCTCGCGAGGGCGATCGTCGCCGCGACGCCAACTAGTTCCCCTCGAGGGCCGCGATTTTCTTGTCGAGGTCGGCGATCGCCTGCTCGAGCATCGCGCGGTGCGCCGGGGCGCATGCGTGCTGCAGATCCGCCAGCGCACGCGTCCGCGCGAGTGATAACGTCGCGCGCTGTGAACGTCGCGCCACGTCTTCCGCCGTAATTTTCGGCGCCTTCACGTGTTGATTCACCGCAGCGTCCTGCTGCGCTTCGACCGCTTTGCTTTCCCATCCTCTTGCCATCTTCCAATTAGACCGCAATGCAAACCGCGGAGGCGCGAAGAACACGGGCAAGAGCTCAGGTTTACGCCTTGCTTACGGGTATGCGGAGGTTAGCTGATGAGGAGATTTCCGCTTGATACCGACGAAGATCCCGCGCGCACTCCGCCGCAGACGGAAAGCAGCGAAGAACGTGGTTTCAGCGACGAGGACACGCCGCAGGATTTCGGCGAGGTCGAAGAATTCGAGGATGAGGAGGACGGCGACATCGCCGACGAGACGCCGGGACGTCGCGGCTGATCACCAGTAGCCAATCATGCGCCCGCAGGTGACTGCCGTCAGCCATGCGGTCAATGAAACCCCGCCGAAGATCGCCAGCTGACGCCGCTCGCGCGGCGTCAGCGCCCGCAGGCGCAGTTCGTGCCATGCCGGCGTCACGTTCAGCACGGCTGCGTTAATGACGCCGATCGCAATCGCTGGGAACTTGATCAGCAGAAACGGATTGTCGACGTAGGCAGTGGCTTTCGTCGCCAGCATGGCAGCGCCTGTGGCTACGGCGATGACGAACCCGGTCATCGCAACCGGCATCACCGCGGACGCAAGGTCCGCGATGCGCACGCGGCGGCTCCAGACGCCAAGCAGGCGCAGATCGAGGACCAGAACAGAACCAAAGAGCGTGGAGACCGCGAGGATGTGCGTGAGGTTGACGATAGCGTAGGTCCACGGACCGGACTCGCGCATCCAGTGCCCGAGTCCGGTTTGTTCAATCCAAAACAGGACGTCGCGCAATGCGCGCTATTCCATGCCCGGATAGACGTCGTATAGCTTGCCGTTGTAGGTCAGCTTGGTGACCTTGATCTCGTAGGTGTTCTGACTCTTGTTGCGGTGGCCGTGCACCATCACGGTTGCGCCGACCGGAATCAGCTTCTCGGTTACGCCGGACTGCTGCGTGCGGGCCGGCGGCGCCATCGTCACGTCCCAAACGTGCCCCTGCGCGTCCTTGATCTTCATCGTCGCGTGCGGGCCCGCGAGGCTGACGGCGGTCGTCACGGTGCCGGTCACTTCCGAGATCTTGTCTTCGTTGCCGCCCCAGCCGTGATGCGCGAGCGCGGGCAGCGCGGACATCATGAACACGGCAGCGAGCAAGGCGACTTTCTTCATCGCGTACCTCCGTTGGAAGCAATTGTACCGGGATTCTCCGGCTGCACGATCCATTTGACGCGCGAACATAGCGTCGAGTCTTCGCCTGCACGGCCGATCAACTGGACACCCACGGGAAGACCGTTGACGCTGAGCAGCGGCAGTGAGAACGCCGGCAATCCCAGCCACGACGCGTACGACGGGAAGGTACGGCTCCCCGTGAATACGAGGCCTTTCGGTGCGGGTCCGGAGCAGGCGAGCGTAATGAAACCATCACAACGGGCAAGGACGGCCGCAGCGGCGTGCTGCAGACGATGACGCATCGCGAGCAGCGACTCGTAGTCAGTGGGAGTCATCTCGCGGCCGCGCTCGACGAGCTCGCGAATCTTCGAACCGATCATTTTCGGACCATAGCGTGCGAGGTAATCTTCGAACGGCCAGCGCATCTCGTAGGCAACCAGGTCCATGTGGCCATCGAGATCCTTCTCGAATTGCGCTTCGAGCGCCGCCACCTCCGGATCTTCGTTCCGCGATGTGACATCGATGCCTCGAGCCTTGACCCTGTCGATGCACGCATCGAATGCCGCACGCGTGTCGGCATCCGTTTCCGCCCAACCGCGCGTGTACAGGCGAATCAGCTTTCGTGGCTGACGTGGCGCAGGCACCGATTCCTGTGCTCTGGCGAGCAATCCGACGCCTGCACTCGGAATGCCGGCGGAAATCTGTACGGCAACCTGCCACGCATCGTCCACGGTCGCGGCGATGACGCCGAGATGATCGGAGGTCGCCGACAGCAGATGGATGCCGCCCGTGTGCAGCGCGTTGTGAGTTGGCTTGTAGCCGACGACGCCGCAGTAGGCGGCAGGACGGAGAACGGATCCCTGCGTCTGCGTTCCGAGCGCCGCCGGCACCATGCCGCAGGCGACGGCCGCGGCCGATCCACTGGAGGATCCACCTGGCGTGCGCGACACGTCGAAGGGATTGCGCGTCGGGCCCGAGCGCCCGATCGCGAATTCGGTGGTGACGGTTTTCCCGACGATCACGGCGCCCGCGCGTCGAAGCGCGACGACGCACGCCGCATCGGACTTCGGCCGCCACCCTTTGTAGATTGGCGAGTTCATCTGCGTCGGCATGTCAGCCGTCGCAATGATGTCCTTGACGGCAATCGGGCAGCCGTCAATCAGCGAGAGCGGCCGTGCCGCTTTGTAACGGCGTGACGCGGCGTCGGCGGCCTTTCGCGCCGCACGCACGTCGAGCGTCACGAACGCGTGGATGGACTTGTCGTGCTGTTTGACCGCGGCAAGGCACTGTTCGAGGAATGCGCGCGGCGTCGTGCGGCCGTCGCGAAATGTCGCGGCGGCGCGCACGAACGAGATGGGCTCAGGCTGGTTGCGTGGCACCGAGTTGCTGTTCGAAGAACTGAATCGTCCGCTGCCAGGCTTGATGCGCGGCATCCTCATTCTTCTTGAGGCCAATCGTCTGGATGATCGGGTCGTCGCTGGCGAAGGCATGGCCCGCGTCGTAGCGATAGAACTTGTAGTTGACGCCAGCCGCCTTCAGTTTCTCTTCGAGCTGATCCACCACCTCGATTTTGAAGAACCCGTCGTGAATGCCGAAATGGCCCATCAACGGCGCCTTGATAGCGGCTGCGTTCACGTACTCGAGCGGCGGGAACCCGTACCACGCGACCGCGGCGTCGGTTTCCGGTACGAAGCACGCCGCGAGGATCGTCAGCGCGCCGCCCATGCAGTAGCCGGTTACGCCCACTTTCGGGCTCGACTGCTTCAGGTACTGCACCGCACCGCGAACGTCCTGGCCCGCGGCGTCGCCGAAATTGAGCCCGGTCATCAGATGCTCGGCTTCCTTCGCATCGAGACCGACCTTGCCGCGATACAGGTCGGGAACAAGCGCGCGGAAACCTTGCTGCGCGTAATGATTCGCGACGTTCTTGATGTGATCGTTGACTCCCCACCATTCCTGAATGACAACGAGACCGGGGGCGTTGCTGGCGCCCTTCGGCTCAGCGTAGTAACCGGAACACTCTTTTCCGTCGGGACGTTTGTAGGTAACTGTGCTCATGGCCGCCGATCTTACATTAGTGATTTGCGATTGGTGATTAGTGATTTGCGATTGGTGATTAGTGATTAGTGATTGGTTATTGGTGAGTTGACATTCGATGATTCGTGATTAAGGACCGGAATGACAAATCACAAATCACAAATCACTAATCGCGAATCATCTGATGACCTGCAGCTGCCCGGTGGTGAGCCGCATCGGCCCGAAGCTCGGTGTGCCGAAGCGGCCAGCGTCGATGCCGACTGTGCCATCGAGCTGATAGGCAGCCGTGCCGCCGACCGCCAGCCGTCCGATTGTGCGGCTGAGCGCCGGCACGTCTGCGAAGCTGATCGAGAGATCGAGAGGAACGATCGTCTGCTGACCGGCCGTCAGCGGCAGGCCGAGTGGGAACTCGCCGCTCGCTGCATGATTTCCTTCGAGCGAGAGATCCGTCTTCAGGGTGCTGAGCGTGAAGCCGAACGGATTGGGATTGGTCACCTGCAGCCAGATGCGAACGCCCGCGCCGCCGAGCGGCGAGCTTGCGCTCGGCCCGAGCAGACGAAGCTCCGCGGGCTGATTCGGCGCCTGCTCGAACCGCGGCGGCTGCATGATCTGTTGCAGGTCGAGGTTGCCGCAGGCTGGGCTCAGCAGGAGAGCCAGCGTGCAAATGCCGAGGCTGCGCATACGGCATTCGGTGCAACGCCGGGGCCGGCCCTGATTAGATGGTCTCTTTGAACTCGACCTTCGGGTTCTTCTCCAGGGTGTAGCGCATCACCCAGTCGGATTCGAACACCAGAACTTCGCGATGTTGCCGGTCCATCGCCTGAATCACCCCTGATGTGGGAAGCGCGAGCTCTACGCCAGGCGGCGTGACGGGCCAGCGCGCGGCGACATGCGGCAGCCGGTCGAGCGTGCAGGCGATGCCGTACTCCGATGACATGCGCGCCTCGACCACATCCAGCTGCAGCGAGCCGATGACGCCGATGATCGGATGGCGCATCCCGGAAATGGGCATGAACAACTGAATCAGACCTTCCTCGGCAAGCTGTTCGATCGCTTCATCGAAGCGTTTGTGCCGCACATCTACCGGCCGCAGCATCGCGAATTGTTCCGACGGGAACTGCGGAATCGGCGGGAACTGCACCCGCTTGCCCGCATACAACGTGTCGCCGATGGCGATGCGGCCTGGATTGACGACACCCACGACGTCACCGGGAAAAGCTTCCGGCACCGTCTCGCGATCGCGGCCGAAGAATCGGTAGACGCGCGACATGCGCAATGTCGTATCGAGCCGCGCGTTCGTGACGGTCATGTCCTTGGCGAGCCGTCCGGAGCAGATGCGGAGGAAGGCGACGCGATCCCGATGGCGCGGGTTCATGTTTGCCTGGATCTTGAAGATGAATCCGGAGAAGCTCGGATCGAGCGGCTCGATCAGACCAACATCCGAGTCGCGAGGCGTGGGGCTCGGTGCCATCGTCAGCAGGGCATGCAAGAACGGTTCGACGCCGAAGTCGTTCAGTGCGCTTCCGAAGAAGACGGGCGTCTGCGTAGCGTGTCGGTACGCATCGCGGTCGAAGCGTGTGCCGGCACCGGTGATGATGTCGATCGCGTCGATCAACTCTTTCTGACGCCGTTCGCCGACAAGCTCCGTCACTTCAGGCGCATCGGCGCTTGCAACAACCACCGGAGTCGTCCTGCGGCCACGAGCCTGCCGCTCGTACAGCAGTACCGAGTTCGCCTCCAGATCGTAGACGCCCTTGAAGTCTGGCCCGTCGCCGAGCGGCCAGTTCCTCGGCGCCGCCGACAATCCAAGCACCCGTTCGATTTCGTCCAGCAGCTCGAATGGATCTCGCGCCGGCTGATCAAGCTTGTTGATGAAGGTGAGCACCGGAAGTCCGCGCGAGCGGCACACCTCGAACAGTTTCCGCGTCTGCGGCTCGACGCCTTTCGCCGCGTCGAGCACCATGACGACGCTGTCGACCGCGAGCAAGGTCCGATAGGTGTCTTCGCTGAAGTCCTGGTGGCCCGGCGTATCGAGCAGGGTGACGTGATGACCGTCGAGCTCGAATTCGAGCGCCGCCGCGCTGATCGAAATGCCGCGCTGCTGCTCCATCTCCATCCAGTCGGACACGGCATGGCGCTGCGTCTTGCTGCCGCGGACCGCGCCGGCGAGCTCGATGGCCCCAGCGTAGAGCAGCAGCTTTTCCGTGAGAGTCGTCTTGCCGGCGTCGGGATGCGAGATGATGGCGAACGTGCGGCGGCGCGCGATTTCAGGCGCGAGCGCGTCGCTGGTTACTACGTCTGCTGAAGAGGGCGACACGCCTCAGTGTGACGTACCGCGAGCCATTCGAGCCACTCCTCAACACCCATGCCGTTTGCCGCCGAGAAAAGAATCACCTTGTTGGCGGGCATCACCTGTTCGATGCCGGAAAGCAGTGCGCTGAGATCGAGGTTTGGCAAGTGCGGAAGCAAATCCATCTTCGTCACCAGGACGAGATCGGCGTTCTTGAACATCACCGGATACTTGATCGGTTTGTCTTCACCTTCCGCGACCGACAGCGCGACGACGTTCACGTGCTGGCCGAGGTCATATATCGCTGGGCAGACCAGGTTGCCGACGTTTTCGATGAACAGGTAATCGAGTGATGACCACGCCGGCATGCTGTGCAGCGCCTCGTGCACCATAGCTGCATCGAGGTGGCAGGCTGAGCCGGTCGTGATGGATATCGCGGGCACACCGGCGCGTGACAAACGCGTGGCATCGCGGTCCGTGGCGAGATCCCCGGCCAGTGCGCCACATCGTGCCGTGCGGGCCAGGTGCCGCGCCGTCGCTTCGAGCACTGCGGTTTTACCGGCGCCCGGCGATCCCATGAGGTTGACGGCGCACACTCCGTGGCTGCGGAAGTGCTCTCGATTGTGCGCCGCACGATGACGATTGCCGGCGAGAATCTCGTCGTGCACTTCGACGGCCACCACGTCCGCATCGCCGCATCCGCAGGTGTCACACATTGGCTGTCTCCATTTCGATCTGATCGAGGACGATCTCGTCGCCCGATACGAGTCGCCCCGGCACGTTGCATTTCCCGCATCGGAGCGGGCCGCCGCGCGCAATCACCGCACCGCATCGTCCGCACTCCCAGCGCGCCGGAATGCGCCGCACGTCGAGCGGAGCCTTCTCGCAGCGCGTGCGGCAGCGGATCGCTTCGTACGCCGTGCGCAGCAGCTCCACCTCGACGCCCGACAACTCGCCGATGGCCACCCGCACACGGTGCACGCGCGATGCACCGTGCACGTTCGCTTCGTGATCCACCCGCTCGAGCAGCGCCTGGACGATCGAGAACTCGTGCATCGTTGCTATAACGCGCTGAAGTGCGCCTCCCGTTTTTCGAAGAACGCGTCGATTCCTTCCTTGAATTCCGCTCCGTCCGCAATGCGGCTCAATTGATCCAGCTCTTGGTCGAGGTGGTAGTCCAGACGATCGACCCCCGCCGACGTGTTCAGCAGGCTCTTGGCGATGCCGAACGCTCGCGTTGGTCCATCCGCCAGCCGCCGCGCCAGTTCGTCAACGCGGTTGTTGAACTCCGCATCGCCATACACCTCGCTGATCAAACCCATTTCGAGCGCGCGCAGCGCGTGCACACGCGGGTTGAGCAATACGAGCTCCAGCGATCGCCGCAGCCCAATCAGACGTGGCAGCATGAACGTTGAGCTCTCGGCGCCGGTGAGGCCGGTTCGCGAATACGCCCATTCGAACCACGAACGTTCGGACGCGACGACGAGATCGCAGGACATGGCGAGACCAAAGCCGCCGGCCGCCGCAATGCCATCGACGGCTGCAACGAACGGCTTGGCGGCGCGGCGGATCTCCGAAATGGTGCTGTGCAGGTATTCCAGGATCTGCTTGAACACTTCGCCATAGCCGCCCGCTCCGCTGCGGTCCTCCGGCAGCAGGTACGCGAGGTCCTGTCCGCGGCCGCCGCCGCGGATATATTTCAGATCGGCACCGCTGCAGAACACGCCGTCAGTGCCTCGCAGCACGACGACGCGCACGGCTTCGTCGCGCGCGTACGCCAGCGCCGCGCTCCGCAGCTCGCGCGCGGTCCGCACGTCGAGAGAGTTGAAACGGTCGGCTCGATCGATGCTGATCGTGCCGACACCATGGTTGATTGAGCTTCGGATATGTTCGGCGGTCATGCTGCATACTCCCCGCGCTGCGTCGGCGCGGTGTGCCGATGCGCCAGCAGCTCGAGCGATTGCTCCATCAGCGGGCCGAATGCACTGCGAAGCATCCACTCCTGCTGTGCCCAAATCACCTTGCGCAGTACATCTTCCGCGCCGACTCCCAGCGCCCAGTGCGCCACGTCTGGAACGCGATACGCGCTCGAGCGAAGCAGTATCGGGCCGTCATCCAGGTGTGACGTGACGATGTGTGACGTGCAGCGCGTTTCGCGCTCGCCCGCCATGATCGCGTCGCGCACAGCGCGCAACCCCGGAAAGCGTGGCCCGCCGGACGCGGTGCGCAGCGACAGATCCGAGTGATGCACGTTGACGATGCGGCCGGCGAATGCGTCGAGCATCGGCTCGGTGAGCAGCAACAGGTAGCCGGCGAGAAGGATCACGTCCGGGGTGTACGGCGCGAGCAGCTCGGTGGTGCGCAGGTCGTATGCGGCACGAACCGTCAAATCGCCGAATCGCGCCTGCGGATCGGCCCGCATGTAGAACCGGTGCGCGGGATGCCGGATCACCGCTACGTCATGCAATGCGGCAATCGGCAGCTCATCGAAGGTTTCGTCCGACGTCAGGCAGCAGACGATGTTCCATGATGACAACCCGAGATCGCGCGTCAGCAGGTGCACCAGGCCAGGCGCGCGGCGCGAGCAGAGCACGGCAACCCGCAGAGGTCTGCTCAGCATATGCGTGGCAGAGGTTCGCCCTCTGGCTCCACCAGAAGGCGTCGCCCCACACCGGTATCGAGCACAACGCATGGTCTGCCTTCAACGACACGTCCGACGATGGCCGCGTCACGACCGAGCGGATGCGCACGCAAGGCGTTCAGCACCGCGTTCGCTACGGATGGTCGGACGCCGATGACCGCTTTCCCTTCGTTGGCGACGTGCAGCGGATCGATGCCGAGCAATTCGCTCACCGCCCGCGCTTCGTCGGTCACGGGCACGGCGGCTTCCTCGAGCACGATTGTGACGTTCGCCTTCGCCGCCATCTCGTGCAGCGCGCTCGACACGCCGCCACGCGTCGGGTCCTTCATTGCCACGACGTGGCGACCGCCGGCAGCGAGAACGTTCCGAATGAGACCGTTGAGCGGTGCGACGTCGGAGACGAGGTTGCCCTCGAGCTGCAGCGAATGACGCGCGGTCATCACCGCGAAGCCGTGATTGGCAATCGCGCCGGTGAGAAGGATGTGGTCGCCGGGCCGCAACCCGGCATCGGTGACGACGTGCTCGGTAATCGCGACGCCGGTCGTATTCAGGAGGATGCCGTCGAGTTCACCGCGTCCCATCACCTTTGTGTCGCCGGTCACGATCGGTGCGTTCGCCTCGATCGCTGCTGAACGCATCGACTGCTGGATGCGAATCAGGTCCGCGCGCGAAAAGCCCTCTTCGATGACGACGGCGCACGTCAGGCCGAGCACCTCGGTTGCGCCCATCATCGACAGGTCATTGACCGTGCCGGAGACGGCGAGCCGCCCGATATCGCCGCCGGGAAAGAAGATCGGCTGCACGACGTGCGAGTCGGTGGTCATCACCAGCCATCGATCCCCAATCCTGATCGCAGCGCCATCGTCCATGGCGTTCAGGCCGAGATCGCCCGGCTTGAGCCCTTCGGCCAGGCCGACCGTCATGACCTCTTCGATCAGGCGGCGCATCGCGCGTCCACCTGCGCCGTGCTTCATCAGGACACGTTCATCCGCAAGGGTGGTCCTCATCGGCGCACCTCGCACATCGCCCCGTAGGTCGAGAGATTCGGACCGCCGCCACCGTACTGATGCCAGATACGGCATGTGCCTTCGCTGCTGACCATGCAGGCGCCGACAGGCGAATCCGGCAGGCACGCATGACCGAAGAGCGGACAGTCATTCGGCGAGGAGATGCCCGCCATGATGTCGCCGCAGATGCATTGGTGGGCGAGGGTCGGGGGTGCCTGATCCCAGACGGTGGCCAGATCGATCCGGAAACGTTTGCGTGCGTCGACGTGCGCCCACTCGTCGCGCAGGCGCAGATTGCCGTTCGGCACGTGCGCGATGCCGCGCCATCGTCCGCCGATCGGTCGAAACACTTTCCACAGCTGGTCCTGCGCGCGCAGGTTGCCGTCGCGCGTCACGCACCGTGGAAACGCGTTGACCACGACGCGGTCGCCGTCGCGTACGAGCTCTACGAGGCGGAGCAGGCCTGCGAGGATGTCGAGCGGCTCGAAGCCGGCGACGACCACCGGTATGTCGTGCTCTTTGACGAACGCCTCGAAGATGCCCCAGCCGGTGATCGCGGCGGCGTGGCCGGCGGCCAGGAATCCTTCCACACGCGTGCCCGGCATTTCCGCGACGATTTCCATGACAGGTGGGATGTATTTGTGCGCGGACAAGACGGAGAAGTTGCCGGGCACCTCGCCGAGAATGACAGCCGCCGTTGTGACGGCGGTCGTTTCAAATCCGGTGGCGAAGAAAACCACCTGATCCTGCAGCGTGCGTGCGAGGTCGAGCGCCTGGCGGATGCTGTAGACAACATGGATACGACCGCCCTCAGCCTGCGCATCCGCCAGCGAGCGTGAGCTGCCGGGAACGCGGAGCATGTCGCCATATGTGGCGATATGCACACCCTGGCGGGCGAGCGCGATCGCCTCATCGATTTCCGGCACGTCGGTGATACATACCGGGCAGCCGGGGCCCATGATCACGTTGAGATCTTTCGGGAACGTCGCGCGCAGACCGAACCGTGCGATCGCCTGCTCGTGACTGCCGCACACGTGCATCACGGAGACCTCGCGGCCGATGTCGGCCGTGACACGTTCGAGCGCGGACGTCAGCGCTCTGGCGCGTGCCGGATCGCGAAACTTGAGCGGATCACCGGCCATTGTTCTTCCCATCGACTCGCTGTCGCTCCGAGGCGGCAAGCTCGGCGCGAACATCGGCGGCCATGAGATCCCCGCCGCCAGCCTCGCGCAGCAACTGCTCGTACAAATCGAGCGTCCCCTGGATATCGCTTTCGGGAATGCGCCTGATGGCGTAGCCGACGTGATTGAGGATGTAGTCACCGACTGCAACGGACTGGTCGACGAGCTCGAGCCGCACCTCGCGGCGCATGCCCCAGAAGTCGACGACGGCGACGAGGCCGTCGATGGCAACGATTCGCCCAGGTACACCCAGACACATGGCTTCAGTCCTCCAGCAGTGCGGCGGCGACGACAGCCTGGCCGAGCGCGATCCCGCCGTCACCGGGCGGCACCTCGCGATGCAGGTAGACGTTGCAGTTGGGCGCGAGCGCAGCCAGCACCCCTTCGGCGAGGCGCGCGTTCTGGAAGCAGCCGCCGGTCAGGACGACCGGCGGACAGGGATGCGCGCCGAGCAAGGTTGCGGCTTCACGCACCATCGCCGCGGTCGCCGCGATGATGGTGTTGTGGAATTGCGCTGAGATGGTCGCGGCGGCAGCCCCGTCGAGAAGATCCTCGACCACTGCGTGCACGGCCGAACGCAGATCGATTTCGATCGGATCGACCGAGCGATCGATGTCGTAGTCGTAGGCACGCGATTCGCGTGCATCGAGCACCATGTTGAAATCGAAGGCGATCTGACCTTCATAACGCGCGACCGATCGCGCGAGCGCGAGCGCGCCGAAGCCGTCGAAGTAGCGGCCGACGCCACGCGCAAGCGGCGTGTTGAGACGTGACGTCAGCATCTGCTGCACCGTCGCTACCGCGGCCGCTGAAACGTGATCGAACAGGCGGAGGCAATCGAGAGGTGCGGCGCCGTTGAGCGCGTCCTCAAGCAGCGCCAGCGCGATTCGCCACGGTTGTCTGATCGCCGTGTCGCCGCCTGCAAGCGGCACCGGCCTGAACGTCGCAATGCGGCTGACGCCGGCAGCGTCGCCGACGAGACATTCGCCTCCCCATGCGGTGTCATCCGTGCCATAGCCGGTTCCATCGAAGGCCACGCCAATCACGGGTCCCTCGAGGTGATGCTCGGCGATCGCGCTTACGACGTGCGCGTGGTGGTGCTGCACGGCCACGGTCCGTCCGCCGCGCTCGTGCGCGTAGCGTGTGGACAGGTAGTCAGGATGCAGGTCGTGCGCAATAACCTCGCCGCGGATACCGAGGAACCGTTCCATGCGCGCGATGGCGTCCTGATACGCCTCGTAGGTTTCGACGTTCTCGAGGTCACCGATATGCGGACCGAGCCAGGCGCGATCGCGGTGGGCGATACAGAACGTGTTCTTCAGCAGCGCTCCGCATCCGAGAACCGGCACGGCGACAGGTGTTCGCAGGGAAACCGCACGCGGCACGAATCCACGTGAGCGCCGGATCACCATCGGCGCGCCGGCGACGGTGCGCATCACCGAGTCATCGCACCGCGTCATGATCTCCCGGTCGTGCACCAGCAGGAGGTCGGCAATGTCGCCGAGCCGTTCGACCGCGTCGTCATTGCGATAGGCGATCGGTTCTTCCGACAGATTTCCTGATGTCATCACCAGCGGCCTGGCCGCATCCGCGAGCAGCAGGTGGTGCAGCGGCGTGTACGGCAGCATCAGACCAATCAGCGGATTGCCCGGTGCGACCTCCTCGGCGACAGGTGCTCCCTCGCGGCGCGGCACGAGCACGATCGGCCGCTCCGTGGACATCAGCAGTCGCCGCGCCGCCTCGTCGAGCACGCCGACACGTTCGGCGGCAGCAAGGTCGCGCACCATCACCGCGAACGGTTTCTCGTCGCGATGCTTGCGCCGGCGCAGGCGCGCGACGGCAGGCGAAAGAAGCGCGTCGCAGGCGAGGTGAAATCCGCCGATGCCCTTCAGCGCGACGATATGGCCGGCTGCGATCTCAGCGGCGGCAAAGGTGAGGGGATCGACAGTGTCAACGCATTGGCCGTCGGGCAGCAACGCCGTCAGCCGCGGACCGCACACGGGACACGCGTTCGGCTGCGCATGAAACCGCCGGTTGGCGGGATCGTCATACTCGCGCTGACACAGCGCGCACATCCGAAACGGCGCCATCGTCGTGGCGGGACGGTCGTAGGGCACATCCGTCGCGATGGTGAAGCGAGGACCGCAATTGGTGCAGTTGGTGAACGGATAACGATATCGGCGGTTGGTGCGGTCGAAGATTTCGGCCGCGCATTCATCACACGTCGCCAAATCGGGCGGGATGGACACGCGTCGGCCATCGCCGCGGCTGCTGTCGATGATGCTGAACTCGCCGGACTCTTCCAGATCGATGCTCGTCGTCTCCAGAGCCTCGATGACGGCCGCGGGCGGCGCCGTCGACTTCAGCGCATTGACAAAGGAATCGAGGGTGCCGCCGTCGCCGAACGCCTTGATGGTGACGCCGTTGCCCTGATTCCACACGCGGCCGGTGACACCGTGATCGTGAGCGACCCGGTAGATCCACGGCCGCATGCCGACGCCCTGCACCGTTCCGCGCAATTCGATGCGGCGTCCTTCCCTCACTTCGACGACCATGGCATTGTCAGCCGGAGGGGCAAGGCCAGTGCCGCTGCAAAAACGAACGCGGTGCGCGAAACAGGCACGATCCGACGCACTTCGTTGAATTGCCAGGAACAACGACGCGGGAAATCCCGGCCGCCGCGGAAAAGTCCGCGTCACCTGACGGAAGTGGATCAGGCCACGCGTTCCCACCACGGCGTCACTGGAAGCGCCGACCGAGGCCATGGAGCCGAGACACCAAGCGACTCGAGTTCACGCACGATCGCCTGCAACGCCTCGGGAACCGCATTCCGCAGCGCGGGCGTCAGCCGCCCGCACGGCGCCATCGTTTGCGGGATGGCGCCAATGAGAATCACCTCTCTGGGCGCGCAACCGGCGAATTCGAGCGTCAACAGCGTCTGCGCCAGCCCTGGGTCGTGCGGGCCGAGACGCATCGGCGGTCCATGCTTGAACAGGTCCTCACGGCGGTAAATCCGGAGGTCGCCGGGACTGCCTTCCGCGCGTACGGTATCGACGATGATCGCGACATCGGACCCGCTCAGAAAGGGCGTGAGATCGAGCCCCGGCGTTCCGAGATCGATTACCGAGACGTTGGGCGGCAGTTCATAACCTGCCGCAATCGCCTCGACGACGAAGGGTCCAAACCCGTCGTCGCCCATCAGGACGTTGCCGAGGCCGAGAATGCGTATGTCGAGGTCGGCCACGTCAAAGCACCTTCACCTTCGCGATCTCGCGGCCGTCGGGATCCATCGTATGGATGGCGCACGCCAGGCACGGATCGAACGAATGAATGGTTCGCAGCAGTTCGAGCGGCAGTTCCGCGTTGGCGACCGGGGTGCCGACAAGTGATGCTTCGTACGGACCGGGCTGATTCTGTCCGTCGCGCGGCCCCGCATTCCAGGTCGAGGGAACAACCGCCTGGTAGTTATGGATCTTGCCGTCGCGGATCACGACGAAGTGAGACAGCGTTCCTCGGGGCGCCTCGTGGAAGCCAAAGCCGCGCTGCTCGCCATCAGGGAAGGACGGCGGGTTGAAGATCGCCACGTCGCCTCCGCCGATGTTGTCCGCGAGCAGCTTCCAGTGCTTCTCTGCAAGCTCGGCGATCACGCAGGTGCGAATCATGCGCGCCGCATGACGGCCTAGGGTTGAATGCAGAATCTCCGGTCCGAGCGTCACGCCGGCGACCGATCCTGCTGTGTCGAGCGTCTTCTTCGCCCAGCGCACGGTCGGTTCGTGGCCGAGGGCGAAGCCGACGAGCACCTGCGCGAGCGGGCCGACCTGCATCGGCTTGCCCTCGAACCGCGGCGCTTTTACCCACGAATACTTGCCATCGTCATCGAACTTCGACCATTTGGGTTCGGTTTCCTCTTCCCAGGGATGCCGCTGCCAGTCGCCGTCGTACCACGCGTGCGCGATCGACTCTGAGACGTTGTCGCGGAAGTACGGTTCGTCAAACGATTTGATTTCGCGCACTGTCGACAAGTCGCCGTTCATGATCGTGCCGCCCGGCAGGTCGAACTTCGTGCCTTTCGTGTCGAGCGGCAGATCGGGTACGGACAGATAGTTGGTAACGCCTTTGCCGTAGCCGAACCAGTCCGGATACATGGCGCCCACCGCACAGACGTCGACGAAGTAGACCTGCTCAACGAAAGTCTTCACCTCGTCGATCAGATCCTTGACGGCATAGAGCTTCGCCATGTTCAGGGTCGCTTCGTTGTCCAGGTTGATCGCGTTGGCGACACCGCCGACTTGCAGGTTCTGGATGTGCGGCGTCTTGCTGCCGAGAATGGCGACGATCTGGTTCGCCTTGCGCTGATAGTCGAGCGCCTGGAGATAATGCGAGACCGCAAGCAGGTTCACTTCGGGCGGGAGCTTCATCGCCGGGTGACCCCAGTAGCCGTTGGTGAATGGGCCGAGCTGTCCGCCGTCCACGAACGCCTTCAGCTTGTCCTTGACGGCCTGCATCTCCCGGCGGCTGTTGTGCGGCCACGGCGACAGGCTTTCGGCCAGCTGTGACGCCTTGGCTGCATCGGCTTTCAGCGCCGACACCACGTCGACCCAGTCGAGCGCCGACAGGTGATAGAAGTGCACCACGTGGTCGTGCATCGCATGTGCGGCGACGATCAGGTTGCGTATGTACTGTGCGTTGAGCGGCACTTCCATGTGGAGGGCGTTTTCGACGGCGCGGACGGACGTGACCGCGTGGACCGTCGTGCAGACGCCGCAGAACCGCTGCGTGAAGAGCCACGCTTCGCGCGGGTCGCGTCCCTGCAGCATACGTTCGATGCCGCGGAACATCTGGCCTGACGACCACGCCTTGGTCACGCGCCCGCCGTCAACCTGCGCATCGACCCGCAGATGACCTTCGATGCGGGTGACCGGGTCGATGGTGATTCTTGCCATACGCTGCTCCTTACGCGGCCGTCAGCGACGGTCTGGGCGGCCGCTGCGCGGTCAGAATCGGGAAGAACCTGACCATGACGATGTAGCCGAGGATTTCGATCGCCACCAACCCGGAGGTAATTGCGATCTCGCCCAGGCTTGGGAAATAGGCCCAGTGCGGACCCGGGTTGAATGCCACGAGGAACGTGTCGATGCGGTAGAGACTGCCAGCGAGCAACAGCACCATCGCCGCGCGGAACAGATTCCCCATGTCACGCCGCTGTCGAGTCGACAACAGCATCAGGGGCGCAGCGACGAACAACGCGAGCTCCATCAGCGCCATGACGCTGTAGTGATCCAGGGCGAACAGCGCGTCGAGTTGGCCGCGCCACACGAGGTCGAACACACGCAGCAGCACGTAGAAGACGAGCACCGGCACGACGGTGCGGCCAATCCCTGCCAGCATCTCGCGCTCCGGCTCCCGATTGAGCCACAGCGACGAGATCGCGCCCTCCATGACGACCGCGCCATAGCCCATGCCGATGCACGACACGAGGAACAGGAGCGGCAGCAGCGGCGTGTTCCACAGTGGATGCAGGCGTGGTCCCGACAGCAGCATCAGTGATCCGAGCGACGACTGATGCATCGTCGGCAGCAGCAGGCCGAGCGCGATGATCCACAGCAGCGCCCGATTGAGGAGCGGCTGCGCCCAGGCGCTGAAGCGGCGAACGCGAGGTGACGAGGCGGTGAGGCCGCGCTCGAGGAATGCGGGCGACAGCTCGAGCCACGCCACAAGCACGTAAGCCATGATGCAGAGCGCCACTTCGAGCAGCACCGAGTTGACGTTCCAGTGCCAGAAATAGAGCGGTACCCGCCAGAGCGCCCAGTAACGGCCGACGTCGAGTACCACTGATGCGCCGGCGATCGTGTAGCCGAAGGCACTCGTGACGAGGGCCGGCCGCACCAGTGGGTGGTACTCGCCGTGATTGGCGATGTAGACGAGCAGCGCCATTGCATACCCGCCGCACGCGAGCGCGGTGCCGATGACGACGTCGAAGGCTATCCACAAGCCCCATGGATAGCCGTCGTTCAGCGCCGTCACCGCGCCGAGGCCGAACAGGAATCGGTAGAAGATGGCGAGCAGGCCGATTGCAGCGACCACACCGATTGCCATCGTTTCTCTCGTCAGCAGCGGTCCGGAAATCGGGCCGGTGTCCGGGTGCGCCGCATGTGCGTGCGGGCTCATCAGGCTGCCTCCTCGGAGTCAGCGGACGCGCGCGCCTTGCGGTTGCGAATCATGACAGTCGCGAGCGCGCCGTAAAGGACCATCGGGGCAACAAAGCCCTGATAGATGCCGTGCTGCAATGTCCGCTGCGTATTCGGAATTGGCACCGGGCCGTAATCCGGCAGCCCGATCTTGTCGAACGGAACGTGCGACAGATACAGGCACTGTGTGCCGCCTGCTTCGGTCTCGCCGTAAACATGATTGATGTACCGGCCACGCTCCGCCGTGTCGATTCGTCGATGTGCTTCCTTCAGCAGGTCGGCGCGTTTGCCGAAGATGACTGCCCTGCGCGGGCAGACTTCAGTGCACGCCGGCTCCTTGCCTTCGGCCAGCCGATGGCGACACAACTCGCATTTCACGATCTTCGGCGTGAAGGCGTTGGTCCATTCGAACTTCGGCACGTTGAACGGACACGCCATCTCGCAGTAGCGGCAGCCGACGCAGTACGTCGGGTCGTAGCTGACAATCCCGAATTCGGTCTTCTTCAGCGCGCCGAGCATGCAGGCGTTGGCGCAGGCGGGATCGAGGCAGTGCATGCATTGCTGCTTGACGAACGAGCTTTGTGAGCCGTCCTCGTAGAGCTTGATGATGTTCTTGGTGTTGGCGTTCAGATCGAGCGGCGCCTGCCACTTGCCGTCAGACCAGGCAGTGTCACGCTGCAGGTTGTTCGCATCGGCGCAGGCGACGACGCACGCTTTGCAGCCGATGCAGAGGGTCGCATCGTAGAGCAGGCCTACCGCGTCCGGCCGCGGCGCGGGCAGTACCGCGGCGTCGGCGGTCAAGTTGGGCAGCGCCGCTGCAGCCGACGCCGACCCCGCGGTGACGAGCGCCTTCAGCGCCGAGCGTCGGGAGATGCCCATGGCATTACTCCTTCGGATCCTCGACTTCGGTTGCCGCCGGCCCGTCTCCAAGCTTCTTCGAGGCCATGTAGCCGGCGCCGATCAGCGCGCCACCAATGAGACCGCCGATACCGGTCGCCACCGGGCTGATTGCACCCTGGTCCGATTTGATCGGTGGATAGGTGTCGGGCGGCGTCGGTCGCTGGATCTGGATCGTCTGGAACTGCGCGACGTTGAAGCCGATGCCGCGCTCGGCACACCCGAAGCAGGGCGACCCGAGACCGATCGGCCACGCATCGACGACTTCACAGTAGTGGAGGACGGAGCAGTTGGCGTGCGTCGCGGGCCCCTTGCATCCAAGCTTGTAGAGGCAGTAGCCGAGCCGATGTCCTTCGTCGCCGAATTGTTCGGCGAAGCGGCCGGCATCGAAGTGCGCACGCCGCGGGCAGTGCTCGTGGATAGTGCGGCCGTAGGCGAACAAGGGACGGCCCTGCTCGTCAAGCCTTGGCAGCGTGCCGAAGGTTGCGTATTGGAGCGCAACGCCGAGGAAGTTGTACGGATTCGGTGGACACCCCGGAATGGAAACGACGGTCTTGCCTTTCAGGATGTCCGGAATGCCGGTCGCGCCGGTCGGATTCGGCTCTGCGGCAGCGACGCCGCCCCACGCCGCGCAGGATCCGATCGCGATGATGGCGCCGGCATCCTTCGCCGTCTCGTTCAGAATCTCGAGCGCGGTGCGGCCGCCGATCATGCAGTAGATGCCATCGTCTTTGACCGGCACCGCGCCTTCGACGACGAGGATGTATTTCCCTTTGTTCTGTTTGATTGCAGATTGCAGCGCCGCTTCGACCTGGTGGCCGGCGGCGGCAAACAATGTCTCGTGGTAGTCGATGGATACGAGGTCGAGCACAATCTCCGCAAGGCCCGGCGTCGATGTGCGCAGCAGCGTTTCCGTGCAGCCGGTGCACTCCTGGAAGTGCAGCCAGACGACCGACGGCTTGAGACCTCTGGCGACGGCCTGCGCGATCTGCGCGGCGGCGGAACTGGAGAGCCCAACGGCCGCCGCAGCCATGGTGCAAATGCGGACGAAATCGCGGCGCGATACGCCGTCAGACGTCAACGCCTTCATAGCGACTCCTCGTTCGCACGTGCAATGACACGTGCGTTCTCGTCATTGGCAAGCGGCGTTCCGCTGATGTGATCTGAAATTGCTGGCAATTCGAGTGGTCGCATCCATTTGCTCGATGCGCGGCGCGGAATACTTCGCAGTGGCCCGAACTTACCGCCAGCACACCGACCGCAGGAGTCGGTATTTCCGCGCCTTTGAGGCTACGATTGACCTATGTAAGCTCCAAGTTCCAAGATCCAAGCTCCAACGATCGTTTGGAATTTGGAGCTTGGATCTTGGAGCTTGGATCTTGGAGCTTGCATTGCGGTCCTTCACGCTCGCTGTCGTCGCGGCATCGCTTGCGTCGCTGGCCGCGCAGTCGCATCAGGTGCAGCGCCTACCTCCCGTCGGCTCCCGTGCTCCCGTTTCGACGTACAGCATCAAACACGTCTACCCGCACGACCCGCGCGCGTTTACGCAGGGGATCGAGTATCGGGACGGGTTCCTCTACGAGGGCACCGGTCTGAACGGGGAATCCTCCTTGCGGAAAGTGGAGTTGACGACGGGCAAGGTGCTGCAAAGGGCGGCGGTATCTTCGCAGTATTTCGGTGAAGGGATTACGACCTGGGGCGACACGATCGTGCAGCTGACGTGGCAGTCACAGATCGGATTCGTCTACGACCGCTCGACGTTCAAGCAGCTGCGGACCTTCGGATATACCGGCGAAGGGTGGGGGCTGACGCACAACACGAGCGAGCTGATCATGAGCGACGGCAGCGCGTCGCTCCGCTTTATCGATCCGAAGACCCTGATGGAGAAGCGGCGCGTGCTGATCAGCGATGCGGGCATCATCATCCGGGATCTCAACGAGCTGGAGTGGGTCAACGGTGAGATCTACGCGAATGTCTGGCAGACGAATTTCATCGCCCGTATCTCGCCGTCGACGGGTCACGTGACCGGCTGGATCGATCTGACGGGATTGCTATCACCCGAGGAACAGCGCGGTGGTGCCGACGTGCTGAACGGGATTGCCTACGACGCTGCGGGCAAGCGGTTGTTCGTGACGGGCAAACTCTGGCCCAAGGTCTTCGAGATCGAACTCGTCCCGAAGAAACTTAGGGCGTAACGTCGAACGCATCGATCCAGACCCACGACCCCTGCGCGCTCCAGTTTCGGGTACCGGTCGCCTCGATCGTGATGGTGTGCGTACCGGGTCCGAGACCGTTGATGCTGTAGGCGGACACGCCGGCGCGCGCCGGCGCCGCGTAGTTGTCCACTGTCGTCTTCAACACGCCGTCGATGTACACGTTCGCCACGCCGGACCACTGATCCTGATACGTGATCCACGACACGCCCGATCCGGTAAACGTGAGGCTCGCGCGTGAGCCCGCGTCGGTCGCGAGCGCCGCACTGCCGCCCGTGAGCACCGTGCTGTTGTTGGCGAACCAGCGGCCTGTATAGGCCATCGCCGGATTGTTCTGTTCCACGCGGCCCGTACCGGCGGTGACGCCGCCCTGTACCGGCGTGCCATCGATGTCGAATGCGTCGATCCAGACCCACGAGCCATCGGTGCCGGGTCCGCGCTCGTGCGTCACTTCAATCGAAAACGTGTGCGTGCCTGGCGCGAGACCGCGCGCGGAAAAGAGTGGCTTCTGGTACTGCGAGATCGTGTTGTAGGTGTTGATCACCTGCATGGAACCATCGAGGTACACCGTTGCCAGCCCCGCATACGCGTCGGCGACGCCGATCCATGTGATGCCGGTACCTTCAAAGGTGATCGACGCGCGAGCGCCTCTTGTGTTGGTCAGCGCCGCGCGGCCGCCGCTGTTGGTCGCTGCGTCATTGCTGTACCAGTTGCCGCTATAGATAATCGCTGGGTTGTCCTGTTCAATCCGGGTCTGCGCTGCGCTCGGTGAAGGCCGCACCGCGAGCGCGCTGAGCAGAAGAATAAGGGTACGGGTCATCGATATCATCGCGCGCAGACGGAGCAATCGATATTCCAGCGCGTGCTCTGCTTTTTCGATCTTCGCTGTATCGATCAGCTCTCAACGATGTGCCTTATAATCCGGCCGCACTCTTCATTTGATCAGGAGGTCTCATGCGACGTCACATGCGCGTCCCGCTGCTGCTCGGTCTCGTCTACGCACTGGCCAGCGCCGCGGCCGTGGTCCACGGTCAGCAGCCCGCCGCTGCCGACCTCATCCTCACGAACGGCAAGATCATTACCGTTGATAATAAGTTCACCATCGCGCAAGCAGTTGCGGTGCGCGGCGATCGACTCGTCGCGGTTGGCAGCAACGCCGACATCAACAAGCTCGCCGGACCGAACACACGGCGCATCGATCTCGGCGGCAAGGCCGTAATTCCAGGTCTCATCGATGCGCACGCGCACCTCACGCGCGGTGCGGAAACGTGGACCACTGAAGCGCGGTTTGACGACGTTGCATCGCGCAAACAGGCGCTGGACATCGTCCGGGCGAAGGCGGCCGAGCTCGGTGCCGGCAAATTCGTTTACAACCTGGGTGGCTGGTCCTATGACCAGTTCGCAGACAATCCGACACCGCTGACGAAGGCCGAGCTCGACGCCGCGGCGCCGAACAATCCGGTCTACCTGCAGTTCTCGCGCTGCTGCGCCTTCATGAACAGCAAGGCACTTGATGCGCTCGGCGTTGACGCCATCAAGCAGCCTTGGGTCGAGCGCGACGCCTCCGGCAAGCCGACCGGGCGCATCAACGATCCCGGCCTCGCGCAGGTGGCCAACAAGATCCCTGAAAAGGACAAAACGAAGGACCCGTATCCGGTCAGCGCAGCCGCAATGCTCAAGGACCTGAATCGCGCGGGACTGACGGCAGCCAACATGGTCGGTTGCCCGCCGGAGCAGAAAGAGGCGTATCTCGAGATGGAGAAGAAGGGCGAGCTGACTTTCCGCCTGATGTGCATGGTCGGCCCCAACGGTGGCAACCCGGAGAACAACCTGCAGCGTATGGTCGCCTCCATCGATCAGATCAAGTTGTTCCAGGGCGACAGCTACATCGACGATGTGCTGGTTGGTGAGACGCTGGCCTACAGCGACAACATGATGGCGCCGCACGTGACGTATACGGCGCAGCAGTCGGCGAACTGGAAGGCGTTGGCGACGGCTGTGGCGAAAAAAGGCATGCCGCTGCAGCAGCACGCAACGATCTCCGAATCGTTTCCGTTCTTCCTCGATCAGATCGAAGCGATCAACAAGGAGTACCCCATCCACAGTCTCCGCTGGGCCTTCTGCCACATGGATCAGGTGTCCGCCAATGACCTCGCCCGCATGAAGAAACTGGGTATGTGGGCGGCGGTTCGCGCCATTCCGCCGGTGATGGGACAGGCATTCAATCGCGCGCACGGCGAACGCTCTTACGACATGCCGCCGCTGCGGATGATTCAGGACAGCGGCATCCTGTGGGGCTTCCACACCGACACGAACGAAGTGAACCAGTACAACCCGTTCTACACGCTCTGGTTCGCGGTGACCGGTAAGATGGTCGGTGGCAAGGTCGTCAATCACCAGACGATTACGCGTGAGGAAGCGCTCATCGCGCATACGCGCAGCAATTCGTTTTTCCTCATGCGCGAAGACGACCTCGGTTCGATCGCCGCGGGCAAGCTCGCCGATTTCGTCGTCCTCGACCGCGATTACCTGACGATTCCGGCCGATCAGATTAAGGACATCAAGCCGGTGATGACGTTTGTCGGCGGCAAGATGGGCTACAACAGCACCGCCGCGCCGGCGCGCGCAACGAGGTAGCCTCGAGGCCGCGGCGATGCGCAGATCTCTACTCTGCGTCGCCGTTCTCTCTCTCGGGTGTGGTGCGTCGCCGGCGCTGCCGGCGGCGCCCACGCCTGTTGTTCCAGCTTCAACGCCGTTCCCACCATTCCAGACGAGCGGGCCATATTCGGTATCCGGATCGATCACGGAAATGACCGCGCAGGGACCACGCGTCGTCGGCGGCGTCTCGGTGAATGCGTGGGTCCAGCAGGGCAACGGCGGCTATTCGTACTGGTGGGCGAACGGTCCACGTTCATCGGATGCGGGCGGACGGTACGAGTTGCCAAATCTGCCGGACGGTTCGCGCGTCACGGTGCAGATATGGAAGGACGGCTACGTACAGCAATGCGCGGCGCCTGGCTTCATCGCGACTGCGGCATCGACGCTCGATCTGCGTCTCGTGCAGAAGGCGCTGGTTTCGGCCGAGCGGTCATCCGTGCCTGCACCCGCGCCCGGCTTCCGGCATATCACCGGCGTGGTCTACCAGAACGGCGCCGACGGACGGCGGCCTGTGGCGGGCGCATTCGTAGACTTCGAGGTGGTGGAGGATTTTCCCGCGGCGATTAGCTACACCGATGCGCAGGGACGCTTTCTCCTGTGCGGACTTCCCGACGGCGTCACAGCGGACGTTGGCGCGTCGCTGAACACCGAGCGCGTGGCGTACGTCTCTGTACCGCCGGGTCAAACGTCGATCGACATAGAGTTGCCCTTGAGGCGATGAAACGTTCCTGCTGGATGCTCGTGCTTGCGACGTTCTGCGCTTCCGGCTGCGGTTCGAACGCACTGCCGTCAGCACCCTCACCGACGCGCGAGTCGTTTGCCACCGCACTTGCAGGCACTTACGCGCTGACCATGACGTTGGATGAACGGTGTTCCATGCTGTCGAAATCGGTCTGGAACTACCGCGCGGTGCTCGCGAATGGAGGCGGCGGGTACCTGTCGGTGCAAGTCCGTGGCGACGGTTACAGCGAGCCGGCGATGGTAGGGCAGATCTATACGTTCGCTGATTCAACAGCGCGCTACATCTGGAACTTCCAGTACCCTGATTTGCCGGTCGCCGCCACTCAGCTGCTGCTCTACGGCTCGAGCGACGCGCCAATCAGAAACGGGTCACTGGCCGGCGTGATAAGAGGCGAGGCATCAACGACGCGCGACGGGAATACGCGCTGTTCGGGCTCACACGCGTTTAGGTTAGTGCCGCTGCTTGGTGAAAATGCTCGCTGAGGCGGGGTGCGCGCTTCGAACCACGCACCCCAACCTACCAACGACGGTTACGCAAGGCTACTGCGCGCAGCGCATGCCCGTCGATGTAATCGACATCACGGTGTACTGACCTGCCGTCGACTTCGGCAGTTCGAGCTTCGTCTTCGATGTCGACGTCGTGTCCTTTCCGTGCTCCGGATCGACCGTCGTCTTGTCCTTGATCTTCACGTCCGCATCGCCGTGACCGCGTTCGACCATGATCGCGTTGATCTGCACCTGTTCGCCGACGTGTGACGCGAGGTCGACGTTGTTGCCCGGCACGAGCAGGAACGTCGACGAGGCACCGGTCGTTGCAACCGCGCCGTCCTTCGCCTTCGTCTCGCTCTCGCCCTTTACCGTCGTCTTGTTCTTGTCGACGTCGGTCTTGACCTTCGAATCCGTCTGCAGTTCTTTGCCCGACGCGGCGATAGCACCGTCGAGCGTATAGACGCCGGTTGCGACCTCCTGCCGGAGGCATCCGGTCATGCTCATCACGCGCGCATCGTCGGCTTTGATGTTGGTGCGCGACTTCGTCTTGCTGTCCTGCGCGCCGGCTGCCATCGGCAGCGCCAGCGCCACGATCACCGCAGGTATTGCCAGCCTCATGAGTTCCCCTCCTGGCCTTGTGCGTGTGCAGGACGTGTTCCGGCGGAGCTTTATGGCTGGGTATACGCGCGTCGCGAACTTTCTCTGGCCGTTCGACGTATTCTGCGGCCGAGGGATTTCCGTCCAGACGCAGCCTGGGAGGATGAGATCGTGGGAAGAACCATCGGAGTAGCCGTTTCGGGCACTTTGGCGATCACCGTCCTGATAATCGTCGCAATATCGTCTCGACCAACCGCGCAAGCACCTCAACTGACGACGAAGTATTTCTCGTCATACGCGCGGGCGCACCGCGTGACGATCAGTCGGAACGGCAATGTCGTGACCACGCTTGATATTCCTGCAGGGGTGTGGCTCAGCGTGTATTCAAATCAGGAGCCCGTTCGCACCGGGCAGGACGGCCGCCTCGAATTCCATGGCAGCGTCGAGATCCGCACAAAACCCAACGCAGAAGTTCAGCGTCCGGGGGCCGGTGACGCTACGGACATGATGGCGACCGCGCCGCTGGTCGTGGCCGCACAGAACGTCGACGTGCTGTCGGAAACACTGATTCCGTAGAGTCCCCGATCCGGTCGAGTGGGAAGCCGCAGTCCTATCGGGATCTTCGGATCCGACGTTCGATTTCGGTCGTCAACGCTTCCGAAGCGCATGGCATGGGTCATTCGCGATGGTCGCATCGAGACGGTGTTCTACCCTGCGTTCCCGCCGGACAGGAATGCGACGCATGTTGTCGCCTGGCTCATGGCGAATCCGATGTAACAGGAGGTCACATGAACGCCTCACGGCGGATCGTCGCGTTGATTGTTGCGGCCGTGTTGACCGGATGGATCGTTGGACGGGCGCAGACCACGAATCCCGATTTCGAGTTGGTCGTGAACGCTCCTGGCGGCGAAACGTCGATTGAGTGTATTCGCGGCTGCGATTTGAAGTGGGTTGAGCGCGGGTTGAATGCGAACAGCGGTCTGAT
>DATJJE010000002.1:0-9450 GCA_035492455.1 Vicinamibacterales bacterium | reverse complement strand
TCGATGATCTGCGCATAGCTGCGGAACAGGCCTTCGTCGGTGACGCCCTTGTAGAAGAACGGCGGCAGCGTCAGCACATGATTCACCCCTAGCGAAAGCGCATGGCGTGTTAGTTCGACCGTGTCGGTGAGGGCCGAGCAGCCTGTGCCCGGCATCAGACGATCGAGCGGAATATCTGCGCCAACCAACGTTTCGAGCAGCTTCATTTTCTCGCTGACAGCGAGCGAATTCGCTTCCGAGTTGGTGCCGAAAACAGCGAGTCCGACGTCCTGCTCGATCAGCCATCGGCAATGACGGACATAGCGGTCGTGATCCGGAAGAAGGTCTCTTGTGAACGGCGTGACCACGGGCGAGTAAACGCCGCGGGGTCGGTTGACTGAAGTCATCGCGTGTTCCTTTTGATTGAAGTGAGCGTGTTTCGCGCCATTCAGCCCGGGATCTGTTGCGCAGACGAGCGGGCGTGGAGCGCTTCGGGATTGACACAGGTCGACGAGAGTTGGCCGTCGAGTGCGTCGATGAGATTGCGTACCGCGCGCATGGCCATGTTTTCGCGCGTCTGTTGCGTAGCGGAACCGATATGCGGCACCGCTACCACGTTCGGCAACTGGAGCAGCGGCGAGTCCGGCGACACCGGTTCGCGTTCGAACACATCGAGACCGGCGCCGCGAATGCGGCCTTCACGAAGATGTTCGATGAGGGCGACTTCGTCGACGACCTGGCCGCGAGCGCAGTTGATGAGGATCGCCGACGGCTTCATGGTCCCGAGCTCGGCGCTGCCGATCAGTCGCTCGGTGGCGGGCGATAGCGGCACAAGCACGCAGACGAAGTCCGCAGTCGCGAGCAATTCGGGAAGCGGCCGCCATTGCGCGCCGTAGCGCTCCTCCGCTTCCGGGTTGCGGGAGCGGTTGGAATAGATCACGTCCATGCCGAAGCCGAGGGCGGCGCGCTTGGCGACCGCGCTGCCAATGCGCCCAAGCCCGACGATTCCCAGCGTTTTGTGGTGCACGTCGACACCGAATTGCGCCTCGCCGACAGTACGCGTCCATTGGCCGCGCCGTGTCCAATCGGCAAGTTCCGAAATGCGCCGGGCGGTTGCGAGAATCAGGCTGAACACGAGATCGGCGGTGGTTTCGGTGACTTCTTCCGGCGTATTCGTCAGTACGATGCCGCGGCGCGAGAGTTCAGGGACATCGAACGCATCGAAGCCGGCCGAAATCGTGGACGCGACCTCGAGCAGAGGCGCCGCATCGAGGATCTCCGGCGTTATCTTGAGATTGTTGCCGACCATTGCGTGAGCCGCGCCCAGTGCATGCCTGAACGGCGCGAGGTCGCCGGATGAAACGTCGACCAACTCGACGGAGCAGTGCTCACGAAGGAGCCCCAGCACGGCAGGAGGCAACGAACGATAGGCCACGACATGCTTCATGAAGACCTCGGAGGAAGGCTGTTGGAGAGTGGATATGCGGCACCGACCGCAACAGAAAAGAATCGCTTGCGGAGAGACTATAAGTATCGGTAACATTCCCGTCAAGATTATTGATAATCTCATCGACGATTCAGGAGCGACAATGAGCGAGAAGAAAAGCGGCTTGCGGCAGGGGCTGACGAACTACGGCGACGAAGGTTTCTCGCTATTTCTGCGCAAGGCGTTCATCAAGGGGGCGGGCTATACCGACGACGCGCT
Source organism: Vicinamibacterales bacterium (assembly GCA_035492455.1). Lineage (GTDB taxonomy): Bacteria > Acidobacteriota > Vicinamibacteria > Vicinamibacterales > UBA2999 > Gp6-AA40. The sequence goes on along the minus strand of DATJJE010000002.1, from coordinate 7,766 downwards.
GTCGCGTCCCATCGTGGCCATCGCGAACACGGGCAGTGCCTACAACCCATGCCATGGCAACGCGCCGCAGTTGATCGAGGCGGTAAAACGCGGCGTGATGCTGGCTGGCGGCCTGCCTGTCGAATTCCCGACGATTTCGATCGCCGAGAGCTTTTCGCATCCGACCAGCATGTACCTTCGCAATCTGATGTCGATGGACACGGAGGAGATGATCCGGGCCCAGCCGATGGACGCGGTGGTGCTGATCGGCGGCTGCGACAAAACCGTACCGGCCCAGTTGATGGGCGCGGCGGCGGCGGGCGTTCCCGCCATTCAGCTGGTGACGGGCGCCATGCTCACGGGCTCGCATCGCGGCGAACGGGTGGGGGCATGTACGGACTGCCGTCGCTTCTGGGCGAGTTTTCGCGGCGACCAGATCGACGAAGCCGAGATCGAAGCCGTCAACAATCAACTCGTCGCAACGGTGGGGACCTGTTCGGTGATGGGAACGGCAAGCACCATGGCCTGCATCGCGGAAGCCTTGGGCATGATGCTGCCGGGTGGCGCGTCCGCGCCAGCCGTGACCGCCGATCGCATCCGCATTGCGGAGCGCACCGGCGCGCAGGCGGTGGCGATGATCGGGCGGGACCTGAGTCCGGCGGCCATCCTGACGCCCAAGGCGATCGAAAACGCATTGCGGGTGCTGCTCGCAATCGGCGGCTCGACCAACGGCATCATTCACCTCACGGCCATTGCGGGCCGGCTCGGGATTCGCATCGACCTTGAGCAACTCGACCGGATGGCGCGCGAGACGCCCGTCCTCGTCGATTTGAAACCGTCCGGACAGCACTACATGGAAGACCTGCATCGTGCCGGCGGGCTGACCACGGTGATGCGCGAGATGAAAGGCCTGCTGCATCTCGACGCGCTCACTGTGACCGGCCGTACGCTCGGCGAGGAGCTGGATGCCGCCCCGGCGAGCTTCCCGCAGGAAGTCGTCCGCCCGTTTGGCCGCCCGATCTTTCCGCAAGGCGGAATTGCGGTGCTGCGTGGCAATCTGGCGCCGGGCGGCGCGATCATCAAGCAGTCAGCGGCAAGCGCCAGCCTGATGGAGCATGAAGGGCGGGCCGTCGTCTTCGAAGACGCGGAGGATCTGGCTCGTCGTATCGACGACCCGGAACTGGACGTGGAAGCACATGACGTACTCGTGCTCAAGCGGATCGGTCCGGTCGGTGCACCCGGGATGCCGGAAGCCGGCTACATTCCAATCCCGCGCAAGCTCGGCCGCCAGGGTGTCAAAGACATGGTGCGCATTTCGGATGGCCGCATGAGCGGCACGGCGTCCGGCACAGTGGTGCTGCACGTCACACCTGAAGCGGCCATCGGCGGTCCTCTCGCGGTCGTACAAACTGGCGACCGCATTCGCCTGAGCGTGGCAGAACGGTCTATCGAACTTGCCCTCAGTGACGAGGAAATCGCGGCTCGTCTCGCCGCGTTGCCGGCGCGCCAGGCCGACCCCGACGAGCGTGGTTATCGCAAACTCTTTCTGACCACGATCACTCAGGCCGACGAGGGCTGCGACTTTGACTTTCTGCAAGCTACCCGGATTACCGCGACCGTTCCCGGCAGCGGAAACAAGGGTTAAAGATCATATTTTCGTATAGGCTCGCGGCTTAGATCATTTTGCGGATCCTTTCTATGAGCAACGCTGCCAAGCCCAAACGCTCCGCTGCACCCACTGCGAAGACGGTCGAACGTGACCGCAATATCGACGAGACGCTGCGCAGCGTCTCAGACGAGCTCGAGGAGCAGATCGTCCTTGGCGTTCTGCATCCGCGCGAACGGCTCGTCGAAGACGATCTGTGCGAGCGCTTCAGCCTGAAGCGCCACGTCGCCCGTCTGGTGCTGGCGGAGGTGGAGCGGCGCGGCCTGGTGGAGCGCCGCAAGAATGTAGGTGCGCTGGTCAAGTCGTTTACACCGCGCGAGGTCATTGAACTGTATGCGCTACGCGAATTGCTGGAAGCAGACGCGGCGCGACGCATCGTTTTGCCGGTCAGCAGCGAGGCGCTCGATGCGCTGACGGCAATTCAGGCAGAGCACGACCAAGCGGCCCTCGCCGGCGACCTGCGACGCGTCTTCCGCGCGAACATGGCGTTTCACCATGCGTTCTTTGCGTTGTCGGAAAGCCAGGTTCTAACCGAGGCGATTCGCGAGTATGAACGCCGCACGCATGCGATCCGTTCAGTATCCATCGTGTTTCCCCAGTATCTGGAGAAGGCTCGTGCCGAGCATCACCAGATGATCGAGGCGCTCCGGACCGGCGACCGGGAATCGTTGATCAAGTTATGCCGGGACCACCTGGTGCCATCGCGCGATGCGTATCTCGAAGCGCATCATCGCCGCTCGGCTGGCTACGCCGTACAGAAAGGCGAAACCGATTAGCTGTTTTTTTACCTGAATCACGGAGAGGTATCAATGACTCGAGTACTGATCACCGGCGCGGCCGGTCACATTGGGCGCGTGCTCCGCGCCGGTTTCCAGGGCCACTATGCGCTGCGCCTCGCCGATATTGCGCCGCAGGCCGAGGCACAGGCAGGCGAGGAAATCGTGACGGCGAACATCACGCGCCTGGAGGATCTTCTGCCGGCCATGGAGGGCGTCGACGTCGTCGTGCATCTCGCCGGCATCCCCGACGAGGATCGCTGGGAGCGCATCCGCGATATGAACATCGAGGGTTGCTACAACGTGTTCGAAGCGGCGCGGCAAGCAGGCGTCAAGCGCGTGGTGTTCGCGAGTTCAAACCATGCAGTGGGTTTTCATCGTCGCGACCGGATGATCGACAACAGCGTCGAGCCGCGTCCTGATAGCCGCTACGGCATCTCGAAGGTGTTCGGCGAGGCGCTTGGCCGGATGTACGCCGACAAGCACGGCATGTCGGTTGCGTGCATCCGTATCGGCTCGTTTCGCCCGGACAACAGGCCGACCGTACCGCGCCACCTCTTCACATGGATCAGCCATCGCGACATGGTGCAGGTGACGCGCCGCTGTATCGACTATCCGGACTTCCACTTCGCGGTCGTGTACGGCGTCTCCAATAACGCGCGCAATCGCTGGGACAATGCCAACGTGCGCTATCTCGGGTACGTGCCGGAAGATGATGCCGAACTCTATGCGGCTGAGATCGCGGCAACGGGAAAGACGGAAGATGCGCGTGAAGCGCTGTTTCATGGCGGCCCCGGCTGTCTCGTCGAATTCGACGGCGATCCGCTCCTGATCGATTGAGGGTGGCGGTCTATCGTCGGAACGATTGCACCGCGGTAAAGCAGGTACTCGTGGATCAGCTTCCTTCATGAGCCTGCGACAGGAAGCAGTTGGACGTTGAGCCTGTGCGTCCACACTCGAGTCCCGCTGCGAAAGCGCGCCTCGGTTCGCACCGGTCGCACTTGCTCGCAGGGGAGATCTTCAGGCGACTTCCCGCGCCCCGTTCATCCGACCAGCGGGCCCACCTCGAAACTGAAGTTTGCAACGCCATCCACTCCACCTGCGACCTTGTCGCCTGGGCGTAGTGCGCCGACGCCGGCGGGTGTTCCGCTGAAGATCAGGTCTCCCGGCTTCACGGTCACGGCCTGAGACACGTAACTGATGATGTCCGCGACAGGCCAGATCATTTCGCTGAGATCGCCTTGCTGACGGACTTCTCCGTTCACGGACAACCATATGCGGCCACTGGATGGATGCCCCGCCTCGGACGTCGGTTTGATCTCGCTCACTGGCGCAGACGCGTCGAAGCCTTTCGCCCAGTCCCACGGGCGGCTCAGTTTCTTCGCCGTCGCCTGAAGATCCCGGCGTGTCAGATCGACACCGACTCCATAGCCCCAGACAAAATCGAGTGCGTCTTCGCGGGCGATGATCTTTCCTTCCTTGCCGATCGCAATGACGAGTTCAATCTCGTGGTGCAAGTCGGAGGTCAGGGGCGGATACGGAAGGACGCCGGTCGCTGGCACGACTGCATCGGCAGGCTTGGAAAAAAAGAACGGCGGGTCCCGGTCCGGGTTGGCGCCCATTTCGCGCGCATGCTCTGCATAGTTGCGTCCGACACAGAACACGCGGCGCACGGGAAAGCGGCTCGTCGAACCGCTGACAGCAACGGAGGTGATCGTGGGTGGTGTCACCGAGTATTCGGTCATGGTAAGCCTCGCAAGTAGTATTGGCCTACCTACGATATCGCCCTGCGAACCTGCCGAGCAGGACAAATCCGCTGAACACCAGGACGATCTTACGGTGCTTCCTCGCGCGCGGTTGCCCCGCCGTTTCGTTGACCCGCACTCCGGTGCATGTCGCGAAAGTCGCTCGGCGACTGACCGACCGACTGACGAAACCGCCTCGAAAAATAGGCCTCGTCGCGATAGCCGACCAGAAACGCGATGTCCTTGATGCGCCGGTTGTCGTTTGCCAGCAGTTCCTTTGCGCGTGCGATGCGTCGCTCGGTCACCCACTCGACAAACGTCCGGCCCGTCTCTTTCTTGATCAGATGCGTAAGATAGTTCGGCGATAGAAACGCAGCGGCGGCGGCAGAGGTCAGAGACAGCGCGTTGCTCGCGAGATGGGCATCGACATGACGGTCCACACGGACCAGAGCGTCTCGTCGGCCGAGTCTCTGGACGTTACGCGAGGAAAGCCGAAGTAGCTGATCCGCGTGTCGCTGGCATACGATCCCAATCAACTGGAGAAGGTATCCGCGCAGGAGGGCGCTCGCACCAAAGCGCCGTGTCTCATTGACCTCCAGCATACGTGACAGAACCGGCTCGATTTCGGCGAGATCGGCGTCCGCCAGAATGAAGTCGATGTACTCCTGAAGCCTGAACGGCGCGAGTTCGGGTGCCTGCGTAATCGACACATCCTCGAGGTCCAGGGGACCCGCGACTCCGTCCGTATTGGCGCGTAGAAACGCTTGCGTAAAGTTGATGACAATGAAGCGCGAATGCGCGGGGTGCGGTATCAGATGCAAGCGATGCGGCAGGATAAAGGCGACCGCACCCGCAGGAAAAGGTCGGCGTACTCCGCCGATGTGCTGTTCGGTATCGCCGCCGAGGTTGATCTGAATCTGAAAGTATTCGTGCTTGTGCGGCTCTTCAATTGCGGGGCGTGAGGCTTGGTCGCGTATGTAGAAATCGAGGCGATCGCTTCGCTCAGGCATCGCGTAAGTGCGTGATGCCGCCGCCCGTGAAGCCTTCATGGCTGCATGCTCCAATTGATTCAGGGTACTGTATCAGACCATATGTCGTCGTGTGCAGACGCACCGCTGTGAAGCGGTGGGCGCAGGCCGCTCAGTCGTTGTGCAGCGTGTCGATAATCGCCTGCGTGATACCGCGCCGGTCATATGACGCGCGCTGGATCATGCCGACCGTGCGCAGCACCGGCGGATTCGAAATCGACAGCACGCGTAGTAAGGGATCGTTTTGCCAGTTGCCGCGATGCAGAAGCGGCAGCACCGCGACGCCGACATTTTCGCGCACCAGCGCGACGATTGTCTCGATCGAGTTGAGTTCGAGGTATTCGTTGACCGTCAGGCCGACTGTCTGCAGTGCATGCTCGACGACGCGCCCGGTGCGCACCCGCCGGTCGAAGCGCAGAAAGGGGTGGCTGCGCAGAATTCGCCGCGGATCGTTGTCACCGATTTCGCGGCTGACCACCAGCATCAGCGGCTCCGTGTATAGCGTCGTCCACTTCAGTGTGTCAGGCAGCGTCATGTCGGCACGCGCGACGACCGCCGCGATATCGACCTCACCCGCCTCGACCATCCGCGCCAGTTCGTCGGAGCGCGACGACAGCAGCCGCACATCCAGTTGCGGATGCGCGGCCTTCAATCGCGCGATGACCAGCGAGAGCGCGCCGATCACCGACACCACCGCGCCGATGGTCACCGGCCCGACCATCGAGTCCGCCGGCGTCGCTTCGAGTTCGTCCAGGAGGTCGAAAATCTGCTCGACCTTCGGCCAGATATCTTGTCCGTGGCGGCTCAGCGCGATCTGCCGACCGCTGCGGTCGAACAACTGGCGGCCGAGCGCCTGTTCGAGCCCGCGCATCTGCAAGCTGACCGCCGCCTGGGTCAGCGCGACGCTCCTGGCCGCTGCCGCGAATGATCCGGTGCGCGCGATGGCCCGAAAGGTTCTCAACATGCGCAGGGTCGGCATCGCTCATCCCCAAGAAAAAGTTAAGTATCAGTAAGAAATATTAATATTTTCTGTCGTCAAGCGCACCACATAATCGCCGCGAGGACAGCCTTGAACAGGACTACCAGCTCGATATGGAGTTTCCCAGCATGACCGATGCCGCCCGCCGACCGGTTCTGGAGGTGCGCGGCTTTTCGTTGAAGTTCTCGCGCGCTGCCGAGGTACCGAACCTCGTCCACGACGTGTCGTTCTCAGTCGGCACTGGCGAGACACTATGCATCGTCGGTGAATCGGGTTGTGGCAAAAGCGTGACGTCGCTCGCGCTGATGGGTCTGCTCGCGAGCCCGCCTGCACAACGCGTCGCCGGCACCGCGCATTTCGAAGGCAAGGACCTGTTCTCGCTAACCGAGCGCGAACTGGCTGATATTCGCGGCAACCGGCTGTCGATGATCTTTCAGGAGCCGATGACGTCGCTGAACCCGGCGTTCACGGTCGGCGACCAGATCGCCGAAAGCATCCGGCGACATCGCGATGTCGAGCGCGGGCAGGCGCGCGAGCAGGCGCTCGAAATGCTGCGGCTCGTGCGGATCCCGGCGCCGGAAACCCGGCTCGATGCGTACCCGCATCAGCTCTCCGGCGGCATGCGCCAACGCGTGATGATTGCGATGGCGCTCGCGAACCGCCCGCGCCTGTTGATCGCCGACGAGCCGACGACCGCACTCGACGTGACGATCCAGGCGCAGGTGCTGGCGCTCGTGAAAAATCTGCAAGCCGAGACCGGCACCGCGATGGTGTTGATCACGCACGATCTTGGCGTCGTCGCTGAAGTCGCCGACCACGTCGCGGTGATGTACGCGGGCCGCATCGTCGAATACGGCACCGTTGCCGATCTGTTCGACGACCCGCAGCATCCCTACACGATCGGCCTGATGGGCGCGATTCCGTCGGTCGGTAAGCGCGAAGGCGCGCTCGCGACGATCCGCGGTTCGGTGCCGTCGCCCGAGTTGATGCCGAACGGCTGTCGCTTCGCGCCGCGCTGCCCCTTCGCCGAGCAACGCTGCACCGACGCCGCGCCGCCCGACAAGGTGATAGCCGGTGTGCATCGCGTCGCGTGCTGGCTTGCTCCGGTCGAACAGGTTGCCGCGCCGCTGTTGCGCAAGGAAATTGCATGACGACGCCCAATACACCGACGCCGCACGCACACCCGGCCTCGAATTCGCAGACGCCGATCATCGAGGCGCGCGCGCTGACGAAGCATTTTGGCGGTACGCGGCATCTCTTCACACGCTCGCCAACCGTCTATGCAGTCAACGACGTGTCGTTTGCGGTCGACCCCGGCGAGACGTTCGCGATCGTCGGCGAATCGGGCTGCGGCAAGTCCACACTGGGCCGCCTGCTGCTCCGTTTGATCGACTCGACGGACGGCCGCGTCTTCTATCAAGGCAACGACATCACGCAACAGCAAGGCGCGCCGCTGCGGCGGCTGCGCCGCGAAATGCAGATCATCTTTCAGGATCCGTTCGCGTCGCTGAATCCGGGCATGACGATCGGCCAGATCGTCGGCGAGCCGATCGCGCTGCACGGGCTCGCGCGCAACGGCGCCGAGCATCGCGA
>DATJJE010000001.1:0-24887 GCA_035492455.1 Vicinamibacterales bacterium | reverse complement strand
GCCGGCAGCACCGTCATCGTCGGCATCATCGGCATCCTGATGATCGGGCTTGGCGGCCGCGCCATCATTGCCGGCGAGATGACGCTCGGCGATCTCATGATGTACATCTTCTTCATCGGCCTCGTGGCCGCGCCGCTCGTCTCCATTGCGTCGATCGGTACGCAGATTACCGAAGCCTTTGCCGGTCTCGATCGCATCCGCGAAATCCTGAACATGACGACGGAGCTCGACGAGGATCGCGTCAAACAGCCCATCGAGCGCTTGCGTGGCGACGTTGCGTTCGACAAGGTGTGGTTCGAGTACAACCCCGGACAACCGGTGCTGCGCGGCGTGTCGTTCCATGCAGCGCCCGGTACGACGACAGCGCTGGTTGGATCGAGCGGCTCCGGCAAGAGCACACTGATCAGCATCGTCATGGCGTTCAACCGGCCGACGCAGGGGCGAGTGCTCGTGGATGGCGTCGATCTCGCGAACGTGCGGCTGTTCGACTACCGCCAGCAGCTGGCGTCGGTGCTGCAGGAGAATTTTCTATTCGACGGCACGATCGCCGAGAACGTCGGCTACGCCAATCCGTCGGCGACGCTCGACGACATCAAGGAAGCGTGTCGCATTGCGCACTGCGACGAGTTCATCAATCAGTTCCCGCAGGGATACGACACGGTGGTCGGCGAGCGCGGCATCAAGCTGTCGGGCGGCCAGCGGCAGCGCGTGTCGATCGCCCGCGCGATACTCGCCGACCCGCGCATCCTCATCCTGGACGAGGCAACCTCGAGCCTGGACAGCGAGAGCGAGCAGATGATCCAGGACGGCTTGCGGCGCCTTCGCTCGGGCCGCACCACCTTTGTGATCGCCCATCGTCTGTCGACCATCCGCAGCGCCGATCAGATTCTGGTGCTCGAAGCGGGCGAGATCGTCGAGCGCGGCACGCATCAGGAGCTGCTCGCGCTGAACGGCCGCTACCGTCAGCTCTACGACAAGCAGTACGAGTTCGAAACCGACAGGTTCATCAACCCCGGCGAGGACTTCACGCCGGAGCCCGAAAAACCCAAAGTGACAACGCCGCGCGTGTCGAATGCGATTTGAACCACGTAGATCACGACGGCCGCTTCACGACCTTCGTGGTTAAGGACCGTCATGCCAGCACACGAAGTCGACTACAAGATCCTCGGCGACGACATGCAGTTCGTCGAGGTGGAGCTCGACCCGGGCGAAAGCGCGGTCGCCGAAGCGGGCGCGATGATGTACATGTCCGGCCCTATAGGCATGCAGACCATCTTCGGCGATGGCAGCGGTCAGCAGGCGAGCGGCATCATGGGCGCGCTGCTTGGCGCGGGCAGACGGCTGCTGACCGGCGAAAGCCTGTTCATGACCGTTTTCACCAATCAGGGAAGTGGCAAGCAGCACGTCGCGTTTGCGGCGCCCTATCCCGGCAAGATCCTCGCGATGGATCTCAGGCAGCTGGGTGGCACTCTGATTTGTCAGAAGGACTCCTTTCTCTGCGCCGCGCGCGGAGTGTCGATCGGCATCGCGTTTCAGCGGCGGCTCGGTGTCGGCCTGTTCGGCGGTGAAGGGTTCATCATGCAGCGGCTCGATGGCGACGGTCTGTGCTTCGTGCACGCCGGCGGGACCGTCCACGAACTGGAACTGCAGACCGGTCAGACACTGCGCGTCGATACCGGCTGCATCGTCGCGCTGCAGCCGTCGGTCAATTACGACATTCAGCTCGTTGGTGGCGTCAAGACGGCGCTCTTTGGTGGAGAAGGACTCTTCTTTGCGACCCTCACCGGTCCCGGCCGGGTCTGGCTGCAGTCGCTTCCGTTGAGTCGGCTGGCGGGACGCATCTACAAGGCCATTCCCGGTATCGGTGGCAGCCGCCGCGAGGAAGGGTCGATTCTCGGCGGCATCGGCGATCTGCTGGACGGAGATTCATAGGCATGGCCGAGCAGCGCTACGAGCGTCACGCGCACCGCCCGCGGCTTTCCGGCGTCGCCGGCATCTTCACACTGATCGCGATGGCGTTGTTTGCCATCGTCGTGGTCCGGCAGCCCTCGCTTGTCACGCTCGGCCTGCTCTCATTGTCAATTGCCGTCGCGACGCTCGTCGTGATCAGCCGCGTCTACATCGTCAGCTTGCAGGACCGCATCATTCGCCTCGAGATGCACGGCCGTTTGTCGCGCCTCGGACGCGACCGCGATTTCGGACGCCTCTCGATCAAGCAGATCACCGCGCTTCGATTTGCCTCTGATGCCGAGCTGCCCGCCCTTCTCGACAAGACCATTGCCGAGAACTTGACACCTGACCAAATCAAGCGGGCGGTGGTCAATTGGCAAGCGGATCATTACCGGACGTAAAGGTTCGGGTTCGACGGTTCGAACTCCGCACCCGCGACCGACGAACCACCGAAAATATAAGATTGCCAGATGCGCACTGCGTCCGTGCTCGTGACGGGGGCGAGCGGGGAAATAGGGCACGGCCTCATCGATCGCCTCGCGCAGACGCGACGATCGATCGTCACCGTCGATATCGCACCGCTCGAGCCGGCATTGGCGCGCAAGGTGCGCCGCGAGTTCACGGGATCGATCACCGACAAGTGGATTCTCGAGCGCGTGCTCGCCGAGTTCGAGGTCGATCTCGTCTTCCATCTCGCCGCGCTGCTGTCAACGCGCTCGGAGTTCACGCCCCTAACGGCACACGAGGTGAACGTCGAAGGGACCCTGCGGCTTCTCGAGTTCGCGCAGCACGAAGGTGAATCGCACGGCCGGCCCGTGGTGTTTCTGTATCCATCGTCGATTGCCGCGTACGGCTTGCCGAGCCTCGACGCCAAGATGCGCGCCGGGCGTGTGCACGAGGACGAGTGGAACACGCCAACGACGATGTACGGGTGCAACAAGTTGTACTGCGAACACCTTGGACGGTATTACGCGAAGTACTACAAGCAGCTGGCCGTCGATACACCGCCGGGTCGTGTGGACTTCCGCTGCCTGAGATTCCCTGGCCTCATCTCCGCCGTCACGGTACCGGCCGGCGGCACGTCTGACTACGCTCCCGAGATGATTCACGCGGCAGCACGCGGCGAGCCGTACGCGTGTTTCGTGCGGCCGGACACGCGCATTCCGTTCATGGCCATGCCCGATGCGATCGACGGTCTGCTGAATCTCGCGTCAACACCCCGCGCGCAGCTCTCGCGCACCGCCTACAACGTCACCGCCTTCAATCCGACAGCCGAGGAGATCTGCGATGTCGTGGCGGCGGCGTTCCCGGGCGCGCGCATCACGTGGCAGACGGACAGGAAACGCCAGGCGATCGTCGATTCGTGGCCCGTCGATGTCGACGATACCGCGGCGAGGCGCGACTGGAGTTTTGCGCCGCGCTACGATTTCCGCCGCGCGTTCGACGAATATCTCATTCCCACCATTCGCGAGAGGTATCGCCAATGACGGAAACTCCCAACTTCCAATTACCAACGTCCAACCTTGGGAGTTGGCGGTTGGCAATCGGCCGTTACGGACGGTATGCAGCAGCTACAGCGGTTCTGGTAACGATGATGTTGGTGACAAGCAATGCGCAGGACGTCCGAATGAATCAGTTTGCGGAGCAATACGTTCGCCTGGTGCTCGCCGTAGGGCAGCACGACGCCGACTACGTGGACGCCTATTACGGTCCGCCGGAGTGGCGCAAGGAAGCGGAGGCGCAGAAGCTGCCGCTCGCGGAAATCTCGATGCGCGCAGCGTCACTCGCGCAGGCCATCGCTGCCGCGAAGCCGGTGGCCACCGCTGACGAAATGGCTCGCCTTCGCTACGAGTACCTGTCGCGCCAGTTGGAAGCTGTTCGTGCCCGCGTCTCGATGTTGACAGGAACGAAACTGCGCTTCGACGAGGAGTCGAAAGCGCTGTACGACGCCGTAGCACCTGTGCACACCGAGGCTGAATTTCAGGCCATTCTGTCGAAGCTCGAGGCGATGCTGCCCGGGCGAGGGCCGCTGATCGATCGCTACGATGAGTTCCGCAAGAGCTACATCATCCCGAAGGACCGCCTCGACACGGTGTTCAAGGCGGCAATCGACGCGTGCCGCAGCCGCACGCTGCAGCGCATACAGCTGCCAGCGGGCGAGAGCTTCACCGTCGAATACGTTACGAACAAGAGCTGGAGCGGATACAACTGGTATCAGGGGCGCTTCCGCAGCCTCATTCAGGTCAACACGGACCTGCCAATCTATGTCGATCGCGCGATCGATCTGGCATGCCACGAGGGGTATCCGGGTCATCACGTCTACAACGTGCTGCTCGAGAAGAACCTGCTGCGCGATCGCGGATGGATCGAGTTCTCTGTCTATCCATTGTTCTCGCCGCAGAGTCTGATTGCAGAAGGAACAGCGAACTACGGCATTGAAGTCGCCTTTCCGCGGCAGGAGCGGATCGAGTTCGAGCGCCGCGTACTGTTTCCGGCGGCACAGTTGAGACCTGAAACGGCGGCGCGCTACTACCAGGTCCTGGACCTTGTCGATCAGTTGTCGTACGCAGGCAACGAGGCGGCGCGGAGGTACCTGAATGGCGACATCGATGCGAAGGCCGCCGCCGACTGGCTGGAGAAGTTCGGACTCTACTCGCGGCCGCGCGCCGAGCAGCGCGTCCGTTTCATCGAGCAGTACCGCAGTTACGTTATCAACTACAACCTTGGCAAGGATATGGTCGCCAGGTATATCGAATCGCAAGGCGGCGATCGTTGGCAGGCGTTTGCTCGCTTGATCTCGTCGCCGCGCTTGCCGTCTGCGCTGGTCGCTAATGCGCGCCGTTGAAATCTCCACACCGGGTGCCCCCGAAGTCCTGAAACCGGTCGAGCGTCCGGATCCGGTACCTGCCCCCGGTGAGGTGCTGATTCGCGTGGCTGCCGCAGGCGTCAATCGTCCCGACGTCTTGCAGCGGAAAGGTGCGTACCCTGCGCCACCCGGCGCGAGCGACCTGCCCGGTCTCGAGGTCGCAGGAACCATCGAGTCGCTCAGCGTTGGCGTCAAGGACTGGCGCGTCGGCGATCGCGTATGCGCGCTGCTGGCAGGCGGCGGCTACGCGACGTTGTGCACCGCCCCCGCAGTCCAATGTCTTCCGATTCCGAACGCGATGGACTTCGTGACCGCCGCAGCAGTCCCCGAGACGTTCTTCACCGTCTGGACCAACGTGTTCGATCGCGGACGCTTACAGACGGGAGAGACGGCGCTTTTTCACGGTGGCTCGAGCGGCATTGGGACTACAGCGATTCAGCTGGCCGCGGCGCGCGGCGCACGCGTGTTCGCCACGGCCGGGTCGGATGAGAAATGCCGCGCCTGCGAGCAGCTTGGCGCCGAGCGGGCAATCAACTATAAGACCGAAGACTTCGTCGCCGTCATCAAGGACGTTACGAAAGGCCGCGGCGTCGATCTGATCCTCGACATCGTCGGCGGCGATTACATCGCGCGCGATCTTGCGGCGCTCGCCATTGAAGGACGGCTGGTCGTCATCGGCTTCATGGGCGGCGATACGGCGACGCTCGACTTCCGCCGCATTCTCGGGCGCCGTCTGACGATTACCGGATCGACGCTGCGTCCCCGCAGCGCGGCGGAGAAGGGCGAGATTGCGGCAGCGCTGCGACGGGAAGTGTGGCCGCTGCTCGAGGCCGGCACGATCAAGCCGGTGGTCTACAGAACCTTTCCCCTGGACGATGCGGCGGCCGCGCATCGATTGATGGAGTCGAGCGAGCACGTCGGGAAGATCGTTCTGGTGGCGTAGAATGCACGCGGCCTTTTCATTCCGAGGAGAGACGCAATGAGCCATGACCTCACACGGCGACTGTTCCTGGGCAGTCTCGGCGCGACGGTCGCGTTGCCTGCCGCAACGCTCTCCGCGCAGGCGCAGGGCGCGGCCGCTGCACCGCCGGCCGCGAACGTCGAAAAGGATGTCGTCTACGGCAAGGGTGGCGACACAGACCTGCATCTCGACATCTACAAGCCGACTGGCGCGGTGAACAAGCGCATGGCGATCGTCCACTATCACGGCGGTGGCTTTCAGGCCGGCAGCAAGGACGGTCTTGCCGGGCGCCTGCAGGCGCTGAGCGCGCGCGGCTACGTCAACATCGCGGCGCAGTATCGCCTTTCGGCGAACGGTGCGGCGCGATGGCCAGCGCAGATGGAAGACGTGAAGGCGTCGATCAGGTGGACGCGGGCCAATGCGTCGCGCCTTGGAGTCGATCCCGCGCGTATTGCGGTCTCCGGCTACTCAGCGGGTGGTCACCTCGCGCTCTTCGCTGCGGCTACGGCGAACATGCCTCAGTTCGAAGGCAAGGGCGGCAATGAAGGCGTGAAGACCGACGTCGCTGCCTGCCTGGCCTACTACGCGGTAACCGGGTCCTCGTGGGAAGGCTTCCGTCGTCAGTTCCCGATGCCGGAAGGCAGCAGCGACGAGGCGTGGCGACTGGCGACGCCGGGGACCTACATCAAGAACTTCCCGCCGACGATCCTCTTTCACGGTCTGGCCGACGTGACCGTTCCGCCGGAGAGCAGCATGGATTTTCTGAAGGAGCTGCGCGCGGCGAACATCCCGTCAGAGCTGCATACCTTCGCGGGCGTGCCGCACGAGTTCGTCGGCATCCCGGAGTTTGCTGAATCGACGGCGCCGCTCGTGGACTTCTTCCTCGAGCGCCACGTGATCAACCCTCGGACATATCCGCCGTTCGGCGCCGGCCGCCGCGGAGGCGGTCCACCGCCGCCAACGCGGTAACGGGCCGTGTAGGGGCGAGTCTTCAGACTCGCCCCGCCATCGCTTTACGGTAAGGACAATCGCACGCCGGCGCGTACCGTACGGGGCAATCCCGTCGTCAGCACCGGTGTGCGGCCTACGTCGTAAATCGAATCGAACAGGTTCTCTGCCGCGATAAACGCGTTCGCCCATTTCGCCAGCGCGCGGCTCCCGAACACGTCGACAACGGTGGCGCGGCGCAGCGTGAAGACGTTCAGATCGTCTTCGAATTGAGGTCCGGTCACACGCACCTGAGCTGAACCAGTCCACCCCTGACGGGCGTACTGAACGCCGGTCGCGGCGTTGTAGGACGGCACCTGCGGCACGCGATTGCCACGCAGTGACGTCGTGCCCGCGTAGTGCACGCTGGTTAAGCCGACGGCCGCGTTGAATGTGACGCCGGTCATCACGCGCGCGTTGCCCTCGAGCTCGACGCCGTTCGCCTTGACGCGATCCGCGTTCGCCCGCTGCTTGATGATCTGCGTCGGCGTCGCCGACAGCGTGATGGCGGTGATGGCATTGTCGAGGCGATTCCAGAACATCGTGATGCGCGCCGACGTGCGCGGGTTGCCGATGAGCAATCCGGCGTCACCGCCGGTCATCCGCTCGGGGTCGAGTGCCGCATTGGCGCGCGTCTGCGTATTGCCGGCGCTGAAGTTTCGATAGAACTCGTTCAGCGTCGGCGCCCGGAATCCGTGATAGACCGCGCCTCGCACGCTGATCAGGTCGTTGACGCGATAGGCAGCCGCCGCGCGCGGGCTGAACGCCGATGACGATTTCGTGAAACCCACAAGCGATTCCGAATCCCACGTGTCGCCGCGTGCGCCGACGACGAACGTGAGGCGGCCGGTCGGTTGCCAGGTGTCCTGTACGAACCCTGACCAGCGGCGATCCGTTCCGCCAGCTTTGGTCAGTGTCTGCGCAATGCCTTGCGTAAACGGAGTTTCATCCGATTCGCCCTTTACGTACCGTCCTTCGCCGCCGACGAGCAATGTGTGTTCACCAAAGGCGCGCAGCCACTGACCACCGCCGCCGCCGAATGTAGTCGGCACGTTCTGATCGCGGATGAATGTTTCCGCCGTGCGCAGCGCGTTCACCGTGGTGAACGTCTGGTGGTAGCGCTGCGTGCCGCCGTAGCCACGCACCGTGAAGAACCCGCTGCCCAGCCGTCCGGTCGCGTCGCCCGAGCCATGATGCGAATCGGTGCTGTTGATGGAGAGCGGCGTGCCGTTGGTTCTATCCTCTGAGAAGACATTGGCGTTCACGTCAAAACGCCATCCGCTGTCAGTCTGATATCCGGCCGCTGCCATCGCGGAGCGATGTGTAGATCCGAGATTCGAGTCCACCGGACCGCGCGGCGCAATCCCCGGATCTTGCTTCGTCGCCACCGGAATATAGCCGTCGGTCGTGAACCATTCGCCCGCCCCGCTGTATCGCCAGCCGCGCGCGCGTCCGCCGCCGAAGAGCGATACCGATCCCGTGCCGAGACTGCCGCCTTCCATCAAGAGGCGTCCCATCGGGCGGCTCGGTTTGATCGTCAACAGTTGAATGACGCCGCCGAGCGCATCCGCGCCGTACAAGTCGCTGCCGCTTCCGCGATCGACTTCAATGCGATCGATCGCCGCCTGCGGCACCTTGTCCCAGAACACCCAGCCGCCAAATGCGTCGTTGAGCGGCATCCCGTCCGCGAGCACCAGCGACCGGCTCGGTGACGTGCCGCCGATGCCGCGCAGCGCCACGCCCTGCGACGTTGGATTCGAGTTCCGAGACGATGTGCGGCGGAACAACGTGAATCCTGGAATCGCCTTCAGCGCATCGTCAATGGTTGCCGGGCCGCTGCTGAGGAGCTCGTTCGAGGAGATCACCGTCACTGTCGCCGTCGGGTCCACACGCGCAACGTCCGTCCGGGACGAGGTGACGTTGACCGCTTCGAAGAAGGGCGCGGGCTGCAGCGTCACATCCAGCGAGCGCGACTCTGCAGGGACGGCCGTCGAGGAAGGCGCGAACCCCGGAGCGGTGACGACGAGCTCGCGCGTGCCAGCGCCAGTGAGCGTCAGGGCGAATCGGCCTTCCGCATCGGTCTGGGTTTCCGCGGCCGCGTTGCCGCTCACAAGGAGGCGCACGGTGGCATCGGCGACTGCGGCACCGCTCGCATCGAGCACACGGCCGGTCAGCATGTCCGCGGATTGCGCGGCTGCCATCGTCGCCACGAAGAGCACGGCGAGCGTGAAGTGAATAATGCGCGTCATGGTGCCTCGACTACAGCCAGGCCCCAGGGCCCGTGACCAACGTGGATTTTCTTCGAGACCACCCGGGATGCAAGGTCGATCACCGACACATCATCCGAGGGTCCATTCGCCGTGTACAGCGTCTTCTCGTCCGGCGAAAGGCCGATGCCCCACGGCCGATCGCCGGCTTCGACCGATGCGACGACTTTATCCGTCGCCGTATCCAGAACGAGCGCCATCTTGCTGCGACCGGTGCTGACGTAGAGGAGTTTGCCGTCCGCGCTCATGCGCAGACCCATTGGCCGCATTCCTTTGCCGAGGTCGATCGTCTTGCTCGGTGCCAGCTTCTTGACATCGATCTTCGTCAGCGTCGCGCCGTTTTCCGACGGCACGTAGGCGCGTGTGCCGTCAGGTGTGAACGCGACCGAGCGCGGACGAGGCCCAACCTTGACCGGCTTGACGATTTTCTTCGCGTCAAGATCGGCGACGAACACCGCGCCGTCGGCCTCTGAGGTGACCCACACGCGCTTGCCGCCGGGCTCGACGGTGACGCCCTCAGGTTCGTCGCCCACCTTGAAGCTCTGAATCAGGTGGCCGTCATTCGTGTCGATGACGCTGAGCTGTCCGATATCTTCGTTGGCGACGTAAATCTGCTTGCCGTCCGGACTCACCGCCACCTGCTCCGGATCGGGGCCGGACGGCAGCGTCTTCACCAGCTTGCGCGCGCGCACGTCCACGACGCCGATGCCGTCGGCGCTGCGATCGGGCGGCGGCAGCTTCGACTCGTCAACGTTCGGTCCGCCAATTGGCGAGCCGCTGAGCGCGACGTAGAGCAGCGTGCGATCGGGGCTGGCGACGATGCCACGAGGACGTTTGCCGAGCGGAATCGTCGCCACGACGGTACCGTTTGCGGCGTCAATGACGGACAGATCGCCGCCGGTCTCGTTCGTGACGTAGATACCGACTGCGGGCGGCGCAGCCGGCTGTGCTGGTGCTGGGGCTGATGTCGTGTTGGTAGATGCTGGTTGCGTCCTGTTGCAGGCCGACGCAGCGAGCACGGCGAGGCCGAGGATACAAAGGCGATTCATGAAGCCACCTCGATGCACGAACGACCGTAATCCTAATCCGGATCAGGTCGTTCGCAACCGAGGCGGGGGCGGTCGAAACGGCTATCGTCCCAGTGCCTTCCGGATTTTCGCCAGGTGGTGATAGCTGTGGCGCACCGCATGGTCCTCCAGGAAGAACTGGCAGGTCAGCGGGGCATCGCCGTAGAGCGAGACAGGCGCCGCCTGGGCGAGCTCCGCATCGTTCAGTGCGCGAATGGCAGCGGCCGCCTTCGCGCTGTTTTGTGCGAGCAATTCGAGCGCCTCCGCTTTCGTGGGGTTCGGATTGTCTTTGGCATGCCCGCCGTTCACCTGGGCCACCGCATCCCACGTGACACCCGTCACCGGCTGCCCGGCGGCAAGCAGCTGCGCGAGCTGAATCTCGAGCGGGTAGATGCTGGCGACATGATGGACGATGACACCGATGGTGCGTTTGTCTGTCGTGCCGAACGGGGTGCGCCACTCGGCGTCGGTGAGCGTGTTGGCGAACGCCGCCAGCGCGCGGGCTCCATCCTCGAGACGTGCGGCCAGCGCTGTCGCGCGGTCAGTGATGACGGTACTCATGGGTTCGTTCCTTTCTGCAAAAGAGTCTACTTCGTCGCCGTCTTCGCATTGCGCGGGTCGTCGGCGGGATTCACGTACTTGAATTCAACAGGACCTTGTCCGTAGAGCACGATCGTCGTCTCCGACGTTGTCGTGTAGGCGAAATGATTCATGTTGGCTGGCGCCAACGCGTAGCCGCCGGCGGCGAGGGTCTTATTTGCCGCGGCTCCCTTGACCAGCTTGTCACCCATGCCGAAGGTCAACGCGCCGGATACGACGACGACGTTTTCATCCGTCGGATGCGAGTGCGCGGGAATGGCGTAGTTGGCAGGGAACTTCAGGCGCACCGAGTACGGCACCGCCTTGGTCGGGTCGCCCGACAGCACCGCGATCTGTGCTCCGGATGGGAGCATCGGCGGGGCCGGTCCCCATGCCGCTTCGGCCGGTGTTTGAAGCAGGTGCGTGTGACCCTGGGCGAGCACGCGTCCGGCACCGCCGCTGAGGATTGCCAATGCCGTCATCACCGATGCGATCGTCTTCATATTTCCTCCTTTATCCATTGGAGCTTGGAGCTTGGATCTTGGAGCTTGGAGCCTTGCGGAAACGTCGCACAGGCGGGTCATTTTTCGCGCTGCGGAAGAAATGGCCTGATCGGGCCACGATTCAGCGCGACCGGACGCGCTACTCTGCGAGCAATCCACGGCGCGCTGCCTGTGCGACGGCGGCGGCCCGTGAGGAGACGCTGAGCTTGTTGAGGATGTTGGCGAGGTGACGGTGAACGGTGTGATCGCTGACGAACAGCTTTTCCGCGATGGCCTGGTTCGTCAGGCCATGGGCCACGAGCCGAAGCACTTCGAGCTCGCGCGTGGTCAGGCCGCTGTCGTTGCGGGCGCGCGCGGACGCTGTCGCGTCGCGGGTGGATGGCGGCAGCGATTCGAGGAGCCGGCGTGCGCGCGAGATTTCGAGCTCCGCCTTCAGCTCGGTCAACACATCGATCGCGCGACGCGCTTCCATTGCCGCGTCGTCAATGCGATCCAAATCGGCGAGGGCGCGGGCCAGCTCGATGCGTGCGCGCGCGACCTCGTACGGCGCATTGCTTTGCAGGAACCGATCGACCGCATCCTCAAAATGCCGGCGCGCCTCGTCTCGGTCGTCGGACGCCATCGCAACCCACCCCGAGGCAAGACTGGTGGCGGCCTTCAACGGC
The DNA here is from genome assembly GCA_035492455.1 of Vicinamibacterales bacterium. GTDB lineage: Bacteria > Acidobacteriota > Vicinamibacteria > Vicinamibacterales > UBA2999 > Gp6-AA40. The sequence continues at coordinate 13,042 of DATJJE010000001.1, read as the reverse complement.
AGCGTTGCGACGAGCGCGGTGATGGCCGCCAGCTCGGCGAGCGCGGTGCGTGCGTCTTCGAGATTAGCGGCCGCGGCATGCGCGCGTACGAGCAGCTCGAGACCGGCGGCGCGGTCGGTTCGATTCTGGGTCGGTACACGACGCAGATACCGCTCGATGTGCTCGACCGCCCCACGCATGTCGCCGCGATCGAAGGCGAGCTCGGCGCGGCCGAGCAGCGCGAGACCATGCGCGCCTGCCTGATCGAACAGCGATGCTGCTTCCGTCAGGCGTCCCTGCCGGCGCCGCAGCTCCGCGAGTCGGACAATGGCATCAGGCGTCATCGCCGGGCGGCTCGCAGCCAGCTCGTCACCGGCGGTGATCAATTCCTGTTCGGCCTCCAACCACGTTCCGCGCCACATGCAGATCGACGCGTATTGCGTGCGGCACACGGCGAACAGCGGACGCAGCCCCCATTTCTCGCAAAACACCTTCAGGCGGGCGCACCACTGCACGGCGCGGTCGTAGTCCCGAACGCGCTCGCAGGCCGCAATCATGTAGCAGCACGCCACGCCGATGACGACGAGGTCCTTCAACTCGCCGGCAAGAATCGCGGCGTTTACCTCGTCGAGACGCCGCATGCCTTCCGAGACAGCGCCCGAGGCGACCAGTGCGAGGCCCTGCACGGCGTGGCCGAGCATCTCGAGATCGATGTTGCCGGACGCGCGGGCGATGCGGATCCCTTCAGCCGCCAGCGTATGCGCGCGATCGGGATCGCCGTCTTCCATCAGACAGAGCGCGCCTTCCCGCAGCTCGAGGAAGGCCTGCTCAGGACAATCGGGAAGACCCGACAGCAGGCTGCGCGCGCGTTGCAGCCATCCATTCGAGACGGCGTGCTCGCCGCGGAACGCCCACGCGTCCCACGCCAGCCAGACGGCAATTCGTGCTGCCGAACGACGGTCGCCCCGCTCCGTGTAAAGGCGATACGCACGTTCGCGCGCGTCGAAGACCACATCCGCATCGTCGAGCCACCACGCCGCGAGCGCGAGCCCTTCGAGGGCGTCGGGGCTCTCGCGCTCGTGCAGCGCGTGCTCGAAGGCGCCGCGCGCCTGCGTCCAGACACCTCGCGACAGCAGGTCGTCGCCTACCGCGCAGTCGGATGGCCGTGGGGTCCACATACGGATCGCGGATTATATGACGCCAATGCGAACGCTTAGGTTGATGGCGGTGCTCGCGCACCCGGACGACGAATCACTGGGCATCGGGGGAACGCTTGCGAGGTACGCCTCCGAAGGCGTTGAAGTGTTCTTGTTGAGCGCTACCCGCGGCGATGGAGGGCGCTACCGCACCTTCCGCCCCGGAGACCCGCAGCATCCCGGCGCAGATGCGCTCGGCGCGATTCGCGAACGAGAGTTGTGCGCGGCGGCGTCGGTGCTTGGCGTGAAGGATGTGGCGTTTCTCGAGTACCGCGATCAACAACTCGATCGCGCCAAGCCGAGTGAGGTGATCGCGGAGATTGTCCGCCATCTGCGACGCGTACAGCCGGATGTCATCATCACGTTCGGGCCCGATGGTGCCTACGGGCATCCCGACCACATCGCCATCAGTCAGTTTGCGACCGCCGCGATCGTCGCGGCGGCGGAGCCCGCCATCTCGAAGCTCTATTACATCGCCTGGCGGGAATCGACGTGGGCGGCGTATCAGCACGCGTTCAAGAAACTGACGTCCACTGTGGACGGCGTCGAGCGTCACGTCGTGCCATGGCCCGACTGGGAAGTTACGACAGTGATTGATACCGCCCCGTTCGTGCCCGCTGTATGGAAGGCCATTGCGTGCCACGAATCGCAGATGTCGGCGTACGAACAGTTGAAGAATCTTCCGCCGGAAGACCACATGGCGATCTGGGGCAAGCAGTCGTTCTATCGCGCCTTCAGCACCGTGAACGGCGGTCGCAGACCTGAGACGGATCTCTTCGAAGGAATCAGAAATGAAGACTGATGGTACTCGCGAGGCGGCGCTTAACCTGAATGCGGAGACGTTTCGCATGCTCGGGCATCGACTCGTGGATCAACTCGCGGAGCGCCTTGCGGCCATGCCTCGCGGTCCGATTACACGCGCCGACTCGCCTTCCGCCGTCCGCTCGGCGCTCGATCTCAATGGTCCGCTTCCGGAGTCGGGCATGGATGCGGCGTCGTTGCTCGATCAGACCACGCGCCTGCTGTTCGATCACTCGCTGTTCAACGGTCATCCGCGGTTTTTCGGCTACATCACGTCTTCGCCAGCACCGATCGGGATGCTTGGCGACTTTCTCGCAGCCGCGCTGAACCCGAACGTCGGCTCGTTTGGCCTGGCGCCGGCCGCAACAGAGGTCGAATCGCAAACCGTGCGTTGGATTGCCGAGTTGATCGGCTATCCGGCCGGTTGCGGGGGGCTGCTGGTGAGCGGCGGCAACATGGCGAACCTCGTGTGCTTCCTCGCCGCGCGCCACGCGAAGCCAGGTCTCGTCTACGCATCGGAGGAGACGCATACGTGGATTCAGAAAGCGGCGGACATCAGTGGGATAGGCGCCGAATTGATGCGATGGATTCCTACCGACGCCAGTCTGCGAATGGACGTTGCGGCGCTGCGGCGGCAGCTTGACGCCGACAAGGCGGTCGGGGGGGTTGCGAGTCTGATCATCGGAACCGCGGGCACGGTCAGTACCGGTGTCGTCGATCCGTTGCCTGAGATGGCGGCGATCTGCAAAGAGTACGGCGCGTGGTTTCACGTGGATGGTGCGTACGGCGGATTCGCGGCCGCGGTCCCCGAAGCACCCGATGACCTGCGTGCGTTGAGCGAGGCCGATTCTGTTGCCGTCGATCCGCACAAGTGGCTGTATGCGCCGCTCGAAGCGGGCTGTGCGCTCGTCCGCGATCGCGAATTGCTTCGCGCCGCGTTCTCACACCATCCGCCTTACTACCATTTCGATGAGCAGGCGACCAATTTCGTCGACTACGGCTTGCAGAACTCGCGCGGGTTCCGCGCGCTCAAGGTGTGGCTCGCGCTGCGCCAGGTTGGTGCGTCAGGCTACCGGAAAATGATCTCCGATGACATTCGTCTTTCGCGAGCGATGGCGGATGCCGTCGACAGACATCCGGAGCTCGAGCTGATGACGCAGGAGTTGAGCATCACCACGTTCCGGTACGTGCCGGAGGACCTGAAGCGAAGCGCGGGTAGCGAGGAGGGTGAGCGTCAGCTCAATGCAATCAATCGCGAGCTGCTCGACCGGCTGCAGCGCGGCGGGGAAGTCTTCGTCTCGAACGCTGTCATTCGCGGCCGCTATGCTCTGCGCGCATGCATCGTCAACTTCCACACGCAGCTTGCGGACGTGGAGGCGCTACCGGCAATCGTGGCGCGTGTTGGCCGAGAGGTAGGACTGGTCAAGGTCGCGGATTGAGCCGCATCCGAGCAAACGCATCGTCCGGATCAGGTCGGTCCTGAGGATCTCGATCGCGCGCGCGACGCCGGGACCACCCGCCGCGCCGAGCGCCCAGGCGTAAGCGCGGCCGACGAGCACGGCTTTCGCCCCAAGGCAGATTGCCTTGACGATATCGCCGCCACGACGGATGCCGCCGTCCATCAGCACCTCGACGCGGCCGCTGACGGCTTCGAGCACCTCGGGCAAGGCCCGCAGCGTTGCCGGCACACCATCGAGCTGCCGCCCGCCGTGATTTGATACCACGACCGCCTCTGCTCCCGCGTCGATCGCATGCCGCGCATCATCGCCGGTATGCACGCCCTTCACGACGATGGGACCCTGCCAGGCATCGCGCATCCATCGGAGATCTTCCCAGGTGACGATCGTGCTTTCGAGCAGGACGCCGACGTCGCCGCAAGGCATGGCGCCTTTGCCTGGCAGCTCCACGTTCGGAAATACTTTCGGCCGACCATCGGCGAAGTAATCGACGACCCAGCGTGGACGTGTGACGAACTGCCACGCGTACGGAAGGCTTCCCCAGATATCACCCTGCAGGATGGGACGGACGCCGTGGCGGAAGTCGCGCTCGCGCATGCCGGAGACCGGCGTGTCGATCGTGACGACGAGCACCTTGTAACCAGCGGCTTTCGCGCGCGCGATCGTGGCCTCCGCTACGTCGCGTCCACCAGGGACGTAGAGCTGAAACCACAGCGTTCCGTTCGTTCCTTGCCGCACTTCCTCCAGTCGGGTGCCGGAGAATGTCGAGAGGATATAGGCGCTTCCAGCCTCATTCGCGGCGCGCGCCGCATGCAGCTCGCCTTTCGGATAGAACATGCGGCAGAAGCCGACGGGCGCCAGCAGGAATGGCAGATCGAACGTCTCGCCGAGCACCGTCGTCCGCAGGTCGCATGACGGTACGGCGACGCAGTTGCGCGGGCGGAAGCTTACATCAGCGAAGGCCGCGACGTTCTCGCGAAGCGTGATCTCGTCTTCGGCGCCGCCGTCGATGTAGGCGAACACCACCGCAGGCAGGCGCTTCTTCGCCACCCGGCGGAAGTCGTCGATGTTGATGACGCGCGGAAAGGCGACCGAGCGCGCGAGGCTGCGGTCCGATCTCATCGGCTAATCGGCGAAGACCACCGTACGGCTGCTGGTGTGCGCGCGCAGGACGTCGGACGTGAGCTGCTTGCTGAGATATACCTTCGACTCGCGGTTATCGTGCGGGTGGACTTCGTACTTGACGACGTTGAACTCGAGCTGGTCGAGCGTGCCGCGCATGTCGTAGAAGCGGTTCTTCGTTTTGACGACCACCTCGTGATAACCGGCCGCGTGCGCCCACGCTTCGGATTCCTCGGTGAGCGCGCGGAAATGCCCCTGGCCGCGCCAGTCGCGGCGAGTGCCGCCGATCCAGCTATAGAGCACCTTGCGTCCCTCGAAGCGTACGGCGTTCTTCAGACGGAGGACCAGATCGGCGAGCTTGGGCTCCGTCTCACGCTCGCGCAGCTCGTGGACGATCTTGTAAGAGACAGGAACGACGAGTCCCGGATCGTCCGGCAGCGGTGCTACCGCCATCAGGATCAGGAATTCGCGGTCGCTTAGGCGGTTGATGATCTCCTGCGCCGTTTTCTTGCGCGGGAACTCGCCGAAGTACTCTTCGATGTACTGAATTTCGAGCGCGCCCGTATCGAGCGGGTACTGTTTGATCAGGTACTCCAAACTGGCTCCAGTGGGTAACCTGACGATTCTATAATGGCGCGCCGGATCGGACCCTGACGCACCGCCGCGACGACATTACCAGCAGCATTCGCCTCTGGTGGGAAGAGCATCCGATGGATTATCTCGGCCACCAGGGTCGGCCGGATCTATCGGAAGGTGGGGCCGCGCGTGCGTTTTTCGAGCGCATCGATGGCGAGTTCCGGCGCGCCGCGTGGTTCGCGCAGCCGGCCAATGCGCCGCTCTTCGCCGCGCTGATCGACTACGCCGCCCTGCGTGGACAGCGCGTGCTCGAAGTTGGATGCGGGCTCGGAGCGATCTCCGGGGAGCTCGCGCGCCATGGGGCGCGGCTCACCGCGCTCGACTTGACCTGGACGGGCGTCAGGTCTGTGACGCGACGATTGGCGCTCGATCGATGGCATGGATCGGCGGTGCAAGGTGATGCGACGCATCTGCCATTCGCGGATGCATCGTTCGACTTCGTCTGGTCGTGGGGAGTTCTGCCGCACGTGCCGGATCTCGGCGCGGCGCTGGCAGAGATTCGCCGCGTGTTGAAGCCTGGCGGGGAGCTGCGGCTCATGCTGTACAACCGCCATTCCATCTACAACTGGCTCGGCATCGTCGCACGCTACGGCGTGCTTCGGCTTCAGTTGCTGCGGCATTCGATGATCGAATTGTGGACGCGTTATTCAGACGGCCGGGATATTGGCGGATGCCCGTTCGTGCGCTACCACAGCGCGCGCGAGCTGCACGAGAGGCTGCGTGGCTTCGAGGTGCTCGAGATGCGCGCGTTCGAACAGAAATCGATGCTCGTGAAATTCGTTCCCGGGCCGCTGCGGCGGCGAGTCGAGCCGCGCATCCCCGATCCGCTTATGCGCGCGTTGTTTCAAAGATGGGGGATGCTGCTGTTCTGTCGGGCTCGTAAGCAAGGTTAGAGGTCAGCCAGCGCTCCACCTCTTTGACCCGCATCCCTTTTCGCGCGGCGTAGTCGTCAATCTGATCGCGTCCGACACGTCCGACGTTGAAGTACTTCGCCTGCGGATGCGCGAAGTACAGACCACTCACGGACGCGGCTGGCATCATCGCGCACGTCTCGGTCAGCGCCATGCCGATGCGCTCTCCTCCGAGCACGGCAAAGAGTTTCGTCTTCTCGCTGTGATCCGGACATGCCGGATAGCCAAAGGCCGGACGGATGCCGCGATAGCGCTCATGAATCAAGTCGTCGTTGGAGAGTCGCTCGTCGGCGCCGTATCCCCACTCGCGCCGGGCGCGGGCGTGAAGGTGCTCGGCAAATGCCTCGGCGAGCCGGTCGGCGAGCGCCTTCACCATGATGGCGTGGTAGTCGTCGTGGTCGGCCTCGTAACGCTTCACGAGTTCGTCCGCGCCGATACCCGCAGTAGCAGCAAACGCGCCGAGGTAATCGACGATGCCGCTGTCGGCGGGTGCGAGAAAGTCGGCAAGCGATCGGTTCGGCTTCCCGTCGCCGATGTCCTCCTGCTGCCTGAGCATGTTGAAGCGCACATCACTGTCGAGCAGCTGAATGTCCTCGCCGACCGTATTCGCGCGCCAGAAACCGTAGACCCCGCGCAGCGTGAGCTGCTTCTGCTCGACGATCTGCTTCAGCAGCGCTTGCGCGTGGCCGTACAGCTCGCGCGCGGCGGCACCGTAACGCTCATCATCGAGGATGGCCGGGAAGCGGCCCTTCAGCTCCCATGCGGAGAAGAAGAACGTCCAGTCGATGTAGGGGACGACCTCCTCCAGTTTCACGTCATCCAGTATTCGCGCACCGGTGAATGACGGCTTGGCGATCACATCAGGACGCCAGTCGAAGCGTAGTCGATTTGCCTTTGCCTGCTCCCACGTGAGCAGCGGACGGCGGCGAACGGCGCCATGCTGCTCGCGAACGCGCTGCTGCTCGGCGCGATTCGCGTCGACGAATCCGGATCGCTGTGCCGGGCTAAGCAGGCTGGAGACGACATCCACCGCGCGCGATGCATCGAGCACGTGCACCACAGGCGGGCTGTATTCAGGCGCGATCTTCACGGCCGTGTGCGGCTTGCTCGTCGTCGCACCGCCAATCAGCAGCGGCATGGTCATGCCGCGTCGCTCCATCTCGCCGGCTACGAACACCATTTCGTCAAGTGAGGGGGTAATCAGTCCGCTGAGGCCGATCATGTCGGCCTTCTCGTCGATTGCGGTCTGCAGAATCCTCGCGGCCGGCACCATTACGCCGAGATCGATGACCTCGTAGTTGTTGCAACCGAGGACGACGGCAACGATGTTCTTGCCGATGTCGTGGACATCGCCCTTGACGGTCGCCATCACGATCTTCCCCTGTGCCTGACGTGAATCGCCGCTGCGACGCTTCTCTTCCTCCATGTAGGGAAGGAGATAGGCGACAGCTTTCTTCATCGCCCGCGCGCTCTTGACGACCTGTGGAAGGAACATCTTGCCTGCTCCAAAGAGGTCGCCGACGATCTTCATCCCGTCCATGAGCGGCCCTTCGATCACATCCAGCGGCCGTGTGGTCTTCTGACGCGCCTCCTCGACGTCGGCTTCGATGTAATCCACGACACCGTGCACGAGGGCATACGAGAGTCGCTGTTCGACCGTCGCATCGCGCCACGCCAGATCGATCGTCTTTTTGCTGCCTTCGCCCTTGACCGTCTCCGCGAACTGCACGAGGCGTTCAGTGGCATCCGGTCGGCGATTGAAGATCACGTCCTCAACGTGCTCGAGCAGATCTTTGGGAATGTCTTCGTAGACGACGAGCTGACCGGCATTGACGATGCCCATGTCGAGGCCGGCTTTGATTGCGTGGAAGAGAAACGCCGAGTGAATCGCCTCGCGAACCACGTCGTTGCCGCGGAAGGAAAACGACAGGTTGCTGATCCCGCCGCTTACCTTTACGCCCGGACACGTCGCCTTGATCTGCCGCGTCGCCTCGATGAAGTTGATCGCATACTCGTTGTGCTCCTCGAGGCCGGTCGCAATGGCGAGGATGTTCGGATCGAAGACGATGTCGAGCGGATCGAAGGCGGCTCTTTCAGTCAGCAGCCTGTAGGCGCGCTGACAGATGGAGAGCTTGCGTTCGACGGTGTCCGCCTGTCCCTGCTCGTCAAACGCCATGACGACGACTGCGGCGCCGTAGCGGTGGACGGTGCGCGCTTTGTGGAGGAAATCCTCTTCACCCTCCTTGAGGCTGATCGAGTTGACCACTCCTTTGCCCTGGATGCACTTGAGGCCTGCCTCGAGCACGCTCCATTTCGAGCTGTCCACCATCACCGGCACGCGCGCGATCTCCGGCTCCGTGGCGATCAGATTCAGGAACGTCGTCATGGCGGCTTCCGAATCGAGCATCCCTTCGTCCATGTTGACGTCGAGGATATTGGCGCCGCCGCGCACCTGATCGAGTGCGACGTGAGCCGCCTCGGAGTAATCGTCGTTCGTAATCAGCCGCGCGAAGCGCTTGGAGCCCGTGACGTTCGTCCGCTCGCCGACCATGATGAAGTTGGAGTCGGGCCGGATTGTGAGCGTCTCGAGGCCGGAGAGCTGTGTATGCGGGATCCGCGATCCGGGATCCGGGAGGCGGCGCGGCGGTGAGGCCGCAACCGCGCGGCGCACTGCCGCAATGTGCTCGGGTGTTGTTCCGCAGCAACCGCCGAGGATGTTGACGAAGCCGGATTCGGCGAAATCGCGCAGCAGCGTCGCCGTTTCGTCGGGCAGTTCGTCGTAGGCGCCGAAGGCGTTCGGCAGGCCGGCATTGGGATAACAGGTGACGTAGCTCTCCGCGATGCGCGCGAGCTCCGCCAGATGCGGCCGCATCTCGCGTGCGCCGATCGCGCAGTTCAGGCCGACGCTGAAGGGGTGGGCGTGCCGGATCGACGTGTAGAACGCATCGAGCGTCTGACCCGACAGCGTGCGACCGCTGCGGTCGGTAATCGTCACTGAGATCATCAGCGGCAGCTGAACGCCCTTTTCGTCGAACACGTCGAGAATGGCGGCGATTGCGGCCTTGGCGTTCAGCGTGTCGAAGATCGTTTCGAGCAGAAGGACATCGACGCCGCCATCAATGAGGCCGCGAACGTGATCGCGATAGGCGGCGGCAACCTGGTCGAACGTCACGGCCCGATACGCCGGGTTGCCGACATCCGGCGAAATCGACAGCGTCCGATTTGTCGGACCGATTGCGCCCGCGACGAAACGCGGGCGCTCCGGCGTCTTCGGGCTCCACTCGTCCGCCACCTTGCGCGCCACACGCGCGCCTTCGACACTCAGTTCGTACGCAATCGACTGAAGGCCGTAGTCCGCCTGCGCGATCGCCGTGGACGAGAAGGTGTTCGTCTCGATGATGTCTGCGCCCGCCGCGAGGTAGGCGTTATGAATCTCGGCGATCACGTCTGGGCGCGTCAGGACCAGAAGGTCGTTGTTTCCTTTCAGGTCGTGTCCGTGATCGCGGAAGCGGTTGCCGCGGAAGTCCGTCTCCGTCAGCTGGTAGCGCTGAATCATGGTCCCCATCGCGCCATCGAGGATCAGGATGCGCTCGGCGAGCAGGTCGCGGAGGCGGTCAGTGGTCGTCATGCGTAGCGTTTCAGTCCCTTCTTGAGGCCGCTGGCGATGAGCACAGCGAATGGATCGCCGGCCTTGCTGGCGCCGACCTGAACACGCACGTCCGTGACTCCGGCGCCGCGCAGCAGGCTCTCAAGTTCGGAAGCGGAGAATCCCAGGTGGCGGTCGCCGAACCGGTTCTTGACCCATGCCTGATCGTGCTCACGCAGATCGAGGATCAGCAGGCGGCCGCCTGGACGAAGGACGCGCAGGGCTTCGCCGATGGCGCGTTCCGGATCGCTGGCGTGATGCAGCGCCTGTGACAGGAGCGCGACATCCACGCATTCGTCGCGCAGCGGCAGGCGCGCCAGGTCGCCCTTCTTCCATTCGACATTCGAGGCATGCCGACGTGCGGCCAGCGCTTTTGCGCGATCCAGCACCTCGTCTGAACGATCGATGCCGACGACGGTGCGCGCCCAGCGCGCGGCTTCCAGCGTCAGATAGCCTTCCCCACAGCCGATGTCCGCCACGTCGAGTGGTGGCAGCAGGTGACCGAGCGCGCGCGCCCACGCCGCCCAGCTGCGGCCCGGCACCAACTGGCGGGCATCGCCGTGAGTTTCAAAGTTTTCCTTGCGCAGCCGAAGGACCTCCTGCATCCGCGCCTCGTCGGCGCGGACGGTGCGATCGTTCGCGCCGGCATCGAAATGCGACTGCAGCAACGACCAGAGCGCGCCATTGCCGTTGGCGCGCGCCGAGTCCGCGACGCGGTAGTAGACGAAGCCCGCCTCGCGTTCTTCGGTGACCAGCCCCGCGTCCTTGAGCAGCCCGAGGTGTCGGGAAACGCTCGATTGCGCGACGCCGAGAATGCCGGTTAGTTCGGTGACGTTGAAACGCTCCTGCGCCAGCGCGCGCAGCAGGCGCAGCCGCGTGGAGTCAGAGAGGAGCCGGAAGAGCGCGGAGGCCTGCTGCAAACATCTCTAAATATACATATATCGATATCGGTGCTTCAATCGCGGGAAGACACTGATCGCCAAAGTCTTGCATCGACGCACGAGATCCGAGCCGATCAGCTGGGAAATGGCGCCCGAAACTGCAGCGCGTTATCTAAATCATGCGCGCTGTGCACAGATATGCAGATCGCATTGCACGAAACGGATCCGCTTCGCGTGGTTCGCGCGCCGATTATTGCGAAGTGATCGTTCAATCGTGCATAATTCTCACTTCTCAGCCGCCACTTCTTCAGGGCAGCCCTACTACCACCACAAGGCACGGAAAGGACACCGCACCGATGGGATCCGCAGCGCTTTCAGAAGCCATCAAGAGCATCCGCGAGTGGTCGACGACCGAAGGACGCACTTCGCCGACGCCCATCAAGGCCGCCGAACTGTTCGGCAGCCTCGTCTTCAACGACAAGGTGCAGCAGGAGCGGTTGCCGAAAGCGGCATATCGCGCGCTGCGCGCCACCATCACGCGTGGCGAGACCCTCGACCTCGCGACCGCCGACGCAGTCGCCGTTGCGCTCAAGGACTGGGCCGTCGAACATGGCGCGTCGCACTACACACACTGGTTCCAGCCGTTGACCGGCATCACGGCGGAAAAGCACGACTCCTTCCTGTCGCCGACGAACGAGGGGACCGCAATCGCCGAGTTCCGCGGCAAGGAGTTGATCAAGGGCGAGCCCGACGCCTCGAGCTTCCCGTCCGGCGGCATGCGCTCAACGTTCGAAGCGCGCGGCTACACCGCGTGGGATCCCACCAGCCCGCCGTTCCTGATGTACACGCAGAACAACGTCACGCTCGTCATCCCGACCGCGTTCGTGAGCTGGACGGGTGAGGCGCTGGACAAGAAGACCCCGCTGCTTCGCTCGATGGATGCGGTGTCGGCGCAGGCAGTGCGCGTGTTGAAGCTGTTCGGCTCCACCGCCGAGCGTGTGTTTTCGACCTGCGGTCCGGAACAGGAGTACTTCCTGATCGATCGCAACTTCTATTTCAACCGGCCCGACCTGATCAACGCCGGCCGCACGATCTTCGGCGCGGCGCCGCCGAAGGGGCAGGAGATGGAAGACCAGTACTTCGGCGCGATTCCGGAGCGCGTCCTCGCGTGCATGACCGAGGTCGAGACCGAGCTGTACAAGATCGGCGTTCCCGTGAAGACGCGCCACAACGAGGTCGCGCCGAGCCAGTACGAGATCGCTCCGGTCTTCGAGAACGCGAACGTCGCCGCCGATCATCAGCTGATGATCATGGAGCTCCTGAAGAAGATCGCGCCGAAGTACGGTCTGGCGGCGCTGCTGCACGAGAAGCCGTTTGCGGGCGTCAACGGCTCGGGCAAGCACAACAACTGGTCGCTGTCCGACGAATTCGGCAACAACCTTCTGAGCCCGGGCGACACGCCGCACGACAACATGCAGTTCCTGGTGTTCTGCGCGGCCGTCATCCGAGCGGTGGACAAATGGCAGGGTCTGCTGCGGGCCAGCGTCGCCCACGCCGGCAACGATCATCGTCTCGGCGCGAACGAAGCGCCGCCGGCAATCATCTCGATCTTCCTCGGCGACATGCTCACCGATATCTTCGAGCAGATCGAAAAAGGTGGCGCCAAGTCGACCAAGTCGGGCGGCGAGCTCGACACCGGCGTCATGGTGCTGCCGAAGCTGCCGCGCGATTCCGGCGACCGCAACCGCACCAGCCCGTTCGCATTTACCGGAAACAAGTTCGAGTTCCGCGCCGTCTCGTCGGGCCAGAGCATCGCCTACCCGAACATCGCGCTCAACGTCGCCGTCACGGAATCACTCGATTACATGGCGACCGAGCTCGAGAGGGCGACCAAGAACGGCAAGTCCATCGAGACGGCGGCGGCGGAGCTGCTGCCCAAGGTGATCAAGGAGAACAAGCGGATTCTCTTCAACGGCAACAACTACTCGAAGGAGTGGGAGAAGGAAGCCGGCAAGCGTGGATTGCTCAACCTGAAAAATACCGTCGACGCGCTGCCGGAGCTCGTCAGCAAGGACGTGATCGCGGCGTTCACGAAATACAAGGTGCTGAACGAACGTGAGCTGCACTCGCGCTACGAGATCATGCTCGAGATGTACAACAAGACCGTGAACGTCGAAGGTCAGTTGATGGTGCTGATGGCGAACCGGTACATTCTGCCGGCTGCCCTCGACTACCAGAAGCAGGTCGCGCAGAGCGTGTCGGCCGTGAAATCGGCAGGCGGCAGGTCGGCCGAGGGCGCCAAGATGCTTGGGGTCGCCACGAAGCTGACCGACGAGTTGAAAAAGCGCACCGACAAGCTCCAACTCGCGCTCTCGCACAACTCGAATGGCGACGCGTTCAAACATGCCAAACA